>JBNLAV010000193.1:0-63624 GCA_050302315.1 Desulfobacteraceae bacterium
AAAATGGCCAAATACTTTTTCTATCTTTTCCTGATATGTGCCCTCATCTTCGCTCTAGAGTTCTTTAAGATCGTCGATGTGCCTTATCTGGAAATACCGGACTGGTTGTCGGGAACCGAAGAGTTGGTGCATAAAAGCTCGGAGACCGCCGATAAGATAGAGTGAAGCGCCATAAGGTGGTGTCGGCTGACTTTGTGCGCTGTCACCTTATCGTCAGCAGTACAATTCCGGCCGCCGGTGGGGGAAGAAATGCCGCATGGGGTGGGTGCGGACCGCGTCCAGATCGGCGGCATTCAGATCGGCAATGAGCATGGAGGCCTGCGGTGACGTATCTTTGGTGATCAGCTCACCCGATGGCCCGATGGCCATTGCATTCCCGGGAAAGTGCAACCCGTTGCAGTTGTCTCCGATCTGGTTGCAGGCCACCACAAAAACGCTGTTGTCAAATGCCCGCGCCGTTAAATGCCGCATCCAGGAGTGATGTTTTTCTTCGGCATCGCCCCTTGGCGAAGCATGAGGTATGAAGATCACTTCTGCGCCTTTGTCGGTCATGGCCGCGGAAAGTTCCGGAAAATGGGCGTCATAGCAGAGCTGGATGCCGAAGGTGATCGCACCGATGGTGAAGACCTCAATGGTGTCACCCGGTGAATACGTTTCTTTTTCCGGTGGGGCGGTATGCACTTTCCGATAGGTCTGCACGCGACCGTCCGGCGTGAAAACACAGTGGCTGGCAAACGGCATGCCTTGGGGATTGTGTTCGGCCATTCCGGCCAGCACAACGATCCCCTCACCTTCGGATAATCGGGTTAACTTCCGGCTGACGGGTCCCGGAACAGGAAGTGCGATTTCGGCCATCTCTTCCCGATTGCAATAGCCGGTAATATTAAGCTCTGGAAAACATACCAACGCCGCCCCGGCTGCTTTTGCTTTCCGGGTCCACTCGATGGTAGTGGCCAGATTCCGGTCGATCTCTCCCACGATCGCTTCGCAGGTGATGGCGGCTATTCTTATGTTTTTCATCTAAACCCTAAACATCAAACTTCGCCCTGATTTTGAATACCTTGGTTGCCGGCAGATTTAAAATCGTCTTGACGCCGGTCTCCCTGGCGATCTTGTCCAGGTTTTTGGCAATCTCTTCCCTGGACAAAGCGATGAAGGTGAACCAGATGTTAAACTCGTTGTCGCGCTGGTAGTTGTGGGTCACCCCCGTATAACGGTTCACCACCCGGGCAAAGTCGTCGATCTTATCTTCCGGCACTTTGGCTGCACACAGGGTGCTCACGAAACCGACTTTGTGGGGCACAAAGTTGCCGCCGATCCGTCGGATGATCCCTTTATCCTTCATAGCCCGCACGCGTTCGATGACCAGTTCCTCGGTAAGTCCCAATTCCTCGGCAATCACACGGTAGGGTCTGGCGGCAATGGGGAAATCGGACTGGATCCGATTGATGATGGTCTTGTCGATGGTATCCAAGCTCAATTTGCGCTCTCCTCTGATCCATGGGAATGATGCGACTGTCTCAGGATATTGGCCTCATATTGCAGTCGGGTCAAGTCCTATCTTCAAACCGCTACTTAGGGTCCGGCATCAGTTTGACATGCAGCTTTCGTGTCCGGGGACCGTCGAATTCGCAATAAAAGATGCCCTGCCAGGTTCCCAGTATCATCCTTCCGCTCTCGACGGCGATGAATTCAGAGGAGCCCATCAAAGCGGTCTTCACATGGGCCGGCGAGTTGCCTTCCATGTGGCGGTAATCCGCCTTCCAGGGCACCATCTGGTTGAGCACCATCAGGATGTCACGGCGTACGCTGGGGTCGGCGCTCTCGTTGATGGTGATGGCGGCAGTGGTATGGGGGACGTAGAGCATGCAGATGCCGTTTTGAAACTTTTCGGCCTGCAGAAGAGATTGGATTTCCCTTGTAATATCAAGCATCTCGGTCTGGGAATGGGTTTTTACGGTGATGGTTTTCATTGGACAGACCTCGAAGAGGAAGTTTGAAGATTAAAGGGAATAATTTCAACCAATTATATTATATCACAGAACGACTATCCCAAGGCTTTATTTTTGGCATTTTTTTATCAATCGGGCAGCATACCTCAACTTAAAACTTTAATCTTCAGCGGCGTTTCTGAGCAGTCGTGCGATAAAAATTCGTTGGTACGATGATCCACTGCGGCCTGAGTATGAACACCCGCCGCTGAAAATAAAAAGGCTCTGCCGTTTCCGGCAGAGCCTTGAAAAACATGAAGCCTACTTTTACTAGACGCAACCGGTGGGTTTCGGCAGACCGGCCATCTTACAAGCTCCCTTGCCCGGGCCTGACGGGAACAGCTCGTAGATGTGTTTCAGTTTGAAGCCGGTAACCTTGGACAGAACGCGAACCATCGGAGCGATACCGTTTTTCTCGTAGTAGTCGCGCAGTACTTCGATGACTTTCTTATGCTCGTCGTTCAGCTCATCGATGCCTTCCTCTTTTTTTACATACTGAACCCACTGCTCGTTCCAGTTTTTGTAATCATCGATGAACCCATCTTCGTCTACATTAAAAGTTTCTCCACCAAATTCTACTGTCGGCATTTAAACTCCTCCTTTGCAATTTATTAATTCGGCTAATCAGCCTATACAGATTCCTAAAATTATGAAGTTATGACTAATAGCGGATCGGGTGTTGATTGTCAATCCAAAAAACGACAGTTCCGGACGGCGTAAAACGGCCGCCCGGCGCGCTTTTTCCTACCTTTTCGATCAATATTCCCGGGGGGTGCCGTTGACCTCATTGAGGGTGAAAACGGGGCCGTCCTTGCACACCAATTCCTTGCCGATGCCGCAGCGGCCGCACATGCCGATGCCGCATTTCATACGATTTTCCAGGGAGAGGATGATGTGATCGTGGTCGTAGCCCAATTTGTCCAGGACCGGCTGGGTGAATTTGATCATAATCGGCGGTCCGCAGACGATGGCATAGCTGTTCTCATCACCCTGGGGGGCTTTTTCCTCGGTGATGGGCGGGACAAATCCCACGTTGTATTTCCAATCCGGGTCGTCGGTGCCGTCCACCGTGATGTGCATGTTGATGTCGTCGCGTTTCTCCCACTCGATCAGCTCGTCCTTGTACAAGAGCATGCCCGGGGTTCTGGCGCCATAAACGACTGTAATGTCTCCAAACTTGGAACGATTGGCCGGGTCCAGCATATAGATGATCGAGCTGCGCAGGGTGGTGAAGGCGAATCCGCCGCCGACGATGAGGACATTCTTGCCTTCCAGTTTGTCCCAGGGATACCAGTTGCCCAATGGGCCGCGGACCCCCATGGTGTCGCCCACGCTCATGTTGTGCAGATGGCTGGTCACCATACCGGCTTTATTGACGGTGAACTTGATGAACCCCTTTTCCACCGGAGAGGAGGCGATGCCGATGGGGATCTCGCCCTTTCCTGCGATGGAGAGTTCGGCAAACTGACCGGCTTTGTAAGCGAATTTTTCCTCGTCTCCAGGATTTTTGAACACAAATTTAAAGGTTTTCAGGCTGCGGTCTTCGCTTTCAACGGTGATGTCGTCGATGCGCACCGGGTATGGCAGATACGGATTTTCCACAGATTCCTCCCTTATTCACCCTGCACGGCGCAGAAGTTTTCAGCATCCAGATTGTTCATGGTTTGGCTCACCTTGCGGATATCGATGTTGACCGGGCACTGCTGCACACATCTGCCGCAGCCCACGCACATGATGCCTTTTTCGTATTTGTCCACGAAATATTTAAGCTTGTGCATGAAGCGCTGGCGCAGCCGCTGGAGTTTGGTATCCCGCGGATTGTGGCCGGTGGTGTGCACGGTGAAGATCGGGAACATGCAGCTGTCCCAGTTGCGTATGCGGACTCCCTTTTTGCCGTACGCCTCATCCTGGATGTCGAAGCACCAGCAGGTGGGGCAGACAAAGGTGCAGGTGCCGCAATTGATGCAGGAAAATGAGATATCCTCCCAGAAATCGGCCCCATGAAGGGCCAGGGTATCCAGGGCGCCGAGCCGGTCGGTCTCGATCTTGGCGGTGATTTTTTCCTCGGCCGCCGATTTCCCGGCTTCCAGGGCAGCCCCGTCCGCTTCGGCCGTCCAGCCCGCTTTCTCGGCCAGTGCGGCGCCCTTGTCGGTGAGCACTTTGGCCAGGTAGTGGTCCCCCTGGTCGCCGAGCAGCAGATCCAGCCCCTCCTCATGGTAGGGGCCGCAACCGGCGGTGGTGCAGAAGCAGGTATTGCAGGGCGTGTCGCAGGCCAGGCCGACGAAGGTCGAGGCATTGTGGAGATTGAGCCAATAGGGGTCCTGGTAGTCGCCGTTGTCGAAATTCATGTGCACCAGGACCATGGCTTTGGCATCGCAGGGGCGCATCCCCAGCACCGCCCGGGGCGAATAATCCTTGTCCGCCTCTTTGCAGATGCCCTGGTCCTCATCGTCCTTGTCCAACGAGTAGTCCATCATCTTTTCCGATTGGGGAAAGACCAGGCTTTTGGCCGACAGCCGGGTGTTCTGGATCTCCATTTCAGGCAATTGTCCGCCGGCCAGCTCCTTGAAGTTGCAGAAATCCTTTTCCTTGACCGGCCCGAAGAGGCGATAGGCATCCCGCAGTGTATCCAGTCCCTTGGTCCATTGAGTTTTATCGATTTTTATGACCTTCATAAGTGTATGCCTTTATGAGACTATTTGATAAATTCATCCGGGTCGTTGGGATTGTAAACATCCAGGGCCGGACGGCTGTCAAGCGACAGGCCGGCTTCCCAGCCGTATTGCTCCAGACAATCCTTGTTCAGCTTCTTGGTCAGGGTTCGCATGTTGATGCCCACCGGGCATGCCCGTTCGCAGGCGCCGCAGTCCGTGCAGCGGCCGGCGCAGTGGTAAGCGCGCAGAAAATGAAAAGTGCGCACATCCATGGGATCCTGGCTCTTGCCCAGCCATTGGGGTTTGGATTCGTCTACAAAGCAGGTGGGGCAGTAGCACAGCGGGCAGGCGTTGCGGCAGGCATAACACCGGATGCACGGCGAGAGCAGTTCGTCGAAGAAGTCCCATTTTTCCTGCTGTCCCATCGCCTCGATGGCTTTGACATCGGCGTAGGGATCGATGCCGCTCTGCTCCTCCACGGGATCGGCCACCATCTCGTCGTGGATTACCGGGTTGCGATGGAGGCAGACGCTGCAGTTGGATTGCAGCACGTCGGATTTGTTGTAAACGGCATCGCCACCTGCGGTCTTGACGGTGATTTTGCCTCCGCTCTCGGCGGCGGAGAGAATCTCTCCCTCGGTTTCCATGCCGATTCTGCGTTTGTCGACCATCCCCTGACAGGGAACGCCGATGATCACCAGCTGGTCCCGCTGGATCTTGTTTTCCAGTATGTGGGTGACCAGATTGCGTGAATCGCATCCTTTGGCCACAATACCGATTTTCTCTTCCCTGCGGTCGGTCACATAGTTGGCCAGGTTGATGCCGCAATTGCTGTCCCATACCAGCTGCTCCGCGTCCTCCGGCTTGCGGATGAAACACGGTTCGTTCATCATGGGCATGGATCCGGCCCGGAAGCCGATGACCATCTCCACCTTGCACTCTTTGAGCAACCGTTGAGCGATTTCCCTGATCTTTTCCGTATACGCTGTCATCTTTAGGCCACCTTCGCCTCGTGCTTCTTAAAGTGTTGGTTGGGGCCGATCGCTTTGACCTTTTCGGTGATCTCTTTGACCACTTCGACGAACTTGGTGGATTCAGCAGACGAAATCCAAGAAAAATGGATGCGGTCCGCCTCCACGCCCATATGCTCCAGCAAGTTTTTCATCAACGCGAACTTGCGACGCGCGTAGTAATTACCTTCCAGGTAATGGCATTCGCCCGGATGTCAGCCGGACACCCAGACGGCATCCGCCCCTTCCCGCAACGCCGCCAGGGCGAATTTGGGGCTCATGCGTCCGGTACAGGGAATGCGCACCACCCGGATGTTGGACGGGTACTCCATCCGGCTAACACCCGCCAGGTCCGCCGCTCCATAGCTGCACCAGTTACACAGGAAGCTAACGATTTTCGGTTCCCAATCTGACATGTGATGTCTCCATAAAATTGAGTTGAATGTGAGTCTGTTCAACCTGTTTTGTCAAGGGCCATAATTTGCTCTAAAATTTGATCAATGTCAAACCCATCTTTCAATGGCATTCTGTAACCGCACCGCACCGGTTAAAATCCGGCAGCGCCGCCTGAATGACTTCCTCGGCCTGTCATCCCGTTGAACAGGCGATATTGCAGCTCCATAAAACCGGCTTTTCCTCAGTCGGTGTCGATGTCAATCTTGCACCCGGACTTGTAAGTGCCGGATCATATAATGGATACGGTTGAACCTGTCCTGCCCCGAACCCGATTGGAGATCGCGATGACAATTGGGCAGGACGGCGTCGCATGGGCAATTGCGGCACAGTTCTGAAGCTTGGATCAGGAACCGTTACGGCCAGCCGGCGCAGATGAAGACGACAAATTTTTATGGTCATATGCTCAAAAAAACGGTTGACAAGCCGGCGGGCCAGGCTTACTTATAATGAGCATAAGATCATAATTAACCCGGGAGCGGTGTCATGGGAAGACCCAGGAAATGTCGGAAGATTGGGGCAACCCCCGATGTGACATACTTTAAACCTCGCGGTGTCCCCATGCAGCGTCTGAAGGTTGTCGCCATGCCGCAGCCACCGCCATGGAGGTCTCCCGGCAAACTTTCGGCCGCATTCTGTCCGACGCCCACCGATGCATTGCCACTGCGCTGGTCGAGGGAGCGGCCCTTAAAATAAAAGGGGGGAACTACACCCTGGCCGGTGATGCCGACGACAGTCAGGCGGATGCATCGGCGGGCTCCGGACCCGACGCGACACCCATCCCCACAACAGGGCAGAAGGAGCGTGTCATGGTTTCCAAGCTTGCCATATCCAGCGAAGGACCCCGTCTGGACGACAAACTCGATCCGCGGTTCGAGCGGACGGCAGGCTTTATCGTGGTCGATCCCGAGACCCTTGAATTCGAATACGTCGACAACGGCACAGGACAGGCAAAAGCCCAGGGCGCCGGTATTCAGGCGGCGGAGATCGTGGCGAAAGCCGGAGTCGAAGCGGTGCTGAGCGGTCATGTCGGTCCCAAGGCCTTCCGGGCATTGGAGGCGGCCGGTATCGAAGTGGGGCAAAACATGGAAGGCAGGACTGTCCGCCAGGCCATAGAAGCCTATGTCAGCGGTATGGTGACATTCGATCGGCAATCCGGCGGAAAGGACGAGCGTTATGAAGGTGGCCATCGCCAGTGGCAAGGGCGGGACCGGTAAAACGACGGACGCTGCATCCCTGACCTCGGTGTGGCCCAGGCCGGTCTATGCCGCGGATCTGGATGTGGAGGAACCCAACCTGCACCTCTTTTTGAATCCCGAAGTGCTGTGTGTCGAAACCGACGGCCTGGAGGTGCCCGTCCCGGACGGGCGCAAGTGCACCCGGTACCGCGCCTGTATCGAGCTTTGCCAATTCAATGCCATAAGACTGCTGGGCGATGTCTTGATGGTCTTTCCGGAGATGGCTCTGAGAATCCGGCATGCCTGGCAAAAAATCACCGAAGCCTTGACGACCCCGGGTCGAACAGCACCGTCCTCGCAACCATCGATGAAGAAGAACGATGGTCAATGGCAGGAATACAATTGATAGCGGAAAACCGTTGCCGCTGGTCTGACGCGATTGGGTCATAAAGCGGCTTTCACCCGAAGAATCAATCTATCAAGACAGTTGAAAAGGAGAGAAGCACGACCATGGAAAAGATCATAGCGGTTCCATCGGAAAACCCCGGCGGCCTGGATGCAGGTGTGGGCGCCCACTTCGGTCACTGCGACCTTTATACCCTGGTTCAGGTGGTGGATGGCAAGATGGCCGATATCAAGGTCATTCCCAACGTCCCCCATGAACAGGGTGGATGTCTGGCGCCGGTTCAACACCTGGCCAATAACGGTGTCACCCAGATGATCGCCGGCGGCATGGGAATGCGTCCTCTGATGGGCTTCAACCAGGCCGGCATAGCGGTCTATTTCGGTGGGGAATCCAAGACCGTGGGCCAGGCCGTTGAAGCGATGCTGGATGGAAAACTCCCGGAATTCAGGCAGGAAAATACCTGCGGCGGAGGCGGGGGGTGCCATTGATCTACGAGGTCCGCAGCACGGCCCGATGAGAAGAGGAGCAGGATATGGCATCTATCGTCATCGCAACTTCCCGGCTTGAAAAGCGGCGTGAATTCATTCAGGTCCTGGAGGAGAACACCACCCCTATCCCGGGGAGCATTTCCGATGGCGTAGTCACCGTAGATCGGCTGTGGCGCATCGACGCCTTCAACCGCGCTGCAGAGGCCATATCCGGCATTTCCGGAAAAGAGCCTGTCGGTCTCCGCTGCGCCGACCCTGACAAAATCCCGGAAATCCTGGAGGTAGACAGGCCGCCATAATTTTTTTCTTCTCAGGTTTCACAGGAGGCAAATTGATCCAATTCGAGATCGAGGATTCCGGCTACGGATTGTGTTGTCAGTCAACGGCCTGAGCGTATCGGTAATGTTTCTATGGGACGTCAAACGGAGCGGAGGCCCTATGGTTCGATTTCTATGCCGGGAGATATTCAGCTTTCATGCCTTTTCAGTATTTTCAATCCGTAAGGGCATACGGCTGAACAAATACCGCAATTGTGGCCTTTGTGATACTGAAAGTAGTGATCTTTTTTCCATTGATCACATGCCCTCACATCCAGTAATTCCGTACGAGGGATTCCCGGATGCCATTTATTGCCCGTCAGAGCGTTTGCAGGGCAGGCATCCACACAACTTGTACAACGACCGCAGAAGTTTTTTTCTGTTGGCGGCCCGCATGGAAGTTCAATATCGGTAAAGACAGTACCCAACCTGACCCACGATCCGAACCGGCGTGTTATGAGTTGGCAATGACGACCTATCCATCCCAACCCCGCTCTTGTCGCAGCAGTCTTCTGAGGGAAATCCCCTTTGATGTTCGCCCGATCCGTTCGTACCGAAGCCGGCAATGCTTTGGATCGAAAACCTTTTTTTCTGACCTCGGCTTCCAGGGCAGTTGATAAATTGTTGATAAGGCGGTTCACGTTGGCATACTCGTCCGCATACCTTTGGTTGGGGCCGCCCTGGATGCTGAACATTATCTCGGGATTCATGGGGATCGCAAACGATATCGCGAACGGAAAATCTTTTCCTGTTTGATCTTGCGGCGTTGAAAAATTTTTAAGATCGGCTGCACCCCATAGAGAAATGTTATGAAATTTCATCCACACGGTAAGCCAATTCGGAAAACCGTTTGAGATAGTCGTCATAGCTTTGTCCCTTTTGCATTTATGCAATATGTACAGCGAGTATTCGAACCGGAATTTTTCCCAGAACCCTCGTTTGATGTCCTTTCCCAGTCGTATCTTCGAGCAGAATAAGATCTCCGGCCCTTCTTTTCTTCTTCTCCCCGTTACCGGTTTCAAATTCGCATTCACCTGACATTAAAGCGAGCCATTGCCGAACTGGCGTTGGATGCCATGTCCCATACCATCCGACAGGCAGTTCCAGAAATACATAGCTATTTGCATTCTCGGAAGTAGAGGCATTCAGATTTGGTGCGGGAGGGGCATAGTTGCTGGAACTCAAGACCGTTTTTTCGAACGCGAAGCGAGAGCGCCCTTTCTCATCTGCGTATATCAGGAGATATTCAATACTATTCATGGTTGATTCCCCCTATGACAAGAATACCGTGAATTATCGGGCGCAAATGGAGCGCCGTGGAATTTGCGATTCGAGTTGATCTGCCTTGTCGGCCGGCCTGTCTAATGAAGCCTGCCTCCCCCATCAACATCGAGTATGGCACCCGTTGTGTAACCATTCATGACGAGATAATAAGCTGCTTCTGCGATTTCATCCGGTCTGCCGACACGCCCGACCGGAAGATTCCCGCCCATTTGCTTGAAAAAACCTTGCTTTTCATCCTCGGGCATCCAGCTATAAGCTGGCGTATCGACCAAACCCGGAGAAAGGATGTTGACGCGTATTGGAGCGAGTTCTTTTGCCAATGTGAAGGCCATACTCATGACGGCGCCATTAACCGCAGCCAAACCCGCAGTGCCTGGAATGGCCGATCGCGCTGCACCGCCTATGGTGAACAGGATTGAACTGTTTTCGCCTAAATAAGGTGCCGCATATTTTACACAGAAGAAATACCCCCAAAATTTCGTCTTGAAGGCGCTCTCCAACGCTGCGGTCCGAATTTCGTTGAAGTTTCCCCAAGCGGGCTGACCTGCACCCATCAGAATAAGATGATCAAATCGGCCCACCCACTTAAAGAAGCTGCGTACATTTTTCTCGTCGGTGAAATCAAG
This sequence comes from Desulfobacteraceae bacterium, assembly GCA_050302315.1. Taxonomy (GTDB): domain Bacteria; phylum Desulfobacterota; class Desulfobacteria; order Desulfobacterales; family Desulfosarcinaceae; genus JARRKU01. Next base: position 10,408 of record JBNLAV010000193.1, read on the forward strand.
AGATCTGGCCTCAGCCTTTCCTTCAATCTCGGACAGTGCGGCGTTCAGTTTTTCCTCGGATCGCGACGCAATAACCATATGCGCACCTTCCAGTGCTAGACGCTTGGCTGTGGCCAGCCCCATACCAGAACTTCCTCCAACCACTACAATTTTCTGTTCTGTTAACATAGGACCTCCTTTGTTTAGCCCGTCACAAGACTTCCAACATGTGAATCAGAGGCTTCTGTTTATCCACAAATATCGATTAAACTGTTCTCATCGTTCGAATCATAAATCCTTTGCCCCATAATATGCAATGCATTCGGCCCCCATACCTTTCGGCACAGCCGTGCGGATTGCCGCTTGCAAGCCGCCGGCGATGACATCCGCACCATCCAGGAACCGTTGGGGCACAGCGGTGTCACCAACTCAATGAGCCATACCCATTCCATTGGAAGCAAGACCGCCAAAGAGGCGCAAAGCCCGCTGGATGTCGTTTAAATCTTTACGCAGAATGTGGTTGAATTTCTAATTAATGGTGTACAGCATCCCATTGGGGCGTCGACTGACGATGGTGTTGAGGTAAAAGGGGCCCTCGTTCCGACTTTTCAAGAATATATCATATCTGCCGTTTTAACGACTTTCTTAGCTGAAAAATCGGCGTTCCTGACATCGAAACTGAAAGCGCAGACGATGCGGCTAACCACCGGCGATAATGTGAACTTTGACGATCCTCGCATTATCGGGAACTTGTACTTTCTCAAAATCGTTTTTGGCAATGTATTGATCGTTCATCTGAACGACATAGCAATCATTGAGCTGACCTTTGCTTGCAAGCAGTTCTGCCACCGTCATCGACGGTTTCCAGTCGTGCCGATGGCCGTCGATCTCAATCATTTTAATTCCTCCAGCTTGCTTTCACCAATGATCGCCTGCAGACGAAGTCTTTGCTCTAAAAGGCTCGTATACAAGCAGTGAGAACATTCATACATCCGGTATGATGCAACGCATCAGGTTTCCCTGGGTTCCCCATTTTTATTCCAGCCGCGCGCATGATAGTATTCTTCCAGCATCATTTTCATTTGAGCTTTGGTGATCACCTTTCCTGTTTCAGGCAGCTTTTCTTTATGAAATCTGGGCGGCAGTTGATCATCCTCGATGGTGAGTCCTTCCCGAATGTTGAAACGCCGCGTGTCGTCACTGACCGTTCCTGCAATCGCCCTCATGCCGGAGGTATCCAGGGCCAGTCCTGTCGTCCCGCGAATAATTTCAGCAAGCTGCTCCCACTGGTAGAGATCCCGGTAGAAGCGGCATAAAATAAATGTATCGAAGAGTGTGAGCCGATCTTCCCATTCAGCAAAAATAGCCGCTTTTCCGGATATTTCCTCCGGGTCCACCATGCCGGCCAATTCAGGCTTGTAGAATGTTGCGCGTAGATGACAGGCGCCTCGGTCGGAGGAACCATAGGCCAGTCCCATCCCCTTCAAGACGCGCGGATCATAGCCGGCAGGTTCCAGACCTTTGACATGGATGGCCTGGTCGGCCATTTTCCACTCTTTGGACGCGAAACGGATCCCCCGGGCAAGGATATCTCCGATGCCCCGCCTTGCGGCAATATCCTCGATGAGCCGGCCGATGGCATCGGCATCATTGTATTGGATCGGGTAGTCGATCCGTCCCTGGCGGACCGCCTCTATGGTCAGGCCGGCCAGGTTTCCCGCGGTGATCGTATCGATGCCGAGGCGGTCACAGAGGTCGTTCAGATATATGATTTCCTCGATGCTGGCCAGTTCGCAAACCCCGCCGAAAGCATAAATGGTTTCATATTCGGGCCCCTCAATGGTCAGGCCTTTATGCCGGCCGCTTTTGACAGTGGATAGCCTTCCGCAAGCCATGAAGCATTTCAGGCACGCGTTGGGTTTTACATTGCAGCGGTCGTGAAGTGCTCCGGCATTGATCTTGTCGGCATACTCGAATTTGCCCTTTTGCCAGTAGCGCGTCGGGAATCCGCCTACAGCGTTCATGATGTCCACCAGCATGGGTGTCCCCTTGGATTTGTAAGCCTGTACGCCTGCATCTTCCTTGGCGATAGAGGCCGTCGATCGGGCAAACTGTTTAAGGACGCCGGGATCGGCAAAAGTCTTTTTCCGCTTTCCCCAAAAAGCGATGGCTTTGATGTTTTTTGACCCCATCACAGCGCCTACGCCAGTCCTGCCGGCGCTTCGCCAGTAGTCATTTTCCACCACAGCGAAACACACCTGCTTCTCTCCGGCGGGCCCGATGACAACGGCACTGCAGGCACCGGCCTCGGGGCGATTTTTTTTGATCCAGGCTTTGACGTCATCTTCTGTCTGGTAGGTGTCCTTTCCCCAGAGATCATCCGCCGAATGAAAATATACGGTGTCCTCACAAATTTCGAGCCAGACCGGCCGGGTTGCGGCACCGTGGATGACAATGGCATCGAAACCGGTAGCGGTCATGCGCTCAGCGGCCTTCCCACCGGAATAGGATTCGGAGAAAAAACCGGTCTGTGGGGATTTGGTAAAAATGCCATGACGGCAGGAGCCCCACACAGGACTGCCGCTGGCCGGGCCTGTGGCGAAGACCAGATGATTCTCAGCGCTCAAGGGGTCGACGCCTGCAGGATTGTGGCGCAAAAGCAAATGGGCCGCCAGGCCTTTTCCGCCCATGCGGGTTTCAAGAATATCGTCCTTAATCATTTGAAGTTCATAGGACTCCTGGGACACATTGATTCTAAGCACCATATTGAAAAAACCGTTCATGCGTGCCGACTCCTATTCATTAAATCGTTCATCCGAGATCCATTTGCTTATAGCATTTTTCGATAGATGGCTTCGGCGTCCGCCTTGGTCATCGTACGAGGATTGTTGGCCAGCAGGCGTGTTACTTTCATCACCCCTTCCGCCAGACCGGGAATATCTTCCTGCTTAACGCCGAAATCGCTCAAGCGGGATGGAATCTGCAGATCTTGAGAGAGCGTCCGGATTGCATCTACGGCAGCCAATGCCCTTTCCCGGGTGGTTTTTCCAGCGATCTGCTCTCCTAACAAGTCGGCCAGATCGGCGAACTTATCCAAATTGCCCAGCATGTTGAATTCCATTACCGGTGCCAGCATGATGCTGTTCGCTACGCCATGGGGGATGTGATACTCGGCGCCGATGGGGTACGCAAAGGCGTGAACCGCGGTGACGCCGGCATTGGCAAAGGCCATCCCGGCGTAAAGGCTCCCTTCCAGCATTTGAGTGCGCGCAGCTAGATTCTCGCCGTTGGCGAAAGCCGTGCGGATATTGGTGATAATCAGCCGGATGGCTTGGCGAGCCAGCATATCCGTCATGGCAAATGCATTTTTGGAGGTGAACGCCTCTACGGCATGGATCAGGGCGTCCATCCCTGTGGCCGCCGTCACCTGAGGCGGCAGCCCGATGGTCAATTCTGAATCCAGCAATGCCACCGTCGGCATGAGATGGGGGCTGACCACTCCTTTTTTGAGTTTTTCCTGCAGGTCGGAGAGAATCACGATCGGTGTCACTTCGCTGCCTGTTCCTGCCGTCGTTGGAATAATAATCGTTTTCAGACCGGGGTTTGGAACAAGGTCAATTCCGAAGTAATTTCCCAGATCATCGTCGTTGGTGGCCAGGATCGCGGCAATTTTTGCAATATCGATGGCGGATCCGCCGCCGATTCCGATAACCAGATCCGATTGATCCTTTTTTAATCGTTTTTTGGCAGCATCGGCGATTTCAATGCGAGGGTCGGGTTCCACTTCGTCAAAACGACTGAACTCGATTCCTCCCTTATCCAGCAGCTTCTCCAATTTGCCAATGATGCCGGCTTTGACCAAACCGGGGTCGGTAATCACCATTATGCGGCTGGCATTGAGCCGTTCGATTTCTGAAACGATCTGCGACAATGCACCCGGCCCCATCACGATTCGGGGAGCGGTTTGAAACGTTCGGTTTGGATTCATCTGTACCTCCAAATTTATAAATGTTTACACTGCCAAGTATTTTTTCTGTATTTGTTCCTCACGTTGAAACTCAGCCGCAGTTCCTTCATAGACAACGTGCCCTTTGTCGAGAACCACGACGCGGTCGGAGACGGCCAAGGCAAATTTCAGGTTTTGTTCCGAGAGAAGAATGGTCGTGTTCGCCGATTTCAAGCTTTGAATCAAACTTTTCAACTCATTGACGATGACCGGCGACAAACCTTCCGATGGTTCGTCGAGGACCAGAACATCGGGGTTTCCCATGAGCGCCCGGGCGATGGTGAGCATTTGCTGCTCTCCTCCGGATAATGTTCCTCCCATGCGATTTCTCATATCCGCCAAAATCGGGAACTGTCGGTAAACCGAGTTGAAATCCCATTGGCCGGTCCGTCCGGGGATGCGGCCAATCTCAAGATTTTCATGTACCGTAAATGGCCCCAGGACCCGCCGGTCTTCGGGAACGAATCCAAGTCCGAGGCGGGCCATCCGATAGGGTTTATAACCCGTGCAGGTTTTGCCTTTGAAAACGATCTTCCCGGTTTTGGGAGGTGTCAGGCCCATTAAGGAACGAAAAGTGGTGGTTTTGCCGACGCCGTTTCTTCCCATCAGGCAAACCGTCTCTCCGGACGCAATATTAAGGCTCACATCGAAGAGAATATGGCTGCGGTCATAAAAGGTATTGAGGTTGAAAGCTTCCAGAACCGTATCCATTACAATTCCTCCCCGAGATATGCGCGTACCACTTCCTTATTGTTTTGAATTTCTTCCGGAGTCCCTTCCGCCAGCAGCGCACCTTGCTGCAAAACCCTGACCTTTTCGGCAATGCCGAACACCATATCCATGTCGTGCTCAATGAAAACAAGTGTAAGATCGTAGGATTTCCAGAGTTTTCTGATCAATTCACGTGTTCGCACCCTTTCCTCCGGGGACATTCCCGCTGTGGGTTCGTCCAGAAGCAAAAGCTGTGGTTCCAGAACCAGGGCGATTCCAATATCCAGCAATTTCTGGTCACCATGGGCCAGTTCATGCGCCTGTCGATGCGCCTGTTTTTCCAGACCGAGGTCTTCGAGAACCGCATAAGCGCGCTCGTCGGCCTTTCTGTAAAAATTCACCGACCGCCAAAAACGCCTGGTTTGATCCAGCTTTGAAAGACAGGCCACCTTGACATTGTCCAAAACCGTTTCCTCGGAAAACAAGGAGGCAATCTGAAAAGCCCTACCGACCCCGCGGGATACAATTTTTTGCGGTGTTTCCCCCACCGTATCGTGCCCGCGAAACAAAATCCTCCCGCTGTCGGGTTTAAGATGTCCGGTAATCTGATTGAACAGTGTTGTTTTTCCGGCACCATTGGGCCCGATGATCGCGGAAATCTCACCTGGCATAACGGCAAGGCTGACACCCTGCGTGACGCGCAGCCCGCCGAAGGATTTATGCACGGAATCGAGTTCTAATATGGTATTCATTCTGACCTCCGCGCCCTGTGCTCTTTCACTCGAAGAACCAGATGTTGAAATTCACCCACCAATCCCTTGGGGAAGAGGATGACCATGAACATGATGGTGCTTCCGATAATCAAGGACCAGTACTCTGTCCAGGCACCGACGATATCTTCGATGAAGATCATTGCGGCGGCCCCTACAAAAGGGCCGAAAAACTGGTTCAGACCGCCCAGGACCGACATCAGAATGACTTCTCCGGAGGTCGTCCAAAAAAACATATCCGTGTGGATGGAATTGTCGATGCCTGCCATCAGACTGCCGGCCAAGGCCGCGAACAGCGAGGAAATCATGTAGATGCGAAGCTGATTCCGACGAACGCGCCGCCCGAGAAATCTGACACGTTCCGGGTTTTGCCGGACGCAGCGCAGAATCATGCCAAAGGGACTGAATGCAATGCGCTTGAGAATCCAGATCGAAAGCAGGACCAGAACCAGCAGAAAGTAATAGTAGACAATCGGATTCTTCAGCAATCCGGGGGCCGCAATGCCCTGGATGCCGTCATCACCGCCGGTAAAATCGTACCATTTGAACGTGATCTGCCACGCCAACTGGCCGAAAGCCAGGGTCAGCATTGTAAAATAAACGCCTCCTACCCTTATGACCAAAAGTCCGAGAAAAAAGGATGTGGCCGCCACAGCCAGCATTCCGATTCCTATTGCCGGCAGGTACCATGCGCTGCCGAGATGTTCTACCATCAGGCCAACGAAATAGGCTCCCAAACCATAGTAGAGCGCCTGGCCGAAAGAGAGCATTCCTGTCACTCCCCACAACATATTGAACGCAACGGCAAACAGCCCCCAGACGAGCACATGGCTGGCGAGGTTGAGCTGATAGCTGGACGTCATCACGGCCGGTACCAGTGCAAACCCTGCAATCATGCATGTCCAGAGGGCCACGGAAGTAGTTTTAGGCCTGTACTTCATCATCAAACCTTTCTCACCTGCTTCGACATAAAAAGTCCTTCAGGTTTAAAAATCAGGACAATGACCATGACGAGAAAACTGAAAAGGCTGGCCCATTTCGGCAGGAATGCAACGGCAAAAGCGTTGACTTCGCCGATCAGCAGTGAACCTAGCCAGGCTCCCCAGAAATTGCCCATGCCGCCTAGAACCACCACGATCAAAGAATCGATGATGACCTCGATGCCGGCTCCAGGCGTGACCGTCCGCAGGGGAGCGGCCAGCGCACCTGCCATCCCGCCCAAGGCCGTGGCGATGCCGAAAACAAGGGTCATCGTCAAAGGGACGTTGACGCCCAGCGTATCGACCATTTCCCGGTCCACCGCAGCTGCGCGGGCAATTTTGCCGGGTCGCGTCCGCGTGAGGATCCACCAGGCCGTGACGACTACGAATGCACCGATTCCGATGATGAGCAGGTTGTACGATGGCAGGTAGATGTCTCCGAAATTCAAGGCGCCGGAGAATCCTTCCGGCCTCGGCAGCGATTTGTACTCTGTACCCCAGATCAGTTTCACCAAATCGTCGATCATCAGGATGAAACAATAGGTCAGAAGAATTTGAAAACCGCCTTCGTTGATGCGGCCATAAATTCTGCGCAGAAATAGCGATTCGGCAAGCATGCCCACCAAACCGGCCCCCACTCCGGCCAATATCAAAGCGGCCCAGAAATTGAGACCCAAAATCGTCACCATCTGGTAGCCGAAATAGGCCCCGATCATGTAAAAGGAACCATGAGCAAAGTTGAACACATTGCCGACGCCGAAAATCAAGGTCAATCCGCTGGCCACAAGAAAGAGAAGGGTGGCCATGGTTAAACCGCTGATCGCCTGGATAAGAAAGAAGGAGAAATCCATTATTGCAGCTCCGCGGAAAAGGATTGAACAGGAGGGGCATCGCCCCTCCTGTAGTAAGAGCCTTTATTTTTTACGCTTTTCCTTGATGTAATCCGCAGGCGGCACCAAGTCCTCAGCTTTGTAGATTTTCCAGTCGCCGAGCATTTTTTGAGCCGGAGGGAATTTGGTGTTGGTTCTGGTTGTGCCGATGGCCATGACCTGGGTGATCTGATGGGTTTCGGGGCGGATGTATGAGGTGAAGCCTTCCGGATCTTCCGGCAGAGCGATTTTCAAGCCCTCCAGGGCTTTGACCAAGGCTTCGGTATCCGTGGGGTTGCCAACGACTTCGACTGCTTTTGCGATCGCATAAATTCCGGCGTAGGCACCCTCTGCCGCATAGGTGGGATACCGACCGGTACGCTTTTTAAACTCATTGACAAAGCTGTTGTTGCGTTCCGTTTCCGGCCAGTTGTTGTAATGACGGGCTCCCAGGACCAGGCCGTCCGGAAGCTCCGCTCCCATTGCGCTCATGAGTTCGTAGTTTCCTCCGGCATCGGGGTGAAAATACAACGTTTTCTTGAAAAGTCCATACGCTTGGGCCTGTTTGATGAAGGCAACCGTATCGCCGCCCCAGAACCCGGAGACCAGTACATCCGGTTTGTCTTTTAAGATGGAGGTGATGAACGGGGTGTAGTCCGGGGCGAATATTTTTGGCCAATATTCGCCGACCACTTCGTATTTAACGCCGTATCGGTCGAGGTTGTATCGTATTTCATCCCACTGGCTATGGCCATACGCATAGTCCGGGCCAATAAAGGCGATTTTCTTCCATGGTTTGGTTTTGGCCAGTTCTTTGAGATAGAGCGCTCCTGCAGCCATGGACTGGAATGTATTGTTCGATACCCGGAAATAATAGGGCTGAAAATTATCGACGGTCAAACGGGTAGAAGCATGGTCTGTTCCAATGAAAATAGTTTTGTACTGGTTGGAAACTTCAGTTACCGCCAGTCCGACCCCCGAGGATACGACGCCAAATAGAAAGTTTACCTTTTCCTCGCTGATGTAGCGTTTGGCAACGCGAACGGCATAGGCCGGCTTGGCTTTACTGTCGGTGAAGGTGGCATCGATTTTATAGCCGAGGATTCCACCTTTGCTATTGATTTCGTCGATAGCCATCTCGGCGGCTGCAACCGAATCCTTGCCGTAGAGCCCGGCACGTCCGGTCATTGGGTACATCGCACCGATCTTGATGGTCTTATCCTCTGCGTGCGCGCAGAACGGAACCACCAAAAAAAAGACCATGACAACCACGAGACACAGGGACAACCGTTTGTTGCACATTTTCTTCTCCTCTCCTTTTAATTGATCTTCATTTTCCGGGAGCATTTTATCCTTTCACATCGAAAGGTCCGACCCTGACGAAGTATCCAGCAATCCCTGTGCCACCCTCTGTGAAAAGGCATAACGATAAGAAATTACACCATTAATTGATGCTAACGATAGAAACCGCTCATTTTTTAGTGATTGCGTTTTTGCAATAACAGCGGCTTGATTATTATGAGGAAATTGTAAAAATGAAATGATTAAAGTTAGTTATTGGCATCATTGCATTTATGCAGGTTATTGCAAATTTGCAATGAGGGAAGATATGGCATAGCGGTTCATTTTACGCCACAAAGTGGTCGGGTGGATTTGGAGCAGTTTCGCTGCCGCTGCAAGGGATCCGGTCTTCTCCAGGGCTTCGCGAATCATTTGCGCCTCAATGGCCTGAACGGATTCCTTTAGCGTCAAACCATCCGTTTTCAGATCACATAATCTCCAGGTGGGCGTTTGGATCTCCTCGGGGAGGTCTTCTATTGTCAACACGTCGCCATCGCTGAGCAGCAACATCCGTTCCATTATATGGATCAGTTCGCGAACATTGCCAGGATAGCCATATCGATTGAGCGCATCGATAACTTTGGAGTCAACCCGCTTGGCGGTACGGTGGGTGCGGTTGTATGCTTCGAGAACATTCAGCGCCAGCGCCGGAATATCTTCCTGCCGTTCCCGCAACGGCGGAAGTGATATGGGAATGACATTCAACCTGTAGTACAGGTCCTGTCTGAATTTCCCTTCACGCATCATTTTCTGTAAATCCTGATGGGTGGCGGCAATAATCCGGACATCAACGTTGTGCGGGCGGTTTCCCCCGACCCTGGTGAATGTTTTATCCTCTATGATCTCTAGCAGTTTGACCTGCAGGTCCGGACGAATTTCGGCGATCTCATCAAGAAAAACCGTTCCGGTATGACCGGCTTCGATAAGGCCTGCTTTCCCTCCGGGCACAGCTCCGGTAAAGGCGCCTTTTTCGTATCCGAACAACTCGCTTTCCATGAGAGAACTCGGAATCGTTCCACAGTTGATTTTGACAAAAGGTCGATCTTTACGAGAACCGATCTGGTGGATCAGGCGGGCCAACATGCTTTTGCCGACCCCGGACTCTCCCAGCAGCAAAATGGATGTATTCTCATCTGCGACCTTGGTGGCTTGGAGTACGACCTGGACCATGCTTTTACTCTTAATGACCATGTCCTTGAGGGCGTGCTCAATACCGTCATACTCCTTGAGCGTTTTGTAATAACGTGTCGTAATACGCTCGCTGGTCTCCAATTTTCTGCGCAACTCATTCAACTCAGTAATGTCTCTCACATTGGTGACGACCGAAACGATATCCCCCTCATCGTCGCGAATAGGCGTTCCGGTCACCATGACCTGCTTGTCCCCCTTTATTTGTTGCAAGAGGGTGACCTGCTTTTTCTTTTCAAGTACCTCCAACGTCACCGAATGGTCGAAAAGCTTCTCACGCACGAGGTCGTTCATATTTCGACCGATCAGTTTTTTTCGCTGGAGCCCGGTAATGCGCTCATAGGAGTAATTGACCCGGATCGTATTGGCATTGCCATCCGTAATATACAAACCATCGTAGGATGATTCGATGATCGCCTCCAGTTCATGATTCAGTCGTTGAAAACTTTTAAGTTCACTGGTGATCGTTTCGTATTCAGAGATATCCTGGAAGACCGATATCAAGCCCTGGACCTTGCCATTTATGATAATCGGCGTTCTGTTTGCAATGATCGTGATACCATCCAACCTCAGTTTTATGCCCGTTTGAGGCTCATTATTATCCATGACGCGTTTCATGTCGGGCCAGACGCCGGGTCGTATTTCGGAGATTGGCCGCCCGACGAAAGACTTGTGCCCTTCACCGAAAATTCTCCGCGCAGCCCTGTTATAAACCAGGATCTTGCCATCAACATCCACAACGATAATTCCGTTATACGATGCATCCAATACGGCAGACCAGAACGATGGCAGCCGAACAAATGGGCTTTGATTACTTTTTTTCATGTGAACATATCCTGAAGCGTCGTTTATCCTGCTATTATTGCATAATAAAATTAAAAAATTCAAATTTTATCCTTCTTGATATCCGTAAGGCTTGTCAAGGAAAGCGGCCAAATGTTGAATGTGGTTGGCTAAATTGCATCCGGGATGGTGTCCATTATGAAATTATTGGACCTGCAGTTTTTATCCTGCTGCTGTTGCCGGTCCCCGGTCACAAAGGGAATGACATCGGATACTGTGACAGGCGATGATGCCTTTCAGGGGATTGGAAATCGCACCGCACACCTGGGCATCGATCTTCAAGGCCACCCACCGCAGGGCCCCCAGATGTCACTGTCATAGGCCACGCTTGTCCGGGACTGCCTGGTGATGTTGCCTCCGTCGATTTCGACGAGCCGCACCGACTGCAGGACGTCGAAGATCGGCGCGATCCGGTTCTTCCAGGCAGAAAATAGGAGTCTAGTAGACTCGCGGCAACCGCCGCCGGCCGGCCTATCGCTGAAACAAGGATGATTGCATGTTCACCGGTGGTGTGGTATGGCTTTCGCAACGCATCAACGGAAAATATATGAAGCTCCACGAGCGGCTTCGCAGAATCGGTTATTCACAGACCCTTCCTCTCAAACGGCTCGGTTACATCGCAGCATCGTAATACAACTGGTGGAGAGCAAGATGGCTGAATCCCTATATTCGGATAAACTTATTTCTATAACGGATCGTGATATCATCTTTTACCATTACTATTTCCCAACTGGAAAAAGGAAGCACGTAAAAATGGATGATATCGAATGTATCGCAGTCCTGGCGCCCTTGCTTAGAAATGGGAAATGGCGCATCCATGGCACCGGGAATCTTAAGGTGTGGTTTCCAAAAGACAAGCAACGACCGCAAAGGGACAGAATTTTTATAGCAACGTTGAAAAACCAGTGGGTGGATATCGGGTTCACCGTTGAAGATGGAGCTTCAGTAGAAAATTTATTGATCGCGAAAAATTTAATTAAAAGAAATCATACCGGACATTCGCTCTGAAAGCACTTTTGCTGCGCCGCCGATCTGCAAAGTTGAATCAAACCAGCGATCTGCGATACTCGGCAAAATTTCACTTCGAATGCCGTATCAGAACATACGGGTTCTCTATATGCGTATAGGCTGATCCGTCCCGGAGGGGGCGTGGCAAGGCGGTATCAAGATGCAGGTCGGCACGATGACAACCTGATGGCGCGTTTAGTCCGATTCGGCGGAAGAGTTCACCGGGAAGCCAGCACAGGCGATGAAGGTGCGAAAAGAAATCCTCCCGCGCAAGGGGCGGTCATCAAAAGGGTGAAGCAGATGAACTATGGCCACAGGCGGGTTTGCCCGGTGGAGATGGCCGGCGGTCTGGACAATGTTTTCAGGCGTTGGGCGCAGAAGCCTTCCAGGATACTCGGGCCATACATTCGAGAGGGGATGACGGTCCTGGACATGGGCTGCGGTCCCGGGTTTTTCACCCTTCCTTTGGCCCATATGGTCGGGATCGGGGGGCGGGTCATTGCCGTCGATCTTCAGAAGGGGATGCTTGACAAGGTGCGGCGCAAGATCAGGGCGACGGACATCGAGCCGCGCATTATCCTGCGGCAGTGCGGGGAGAACGATATCGGCGTTGCCGAAAAGGTGGATTTTGTGCTGCTGTTCTACGTGGTCCACGAAATTAAGGACAAAGCGCGGTTCTTCGCGGACCTTTCAAAACTTCTTCCGTCGGCGGGGCAGGCCCTTGTGGTGGAGCCGCCTTTCCATGTATCGAAGACCGCCTTCGGCAGGGCCCTCGGAATAGCAAAGGCGGCGGGCTTTACGGTGCATCGCGGACCGCGCGTCTTTCTCGGCAAAAGCGCGATACTGAGAAGACGCTCATGAATCCCGTCCGGTGCATCTTGCGAAGCGATCGTGCTGGAATCAAGACGCACCAAGGGTGGTGCGGCGGAAGTGCGGAATAAGAAAACGGTCGATCGAAAACGCCGTACCGTCGTTTACATTTTATCCGCCAGCCCTTACTATATCGGGTATGTATTCCATTGTACTGGCACTCATATCCGCCTTGCTGTTCGGCGCTTCCACCCCTGTGGGCAAACTGCTTCTGGAGCGCCTGCCGCCCTTTCAACTCGCAGGCTGGCTCTATCTGGGTGCTGCCGTCGGCGTGGCGCCGGGCTTGATACTGACCCGGTCCCGGGGGTTCTCTGCCGGCGGTATCGACAGGAAAAACCTGGCCAGGCTGGTCGGCGCCATAGGGCTCGGCGGTGTGGCCGGTCCGGTGATGCTGCTGATGGGGCTACAGCGGGCATCGGCCGCCTCGGTAGCCCTATGGCTTAATTTGGAACTGGTGGCGACTGCCGTTCTGGGGGTACTGATCTTCCGGGACCATCTGGGCCGGGGCGGTTGGATTGGCGTCTGCGGTGCAGTGGCGGCGTCGGTGCTCCTCTCGTGGCAGGGGGACAGCGTCGGATGGGGGGCGTTGTTGCTGGTCACCGGGGCATGCCTGTGCTGGGGAATGGACAATCACCTGACCGCCCTGATCGACGGCATCACCCCACAGTGGAGCACCTTCTGGAAGGGGGCGGTGGCCGGGAGCGTAAACCTGACCATCGGGCTCTTCGTCGAGCCGGGTAACGCCGGGCCGGCGACCATGGCGGCGGCTTTGGCTGTCGGCGCAGCGGCCTACGGCATCAGCATCACCCTCTATATCAAAGCCGCCCACTATCTGGGGGCGACGCGCAGCCAGATGATTTTTTCCAGCGCTCCGTTTTTCGGGTTGGGGCTCTCCATGCCCCTGCTCGGAAAATGGATCACTGCAGCGGAGGCGGTGGCGACAGCGGTGCTGGTCGGTTCGCTCGTTTTTCTATTCCGGGATCGCCACATCCATCCGCACTGCCATCAAGCGCAGCGGCATGAACACGAACACAACCATACCGATGGACATCACCATCACCGGCATGCCGGTGAGCAGCCGGAGACCCTCCACCACCATGATCACCAGCACGCTCCCGAAGTCCACGCGCACCCGCACTGGCCTGATATTCACCACCGGCACGAGCATTAGAAATGATTTGAAACCGCTTCTATGCGGAACTGCGCAGTCTCCACACCGCATGCAACAGCGCCGCCCATCCCACCAAAAATGCCGTGCCGCCGATCGGTGTTACCGCTCCCAGCCAACCGATCCCCGAAACCGCCAGGATGTATAAGCTTCCGGAAAAGAGCGCCATGCCGATCAGAAAGCTCCATCCCGTCACTTTGAAACTCGTTTTCGGATAGACGGCCTGGAGAACCCCCACTGCCAGAAGCGCTGCAGTATGAAACATCTGATACTGCACCGCTGTCTCGAAGATGTCTCTGCCGTAGGCATCGAGGATCCCTTTGAGGCCATGGGCGCCGAAAGCCCCTATGGCAACACTCAAAAAACCGGATACGGCCGCAACCGACAACCAACTATTGACCATTCCTCATCTCCCTGTTCATGGGCGGCCCCACCAAGGCCGAACCGCGGCCCTCCAAAGATCTGCCACCTATTATAAAACTGAAACCTTCGGAAAGTAATCATTGTCCCAGGCCTTGTAACCGGTTACACTTGATCTACAGCAACGACAACCAATGTTTGACATGCGGGCTTCGAATATTTATTCTCCACTCCGTCCCGCTTAAATCGATCCGACCCTAACGATAGCGCATTGCCATCCGACGTGATCAGGAGGAACTATGCGAATTGCCGACTTCAATAGTGGATGTTCGGCGGCAACAGTGTTTTTGGTGATGTTGATCTGCCTCAGCGTTGCGGGGTGCCTTCACGGAACCGGAAAAGCGGGGCAGGGGACCGTGCCTCCTCCGGATTCAATCGCTGAATTGACCGCCAAAAACAAATCCCTCCAGACTGCCCTGTCCGAAAAGGACGATGAGATTCTGGCCCTGGAGAAGGATGTCGCCGACTTGAACATGAAGGTGTTGGAGTACGAGGCGGTCATCGGCGACCTGCAAAAGCGGTCCGATGACCACCAGCAGCGGTTGGACGAGGCGATCATCGAGGTCGTGCGGACCAAGGCGAGATTGCGCAGCCTGGAAAGCAAAGCCGAAGCCGCGTCAACCATTGCCGAGGCGGAGATCGCCGTGAGCGCCTTGAAGAAGGAGATCCCGGCCGCTGATTCCATTATGAGAGAAGAGATCTTGATGGCCGAGAATCTTCTGAGCATGAGCACCCGCGAATTCAAGGCCAGCAACTTCGGAGGGGCGCTCTATCTGGCCAATCAGTCCAAGGGACAGACGAGGGCCGTTCGGGTGTGGCTCAAGGGGGGATCGAAAAAGCCGCCGGCGGGAGACGAAAAGCGGTTTGTTCAGCCGCTGCCGCTGGTGGTCCTGGCCAACAGCAACTTGCGAAGCGGACCGGGGATCGATAACGATGTGCTGGCGACGCTGACAAAAGGCACCAGCGTGACCGGACATGCTTACAAGGGGCGCTGGGTGCGTGTGGAGACCGCTGAAGGGGTCACCGGCTGGTTGTTCCGACCTCTCATCAGCACCCGCTAAGCCGGTGCCTGTTCAATTGCATGCGGAGCCGCCGGTGACGCGTTTCGAACTGGGCAGCACATGGACCGTTGCCAAACCGGAACAGGCTTCCACCTCCGCGGCGACCACACGGTTTCGGCCACCGGATTTGGCCATATATAAAGCGTTGTCTGCACAGCTCAGCATTTTCTCGGTGTCTTCACCATGGTCGGGATACCCGGCGACGCCGATGCTGACGGTTATGGCGAAATTTTCCTGTTCTTCGATAAATTGAAGATTGCCGACGTTGGCGCGGATTCGTTCGGCGGTGCGCGCGGCATCTGCAATCGTGCTCTCCGGCAAGATCACCATGAACTCTTCGCCGCCATAGCGGCCGACAAGATCGCACTGCCGGACCGATGACGTCAGCGTTTCGGCCAACCGCCGCAAAACCTTGTCCCCGATCGGATGCCCGTAGGTGTCGTTAATTTCCTTGAAGTAATCGATATCAAGCATCAATATCGACCATTTGCTGCCGGAGCGCTGTGAGCGGGACTTCTCGCGGGAGAGCAGTTCCATGATGTGCTTGCGGTTAAACAGTCCCGTCAGCCCGTCGGTAATGGAGATCTGATGCAGCTCGGCGTTGGTTTCCCGCAGGGCTTGGTTGGCGGAAGACAACGCCAGGCGCTTGAGTCGCAGGTTGGCCACCATCTGGTTGAAAACCTGGGTAAGGTAGCTGACTTCGCTTAGCCCGGAAACCGGAATATCCACATCCAGGTCGCCGGTTGCCACCTTTGCCGCCTCACGGCTCAGACGCCGGACCGGCGCCACCAACCGATGCCCGAATATATAGGCCAGGGTTCCGATCAGGAGCATTAATGCGCTCACCAGGGTTGCGGTAATGCGCCGCAGCGCTGCGATCTCTTCGTATGCGCTCTCTTTTTCCATTTCGGCCACCATGCGCCACTGCATGAAGGTAATCGGCGTGGCCGTCCCCACCACAGCGCGTTCATGGTGGCTGATGTATTCCGCTGCGCTTCTGCGCCCGGATTCCGTTTCTGAGGCGCTTTGAGCTTTGAAACGGACCATATACCGCGGTTCGGCAGCGTCGTTGTTGGTACTGACCAGCAGTCGGCCGGCGGCATCCAGCAGATAGATTTCATCGATGCCGCCTGTGGTTTGCCGTTTCAAAATGGCACGGATGGCATTCAAATTGATTCTGGCCGCCAGCAGGCCCAATATGCTGCCGTCCGAGGCCCTCACCGCCTCGGCGATAAACAGCGACTTGCGGTCGACATGGGCGGCGAACTGGTTTTTTTCGCCGTCGAGCAGTTCACCTTTCAATCGTTCGAGCCATTCCTTCGGCAGTTCAATGGACGCGTCGTTCTCGGCATCGGCCACAACGGGTTCGCCCGCCAGGTCGATCAGGATCAGGTTGTCGTATAAGGTGAATTTTTCACCCACCGACTTGAGGTACGCCTTGATATGCGATTTGCGCAATGCCGTTTCGGTCGCGTCAGGTGAGCTGTCCGCCATGTCGGCCAGGTTCTCTGAAATGAGATAGGAACTGGAAAACACCCTGAGGTCGTAGAGTCGATCCTTCAACCACACATCAAGTTTGCCGGACGCCTGGACGGTGGCGTTGTCCAATTCGTTGGCAATTTTTTCCCGCAGCAGCTTGCTGCTCTGCAGGTAGGAGAGCCACCCCAGCACCAGCGACGGCAATATGGTCGCCAGCATGGCAAATATTAGGATTTTCGTTTTGATGCTCTGAAATTTGGAGACCGTGATGAACCTGGCCTCAGGTGTATTTTTGGTTTCCAACGGTTATCCTCTGTTCATAGCGATATGCCCCATATTATGCTTCCGGGCCAGGCGTGTGATGCAGACCTGGCATGACGGGGACGTCTGCAACAGAGCGGATGGTAATTAGGGATGACGAATCCAGGCGACGGGTGTGGTCAAAGCATTACAGGCGTTCAGCGATGCAGCCGGGTTGTTTGGCGTTGTGAATTCTTTCCATCCGAACCTTTCTCTGTTGTGTCTTAACTAATTAGCAAGGAGCGTACCGATGCCGAATAAAATAATTAAGAATTTAAATAACAGAATGTTATGGTTAATGCAGGCCCGGGGAGCGCCCGTATGTGGGGATTTTTCCCCGGTTATTTTACCCGATTGGGCAAAATCCCCTGAACCATCGGCGATAAGTTATATTGAAAGCGGCCGGCGGATGGAGCGATGCCGGTTTTTTGGATTCCAAAGGTTAAAAAGGTTAAGCTTTGATGCTTTCGCCCGATAGATAGATAGAGTTCGCTATCAACGTCTGTGTTCTATATCTCGCTTTGCTCCGAGTCAATTTGATGGGTTATCAATTCAGGACCGTTTTTTTCGCATAAAGGGGCAGGCTTATTCAGGCGAACCGATACAGGTGAATGGATGGAACCAAAGCAGCGACCCTCAATGAAGGGAAAGTCGGACCACATTCTCGTGGTGGACGATCAACCCCATATCTGCCAGATGATCCAGGAATCCCTGACCCGCAGAGGTTACGCCGTGAGCACCGCCAACTGCTATGACGCGGCGGAAACCCTTCTGGCGGAACACGATTTCGGAGCTGTTGTTTCCGACATCTGCTTCGATGGGGAAGACAACGACGGCCTTTCCCTTCTGGAGCGATCCCAAGCCCTTCAGTCCGACACACCGGTTATCCTGATTACCGGCGTACCCTCTGTCGACACGGCCTCCAGGGCCGTCAAACTCAACGCGTACGAATACCTGTCCAAACCGGTCAGTCTGTACAAATTGGCGGAAAGCGTTTCCAATGCCCTGGCCTATCGAAAGGCCAAGGCCGAAAAGCGCAGGAGTGAAAAACAGAGCCGAAAATACCAGAAAGACCTGGAAGAACTGGTGGAGTTGCGGACGGCCAACCTGGTGCAGAGCAACCAGCGCTACCAACTGTTATTCGAAAATTCCAAGGACGCCATATACATGGCCGCGGGCGATGGCACCATTTTGGCCATCAATCAGACCGCAATGGAACTGTTCGGCTATCCGGAAGACGAACTGATCCGTCTCAAGTGCGAGGACCTCTACACGGATCCGGGCCAGTATCTGTTGTTTCGTGAGGCGATGGAAAAGGATGGCTATGTGAAGGATTTCGAGGCGCGCATGCGGAAAAAAGACGACAGCCTCATCGACTGCCTGGTAACGGCCCATGTGCTCAAAGACAGACATAACGGCTGTATCGGCATACAGGGGATCATCCGCGATATAACCGAACAGAAACGAGCCGAACAGAAAATTCGCCTCCAGAACGAGTTTCTGGTGAACGTCATCGAGTCCCTGGCGCATCCATTTATCGTGATCGATGTGGCCGACTTCCGGATCAATATCGCCAATTCGGCAGCCAAAAGTTTCAATTACATGCCAGGCATGACATGCCATGAACTTTACCACAGCTGCGAACGGCCGTGTTCCCCCAATGAACATCGCTGCGTGGTACGGGAGGTGGCCGCCACCCGCGGTCCGGTAACCCTGGAGCACTTCCATGTCGACAAGGATGAACGCGAAATCGAGCATGAGGTGCATGCCTTTCCCCTGTTCAATGCGGACGGCGAAGTGGTTCAGGTCATCCAGTATTGCATTGATATTACGGAAAAGAAGCGATTGGAATCCATCGCCGAAGCCGCCAATCTGATGGACAATCTCGGTTACATTTTTTCGGGCATTCGACACGAGATCGGCAATCCCATCAATTCGGTAAAAATGGCGTTGTCGGTGCTTTCCATGAACATGGACGAATACCCCCGGACCAAAATCCGGGAATTTGTCGACCGCTCCCAGGCGGAGATCCTGCGCGTGGAATACCTGCTCAAGGCGCTGCGCAATTTCAGCATGTTTGAAAGCCCGCAGGTGGAGCGGGTTTTAATGCGGCGCTTCATGGATGACTTTCTGGCACTTGTGGAGACGGATTTCAGCGATAAAGGCGTCTGTATCCAATTGGCGATAGAGGATGACACCATCCATGCCATGACCGATCATCGCGCCTTTCATCAGGTCATGCTTAATCTGATGACCAATGCGGCCGATGCCTGTGAAAAAAGCGATGCGCCGCGAATTGCCATCGATGTGAAACGGCTGTCCCCGGATCTGGTTCAGGTGCAGGTGAGCGATAACGGATGCGGCATGAGCACGGCTGAGCGTGAAAACCTGTTTCGTCCCTTCTACACGTCAAAACCCCAAGGCACGGGGTTGGGGCTGGTGATCATCAAAAAGATGCTGGCCAAAATGCACAGCACCATACGCATCGAATCGAACCAGGGGTGGGGCACCACGGTGACCATGTCCCTGCCGGCAGGGGGGCATGATGCCGAATAACCTCCCCAAGAAGCTGCTCATCATCGATGACGATCGCCTGTTGTGCGATGCCGTTGCCGAGGCGATGGCCGAATTGAATGTGACCGTAACCGCCTCACACACGGCCGCCGAAGGCCTGGAGCAATGCGAAACATCCGGTTTCGACATCGTCCTGCTGGACCAAAAGCTCCCCGATGCACGCGGCATGGCTTACTGCACCCCCATCCTCAGCTGTCAGGACCGCGCTAAAATCATTTTCATCACCGCTTATCCGAGCTTTGAGAACGCCGTGGAGGCGATCAAGGTGGGTGCCTACGACTATCTTTCCAAGCCCTTTGAGATGGGAGAGCTGCGTCTGGCGGTGACACAGGCGCTGAGAACCATCGAATTGGAGCAGGTTGAACAGGTCCAGCGCTACAAAAGCCGGCAAGAGGGCCGGTGCATTCATTTGGTGGGCCATGAAGCCGGGTTGAAGGACGTTCAACAGATGGTAAACCTGGCCGCCAACAACCAGGCGGCGGTGCTGATCACCGGCGAGACAGGCACCGGCAAGACCCTGGTGGCCAAAGCGATCCACTACAGCGGACTGCACCCCGGCCGTCCCTTCATCGGGGTGAATTGCGCGGCCATACCGGAAAACTTGATGGAAGCCGAACTCTTCGGTTACGAGAAGGGGGCTTTCACCGGAGCGACCGCCACCACCAAGGGCATCTTCGAAATGGCGGCCGGCGGCACCCTGTTTCTGGATGAGATCGGTGAAATACCCCGGCATCTGCAATCCAAACTGCTGGGGGTGCTCGACGATCAGCAGATCAAACGGCTTGGGGGGCAGAGCTTCAAACCGGTCAACGTGCGGGTGGTGGCCGCCACCAATGCCGATCTGGAGGATGCGATCCAAAAGGGCGACTTTCGCGAAGATCTCTTTTATCGCCTCAGTGTGGTCCGTATCCATTTGCCGCCGCTTAGGGAACGGCTCGATGACCTGCCCGATCTGTGCCGTCATTTTATTCGCAAAATCGCACCGGACCATGACATCCTTCTGGGAGAGGATGAAATCCGGACCATGTGCGCCTATGCGTGGCCGGGAAACGTACGCGAGCTCCGCAATATCATCGAACGCGCGATCCTTCTGCGGCAGGGAAGCCATATCCAGCCCTCCATGCTTTTACGCAGCGGAAATGGGAATGGCAATGCCGGTAAAGTGCCCACCGGGGATGATGCCCCCATCATGACCCTCAGGCAGATGGAGGCCGACCACATCCGCAAAACGCTGACACGGCTGAAGGGCAACCACACCCATACGGCCAAGGCCCTGGGAATTTCCCGTTCCACCTTGATGCGCAAGATCAATTTGCTGCCCGTCGATGGTTCAGAATCGATCACTGTCCCAAAACAGGTCACCTAAAACAGGTCACCGGCGCAACGCCCATATCGCTCATCACTGTTTAAGTATCAGAAATCAAAACATAAAAATATTTTTGCGGAGTTGGTACGCCACTTGCTCTGTATACGAGGCGATACCGAATAGGGGAGTGAACCATGAAATATGTCTTGATTGTCGATGATGAAGAGTCCTTGCTGTTGACCATCCAGGCAGGATTTGATGGCTACAAAGATAAATTCGAGGTTGTGACGGCCAGCAACGGCCTGGAAGCGGTCAAGGTGTTGGAGAGCATGCCGATCAGCCTGGTGGTGACCGACCTGAAAATGCCGAAGATGGACGGATTCGAATTGTTGAGCCACCTCAAGAACGAGTTCCCCCAGATTCCCGCAATCGTCATGACAGCGTTCGGTACCCCGGAGATCGAAACCCGTCTGAGCCAGACCGGTATGATCCGCATGCTGGAAAAACCGGTGGATTTTGAAGAATTGACCCAGTTGATTATCAGCTTGCTGGATCAGGATTTCACCGGCGGCACACTGACCGGGATTTCTTTACCCAGTTTTCTTCAATTGATCGAGATGGAGCAGAATACCTGTCTGATGGAGATCATGACCGCCGTCGGTCAGGGGTTGCTCTATTTCAAAAAGGGAGTCCTCTGCGACGCCGTGTTCGGTGACGCCAAGGCCGAAGAGGCTGCCGTGACCATGCTGGCCATGGAAGATGTTAAAATCAGTTTTCGAAACCTGCCGTCCAAAAAGCTCAAAAAACGGATCAACAAGAACCTGATGTCGCTCATTATGGAGGGCGCGCGGCTGAAAGATGAGCGTAATGAGGCGGAAAGGACCGGAGAAGTGCCACCCCAAGAGGTTAGCGGGGCCGACGCTGACGCAGCGCCGGCCCCTTCAGCCCCTGATGAACATACAAAGATTGAGTCCATGAAAGGAGAGTTAAAAATGGCGGATATTAACGAAGTACTGGAGAAATTCAAGGTCATCGACGGTTTTCAGGCCGTGGGCGCTTTTTCGCCCAACGGCGAGATGGTTGCCGAGTGCAACGTCAATGGCACGAACCTGGCCGAAATGGGCGCCCTGGCCAATGATGTGCTGCTTAAAGCGCAAAAGACCACGGAAGTGATGAACGTGGGCCGGGGGCAGTTGGTACACGTGGAGGCACCCAAGTCCCATGTGATTTGCAGGTGCCTCAATGAGGCCACGGATTTTGCGGCCACTGCATCGGGCCGCGCCCATGTGCACATGGTGCTGATTCTTGAGAAAGAGGGCAATGTGGCCATGGGTAAGATGAAGATTTCCTCGGCAATCCAGGAAATTGCCGAGTTCTTCAGGTAGTCGTCCGTTGGGCGGATGTTTTGGGTGCGCAGATGTCGACAGGATATCCCGGCTTTGTGCAAAGGTGATCCCTTTACAAGGGACCTTTGCACTGCCGGGAAGCGCTCCCGAAACATATAGCGCGTTGTGCCGAAAGATGCTTTGATGACGATGAACGCCGCACCTTCCACGCAGTGGCGTGTGGACCTGCATGTGCACACCCGTCGGTATTCGCCTTGTGCGGAGCTGCTCGATCCCGAGCTGCTGCCGACGGTCATGGCCGAGCGGGGGCTGCATGGGGTCGTGATTACCGAACATGATACCCTGTGGCCGCAGGATGAGATCGCTGCGCTGAATCGCGGTTTGAACGGAATCCGAATTTTTCGCGGCGTCGAAATCAGCAGCTGCAACGGGCATTTTATTGTGATCGGTATGGACGGTCTGGACGACCTCAAGCCGGGCGTCAGCGCCGAGCGCATTTTGCAGGTGGCAGGGGAGCATGAGGCGGCTGTGATCTGGGCGCATCCGCAGATGGCGTATCGCCAGGTGGCGCAACCGCTCCGGTCATGCAGCGCCCTGCACGGCGTTGACGCCGTCGAAGTTTTCAGTACATCCACCTGCGGGGAGCATTCGGAAGCGGCCAGATCATACGCCCGGGATCTTGGGTGCGGTATGGTGGGGGGCAGTGATGCGCACATACTGGATCACGTCGGCAAGGCCTATACCGTGTTCGACTGTCTACCGCGTAGCGAAAAGGAGCTGGCGGCCGCTATCTGCGGCGGAAGCTGTCAGGCGGCCCACAACGGGCTATCGTATAGCAGCGCAATAGGTTAAAAGAACAAGATGCTCTTATCGATTAACTTCCAAGAAGCATTGCGTTTTCTTCAATCGGCCAAGCAGGTCCGGTGCGACACTGTGGTGCCGGCGGATTTTCCGGAATGCGTCGACTCCACGTACCGCCACGGATACGATTGGCTTTACCAGTACGAGCGCGATATCGCCGGGTTTTTGGAATCCTGGCTGAAACCCTACCGCTATGAATTGATTGGCGAGAAGGGCCTTCTGTGTGAGGCGCTCTCCAACGCCTTCAGCCACGGCCATAACAAAGACCCCCGAAAACCCATCAAGGTAGAAGTGTTTCTGGGAGATCGCGGTTTGCTGGTGCGTCTGGAGGATTCGGGCAAAGGCTTCAATGTCCGGAAGGTCTACCAAAGTTACCTTAAAAAAAAGATTTACTACCATACCGCCGGGAACGGCATCCATCTGATGGCTTCGTCAAGGCGTTTCGGTATTTTTTACAGCTCTGTCGGGGCGACCTTCCATCTTCTATACGCCTTCGACCACGATCTGGGACAACTGGCCGGGGCGGATATCATGGCCTGCGCATAGAATCGGTCTCAAAACTTTTCAAGGCTTGCTTCTGTGCGGAGACTTCCATGCTGCGCGGCCTCTTGGACGGGCTGTCGGCGCAAACGAAATGGAAAAGGTTTGCCGATAAGTGTCGGTCTCCACTGCCTGGGATCAAGAAGGTGTTGAGCATTCATTTAACGCGATTTGTCCGCTTCATTGGCGCTGTCTCCGGACTTGCCATTGCAGTTTTCTTTTTCAATTTCGATTCCCGAATGGTGCAATAGAGCACCGGCACCACCAGCATGGTGACCACTTCCAGGGACATACCGCCGACGATGGGGATCGCCATCGGGATCATGATGTCCGATCCGCGGCCGGTGGATGTCAGCACCGGGATAAGGGCCAGTATGGTGGTGGCCGTGGTCATCAGGCAGGGCCGCAGCCTGCGCCGGGCTGCAGCGATCGTTGTCCGGCGGATTGCTTCCCGCGTTGCGGGGGCGTGCTGCGCAAACGCACTGTCAAGGTAGGTCGCCATGACCACCCCGTCATCCGAGGCGATGCCGAACAACGCCAGGAATCCCACCCAGACGGCCACGCTCAAATGGATCGGGTGGACCTGGAAGAGCTCGCGCATGGACGCTCCGAACAGGTGGACATCCATGAACCAGGGCTGACCGTAGAGCCAGATCATGATCAAACCGCCGGCCCATGCCACAGCGACCCCTGAAAATACCAGCATACTGGTCAGGGCCGATTTGAATTGAATATACAAGATGATAAAAATAGTGATCAGGGCCAGAGGCAGGATCACCAGCAGTTTACGGTCGGCGCGGACCTGATTTTCGTAGTTGCCTGTAAAACTGAAGCTGACGCCGTCGGGAAGCGCGAGTTCGCCGCTGCTGATTTTCTCCATCAGATGGGCCCGCGCATTCTCAACCACATCGGTTTCAGCGAATCCGGGCTTTTTATCGAAAAGCACATAACCGACCATGAAGGTGTTCTCGCTCTTTATCACCTGGGGGCCCGGAACATAATTGATACTGCTCAATTGGTTCAACGGCACTCGAAAACCGCCCGGGGCCTCGACCAGGACCGTACCGATGGTATCCAGGTTGTCCCGCAGTTCTCGCATGTACCGGACCCGAACAGGGTAGCGCTCGCGACCTTCGACCGTGTTGGTGATCCGTTTGCCGCCGATGGCGATTTCAATGACATCCTGGACCTGCCGCAAACCGATGCCGTATTGGGCGATGGCGCGCCGATCGATGTCGATTTCCAGATAAGGCTTGCCCACAATGCGGTCGGCGATCACCGACTGCGGATCAAGGGTCGGCTCTTGCCGCAGAAAGGCTTCGATCCTACTGGATGCGCTCTCCACGCTGACCAGGTCGGGACCGTAGATCTTCACTCCCATGCCGGCGCGAATACCGCTCTGGAGCATGACGATGCGGGCGGATATGGGCTGAAGCCTGGGCGCCACTGTGGTGCCGAGAATGGTCCCGGCACGGACAATATCCTGCCAGATGTCATCGGGGTGATGGATCCCCGGCCACGCCGCGCGGCCCGGATTGAGTTTCGGGTCCAATGCAGACCGCCACAACCGGAAGGCGCGGCCGCCGGGATCGGCAATCAATTGGTTGTTGCCATCCCTCTCATAGCGCCCCCTGACATGGTAAGGCCTGCCATCCGGAGCCGGCATCGGATTGCCCTTTTCATCTCGAAACAGGTCCACCGCATCACGCGTAAACCGGAACTTGCGGTATCGCCCGTCACCGTCCGTGAGAAATTCGGGTTTATAGTTGACCACCGTTTCGATCATGGAGATCGGAGCCGGATCCAAGGGGCTTTCCACCCGCCCCAGTTTACCGACCGCTCTCTCGACTTCAGGTATGGCCGTAATGGCCCGGTCCTGGCGCTGAAGGATATTCAGGACCTCTCCGATGGAGGCGTGGGGCATGGTTACCGGCATGTACAGGTAGGACCCCTCATCGAGCGGCGGCATGAATTCCTTTCCCAGGCCGGGGAATTTATGAACCAGGTAAGCAACAGGCGCCGATTGGTTGAACCAGCGGGGAAGCCAGTCGAACATGACCCCATAGCCTTGCCAGATCAATCCCCCCAGGATCAGGATGGACAACGGCAGAGAGAGAAAAAGGGCTTTTCGCGCCAGACACCAGTCCAGGATACGGTCATAGAAATGCCGGAAGATCTGAAACGCTCCCAGCAGCGCCCCGGTCAGGCTCACGACGAAGCAGAAGTTTGCCAGCAGGCCTTTTTCCGGTCCCAGCGGCCGCCAGCATTCAGTGAGAATAAAAATCATGCCCAGAGCGACCAAAATATACTTGATCCGCTGCAGCCAGGGTTTCATCGCCGCCGGCATTTTAAAGGCCGCCAGGTTGTAGGTCCCCATCAGGACCAGCAGCAGGCCGATGCGCCAATCAAAAAGGAGCGCCATCACACCGCCCAGATAGATCAACCCCTCATAGAACATCCAGCCCCACGCTTGACGACCCTTCCGGCGGGTGAACACGAGGTGCGCCAGCGAGGGCAGCAGACAGAGGGCGACCAGCAAGGCCGCCAGCAGGGAGAAGGTTTTGGTAAAAGCCAGCGGTCTGAACAGTTTGCCTTCAGCCGCCACCATGGTAAACACCGGAAGAAAACTGACGATGGTGGTCGAAACTGCGGTGAGGACCGCACCGCCGACTTCACGTGTGGCCCGCAGTACAATGGTCATCCGGTCTTCTTCCGGCGGCGCCAGATCCTGATGCCGCGAAATGTTCTCGGTGACGATAATTCCCATGTCCACGATGGTTCCGATGGCAATCGCAATTCCGGAAAGCGCGACGATATTGGCATCCACCCCGAAGTTCTTCATGGCGATGAAGCACAGCAGGACGGCCAGCGGCAGCATGGCCGAAATCAGCAATGAGCTTCGCAGGTGAAACATCATCATCAAGATGACGACCACGGTCACCAGCATTTCGTTGGACAATGCCGACCGCAGGGTGGCCAGGGTCTCATTGATCAAATCACTGCGATCGTAAAACGGAACGATCCGGACCTGGCTTATCCGTCCGTCGGGCAGGGTCCTTTTGGGAAGTCCCATGGAAATTTCTTTAATCTTCTCCTTGACCCG
The DNA here is from genome assembly GCA_050302315.1 of Desulfobacteraceae bacterium. GTDB lineage: Bacteria > Desulfobacterota > Desulfobacteria > Desulfobacterales > Desulfosarcinaceae > JARRKU01. The sequence continues at coordinate 37,131 of JBNLAV010000193.1, forward strand.
TTTGATGACCGCCAGGGGATTTTCACCATAGCGGACAACGACCACGCCGCCGACCGCCTCATTGCCGCCGCTGTCCAAGGCCCCGCGCCGGGCCGCCGGTCCCAGCGTCGCGTTGGCCACGTGGCGGACCAGGATGGGTGTCCCGTCAACTACCTTGATCAGTGAATCTTCGATCTGCTCCAGGTTTTTTAAGAACCCGAGCCCCCGGATGACGTACTCGACCTTGTTGACTTCTATGGTGCGCGCCCCCACATCGGCGTTGGCCCCTCGGACCGCATCGACCACTTCGGCCAATGCAACGTTGCGATAGCGCATGCGGTCCGGATCAACATCGATCTGGTACTCTTGCATGAATCCGCCGACGGAGGCCACTTCGCTGACACCCTGGACGGAGAGCAGCGCATACCGCACATACCAGTCCTGCAGCGTTCTGAGCTCATGCAGATCCCAGCCGCCCGCAGGCCGGCCCTCGGGGTCCAGCCCCTCGAGCGTGTACCAGAAAACCTGGCCGAGAGCGGTGGCGTCCGGTCCCAGGGTGGGTACCACGCCATCCGGCAACTCGCGCGCCGGCAGACCGTTGAGATATTCCAGGACGCGGGTGCGGGACCAGTAAAACTCGATATCATCTTCAAAAATCAGGTACACCAGCGAAAAACCGAACATCGAGTAGCTGCGGATGGTTTTCACTCCCGGGATGCCCATCAGGGAGACCGTGAGCGGATAGGTGACCTGGTCCTCCACGTCCCGGGGCGAGTGCCCGCGCCACTCGGTAAAGACAATCTGCTGATTTTCACCGATATCCGGGATGGCATCCACCGGGACGGGATCCCGCGGCAGGCCGGGCAGCTCCCAATCGAACGGCGCCACCATCAGCCCCCAGCCCAGCAGGATGAGGGTGATCAGAAATACGACCATCCGGTTGTGCAGGCAAAAGCCGATGATCCATGCGATCAATGAGAAAGAACGCCGGGATTTCATCTCGTCCATCGTCTCAACTCCTGGGATTGCCCAATCATTGCAGCCGTACGGTTGTTACTTTCCGAACATCTTATATTGTGCGCCTTTGCTGTGTTTGGGGTGCGGCATCTCAGGCATGGGCGGAGTTTCCACTTGCCGGTAGTGGGAGCGCGACAACTGCTCCGCCTTATGGGCCATCATGCCGGGCCTGGCCAGAATCTGAACGGCGCTGTCGATCTTGAAATTGCCGTTGACCACCACCATCTCGCCTTTGTGCAGTCCTTCATTGACGACATAGTACCCCGACGCCCTGGGGCCCAACACCACTTCGCGCGCCACGAAGGTCCCCCCCGCTCCCGGCGCCTCGACGTAGACCACTGCGCGTTTGCCGGTGATCAGCGGCGCCGTCTCCGGAATCACCAGTGGCGCTTTATTGGTGCGGTGGGTCTGGGCCGTGTGCATCATGCCCCGGGTGACGACCTCGGTCACGCTCTGTCCTCCGGAGGTGAGCTCGGCATGAATCACGCACCGCACGAGCATGTTGGGTTTCATCAGTCCCCGGGCGTCCTGGTACAGGACGCCGACTTTGAATACACGGCGCTTCAGATCAAACTCCGGATCGAGGTAGACCACCTTTCCTTCGAAGATTTTTCCCGGATAGGCATCGGTTTCAAACTCGGCTTCCTGGCCCAGGCGCAACCAGGGAAAATCAGAGGCATAGGCATCCAGCCGCGCCCATAGCACCCTTGGGTTGGCGATGGTGAACACCACCTCTCCGGTGTTGACGAAGGTCCCCCGGAAGGCGTTTTGTTCCAGGACCACGCCGGTCATCGGCGTCGTCACGGTCGCAATTCCGGTGGGCCGCCCCTTGACAATCAGGCCGTCGATATCTTCTTCGGAAAGCCCCAGTAGTCTCATTTTGCGTTTGATCTGCTTCATGCTTTTCTGGAAAGCTTCGGTCTCTTCCTGGTCCATGGCGCTTTTCGCTCCGGCCTGCTTGGGGGGAATCAGCAGCCGGTTCCATCTCCCTACCCGTTTGCGGCCGTGGTACTGCCCAGGCCGCAGATCAATTTCCCAGGGCAGTTTTTTCAATGTTTCGAACAACTCCTCTTCCAGGTAGTAAAGTTCGGCGGAATGAAGATCAAACAGGGGATCGCCTTTCCGGACCACCTGCCCGGCGCGTTTGACATAGATATTGTCGATCACCCCCGGCGCGTAGGCTGTCACCTTATACTGCTCAACCGGATCGTATTCGATTTTGCCGTACAATTTGACATCGGCGGTGACGTATTTTTCTTCAACCGGAGCCGTCCGGATGCCGGCCGCCGTTTTTGTCTCGTCGGAAAGGACGATCCTTGTTGGGCCGTCTTCGTGGTGGTGGTCGCGGGGGGCCTCCACGAGCTCCATTCCGCATACCGGACACTTGCCGGGCTTGTCCGCGGGCGCCACGCAATTCATCGGGCAGATGTACATCCTGTCGTCTTCGGCAACGGCCGGCGCCGCATCCGGGGGCGCGGGGCGGGATTGGTCGGGGACGGCGGCCATGGCGCGTTTTTGATCCACGGACGGCATGTCTCCCGAGTCACCGGTCTTCAGTCCGTAGCCGATCGCGATTCCCGCAATGAGCGCCACCAGCACCACGGTCACGCTTTTCTTCGATATCAGGTAATTTATTATCCTTTCCATGACCGCTACCCCCTTCACGGGTTGTTATTTCACCACATCAACGCTGACCGTCGCCGTATTGGAAACGGCGCCCTCGTTGTCGCTGACGGTGTAGGAGAAGATCTCCGTACCCCTGAAGCCTTTTTTGGGCGAATAGGCCACCGTGCCGTCCGCATTGACGGCCACCTTGCCGCCTTTATCCGGGGCCGTTGCGATCGCCACCGTTGATGCGTCAATGCTGCCGTCGGCATCACTGTCGTTGGCCACTACGTCGATGCGGTTGCCGCTTGTGTTTCTGCTGACCGTAGCGGCGTCATTCGCCGCCACCGGCGGAAGGTTTACCGCCGGGTCGACTGTTACCGTGACGGTGGCCGCATTGCTGTCGTCCGTACCGTCTCCGGCCGTGTAGGTGAAGCTGTCGCTGCCGCTGAAGCCGGTATCCGGCGTGTAGGTCAAATTGCCGCCGTTGTTCGTCACCGAGCCGTTGGTGCCCTGGCTCACCGTGCTGACGGCAAGGGAATCCCCGTCTGCATCGGTGTCGTTGGCGAGTACATCGATGGCGACCGCCACATCTTCAATGGTGACGGCTGCATCGTCATTGGCCACAGGCGGCGAGTTGACCGGCGCCGGCACGACCGTGATGGTAACAGCGGCCGGGTTGCTGTCCAGTACACCGTCGTCGGCGATGTAGGTGAAGTTGTCCGATCCTGTAAAACCGGAATTCGGAATGTACAGGAAGGAGCCGTCGCCGGACAGGGAAACGCTGCCGCTCACAGGGGGCGACGCCAGCCGGGCGGATAGGGGATCGCCGTTGGCATCGACGTCGTTGGCCAGCACGCCGGGTGCGGCAATGCTCAGGGGAATGTCCGCCATCGCGTTGTAGGCATCGTCCGCCGCCACCGGGGCCGCCGGCGGGCCTGTCAGCACCAGAAATGCCGCCATCGGGTCCACCAGCCCGTGGCCGGCCTCATTGTCGGGACCTGAAGGGCCCAGGTCAAACGCCGTCTGCTGCAGGGCGAGCTCCAGTTCCGACAGGGTCCGGCCGGGCAGCGCGCTCAGCAACAACGCCATGGCGCCTGAAACATGCGGTGCGGCGAAAGAGGTCCCGGACACGGATATGTACGAATCCGGGAATACGCCGCCCAGGGTGCGATCCGCCGTCAGAACACCAACGCCGGGCGCTGCCAGCGCGGGGTAAATGTCGCCGCTGCATGCGGATGGCCCGCGGCCGCTGAAACCGGCCACATACTGAAAGGCGTCCACAGCTCCGACGGCCACACCGCCGTCATTGTTGGAGGGGCTGACGCTGGATGCCGCGTAGGGCCCGGTGTTGCCGGCCGAAAACACCACTGCGATGCCGGCGGTCCTGAGCACGGCAATGTCCTGGGAGAACTCCGTGTTGCAGCGATCGACCGTATTCTGCAGGTACCATGAATTGTTGACAATATCAGGCGCGTCGTCCAGATCGGGATCGCCGTCCGGATCGAGGACCCATTGGAACGCCATGTGAATCCGGCTCAGCCGCGACCGCCCCCGGTCGTCGAAGATTTTGGCCGCAATCCACTGCGCGCCGGGGGCTGCACCGATGACGGTGCCGCCGGCGTCCCCGCCCACGATGAGGCCCATAACCCGGGTGCCGTGACCGGAGTGGTCGTACGGCACGGCATGTTCGCCGTTTGGATCGTACCAACTGTTGGAACCGCCGCGCCATTGCGGGCCGATGTCGGGGTGAAAATAATCGACCCCGGTATCCAGGGAGGCCACCACGACCCCGTCGCCGTCATGACCCAGCGCCCAGAACTCGGGCGCACGGATCATTTCGATGTTCCACTCGGGCGTTGCCGAGGGGGAGGAAATTCCCGCCGGTGCGGCCACCGCCGCATCGAAGTCCACCTTTTCCACATCGGATCGCGCCGCGAGCGGTTCGACCATTGCGGCCGGCACCGTTACGGCCACACCGTTGATCAGCCAGAGCACTTCGACGTCCTTGTCCATTAGGCCGTTGTCTTTCAGGAATTTTTTCAAAGATTTCTGGCTGGCATCGGTTTTGACCTTCAGGGCCTTGATGAGCTTGGAGCGGCGCAATGCCTTGTCGGGATCCTTGTACGCCCCGAGTTCGATAATACCCTTAAGCCGGATGATGACCCGCATCGGATCGTCGTCGGCCGCCCCGGCGAGCATGTTCTGAAGGTCAGGGGAGATTTCGCCGGCCCGGACTGCAGCACCTGTCATCGAAAGGAGCAGGAAACTGATAAAGATGACCATCATCGATTTCTTCTTCATAATTCGACCTCCAAAACAATCCCCGGATTGTCGTTCGACGCTGAATGCTCCAAGCGGCAACATCTGGGTTTACTGCACCGTCAGATCCTCGGCCATGAAATTGCCGATGACCAGGGTGACCTTGTCGCCGGGGGCCACATGCTTGCCCGGATTGGCGAACAGGGCGATGTAGTTGTGATCCGGTTTGACCATGTTGGAGGCGCGCACGCTGGACTTCAACGATCCCAGCTTCTGGGTGAAAGGCACCTCCAGGACAGCCCCGCTCTTTTTCACGATCACGTATCGTTGGGTCTGGCGTTTGAGCAGCGGAAAGGCTTTGTCGGGCTCCAGGACCCGGAATTTCATTTCCAACATGTAACCGCCCGCGGTCCAGCGGATACCGTACAGTTTGACACCCCACTGCTTTTCCAGGGGCGTCAGCGACTTGGCCATCTCCTCGGAAACCGTCGCCCGTTTTTGGGCTTTTCCTTTTTCAATGGCCGCCAGTGCGGCGCTCAGTTTTTTGTCTTCGGTCTCGGGCGGCGGCAGGTTGTTCACCGCCCGTACCGATCCGCTCCATAGCAGGGCCGCCGCGATGGTTGTGATGGCAACGTATTTAATCCGGAACATGCTCTCCATGGTTATCCTCCTCTGGATCAATCAACAATCCCCGAAGGGTGATGAATACCGGGCATGCCCCTCGTTTAAGGAAGGCACGCCCGGTTTGGGGTTGATAGTCAATCCGGTTAATTTACCGGAATCGCGCACATGCCGCCGATGTCGCTCGTCGCTCTGAAGACGCTTGTTCCCACGATCGGATTCGGATCCGGAAACGGCTGAATCACGATTCTGTAGACGTCGGAACCGGGATTCTTCACCGGGATAATTCCAACATCATAGTCGTCGGGGCCGCCGAAACCGTCGCCGTTGATGTCGATGACACCGGTGATGATCCGGTTGCCCTTGGGCAGGTCATCGCTCCGGACCTCAATGGAGATGCTGTCGGATTGAGCCCTGTAATCCGCCTTCTTGCAGGTCAGGTTGTCGCTCGCCGCAGCGACGATGTTGACGGTAATGGAATCCGATCCGGGCAGTCCGCCGCTATCGGTAGCCGAAGCGGTGATCGTATGGGTCCCGATGGAAAGCGTGGTCGAGAAGGAACCGCCGCTGCCGATATCGGGCGGGCTGTCGATGCTGGAGGTCCAGCTCAGACTGCTCGAAATATCGCCGTCTTCCGCGTCGATGGCCGTGCCGCTGAACGGGACCGAATCGATCTGGGTGAAGGAGGCGCCGTTGGATGGATTGGTGATCGTCACCACCGGAGCCGTGTTGCCGGCCGCCGGGCCTGTCGACACCACAAGGTCCACCGCCGAGCCTCCGGGCACCGAACTGAGCGCAGCCGGATCCTGGTCGATCACCTGGCCGGAGGGTGCCGCGTCGCTCTGCAGCGTCACCGTTCCGACGGTCAGTCCCGCCGCCAGGATGGCTGCTTCCGCATTCGCCTGGGTCTGGCCCACCACATTGGGCACCGTTACGGTCACGGTCACGGTGCGTATGGCGGAACCGGTCAAACCGCCGCTGTCGGTGACCGAAGCGGTGACGATGTGAATGCCGGGGGAGAGCGTCGCAGGAAAGGGGCCGCCGCCGCCGGGACCGAAAGCACCGCTGATGCTGGAGGACCAGCTCATGCTTGCCGTAAGGGCGGTATCGTCATCCTCCACGTCCGTTGCTGCTCCCTCGAAGGTGATCGAAGTGCCGTCGGGAACCGAGATGTCGCCGGCCGGTTGGCTGATCGAAACCACCGGTGTGTTGTTGCTGACACCCGCAACGGTAATACATGTCTGCATACCCGCACCGCTGATCTCCCTGTCGGTGAGGTTCAGACGCCGCTCGATGAGTTTGAAATCGTCCTCGTACGGCGGGGTGAAGATCGCGTCCTTGGTGGAACCGGGCACCAGCAGCATCTCGTACTGGTTGCGGGCAAAAGGATATTTTCTGCCGCCCTCGGCCACCAGGTTGAAGTGCGCGCCCAGCAGCATGGGCGCCAGTTCCCGCAATCCCGCATTGTATATGCGCAGCAGAAGCCGATCGCCCTGACCGATGTTACTGTTGATGCAACTCGGCGGGATCGTGCCCGTATCGATGGTGACATCGAAAGGCAGGTTGGTGGCGCTGTCGTAGCTGTGCAGCAGGAAGTATTCGGGGTGGTAGTCCAGTGTGCTGGTCGGTCCCGTTGTACCGTAGCTGCCGTCGCTCACCGCGGTGTGCAATGCCGGGTATACCTCGCTGTAGAAGAGATCCCGCTGGGTAGAGTAGGTTACGCCGGGATAGGCCTCGTTGGATGCGTCATTGCTGTTCTTGGTCAAGGCGCCGTAGAGGCCCATCTGCACCTGAACCTGGGGGTGGGTGCCGCTTTGATAGAGGTAGGTCCCGGCCTGCAGGTTATTCCAGGTGTAGTCCTGGGTGCCGCCGTTCGTCGCCGCTTCCTGGACAAAGGATCGAACGCGGTTCCCGATGAAGACCGGAGCGAATCCGGTCGGCATCGCCTGACCGGGAATGACGAACGAGACCGGCTCGCTGCCCGGACCCGTCAGGTCGTTGCGCAGGTGAACAATCAAGGTGTTGTCGCCCGACGGCACGGTCAGCTTGGGACCGGGCACTGTCGCAGGACCCGGACACCCGTTGCCGAGCGTTGCATCGTCGTCCATGGCAAACCCCCACATGGGCACCACGGTGGCATCCGGCATGGTCATGTCGACCGGCTGGACGCACATCCAATATTCCGCGGCAAAGGAGGGGGACGCCAGGAGGCCCAATGCGACCAGCGCCGACAACACCAGCTTGCCGAATTGAACTGTTATATATCTCTTCATTCTCTCCCTCCTTTCCTCAGGGTATATCCACGCCGGGCGGCTCAATGACCACAAAGGTCAGCATGCCGCCGGGGAAGATATCGAAGTTGGTCAGCTCTTTTTCGTTGTGGGAATGCCACATGAAAAAGAGCCCGCCGTTGAGGTTCAGACCGCCTTCCCCCGGGGGCAGTTGGCCGAAGTGCCCCAGAAAGGGGCTGCCGCTGTACCAGCCGCCGAAGGTCAGATCCTGCAATCCGGGAAGTGTCACCGGGATCTCCACACCGTGGTAGGTGCAGTCCTCCCCCGATGCCGCATCGATGATGCCCGGAGACGGGCCCTGATTAAGGTTCAGCCCGTTGCACTGGTGCTGAAACCCCGCCCCGGTGCCGTAGATATCCCAGCCCAGCCCCGTGCTGGTCCAGTTGAAGATGGCATCCACCGTCCCGCCCGGCGTGGGTGAGATGGTGAAGTCCTCCATCGAAAGGTTGGCCGAATTTCCGCCATTGCTGGAAAGCAGCCGGCCGTCGCGTGCAATGATCCGTGAGTGATTGCCATGCGGGTGGAAAGCATGCTGGTCCCGGCCGCCGCCGATGATGCGCAGCAGCACTTTATCACCGGGATGGGTCCTGGCCAGCGAGCCGTACGGCTGGTTGGGATGCCAGGGCACTCCGTCCGGCGACAGGGTGTCGACACCGTTGCGCCCGTTGATGAACCAGAAGACCGGAAAGGCCATGGTATTGTCCACCAGATCCATAAAACCGAAGTCAACCAGATCGTGGATGTAGGGGTCCATTTCGCTCAGCAGGAACAGATACTCGTGGTCATAAGCGCTGTCGGGGGTTCCGTAGGCCGTACGGTTGCTGGTCGCATCGTAGCCGGCGGGCCGCACGATAAGGGCCCCCATCAGGCCCATTTCCACTTGCAGTTCGGTATTGGTGCCGCTGTGGTACATATAGGTGCCCGGGTGGGATGCTGTGAAACTGTAGCTGGCCGAGCCACCGCCCCCATCGGCTTCCCAGGTCAGAAGCCCCAGGTTGTTGCCGCTGGCCGACACCGGGCCCTGCCCGGGAAAGACGATGGATACGGGAACGGGGAGATGGTTGGTGAGGTTGACCGTCACCGCTTCTCCCTGATTTACGATCAGGGTCGGCCCCGGGTATTGCACCGGGTTGCTGCCGTCTCCGTAGAGCCAGACGAAGAGGCTGTCGCCGTCCGGTGTGGGGAAACTGGAGCTTCCGGTCACCAGGTTGAATACCGGCCCGTCGACGCCGGGGATATCAGCCTGGGCGCCGGCTGCGGCCGGAAGCAGGAACAGGAGCGCGATGGCAAGAATCACGCACGTTCCGTGATATGGGAAGATTTTCTTTTTCATAGCGCTCCTCCTTTATGGGCCGCTGATGTGGATTTCAGTCATATAGCCGCCGTAGTCCTCCTGGTTGTTGCTCAGATAGTTGAGGTTGGTGGCATACAGGAAGTAGATGCCCGGCGCCACACCGCTGGTGTCGAGAATCACGTCGGCCGATTCGCCGCCGCCCAGGTTGATGGAGTTGGTCTCATAGACCACATCCGTGCCGCCTGGACCGCGCAGGTGACGTGCGCCGCGTCCCACCACCTTCATGGGAATGCCCAACACGGTGATGGTATAGTGCTGCACCACGCCCAGGTTGGACATCCGCAGCAGGACCCGTTGCCCCACCGTGGCTTCGATCAGCGAACTCACCCGCTGGGGTGAGGGCTGCTCACAAAAAGCCGTATCCCCGCCGCAGGAGTTGGGAGCGGGGGGCAGCAGATCTCCCGGCACGGTTGTATCGGGATAGCCCCGGCCGTTCAGGGTCGGATAGGTATCGATCATGTCCGCAAAGGGCAGGGGCTGTGTGTTGGCGCTGGCATTGTGGAAATCGGCATCAAAGGCCTGCAGTTGAAGCGCGTATTCGACGTCAAAGGCGGTGGTGCCGTCGTTGTCGTTGTAGACATAGCCGTAGGGTCCGGGACCACCCTCCTTGGCTGCAACCGTGGCGGGATTCCCACCGTAGCCCGTCTGGTTCTGCAAAGGATCCACATATAGGTTGCCCAGCATTCCCATCTGCATGTGCTCGGTGGCCTCCACGTGGCAATGGTACATGTAAGTGCCGGGTTCCCGGTTGTTGTAATAGTAGGTCAGGCTGGCCTGCTGGTTGATGGCGATGGCCGATTCGGGCAGGCCGTCGAAAATAGCCGAGGCGTTGGGGAAGCCGTGGTAGTGCACCGTGTGCGGATCGAACAGGTCCGGTCGCTGGTGGGTGCCCACGTTGGTCAGGGTCAGGTACAGCTCGTCGCCCTCCCGCACCTGGATGGTGGGTGCGGGTGAGGCGGTTCGAAAAATGCCTTTGGTGAGCACTTCGCTCGGCGGGATGCCGGTGACATCCGAGAAGCCGAAGACATACAGCTCCGTGCCGTCGGCCATATTGACCCAGCCGTCGCCGCCGGTGAGGTGCATGCAGGAGATGTTCGACAGATCTGTGTCATCCGGATCCAGAACTGCTCCAGTACCCGGATGCACAGCCGGTATGCCGTCCCCGTCCTGGTCCTCGGGGCACTGAACATCGACCGCGCCCCAGGCCTGGGGAGGTCCCGCGATGAACAGCAAGGCCATCAACAGCGGGATCATGAGAAGTATCCTGTGACGTTTCATATCTTCACTCTCCTTTACTTTGATCAAGAACGAATTCCTGTTGCTATGGTTTCCCGTGCCGCCGGACCCGGAAGCCCGGTTGCACGGATGCTTTTTAATCAGCCGGGCATCGGCGGGATGCCCGGCCGTGCGTTGTATTTACGGCCCTGCTCCGCCGACAGTATCCGTATAGTCGCCCTGTACGCCGAGCGGCGTGTAGTAGACCTGAACGAAGTTGCCGCCCTCGTCGGCTGCCGCTGCGGCAAGCAGATCGTTGTAGTACGCCGCGGTGAAGTTGGGATCACCGGTGCTGTTGCCCTGGCCGCCGGTGCTGGGATAGGTACAGCCCGGGTCGATCGGATAGGTCAGCAGTGTCAGGCGCGATCGCGTCGGCGACAGGCAGGCGGCGCCGGCGCCCGCCACCCCCAGATCCCAATAGACCGGGGCGGCGGCAAGGGGCAGCAGACCGCCCTGAATATTGCCGGCGGCCGTGTCGTCCCAGTAGAACGAGCGGTTCTCGTACAGGATATTCCGATCCAGGGTGCCCGGGTCGGAGAAGGTCTGACCGGTGGCATCCGCCAGGAGGCCGCTGTGGGGTCGCGAGACGATGCCCGCCGGCTGCGGTGCGGTGGGTGGCGCGCCGATGCCGGCAAAGACCGAGGTGGCCGTGCTGTCGTTGTGGGCGATGGTGTTGCGCAAGATCTCCACGTTGACGGCGTCCTGCAACGACAGGCCGCCACCGCCGCTGCCGCTCACGTTGTTGACGATCAGGTTGCGGTTGATATCGATCGTGTACCAGTTGTTGGGGTTGTTGCTGGTCACCACATCGTCGCCGTTGACCTCGCGCAGGGCGATGCCGCCGCCGTCCGCCGAACCTCCCAGGTTGCCCTGGAGCAGGTTGTGGGCGATGGTCACACTACCGGTGCCCTCGGTCATACCGGTGGCATCCAGGTCGGGATCGCCGGCGATTTCAACTCCGCCCCCACCGCCGCCGATGGCGCCCAGTCCGGGCCCCGGCTGATCGCCCTGGAAGACCTCGTTGAAGGCGATAATGTTGCCGCTTTGGGCATTGTTGCCGCCTATGGTACCGTCATCGCTCAGCCCGCGGTGGGCGATGCCGCCGCCGCCGTTGCGCGCCAGGTTGCCGCAGATGCGGTTTTCAGAGACGGTGTAACCGTCGGCCCCCTTGAAGAGGGCGATGCCGCCGCCCACCGTCAGGCTGCCGTTATGGTTGATCTGATTGTGGTGAATGTTCAGGTTCGGGTTGGCGCTGCCGTCCGGAATCGCCACTCCGCCGCGGGCGAAGGCCGCCACAGTGGGGTTGCCCACCCGGATGCCGCCGCCCAGGTTTCCGGCGTTGGATTTCAGCACGTTGTTGCTCACCTGGAACTGGTCGGCGTAGGCGTTGACATAGATGCCGCCGCCCAGGTCCGCCAGGGTCACGGTGAATCCGTCCAACCGCTGCCACATCCCGGTGAAGACCCCGGGGGGCGGAGAGACAAAGACGCCGGGTCCTTCCCCGTCCTTGAGGAAAAAATCCGGTACGGCGGGATCCTGGCCGGGGAGCAGCCCCAGTTGGCCTGCGTTGGCCAAATCGTCGATCTTGTTGCGCCAGGCCACCAGCGGGTTGGTGAACGCGGAGCCGGAGCTGAAGTGGCTGCCCACGATGGTGGTGGCGCCTGCCCCGGCGCCCTGCAGGGCGATCCGTTTGTAGATGATGGGCAATTCCCTGTAGATACCGGGATCGACAAGGACCAGCGCGTTGGCCGGCGCGGCGTCGATACCGGCCTGGATCGTTGCGATGGCCTGGGTCGGGCCGACCCGGACGATGCTGCGCGTCGGATCGACGGTCACGGTGACACCGTAGGGGCTTGCCATTCCGGCTGCATTGATCACGGTCAGCTGGTAGGTGCCCACCGCCAAACCGCCGGCCGGAACCTGGGCCACGATCTGATCATCCGACCACGAGAAGATATCCAGGACGGTGCCGTTCAGGGTCACCATACCCGCGGTGCCGCCGAAGCCATAGTGGTTCATAATGAATTCAGGCTCGCTGGGCGGATCGTCGGGATTGCCCAGGGTGCCGCCCGGATAGGCCGGGTTGCGCACCTGCACATCGCCCGCCGCCCAGATGGCGATCTGCTCGCCCGCCGTGCCGTTGATCCAGGTGCCGTTGACGACAGGGTCTCCGGCGGGGGTAACCTTGGCGATGACCGGTGAGCCGGCCGGCTCCTCGCAATCGAGTTGGTTCTGCAGGGCGCCCACAAAGGCCGCCTGGCGGATCACCGGGGTGTCCAGGTAGGTGGTCCGTCCTGTTTCGAAGTTAAAGGTGTAGCAGGTGGTGCTGTACTGCGCCCGGTGGCGCGGATCCTCCGAACCGTCGGGCAGGAACGGGTAGTTCAGGCAGAATTGGAGCATCTTGGGGCCCACGCCGCTGGGGGTGGGCAGATCGATGGCGTAGGAGGACGGCGCCAGGAAGTTGTAGGCCCCGAACTCGTCGCCGTAGGTGTGGTTGATTTGCCGGCCGGTGTAGTCGAAGACCGCAATGGAGAACCACGGGGGAGAGTACTTCTCGGTGAACGCGGGTTTGCCCGGCGCCAGTTCGTTGGCCAGGTCGTCGGTGATCAGCCCCACGGCCCGGGCCGCTTTGGGTACGTCGGTGAACAGGTGGAACTCGGCCGCGGCGTTCTGCCCGCTGCCCAGGTCGACTTTCTTGGCGTCGCACAGGGGTCTGGGCGGGGCCGGATAACTGCCGTCCGGATTGTGTGAATAGGGCGCCCAGTTGTCCGGGTCGTTGGGATCCACGCCGGGCAGCGGGGTGATCCCGTCCGCCTGGGTCAGGAAGCTGAAAAGCTCCGGCACCACATGGTCTTCACCCACGCAGCGGGGCGGCAGGATGGCCGGGATGGGCGTAGGACCGAAATCCACGTTGCGGTCCTCCTCCTTGACGACTTGATAGCCGGGCGGGGTGGCCGCCTTGACGATGTAGGTCGCCGGCAGGAGGTAGCGGTCGCCGTCCGCACCGATGGCGGTGACGGTATCCGGGTCCGCGATCGCTGCGTTGAGGTCGGCGGCATCGATGCCCGGACCAAAGGCCCAGCCGCCGTCAAATACCCCGGGAACCGTCTGATTCCAGGTCCTGAGTCCCTCGGCGCACTGGTCGATGGGAACATCCGTGCCATGGATCGAAACCGGCGTTCCGGTTCCCAGTTCGCATCCCGTGGGCGGGCTGTCGTCCCAGGAGTCGGTATAGGCGACCATCAGGGCGTCGCCGTAGTCGAAGACGCCCGGTGCGCCGTTGTCCACATCTTCCGGTCCGGGAAAGTTATCCAGGGGATAGTTGTCCACGTCGGCATAGGTGGGGACATAGGGATATACGGCAGAGGCCGGGTCCACAGGATCCGGGATGCCGTCGCCCACCTCGCCGGCGATGGCCTCGGGACAAATCGGGAAGACGGCGTCCAATCCGTTGGAGTTGCAGATGAGGTCTTTGTACAGGCTGACCTGCGCCCGGGGGATGCCGGGCTCCCAGGTTTCGACGGCCGCGTATTGCGGGTCATCCTCGGCGCGGGTGGTCGCATAGGTCAAGGTGCCCGAGATCCCGCCGTTCTCGTTCAGGCCGTAATTGTTCTTGGTATAATCGAAGCGCTGGTTCTGGCCGGCGAAGAGCTGGAAGGCCTGGGTCAGAACCGTACCGGTCTGCTCATGGGCGCTGGGGTTGCGCTTGCCCTCGCCGTCGGGATCGAAAGTCACCGGGCCGCCCAGGTCGTTGACCACCCTGAGGCCGGTGGCCTTTCGTTCCGCGAAATCCACCTCGTTGACCAGCCAGTGAAAGAAGGGAAAGACCGCCTGGAACGGCACGAAGCCGCTGCCGTCGGTGGGGAAGGCCTGGTAGATGGTGCCGTCGCGAAAGCGCAGGTTGATGTTCTGCTCGGGGATGCCGAGGCCGTAGTCGTTGAGGGCCACATCGCCGAAAAGTACATTGTTCTCCTGGAGGCCGAACCACATGGGGGTGATGACGGAACCCAGGGCCACCGAGTTGACGCCATCCACGATGACCGTGTCGAAAGAGATGATGTGCAACAGGGAGATGTCCCAGATGACCAGTTGGTAGGTGCCGGCCGGCACGTTGGGAATGGTGAAGTTGCCGGTGCCGTCCTCGCACAGGTCTGCGAAAAGCCCCTGGGAGTTCCCACCCTCAAGAAGATTCAGGCCGACGAGGCAGCGCTCGCCCACGGCTTCCGCTTCGGGGGGCGGGCCCTCGTTGAATTGGATGTCCGGCGGCCGCGAAAGATGACCTTTGAGGACCTGGCCGGTGATCGTGCTTCCGCCCGGCGGCAGGTTGTTGTAGAGTTGGGTGAAACCATAGAAGGCGTGCCAGAAAGGCGGTCCGAACTCCACCAGGAAGGGGGGCTCGTTGGGCCGTACCCAGGCATCGATGGTCTGGGTGCCTTCGATGGTGGTGGTCTGATACCAGCCTTCGCCAGCCGGCGGCTCCACCTGGATGCCGTACTTGTTGGGCGCCAGGTTGGTGATAATGATCTCGCCGTTGGCGTCGGTGACGCAATCGCCGGTGCCGCAGAGCGGGTTGCCGAAGTAATCCTGGACAATATCGCCCCCCTGGTCCGTCAAGGTGACGGTGAAGCCCGCCAACCCCGGCTCGTCGGCATCCGGTGCGTTGTTCAGGGGCCCGCCGTTGCCATCGTGAAACACCTTGATGGAGACCTGTGCGGTTTCGATGGGGTTGCTCCGCACGTAAACCGTGACGACTTCCGAATTGTCCACCACCGTCACCGGTGATCCCCCCATGTCATAAGTGACGCCACCGGGGGCCCGATCACCATACGGCAGCACCGAGACAAAGTATTTTCCGGGCGCCGCGGCGATGGCGGTCGAACTCAGGCTGGACTCCTCTCCGCTGGCCACCACCGGCGCATGACTTTTGTGAAGACTGATGGCCAGGGTGTTGTTGTGCACGTCGGTGGTATCCACCGGCCGATGATTTCCCGGCTCCGGCGGGTTGGTGTTGTCCTCCTCCAGCAGCCACTTGAACCCGGAGACCGGGTTGTCGTACTGGTCTACCACATGAACGGTGAAGGCCTGGGCGCTGCCGGCCGCCAGCATCATTACCAGCAAGGCAAGCGTCAGGGCGAATACCGGTCCCCATATGGTCATAGAGGGCGCGTCCGGGCACCGTTCCTTTACTGTGTACCGTTTATAGAAATTGATACCCATTGTGAGTCCTCCTTTCATCACTGTGGCTTGAACTTGCGGTGTTTTGCTAGAAAACATTTTCGGGCCGGCAATACCGTCACCGGTTCCTTTACACTGGAACCTGATGCCGGCTGGCCGCAGAGGGAATCAGATGGGACTGGCGTCGCGTCCTTCGATCCCATGCCGGATGGCATCCTTGACCATCTGCAGTTGCAAGGGCTTTTCCAGACAGGCGCTGATTTCATCGGGGCAGGTATCGCCTTGGGGGGCTGCGCTCGGTTTTCCGGTTATCATGATGGCGATGACATCGGGGCAGCAAAGCTTGATCCTTCGAACCACCTCGAGTCCGTCGATGTCCGGAAGGCAGAGGTCGACAATCACAACGTCGTAACACTTCCGGGTTCCAAGCCGAACGCCGCCTTCTCCGTTTTCGATCACATCCACCTCCACCGAATCTGACGAAAGCCCCCACGTCAGGGCTTTGCCAATCGAAGGTTCGTCATCCACCACCAGTATCCGATGCATTATCTGCCTATTTACCATCTCTCCCTCGGAATCTTATTGACTTCACTCTATTTTGCTTTGGCAGGAAATGTGCCATGTGATGGAGACATGGGCAGTTAAATCTGTATTTTCAATATTTACAGATAATTGTATGTGATGAAGGCCGATTGATCACGGATTTTCCGGGAAGGTTTGAGCGGACTGATTTGAGAATATTCTCCACCCGCGACGGGAGGAGAGGGGCATCCTGTCATTATACAGATGTTATTTCAACAGGTTGATGGTGTGCGAATATTGTTATCGGGTTGTACGGGATGAATATCCCGGCCGGCAGCGGCTACCGCAGGCCGTATTTTTTCATACGGTAACGTATTTTATGTTGCGGGATCTTTAGCAGGCGGGCGGCCTCCAGGACGTTGTTTCCCGTGCGCTTGAGGGCCTCTTCGAGGAGGCTTTTGATGGTGGCTTCGTAATCCAGAGCGGTTGAGGAAAAATCGACGGATTGGCCGGGCGCCATCTGTCCATCGCCGGAAGAAGTAATGTGCTCGGCAAGCAGCACCTCTCCGGTCTGGAAAATCATGATCCGTTCGATCATGTTGCGCAATTCGCGTACATTTCCAGGCCAATGGTAAGCCAGAAGCTTCTTTTCGGCCTCCCGCGAGATTTTTGGACAGGGTTTGCCGAATTTGAGGCTGTAGGCTTCAACGAAATGTTCGGCCAGGAGAATGATGTCTTCTTTCCGGTCACGCAGCGGCGGCATTTCAATCTTTACCACGTTCAGTCGGTAAAACAGGTCTTGCCGGAAAGCCCCCCCGGCCACGGCTTCTTCCAGATCTTTGTTGGTGGCGGCGATGATCCTGGCCGACACGACGATGGGTTTGCTGCTGCCCACCCGGAAAAAGGTGCTGTCCTCCAGGACGCCAAGAAACTTGGCCTGGACCTCCAGCGGCATGGAGCCGATTTCATCGAGAAAAATCGTCCCGCCGTCCGCCTGTTCGAAATGGCCTTTCTTCCCATCCGACCTGGCACCGGTAAACGCTCCCCGCTCGTATCCGAAAAATTCGCTTTCGAACAGTTCGCTGTTGACGGCCGTGCAGTTGATCTTCACGAGTGGGCCCGGCGGGTTCCCGGATGTGTAGTGGACCGCTTTGGCCATCAGGGTTTTGCCCGTACCGCTCTCTCCGACAATCAGAAGCGGCGTGGTGGGGCTTGTGGCCACGATGCGGCCGATTTCCATCACGGTCTTGATTTCCGGGCTCTGGCCAATGAGGTCGATGTTGTACCTGTCAATGTTGGGTTGCTGGATCCGGCGGATCCGGTCTTTGAGTTTTTTGCTTTCCAGGGCGTTGCGCACGGTGACCTTGACTTCCTGGACGCCCAGGGGTTTGACCAGGTAATCGTACGCCCCCGACTTCAATGCCTTGACCACGGTTTTCACATCATCGACGGCGGTGATCATGATGACCAGGGTCTCCGGGGCGTCGGACTTGATTTTTTTGAGGATCTCCAAACCGCTCACTTCGGGAAGACCAATGTCCAGCAGAACCAGGTCGTGATTATGTTCGGCCAGCGATGCCATCGCAGCGCTCCCGTTCCGGACTGTGTCCACCAGGTATTCGTTCTCCAATGACATGCGCAGCCCCATCAGCACGCCCTGTTCGTCGTCCACGATGAGTATCTTTTCGTGCATGGTCAATTCCTCTCGGCAACGGGCAGCTCGATGACAAAAGCGGTTCCTTTGATAGGTGCATTTCCACAGGAGATGATACCCCCGAGCTGCTTGATGATCTGGTGGGATATGGAAAGACCCAGGCCTGTCCCGGTGGCCTTGGTGGTAAAAAACGGGTTGAAAATTTTCTCCTGCAGCTCCTCCGGGATCCCCGGACCGGTATCTTCGATGGTGATTCTGACCACTGACCGGTTCTCGCAGAAGGACGCATTGCCGTTATCGGTGCGGATTGTGAGGGTGCCGCCATCCGGCATGGCTTCGATGGCGTTCTGGATGAGATTGTTGATCACCTGCTGGACGGCCACGACGTCTCCCCGAACAGCTCCCAGTCCCTTGCGTGGCATCATTTTCAAATTGATGCTCAGCCCCCTCAGTTTTGAATACCACAACCGTATGGTTTCCTCGATCAGCCGGTTCAGGCTGATCTCGCTGTGCATGAGCGTCGATTCCCTGGCAAAATCGAGAATTCTCCTGATGATCGCATCTATTTTATGGATATTCTGATTGATTTCCTCGAACACATTGGTTTCGAATTCGCTCCGCTGGAAACGCTCCCCGTCGCAGAGCACATCCACCAGCAGCCGGATTCCCGACAGCGGATTCCTGATTTCATGGGCTATGCCTCCGGAAAGCTGCCCCAGTGATGAGAGCCGGTCGGCGCGCATGAGCTGCTGTTCGACCTGCCTTTGCCGGGTGACATCGCTGATGCGGTAAATACAGCCCGTGACACAGCCATTGGCATCCTTAAGCGGATAAATCGCCACCTGTTCGAGCCGTTCCGGATCAAACAGCCCCTTTCGGTCGACGAGGACATCCTGGCCATCGGACATCACCGATGGTACCGCGCATCTCTCGCACACTTCCCCTCTTCCTTTAAAAACTTCGTGGCACGGTATGCCGAAGGTTTTCCGATAATCGTTGATGCCATAGTATGTTACCGCGGCTCGATTCAGCATCCCCACTTTGAGGTTGTTGTCCACCATGACCAGGACATCGGATATCCCGTCGAGGATGGATTGGAGGATGGCCTTGTCATTGCGAATATGCTGTTCGGCCTCCTCCCGGACCTTCATTTCCCGCGCCAACCTCTTGTTGGTTTCGGTCAGCTCCAAAGTGCGCTCATCCACCCGTCGTTCGAGCGTTTCATGGGCTTCCCGCAATTTTTCCTCGGAACGTTTCCGCTCAATGGCGATGGCGAAAAGTGCGGCCAGCCGCTGCACGAACGCAAGATCCTTTTGATTGAATTTCCGTTCGGCGTTGGCCAGTGATATCTGCCCGACCAGGTTCTCGCCGATCTTCGCAGGGACGGAAAGAAAACTTCGAATGGGGATGTGACCTTCGGGGGTGCCCGTGGATCTCGGATCGCGCTGCGGCTCATTCGTCAGCAGCGGTTTGCGGTGGGTCAATACCCAGCCCCACAGCCCTTGGAACTTTTTGAAAACTGTATTTTTGTCAGGTACGTTGCAGACCTCCCATACATCCCGGGTCATCGTCGAAGAGACCAGATAGCCTGTGTCCGGGTCGATAAAGCCTGCGTAACCGAATTTGCAGCCCGTCACGGACTTGGCTTGCTCCAGGACGATGGTGGAAATGTCATCGATGGATTTGGGTGAAATCAATGCGGCGCTGAGCTCTGCTTCAGCGGCGTTGACGGCGGCCTGCCACGATAGGGTTTCCGCCGCCTGTTTGCGCTCTGTGATATCCTCGAAGACCGCCATGACACTGGTGACCTTGCCGTCGACGTCTACGATGGCGGCGTTCCACAAATTGACATCAACCAGTGTTCCGTCCTTTTTTCGGCGTACCACCTCGATACCGCTGACCGTCTTCCCTTCGACTGCGCGCCTTACCAGGCGGTGGTACTCTTCCCGCTTGTCGTCGGGAACCATGGGATAGGGTTTGCCCAGGACTTCGCTTGCTGTCCAGCCGAAAATGCGCTCGGTGGCTGGATTCCACCGTGTAACAAGACCATCCGTGGTGACCGCGATAATGGGCAAGGGGGAGGCGGTAATGATCGCACGCAGATTTTCCTCGCTTTTCCTGACCGCGGCTTCGTTTCTTTTGCGTTCGGCGATTTCATCCTGCAGTTTGCGATTTGCCACCACAAGTTCGTTGGCCTTTTTCTGCGCTCGGCGTTCGAGCTCATCGAAGGCGTTTTGGAGCGCCGTCTCGGCTTGTTTGCGCCGCTCAGCCATTTTCTGGGCGCAGATCCCGAAAGAAAGCATCAGCGCGAAAATGATGGCGCGCATCCACAGTTCGTTGGGATTCGACAGGGGCAGCAGTTGTCTGACAAGCGCACCCTGCCGGAACACGTATGCGTGAATGGCGGACTCTATGACCCAGAACAGCAGGCCAAACCAAATTCCCATCCATACCAGTCGATTTGATCTTGAGACTGGAACCACCTTTTTTCGACTTTCCTCTTCTCCACCCCCCCACCGGCGGATTGAGGTGTGAAGACAGCTACCTGGCGTCCATCCTGTGTGGCTACCATTGCCAATTTCCTGAATGGGCGACAATTAGAATTTCAGATGGTGTGCGAGGAGACGAAAATGAACTGGATCGTCGGAGATAGAGAGCGCGGCGTCAAACCTGATACAATTAACCATACTAAATAATTGTGAACGATGCAAATTTCGTGCAAAGAATCGTTCGATGGCGGTGCCTGAGCGACCAAAAGGCGGGGGAGGGCTATCCTGCTACAATATCAGATAAAAATGGTCTCCAGATTCATAAATGATGGTTAGCGGCAATCGATGCGTTTATCGAAGAGCCGAATTTGTCCAATCGGTTTCACAATGGTAGGAAGTGTTTTTCATACCGGTCGGGAAAGGGATTATCGGCTTCTCAAATTAAGCTTCCCGTTATGGCGATGACGGCGTTTGAAGCGCCTGAGGTCCAAATCCGTTTGCGTCAGGCCTGAATTCAAGAAAATATGAAACCATGTTGGGATCATAAAAGCAGGGCTGTCGCTTCAAGCCCGTCAGCAATTCACGTAACATATCCTTGCTGGATGGCATATTTGACCATATCCGCGCTCTTTAATACATTAATCTTCTTTTTGATGTTTTTTCGGTGGTTGTTGACCGTATGAATGCTGATAAAAAGAAGGGCGGCAATTTCTTTGCTGGTTTTACCCTCGGCGATTAGCTTTAATACCTGCCTTTCCCTGGGGGTCAGCCGGTCATTGGCCAGGCGCCCGTCACTGCGGCAAATGCTGATGAGGTCATCGGGGATGTCCTTTGAAATCAATGGTGACAAGTACGTTTTTCCATTGCGGATTGCGTTGATGGCGTGGATCAGCTCACTGCCAGTGTCTTCCTTTAAGAGATATCCTTTTGCACCGGCGGACAGTGCCAGATGCAAATATTCTTCTTTTTTATACATGCTCAGAAATAATGTCTTTATTTGAGGGTGAGATTTCCTGATCTCCTGGGCGGCTTCGATACCTCTTAAGCGGGGCATGGAGATATCCAGTATCACCATGTCCACCGGGTTTTGCTTAAGCAATGAGAGTAATTCAAGGCCGTCAGAGGCTTCCGCTACTACCTCCATCCCTCTTGTTTCATTAATGATTTTCCTGATGCCGTCTCTCAGCATGACGTGATCATCGGCCAGCATAATGCGATATGATGTCATGATTCGCCTCTTTCCAGTCCTACCGGGATGGTCATGGCCAGACTGGTCCCTTTGCCTTTTTCAGTCGTCAGGTTAAGGGTTCCCCCCAGCATTCTAGCGCGTTCTTCCAAAGATGCGATGCCCAATCCTCTCTCGGCTGGGTGCCGTTGGCTGATTTCATCGAGATCAAAACCTTTGCCGTCATCCTCGATGGCGATGTGTACCTGATTTTCTTCTTTGTCAATGGCCACCTTCACGTGCTGTGCATGTGCATGTTTGCGAATATTGTTCAGCGCCTCTTGAAATATGCGGTAGATGATGACCTGCTCATTGGTATCGAACAGGGTATCGATATCAATCATTTCATGAGAAATAAGCACACCGTTGTGCTTGTTGAAATCATGCAGCATCCATTTAAGGGACCGGCAAAGCTTCAGATCTTGAACGATAGAGGGGCTGAGATCCCTTGAAATGCGGCGCATCTCTTCAATAATATAATCGATAAACCCCAGCACCTTTTTAAAGTCGGTTTTAAGAGTGCGCTGATCTTTTCTCAGTCGTTTGGCCAATGAGTTCAACTGCAGCTTCAGCACCGCCAGGTTTTGTCCCAAATCGTCATGAATCTCCATGGCAATGCGTTGGCGTTCATTTTCCTGTGCGGTCAACAAACAGGAGGAGAGATAGCGAAGACGGCTTTCCGACTCGCGCAGGTTCTGTTCGATCTGTTTCAGTTTGCTCACGTCCAGGAAGGAGGCCACACTCTTATCTGTGCCCGGCATCATTGCCACCGTGACGAACATGTTACGGATTTGTCCATTCTTGGCCTTGACCCGACAATCATAATTTCGTGGTGCCGCATCCGGATCGATTCGACGCAGCCGGTGAAATCTCTGCATCATCCCAAGATCTTCCTCGGCAACGAACTCCATCCATTTTTTTTTGCTTTCGATTTGTGATTTGGATAAACCGGTCAGGTGTTCCAGTGCGCTGTTGACCAACGATATGGTGCCGTCATCTTCGACGATCATGGTTGCTGCGGCGGTGGTTTCAAATATGGTCCGGTATTTAATTTCGCTCTCCGATAAAGCAGACTCGGTTTCACGGTGCCGGTCGATTTCGTCTTTCAGTTGCAGGTTTTTGATGGTGAGTTCAGCCGTGCGCTGTTCCACCATTTTTTCCAGGTGTTTGCGGGTCTGCTGCAAAGCAGATTCTGTTTGGCAGCGGTGCCGGATTTCGCGGCGAAGGGTTCGGTTGGCATGGGTTAATTCGGTGGTTCGTTCAGCCACCTTTTGTTCCAGGTGCTCGGTAAGTTCTTTTAGCTTGAGATGGGTTTTGACCCTAACCAATACTTCTTCAGCTTGAAAAGGCTTGGTGATGTAATCCACGCCGCCGGCCTTAAAGCCTTGGATTTTTTGATCCATTTCACCCAAGGCGCTGATGAAGATGATGGGGATGTTGCGATACACACTTTTGGATTTTAGGCATCGGCAAACTTCAAAGCCGTCCATGTCCGGCATTTTGACGTCCAATAGAATTAAATCCGGTCTTTGCGAGGCGACCGACCCGATTGCAAGCTTTCCACTCAGGGCCGTGCGGACTTTGTATCCCCTTTTAGCCAGGAGGTTGGTCAATAATTTGAGGGTAATAGGGTTATCATCAACCACCATAATTTCAGAAGGCTGTGAACCCTTAAGACCAGCGGTGGCCATGGCTTGCTCCCAAATATCCATCTATGTATCGATTTGAAAGCCTATCATACGTGATGCTGCACCATCGGGTTTGAAATCAAGTATCGGTACTGAAGACGTTTGGATCGGATAATGCCATCGGCAGGTCAGGGCTGTTTGAACGCAACCTTAGCGTGTGATGGTATTATACACCCAAAACAGCCTGACGTACAACTAACACCACGCAGGGTATGGCTCCTTCATTTATCAGTGGTGAATTGCGATTCAAAGGTAAGGTTCATTATTGGGAAGCTAAGAGCTGTTTATCAGGATAAAAATAGCCACTATTGGGCATTGCGCCTTCATCAACAAGCGTCTATAAATGATGCATGCGAAAAAAAATGGCATTGTACAACTGGAGCCGTGCACATAGAACTCAATCAACGATATCACCCTGAAATTCAATTATGACCCCATAGCATTTCATTCGCGTTCTCAACCAGCGCAGCACACCTTCGCATAAAATTAATTTAAATTTGTCTCGTGCCTTACTTGCCGATGCTGGCCGGCATGGCAAGTTGTTGGATTGGTATGGAAATTTTTAAATCAGGGCATTCATTGGGGTATACGGGTTTCGTCGATTATACGCCATGGTCGTGAATCTTTTGAAAATGCCGTAGCGGGGTACGGTGTCTTTATTGAAAGGTTACATCACAAAATAGCGTTACCGCAAGGGAGATGAAATATGGCTAAGATTGTCATTATGGATGATAACGGATCGACCGGCGCCGTACTCAAAAAGGCGTTGGAGCGTGAAGATCACCGCGTAAGCCTGGTTACCAATTGGCAAGGGCTATCGGCAATCATCACGGACCCGGCCATAGATCTGGTATTGATCCATCAAGAAGATTCGCAATGGACGACTTTCAATCGATTCAAAATCACCCATCAAGATATACCGGCCATGCTCTATGTTATGCGGGATTATAGTTTGAACAGCACGGTTTGGATTGTCAAAGCCGTGCAAGAAGCACTGGCGCATTTGATTAAACTTGCCGACCCACCCACGCTTTGGAGTTGGGACACCGCCTGTGATGATTCAGGTACGAGTTACTTTGTCCCATAAGAAGGAGATCCGCATGTTACACCCATCCGAGTATCCTGGTTCGAATACACGATTCCAGGAATATGGCAACGCAAAATTCAAGGATGAATTGGAATGGACACCGGGAGAGTCTCGTGTGCTTGTCGTCCACTATCACCCGGATACATTATACATTATGGCAGCAATTTTTCGTAAGCTCGGATACCAAGTCGCCACTGCATTCGACAGCACCAAAGCGTTTCTCTATTTTTCCCGCATGCCATGTGATCTTCTGTTTACCGATTTGGAGATGCCCGTGCTGAATGGATACGATCTGGCAGGACTGATAAAAAAACACCATCCACATGCCAAGGCCGTGGCCATGACATGTCGATGCCAGGCAGAGGTTTTCGACCATATGGGAGACGGCATCATCGACGGATGGCTTTTCAAACCATTCAAAATAAAAAAGATCAGAGATACGCTTGCCGATATTGGTTTGCCTGTGGCGCACAGCAATTGCTAAGGCAAAGGGTAACCGCGATTACAGGAAAGAATTTCAAATCTACACCGAATTTTCCCCATACATATTGGAGGCTTCATGAATAGCGCCGCAAGCAACACTCCCGGCATTGAATTGCTAGTTGAAAAATGCCGCGACGAGTTCCGCCGTCCTGAAAATACGGATTACTACAAAGAAAACGATTATAAAGAGGCCGAAAGAAAATTCGTTAAATTTCGTCTGGGTCGAAAACTTTAAATACAAAAGCGTTGTGGAAACCTGATCGCACTCAGGTTGGGCTGAACGTGTGAAGCCCAACATTCACAGTTGCTCGCGAAAGGTTTATCCGGCTTAAATAGCAGGGTTTTTGCCTATTCGTCGTTTTACGTTTATAAATAGGGACATCTCGTTTGCCAGTGAAGCACCGGCACTCAGAGTGAAGAATAATATGTGCATCAGGGCTTATGATGATGAATGCCGAATATAGGAGCCGAACATCACGCCTTCCTCGGCACGAACATTCGCGCGTAAATATACGCTGATAGCAAGTCTTCTCCAACAACAAGAAAAACGTCAGTTTTCCTTGCACTCGATAACCGAATCGATTTTGATGCCGGAATCAGCAAGAAAACCCGTCAAGAAAAACAAGACAAGGTTGTTATAGCGATTTTAAGTTTTCTGATAAAGGAACTGTGAAAATGCAGATCGGCTACTGCCTTTTAGCACCCACAGATTTATCGGTTGTGTTATATAAGGACTATTATAATAAATAAAAAATCGTTGCCGAAATTGAGAGAAGAATAATAATTTACCCCATCCTCACTTACTGGCTACACTACACTGGTATCCTCCGCCTGTTGATCGTTCACTGGTTGACTATGATTTGTAGCATCCTGTAGCAGGAGGAGCTGGCCAAAACGATGATGTTTTTTGGGGTGCTGAACCCCATTTTCAGTGATAATCATGGTGATTCGGTCCGCGCCCACTGTATCCTCCCTTGGATTCAAGAGCTCCATTACAGATTCATACCGATCCTGATCAGTATCACTTTCGGGTTTTTTGGAATACCCTTTGATTTGCGGCAACCAGTTAATCTTTCTGTTTGTCTCATCATCATACCCAAGTTCACCTATTTTACTGCTGTCCAAAATGACGTAGAGTGGAACATTGTATATACATGCTAAATCAGCAACCATGAGATGACCGCAGGTGTGACCAAAATTTCCGGAATCTTTATCTATTCCGTTGGCTCCGAAGAGAACTTTACCGATGAATCCTCTTTTCATTAGGTTGGCAACACTAATGTCGGGTATAAAATATATTTTTTTAAACATCATTTTTTTACATTTTTTAGCATATTGCAGTCCATCATTATAAATCATTTGATCAACAATATTGAACTGGGCTTTTCCCCGGCACTCGGCAATGTATAATTCAGTATCTTTCCGTATTTCTTCAGGGATGGATTCAAGGGCATGAATGACCATAGAGCTGTATCCATAAATTAAGATACTCTTTTTATCCAATAAAAAGGGCCTAGAGTTATCCATAATTTTTCTTATTAGATTCTCACGTCCCCGTTTCTTTTCTAGTATTAGCCTTCGGATATTGTTTAGCTTTTCTTGAGGTGAGTCTTTGATTCCTTCTATATCATTCAAAAGTTCTAAATGTAAATTCCGGATCAAAGTTTGGCACGGCCTTGATTTCAAAACTTCTTTTATATTTCTATAATAAGATTTAACGAGTTCCGCCGAATTTTCCAAACCGCCACTGGTAAACCGTTCAAATGT
>JBNLAV010000194.1:0-12210 GCA_050302315.1 Desulfobacteraceae bacterium
GGTGGCCATTAAAATCGTGCTGCGCCTGGCGTTCAACCTGCGTTACGTTCTCTCGACCCCGTGGTTCAGGATTTGAGCGGCATGACCCCCAAGCTTATCGGTATATTCGCGCTGCTTGTTGCGGCACTGCTGGTGACCACCGGTCTGATTGTTTATCATGAGATGAACCCTCAATGGAAGCAGGTCCAGCGGGCCTATTTTGAGGCGCAGGCGGTCAAGGTGCGCCAGGCCATGGCCGGGGCCGACAAAACCCGACGCGACAAATTACAAGAGCGGCTGCGATACCTGAGCCGCCCCGATTATCGCATTCGACAGATCCTGCTCGACGGCGGGCGGCGCGCCGACCGGTGCATCACCTGCCACCTGGACCTGGATGCGCTGGAAGTGACCCACCCCCAGTTCCAACGCTTCCCCTTCGAACAATACGGCTGCACCGAGTGTCACGGCGGGGTCGGACGGGCCACCGAGAAAAAACGGGCACATTCCACTCTGCGCATTCCGCGCCGACCTTTGTATGAATATCTTCAGGCGCGTGCGTCAAAAAACACCCGCATCGATCTTTTCAACTTCGGTGCAAATGGGCGGCCCATACCGTATACCGGATCCCAATTGTGCCTGCGGTGCCACCTGGGGTCCCATCCACGGCATGTGGCGCGCTGGCGCAAGCTCAAATTCCAATCCCTGGACAAGGTGCAAAAAAAGCTCCAAGCACTTCGCAGGGAAGGGCTCGATCTGGATTCGGCCCAATGCCGGGCTTGCCATACCACCGGCTTCAACGCCGTGGACGGGAGCTATCTTGAAGATCGTGTGACCTGCGAGGGCTGTCACGGACCGGGAGGCTTCTATGCCGATCTCATGGTCGGCGGCAAAGCCAGGGAAGGGGCCGAACTGGCCAGGGCCAATATTCTCGAAACCCGGAGCGACCGGGTCTGTTTGAACTGCCACACCCCCGATCGTCACGACCGTTACATGCAGGCCGATGTCGCGCCGGTTGTGGTCGCCGGTCGCCTGGAAGGTATCGCCCCGCCTGTTATGGACGGTAAAATCCCGGATGGCGCCTGGAAGACAGCGCTGGAGACCACGGTGGCCACCTGGCAGCTGGATGACGGCGCGCCTCGATCCGGGACAGATGTCAAAGTGCGGGCGGTCTACGATCAAACGCGGATCTATTTTGTTTTTCAATGGCCCGATGCCAACCCCCAGGATCAGATGGGACGATGGATTTATCGCCAATCCCGATGGCAGGCTGAAAAAGACTGGCCCGACGCCCTGGCGCTGAACTGGCAGATTACGTCCAAAGTGGCCGATTTCAAACAGGGCGGCTGTGCCGTGCTGTGCCACACCACCGGCCGTTTTGCGGAATTTCCGCGCATGGCCACACGCCAGGAGGGGGCCGTTGTGGATGAATGGTATTGGAACGCCTTTGCCGCCGGGCAAAGCGGCAGGCCCGGAGACGGTTTCCTGGACGACCGGGTGGAATATATTGCAGCGGGGTCAAAACCGGCGGCTTTTGGCTGGGCCCGGGACGGACAATCAATGGCCCACGGCAGCGATACTTCCGGCAAGCGCATACCGGATGTTCTGGGCGCCATGCCCCTGGTTCTCAATGTGCAACAAACACAGGGCAATGCGCCCGGTCCGGCATTTCAGATCCGAAACGGGGAGCGGCAACCGGTGGACCTAATGGAAACAGTCGGGGGCAATGGCGCCTTGCCGCTTTATATCGGCGGTCGACCCGAGACGGGGGACTCGGCCGACATCCGCGGCGCGGCTTTGTGGGCCGACGGGTATTGGACCCTGGAAATTAGCCGCGCTTTGCGGACCGCCAGCCCCCGGGACGTGCAGCTCGATCCCGGGCAAAACACGGCATCGTTCGGATTGGCCCTTTGGAACGGGAGCATGGGAAACCGGCATCAGGTGGCTACGTTGGTCACCCTGCGGTACGCTGCGCCGCTGAAATAACCCCGATATTGTATAAAAAGATGATAAATGGTTGGCAAAACCAATTGTTATGATCTTGATCGGCGGGTATTTCGTGAATAGTGTTTCAGGTGACAATGTGCATTCAAGGGGTCGCGCAAAAATAGCTTCACATTTTCATGCGCCGCTGCATCTTGCCTGGCAGCACCGCCGGACAGGCGCTTCAGCACTTAAAATGTAAATTTGTCATTGCGCGAACCCAAAGTGAATCCATCAGGAAGGATCGACATGGCGAAAAAAAAGAAAAAGGCCGCGCCCAAGGCAGCATCCGCCGGGCAAAAAGCGCCGAATGCGACGCGGCCTTCGAAATATCCCTTGTTGGTGCTGTCCATTGGTGTGCTCCTGTTGCTCGTGGGTGGTTTTTATTTCTACCAGGGCCGGCAGCCGGCACCCGGACCCAAGCCCCAACCCGTACAGACGTTAAATTCCCAAAGCGGGCTGCATGAAACCCGACCGACGTTGTCGCCGAACATGTTCAGCGGCAAAGTCCGCCTGGCGTATGCCATCGCAAAGGATATCCCGGAAGTGCTGGATAAACTTTACTGTTATTGCCGATGCCGGGAGAATTTCGGTCATAAAAATCTGCTCAGTTGCTATGTGGACAATCATGCCGCTACCTGAGGGATCTGTATGGATGAGGCGCATTTGGCGTCGCGCATGCATGCCCAGGGCGCGAACATCGATGAAATTCAAGCGGAAATCGACCGTAAATTCGGCGGATGATTTTTAAGGGCTCGCGCAAAAATAGCTTCACATTTTTCTGCGCCGGTGCATCCTGCCTGGCGGTGCTGCCAAAGCCCGGAAAAATCTCGATATTACCGTACATTGACGCTTTGCCGGGCGGGCGCCTCAACACCTGAAAATGTAAATTGATTTTTGCGTGAACCCTAAAGACGGCGAGGTGGTATGGGTATGGACCGAGCGGCAACCCGATCCGGCGACCGGTGGAAGACGATTATTCTTGTGGGGGTCATCTCATCGGCCCTGATCGTATACGTGCTGTATCAACAGCACGCGGCCTCGGACCGTTCTGCCAACCGAGCGTTGGTGGCGGCGGGCCTTCCGGCGCCGGATTTCGCCTTTCCCGACCTGGATAATAACATGGTGCGCCTGAGCGATCTTAAGGGCAAAGTCGTCTTTTTGAACATTTGGGCCACCTGGTGTTCTCCCTGCCGGGAAGAGATGCCTTCCATGGAAAAGCTTTACCAGGAGATGAAGGGGCATCCCTTTGAAATCCTGGCGGTCAGTATTGACAGCCTGGGGGCCAAGGCCGTGGGCCCGTTTATGAAAGAATTCAAGCTGAGCTTTCCGGCCCTGCTCGATCCCCAGGGCACCATTCAGCAACTATACGGCACCACCGGCATCCCTGAAAGTTTCATTATCGATGGGGACGGGACCATTGTCGCAAAAGTTATCGGCGCCCGGGACTGGGCCGCCGCGGATGCTGTTCGGGCGCTTAAGAAATTGGCTCAGAAACCGGCTGGAGAAAAGAGCGGCAGCCGAAACCAGACATCCGGAGCAGCTCAATAGCGCCCATCCTCTGCCGGCTGGGCACCAGTAATCGGAAGTACTTTGGAAACCTTCACTACCCGGGTGGCTGATAATGAAAACCATGAGCATGACCTTGATTGCGTTAATACTGGTCTTATCCATTCCTGTGTCCCCGGGTGCTGCCGAGACCGACGCCGACGCCCTGGATACCTTGGTCGTCGATCTTTGGCCGGATTACGATAAAGCCTCGGTGCTGGTCCTGTTGACCGGCACCCTGTCCGGCGCGACCCCGCTGCCTGCCAGGGTTACGGTGCCCCTTCCGGAGTCGGCCCGGATCAATGCGGTGGCCCGCATAGATTCGCGGGACGGCATCATGAGAGACGATATTCTGTCCAGCCCCGGTTTGGGAGAATTGAGCCTGATTACCCCGGATCCGACTTTCCGGGTGGAGTACTATGTGCCCTATACGGTCAAGGACAACCTGCGGACCTTCGAATTTTCCTGGCAGGCAGAATTGTCGGTCTCCCAATTCCGATTGAGGGTCCAGCAGCCGGCGGCCGCGACTTCCTTTCGTACAGACCCAATCACCGCCGATAGCTTCAGGGATGAAAACGGATTAAATTACGCTTCCTTTCCGGCAAAAGCGATCCCGGCCGGGCAACAATTTAAATTGCAGGTGGGCTATAAGATGGATCTGCCCCAACTGACGGTACAAGCACTGCCGCCCAAGAACCCGAATCCGCCTCCATCCGCCCCGCCGGCGCCGCGGCAGGTGGATTCAGTTGCCAATTGGGCGCTGATGGCGATCATTGCCGGGGGCGTGCTGGTGGTCTTGACCGTCATATGGATGGTGGTCACCCGGCGATCGGAAGCATCCGGAAATCGTCGTCAACAGTAAAGATCTTGCCCCAGAGAGCCGGGCCTTGGATAATCCATAAAAAGGGGTGCGCTATATCCTGGGTGAACATCGAACCTCCAGCTTCGAACCTCGATGTTTGGCGTTCCAATATTTTCCGCTTTTACAGGTTGTCTTGCCAGATATGATAGCAGGCATTGAGCAGGGGGACGAATTCGACTGTGGCTTTTTGGTGTCCCTGGGCTGTGGGGTGGTTGTTGGTGCCCGTATAGTAATAGAGTTCGTTGGGGGAGGCCGCGTCCACAGGTGAGCCGGAAACGGTGTGCACAATATCGCTGCCTTCCACCCGGTGATGATTGTTGGGATCGGTGAGCACGTTGTAATAGTCGAAAACATGCACATTGAAATAGTCGTAACTGGCCAGCCACCCGTTTTCGTAGTCCGCCAGCCAGTTGGCCAGTTCGCGGGTGAGCGGGGCACTGTCGATCACGATCTCGGGGGGCGGCACAATCAGCACGAACATCTTGTCCTGGTGGGCCTGGAAGTAGTCCAACAAATCGAAATAGATCTGTTTCTCATCATCGATGGAAGCGCCGACCTCGCTATTGGGATAGCATGATTTGAACATGATGATATCATTCTCTCCTGCGGGATCCCCGATGGTGTTGGTGTAATCATAATGGGCGTTGTTGGCGTAAACGTAGGGCATTTTGACGTCGGTGAACCATTCCGGCCAATTCACTGTGTCCGTGCGGTCGCCCAGGTTGTCGCCGGCTTCGGCATCCCATCCGTAGTCGCTTTCGGTGACGTAGTAGTTGTTGGCGTTCAGCGCGGCACCCAATCCGCCGCTGGAGGTCATGATCCAGGCCGAGCCCGTGCTGTGGTGGATAAAACAAATTTTTACCGTTGCGGCCGGTGGGCTGCTATCCGCACCGGCCAGCAGTGTTGCGACATGGTCCGCGGACACGTCGCTGGATTGATCGCTGGAATCATTACCCGCGCTGTTGTCTCCGGAACCACTGCATGCGATTAAAATCAAAAAATAGAAAATCGTCGTAACAACGGTAAGTCGTTTCATGAGCAGGTCCTTTTGTTTTGAAGGCAAAGCTGGATGCCAACCATTGGCATCCTGGATGGATATTCGCAGGAATTGTGTATATTATTGCAAATATAGTACCGGAAAACAAGCATTTACCGGTTAAAAAATTATAAAAATAACGGTTGTTTAGGCGAGCATGCCATTGGAGGGAGAGAATAATGCGACGGGTATGACAAAAGTGTATGCGGATCGGTTGTCGGGCCCACCAAATTTGCACACCGGGATCCTGCTGATTTGAGAAATATTGCCGATCGGACATCGAGTTCCATTGTAGACTTTTTGAAGCGGCTCCGCGTCTCTCATTTCAAATTCACCGGATCCTTGGAAATTTAACCCATGCTACTTAAACGTTAAGAGCCGTTTGGAGGTAACCCATGAATAAGTTGCGCATTTTCAGCGTTGTGGCCATTGTCATTTTCTGTTTCACCGGTATTGCCTTTTCCGATAGCTGGAGCAAGGAAACACGGAAGGGGATGCGGAACAATTCGAAACAATACCAGAAGAGCCATCGAAACGAGAAGCAGCAATACGATCACCGCAGCTCCCGGGATGGCAACCGTCGCGACACCTACCGTCGCGATGACCGTCGCAGTGACCGTCGCGATGACCATGACAGAGGTCGCGAATACCGCAATCATCGTGGATACAGTGCGCACCCCTATCAAAAGCACCGCCGTTACGGGCATCACGTCCATAAAGGACACCGGTATGCCTATCAGGGCCACTGGAGATCCTGGGATCAATGGCACCGGTATGCGAAGGGCCGTCCGGGAATTTACAGACACGGGCACTATTACCGCGAAGGCGGCCACTTAATGTTCAGATTCCTCGATCCTGTTTCCGGCGGCTATCTCTTCTTCTCCATCGGACGGTAGATGCGCAAGGAACCCTGCCGCAGGAATCGAACGTCCGGCAGGGTTCTTCCCGCTTTATGCATCAGGAATGTTGAATATAGAGTTCGCAGATCTTGCGGAAGTGATAGCCGTAGATGGCCAGGGTGAGGGCGATGGGCAGCAGGCGGGGGCGCTGGAACACTGTCCATATGATCAGGCGCCAGTATTGAAAGCGTTCCTTGCCGCAAATACCGAGCCGGATACTGGAACGCAGCACTGCCAGAATATGTTGAAAATCCAAAGGGACGCGAACTTCCGAGACCTTGAACTCTTTCAGAAAAATCTTTACGCGCCGGTAGTAATGCTTGGGCGCGTAGATATGGGTCATAATCTCCTGGTAGCCTTCTTTGAGGCGCTCTATTCCCATTTTAGGGATGATGTTGGTATTCCCATCGACATTATCGCCTGATACCGCTCCAATGATCCGGTTCTCCTTTTTGAGCCGTTTGAAAAGACGCGTTCCCGGGGGGGCCTGGAGGAGGCCCACCATGGCCGTTACAATGCCGCTTTGCTGTATAAAATCGATCATGCGCTGAAAAGTCGTTGGCGAATCATTGTCGAAGCCCACAATAAACCCCGCCTGGACCTGCAGCCCGGCATTTTGAATGAAACGCACATCCTGCAACAGGTTCCGGTTTTTATTCTGTTGCTTGCTGCATTCAGCAAGGCTGGCTTCATCGGGCGACTCGATACCGATAAAAACGGCGTCAAAGCCGGCTTTGACCATCAAGGCGATCAGTTCAGGGTCATCGGCCAGATTGATGGAGGTTTCGGTCATAAAGACAATCCCTCTTTTATCCTGCCGCCACCGGATCAGCGCCGGCAAAAGATGGGATTTCAAAAAGCGTTTGTTGCCGATGAAGTTATCATCGACAAAAAACACGTTGCCCCGCCACCCGGTGGCATAGATGGCGTCGAGTTCGGCGGTCACCTGGGCGGGCGTTTTGAGGCGCGGTCGGTGGCCGAAGAGGGTGGTGATGTTGCAAAAGTCGCAGTTGAAGGGGCAGCCCCTGGAAAATTGGATACTCAGCGAGGCGTACTTTTTGATCGCCGCCAGCTCCCAGGCCGGTGCCGGGGTGCCGGTCAGATCGCAGAAATCTGCGGCACGGTATACTTTTTTGGGGCGACCCTTTGCCAGATCATCTATAAACGAGGGCAGGGTCTGCTCGGCCTCGTCAAGAACGAGATGATCGACGTGTGCGTAATCATCCGGTTCATTGGTAAAAAGCGGTCCGCCGCCGACGACTTTTACGCCCTTGGCATGGCAGCGCGCAATGATCTCATTGGTCGATTCGCGTTGGATGGTCATGGCGCTGATCAGCACCAGGTCGGCCCATTCGAGGTGCGCGTCCCGCAATTGTTCGATATTCAGATCCACAAGGCGACGGGTCCACGTCGGCGGCAGCATGGCGCCGATGGTGAGCAGACCTAAAGGGGGGTAAGCTGCTTTTTTGCGGATAAATTTTAGCGCGTAGCTGAAACTCCAGAAGGTCGTCGGAAAGGCCGGATAAACAAGCAAACAGTTCATGGCGCCCTCATTCTTGCCTGATTTCAGGGCGTTGTCTGTTCAGACCAATGGTGGCGCTTCAGCGGGAAGGGGCCCTTTTGGGATTATGAAAACGGTGGAATATTGTAAAATCCTAATTGCAGCCGCTCATGATGTCAAGTCGAATGGCTCCACGACTCGTCACTGTTCAGAACTCCGGTTGAACGTCTCCGGCCGGGCGTGTTAATGGTAATCTACAAAATGCCAACATCAACCAGGGGAGGGGAACCATGGCTATCTATCTGGTTCAGCATGGTCGATGCCTTTCAAAGCAGGAGGATCCGCAAAAAGGGCTGAGCGATCAGGGGGCGGCCGAGGTCAGGCGTATTGCCGACGTGGCCACCGGGTACCGGGTGCAGGTGGAGAGCATTGTCCACAGCGGGAAAAAACGCGCCCGGCAGACGGCTGAAATCCTGGCCGAGGCCTTTGGTTTACGGGAGGGACCGGCTGCGGCCGATGGCATCAATCCGCTGGATGATGTCACCGCTTTTGCCGCCACCGTGGATGCGGCCTCCAACCGCATGATCGTCGGTCACCTGCCGCACCTTGAGAAATTGGCCGCTTATCTGGTCACCGGAAAGGACCAACCGCCCATCTTCCAGCTGCAAAACGGCGGCATACTCTGCCTGGACCGCTACGGGGAAAGCGACCGCCTGGTCATCAAGTGGGCGCTGATGCCCAACGTCGGCTGATGCATTTCATCCCACGCGAACCGGTTTCAAAACCTTCATGCGGGCCCACAGCACCGAAGTTGGGTTCGAAGGGAGGTGAACCCGCTTATACGCACAGGAGGTTTTCGCCATGGATACACCACAATGGGATGCCGCTTCCCTGCTTCAACTGGCCGGCGGCTATTGGCAGATTTTCACCCTGCACGCCGGGGTCAAGCTCGATCTGTTCACCGTAATCGGCGACAGCGCCATGACGTCCGATCAAATCGCCCGCCGGATCGATGGGGATGAAAGGGGCGTCACGATCTTGCTTAATGCTTTGACGGCCATGGGGTTGCTGGCAAAGAAGGACCTGGCATACTCATGCGTACCGGCTGCCAGAAGATTTCTGACCCGCAACGCAGAAGACTACATCGGGCATATGGTACTCCACCACCACCACCTCACCGATACCTGGTCAAGAATGGATGAAGCGGTGATAAGCGGCGAGCCGCTGAAATCGAGAAGCGCCGTCAGCCAGGAGCAGCGGCGCGAATCTTTTTTAATGGGCATGTATAACCTCGCCTCCCAGCAGGCTCCCGACATTGTCGCGCAGATCGATCTTGGCGATCGCAGACGTTTGCTGGATCTGGGGGGCGGCCCGGGAACCTATGCCATCCACTTCTGCAAGCAGAATCCGGCCCTCGAAGCCGTGGTGTACGACCTGCCCACCACCCGGCCGTTCGCGGAGCGGACCATCCGGTCCCACGAGCTTTCCGATCGTATTGCGTTCGCTGCCGGCGACTATGTGACGGATGCCATCCCCGGGCAATACGACGTCGTCTGGATATCCCACATCTTGCATGCCGAGGACTTTGAAACGTGTGATCGGATCGTTGCCAAGGCGGCCGGAGCGCTGGCTCCGGGAGGGCTGATCATGGTCCATGATTTCATACTGACCGATACCATGGATGCTCCGCTGTTTCCGGCGCTGTTCGCTCTCAATATGCTCCAGGCCACAGAAGCGGGACAGTCCTATTCGGAGGGACAGATTCGACAGATGCTGGAAAAGGCAGGGGTATCGAAAGTCCGGCGTCTCGACTATGTCGGACCCACAGAGTCCGGTATCCTGTCGGGAATGCGTTAGGCGGTGTTTTGCTAAAGCTTACCTTTAACTATTTTAGTCCAAATATCTTCAGCTGAGGATAATTTTATTCTTTCCGGATCGATCTGGATGATGTGCGCCTCGCCCAGATACCGATTGATGACCAGTGAGATCTGAGTGGTGAGGGCGTCGATTTCAAAGTCGTTCAGGGTGCTGACCATCTTGATATCATCTTCGGCCAATTGGCGAAGGTAGCTCAGTTTGTCGAGTCCGGACTGGTAGAAGCGGATCTTTTCGGCGAACGCTTGACCATAGGCATCCAATGAACGCAGCAACTCGATGTTATGGTACGCGCGATCGAATTTGCGCACCTGCTGGTAGGATTTGAAGGCATAGCTTTTCTGGAGCAGATGAACTTCGGAGACCAGGCTTTGTTGCTGGGATGACAACGCCGCCAGAACCGCCTCCGCCTGTTGGATCCGGTCCGCCAATTGTTCGTTCAACAGGCCGATGTCGGCGATTTTTCGATGTAATTCGTCGATCTTGGATTCGGCGTTGGCGGTGTTGGTCAAATAGGCGATCAGAAAAAGGGTGATCAATGTGTATCCGATAATGGTCGCCCGGCTGAAAAAGCGCTGCATAATTTGCTCCATTGCGTTATTGGACCTGAAGTTTCCGTCGCAGCTTCTCTGAAAGGTAGAGTCGCGTACCATAGTTTTCCCAGCGGCCGATGGACTCGAGTCCCACCATTTCCAGCTGTTCTCCGGTCCAGCTGGAAAGGTGTTGCGTCGCCCGTTTGGACAAATGTGTCAGGCCGTTCAAGGACAACCGCTTGCCTTTCCATTGGGACAACTGCTTGGCGGCCTCGGCCGAGAGATCCTGCAATCCGTTAAGGCTGAGCCACTCGCCCGGCCATTGGGCAAGGGCCTTTGCCTGTGAAGGCGTAAGCTGCCTCAATCCGTTCAAATAAAGATCTTTGCCGCTCCACTTGGCCAGACATTGGGCGGTCTCGACATTCAACATCGTCAAGAGATACTTGCGGTCGAAGTTGTTTCGACAGATATCACGGCTGATCTCCCTGTCCTGGGCGTCATCGATACGGACCGGTGATGCGGTTTTGGCGGATTTTGCCGTCAGCACCGCATTCCAAATCGTTTCCAGATCAGGCGCCGCCATTTGAATGTCGTCTATTGAAACTTCATTGCTGAGTTGCAGCAGGTTGCCGATGATGGTGGACACTTCCTGAGTGAATTCCGGTATGGCAAGCCCGCTCAACCCCTTGCTCAGGGAATCGAACATGCGGGTCTTTCTCTGCAGAAAAAGCAATTCTTCGGAGGCGGACGTCAACGCCTTGATGGGGATCTCCAATTTCAATGTATAAAGCCGCCGCCGCTGGATGGAGCGCAGGCGCAATTCGATTTGCGGATGGTCTTTGGCCTGCTCGAATGTCGAAACGCCCGAAGAGGCCAGCGCCTTTCTTATATTGGCCTGGTCCTCAGCGATGCCTTTCTCGTAGTAGGCTTTCAATTCCTCGACCTCGGTGATTTTCTTGAGCACCTGTTGTCTTGCCGAGACGATATCGTTTTTGATGGCCCCAAGCGCGTCGGTGGAGGAGGCGCCGGTCTGGGATGTGCTTTGCGGTGGCTTGGGGCTGGTCCGGACCGGATCCGGTTCCGTATTGATGGCGGCCGTCTGCAATGGCACTGTCGGGTCAGAGGCGCCGGGCGCCTTGAATACCGCCACCGGGACATTGCCCGCGGCCGGGGGCTGATGCTCGCTCATCAGGAAGTACCAATAGGCGCCGACACCGAGGCAGGCGACCAGCATCGCAGCAACTGCAAAGGATGCTATGCTTTTAATGGGTTTTCGTTGACGGAACGCTTGAGCGGTGGACTTGCTCTTGCGGCGGCGGGCCGTGGGCGCCGTGTCCGGTTCGACTTCATGCAGCATGGCGTACGCATCGGCATCCGCATCATCGCTG
Source organism: Desulfobacteraceae bacterium (assembly GCA_050302315.1). GTDB lineage: Bacteria > Desulfobacterota > Desulfobacteria > Desulfobacterales > Desulfosarcinaceae > JARRKU01. The sequence goes on from JBNLAV010000194.1 coordinate 11,602, forward strand.
GAGGATGTCCCACCGGATGATGACGCATCCGGTTTTGAATCCGATGCCTGATCTCCCTCATCTGCTGCGCTGTCATCGGTGTTGGTTGCAGATGCCCCCGTTTCATCCGGAGACTGCGATTCCGTGTTAACGTTGGATGCCGCCAACAGTTTGTTGAGTTCTTCGTTAAACTCTTCCAGAGACAACTGAGCGGTCTCCGCTGGGACCGGTTCTTCTATGTCGGGATTATCTGCCCCGGCGTCCTGATCGCCTTCTTCTGATGTCTCAGGGGAGCCCGGGGTGGGCGGAAAAATTTCATTCAAGGTATTGCCGATGCGGTCCGTGTCTTTTTCCGGTGTCTGCGGATGCTCATCGACGGGTTCTTCGGCGGGAAGCGGAGCTGATTCGCTATCCTCCGGATGATCTTCGGATTCCGGGATGTTGCCGGCATCGCTTTCGCCGGCGTTGATTTCGGCCATGATCTTGTCGAGCGCGGCCTGCTGTTCGTCGTCGAGTTCGGCGCCCGCCTGCGGTTCGGGCTGGCTGTCCCCGTCCCGGGTTTCGGGTTCCTGTTCGTTGTCGTCGTCGCTTCCGCCGGCGTTGATTTCGGCCATGATCTTGTCGAGCGCG
>JBNLAV010000195.1:0-2442 GCA_050302315.1 Desulfobacteraceae bacterium
AACAATTTCTGGACGTCATCAAAATAATGGAGCAATAGACAAATGGCCAAGAAGAAATTTTACGCCGTCGCCGTCGGACGTTCCACCGGCATCTTCACCCAATGGTTCGGTGAGGGCGGCGCAGAAAAACTGGTGCGGGGCTATGCCGGCGCCGTATACAAAGGATTTCCCACCATTGAGGAGGCGCGCGCCTTTATCGAAGCCAACAAGGGGAGAAAGAGAAAAACGCCGCGCACCGCTCAAAAAAAGTCCCCATCCCGTTCCCGAACCACCGCACGCCGGACGACATCCGCCCCGACCAAACCGGGGCAGATTGTCATGTACACTGATGGCGGCGCGCTTGGAAACCCGGGCCCCGGGGGCTACGGTGCCGTGATCCTCCGGAACGGCAAAACAAAAGAGCTTTCCAAAGGCTATCGCAACACCACCAACAACCGCATGGAGCTGATGGCCTGCATCGCCGGGCTGAGCGCCCTGACAAAGCCAAGCTCCGTCGTCCTGCACAGCGATTCCCGCTATGTGGTCAACGGCATCGCCAAAGGGTGGGCTAAAAAATGGAAAGCCAACGGATGGATAAAATCCGACAAATCCCCTGCCCTCAATACCGACCTGTGGGATCGACTGCTAGATCTGTGCGAAAAGCACGACGTGGAATTCCGCTGGGTCAAGGGCCATGCCGGCATTGCCGGCAACGAGCGCTGCGACGAGCTCGCCGTCAAAGCCGCCTCGGGAAGCAAACTCGCAGTGGACAAAGTTTACGAAAAAGGACTTTAGAAGGAAACCTGTTCCCCTGGAGGCGCCGGCAGCCAGGTGCCGCTCCACGGCCTAGTCGCATGGTTTCAAACGTCCCGATTTAGATCTTCATCAGCTTAATTTTTTCTGCCAGAAACTTTTCAAACCTTTTTTCCGCACGGGTGGGGATCTTGTTCTGCAACTGGGCAAGGGACATCTGGTTGATAATCTCCTTTCTGGAAGTGCCGATCCGCCGAATCTCACCGCTGATGATCTCTTCACTTACCATATGGGTAGCGATGACCCCCAGGCCGACATGATGGCGGATTGCGGCGATGACGGCCTGATGACTGCCAACAGTCAATGCAACCGTGACATCGACATTGTATTTTCCGAAGTGATGCCTGAACCAGTTTTTAACCGTCTGCGCGCTGCGGCGATAGGCGATAAAATTCTGCCGTTTCAGGTTTTCGAAAGAAACATCCGTCTTCATCGACGTTTCAAAATATTGTCTTGAGCACGCCAGGATGACCTCTTCTGCTACAACGGGCCTGAAATGGAACATATCGAGATGACCGAAGAACTGGTTCTGGGTCAGGAACTCGTCCACCAGGGCAAAATCGATCTGCCCTTCCTCGACCATCGGCAGGAGCGTAGCGGCATCACCGAGTTTCAAATAAAAGGTCACATCCGGGTATCGCTCCCGAAAGGCGGCTATGATAGCGGGGAAATACGCCTTTCCAAATTCCGCCGGCGCGCCGATGCGCAGCTCTCCGAACGGTTGATCATTGGCCTGCTCCAGGGTTTTAAGACAGCCATCCAGATCCGCCATAAAGGGTCGCACGACGTCAAACAACCGCTCTCCGGCCAGGGTCGGCACCAAACGCTTGTGCAAACGAGTGAACAGAGGGCTCTTGATCTCCTTTTCGAGTTTCCGGAGTGCCTGGCTTACGGCCGACTGGGAAACATGCAAGGTTTTCGCAGCCGCGATTACACTGCGCCCGGAATAGACATAGTGAAACACCTTCAGGCGATCCAAGCTCTGCAACATTAGTCTACCTTAATTAAAAATATAATAAGATTAATTTTACTTAATACCAGAACTCCCCTATAAATACAATCAAAACCAATTCACCCACGGTGAACAGGAGGTGTGCATGCTGTATTCCACCTACCGATCCGTTTTCAGCGACCCCAACGACGCCAAATCGGTTTCGCCGCGCAATGAAGCCGTGAAACATGGCAGTATCAAGCTAAGGGGCTATATCACCCCGGAAGACTCGACGGACAGCGGCGCCGAGGGACATCTGCGGATCACAGAATACAGAAAGATCGATTTCTACGGCCTGTCGAAAGCGGCGCTCTGGATTGCCGTATCCATCTGCCTTTCACTTTTGATAGGGAAATTGGGCTAACGCCCCTGTCGGAATTGAGACAAGCTGCAATAGGCCCAGAGCCAAGGCGTCCAGGAGCGCAGCCGTAGTACATCTACTGCAAGCTCCCGGCAACGCAGAATCGGCGTTTTGATCCCAATGGCTAAAATCGATCTCCTTCAATAGCCTGAGAGGCCCAGAGCCAAGGCGTCCAGGAGCGCAGCCGTAGTCCATCTACTGCAAGCTCCTGGCAACGCAGGATCTGGGCCTCTCAGGCTATTGAAGGTCGGGGTGATCGGTTAGGAAGCGGTATAACGTCGCCCGCCCCACCCCCAGT
>JBNLAV010000196.1:0-51388 GCA_050302315.1 Desulfobacteraceae bacterium
ATGTGCCGGCGCATGGCTTCATAAGCGTTGTCCGGGTCCCGCTGGCGAATGGCATCACTCACCCGCTGGTGCTGGATCAGGATGGTTTCAAGGTTTTTCGGATCCATGTAGAGCTGCTTGAGGCTCTCTTCGATGCCGAAATGAAGCAGATCGTAGAGATTCTTCATCAGCATGATCTGAACCTGGTTTTTGGTGGCATAAGCGAGGGTCATATGAAAACGGACATCCTCCAGAATGCCGAGCTCACCGTTCTGGATCGATTTGCGCATATCTTCGACGTGTCGCTCCAGGGCGACCACATCCGCTGCGGTGGCCCGCAGGGCGGCGGAGGTGGCGGCCTGGCACTCCAATGCCATGCGTACTTCGAGCAGATCCCGCAGACTGGCCTCGCCCCAGTCGATCATTTCCCTTAGCATGTTGTGGCCGCGGGCCTCTTTTGGATTGCAAATATAGGTCCCCTGACCTTGACGGTTTTCAATGAGCCCCAGCTCGATGAGCTTGCGGATGGCCTGACGGATGGTGGGTCGGCTGACCGATAGAATATCGGACAGCTCGCGTTCGGATTTGAGCTGCTCACCGGGCCTTAGATCGCCCTTGAAGATCAGATCGCGGATGCGCTCGAAGACCTGATCGGCAAGTTTTTTTGGTTTTAGGGTGTTGGGAACCATATGTTACCTCTTGATGGGCAATACACACGTAAAAATTATTTACCACGTATGTATCACATCCACGTCAAAGGATAAACACCCAACCCCTAAAACCAAGATGGTAACGATTAAATTACTCGATTACCTTGCTGGCGATCTTTAAAAAGCTCTGCGGTATCTTTTTGTTCAGCTTTTTGGCGATGCGCATGTTAATGATGATATTGGCCTCAACGTTGCCCCGAATGGGGATATCCTGCGGCGAGGTACCGTTGAGTATCTTCAATGCGGTATTGGCCGCATAGCGCCCCTGCTCGTGAGCGCTGCGGGTGGCGCCGAGGAAGGCCATGGGTGCCAGCCAGTCCAGAAGGCAGCCGGTGACGATTCGGGTGTTCTGCTCAGCAAAGCGGCGTGCCTCATCGTCGTCCCATCCCTTGATGCCGCCGTTGTTCCCTACAATCAGTACATCCACTTCATCCTGGAAGCGCCTGAACTCGCTCTTCCATTCGGAAAAAGTCTTGACGTAGCGTTCCACAAAGTCCTCACGGACATCCCGCTTTGTATAAGCGCCGTCCTTTCGCTCGGTCAGCGTATCGGCGGCCAGATACCCCACCTTGGTGATGCGGGTGAAATGTTTGAGGGAATAGATTAATTTGATGGCCGGCGGCAGTTCCACCATTCCGGTGACATTGGAGTACGGGAAGCCATACGCTTCGGCCGTATAGTTCACCCCGCAAAAGACAAATGGCAGGCGCGCGTCCTTATAATACTCCATGATGACATACTTTGAGGCATTGTCGTCCGAAGCGATGACCACGTCCGGCCGGTACGCCTCGATCATCTCCTTGACTTTGATAGCGACGTTCTTTTTGAAGGCATCTCCGGGATTGCGCTTGGTGTCCATGCGCATGATTCGCAGATTCACATCCTGGCCGTTCATGACCTCCTGGACCGCTTCGGTGATGCCGTCGCTCCAGGGGTAGCCCTCATGGTATGAATCGACGTAAAGGACGCGCTTGGCTGCTATCGCAGGAAGGGTTAACCCGCAAACAACTACAGCGATAAGGGCAAATTGTGAAATTCTGACAAACATTGGACCTCCTTTAGTGGCTCACTCAGCACTCGATTATGGCATTCGTCATCGGTACGTCGCCTAAACCCCCAAGCGGAGAACAAGGAACTGGTGGGGCGTTGAACCGATTGGGCGACTGATGTTAAATATCAGAAGCCGACCGGGTTAGGAAGAAAGCAATATCTGTTCCATTTAAAACCAAAATAGTGCAATTACTTCAATAAATTGAAATAATTGCACTATTTAAACAATACCGCCGCCCTCAGTTGCGGCCTCAGTCCGAAATCCGTCGCTTTCCGCCGGAATATTGTCAAAAATCGGTTTACCCGAGGCTTTGGCGCTCCCCGGGCCGGTCCGACCGGCGGAAGTTAACCGAATTCAGGATCCGCGATGGATCAAAAGCGGCATTGATGATCTCAAGCGAATCGGCTCCCGCCCCCTGTCTCTGGTGTTGAGATTCCGGTTTTACCGGATTCGTTGTCCGGTCCGACCGGTGAGCCGGCAGCGCCGCTTCAGGTCTGTGGTACTACCTTTTTATTTTGATTTTGTCCAGACATTTATTAATGATAAATTTTTTAGTTTTATTACAGTTTACTACATCAATATATGGCATAACTAAGAATAGCTTACATAATTTATTGAAAAAGCGTGCGCCACGCACCCCCAACTAAATTTTATATAAACGCTCGTATATTTTATATTTTTACGATTTTTAGTAAAATATCAAAAGATGGGCATCTGGTATGACCTTTAATGCTCAACCAAGGCATTATATATTCCCGAAGCGAATGTTCTTTGGTAAAACCTTGACATGGATCAGCGTTTTGCCTTATTAACACTATCACCACAGCACAGCTTGTGGTTTAGCATTGGATTGTTCAACCATTAGAAAGATGAGGGTATTATGCCCAAAGCACTCAAACCCATCAAACCCAAACGCATCGCCGACCAGGTTTTTGATCAACTGCATGACCTCATTCTTCGGGGTGTATTCAAGCCCGGAGAGAAAATCATGACGGAACGGGAGTTGTCCGATGCATTCCAGGTCAGCCGGACCTCCGTGCGGGACGCGATCAACAAGCTGGTGGTCATGGGAATGCTGGAGCAAAGACAGGGCCAGGGGACCTTCGTCAGTCGGCCCGGGGGCAAGGCCCACTCCTATATGGCCAAGGTAATGGAGTCGCAAAACGCCACCATGCAGGATCTGCTGGAAGTGCGCATGGGGTTGGAATGCAATGCAGCGGCCCTGGCCGCCCAGCGCGCCGAACCGTCAGACATAAACCAACTTGAGGAAAGCCTGACCGAAATCGAAGAGGCGATCCAAGCCGGGAAAATGGGCGCCGATGCCGACACCCAATTCCATATGGCCATTGCCTATGCCACCCACAATCCGCTTCAGGTATTCATGATGAAACAATTTCATGATTTTCTCGCTTACGGCATCAAGGAAAACCTGTTCACCCTTTATCGGGAATCCCGTGAGTTCGAAACCATCCATAAGCAGCACATCAAAATCGTGAACGCCATCCGGGAGCACGATCCCATGAACGCCTATATGGCCGCCAAACGGCATATCGAATACGTGATCGAAACCATCCTTGAAGGCGAAAAAGCCGCCGCTGTCCATTGAGCACCTCCAACGGCAGACTTTTTGCAATATTCCCACCCCATCAAGTATACGACCATTTAATGAGGTACAACGTGCAGGTTCGATATCGAAACACTCTGACGCAACTGGTGGCCTTACAAAAACAAGCCCTTCGAAATACAGAGGTCGGCAAAAAAATGATGCTGCACCGATTTATTGCGGTTGAATCCATCTTTTTATTGATTGCCATACTCTTTGCCATAAACAGCGACCGCCTGGTGGTACTGCTGGTGTTTCTCGTGGTTTCCGGCCTGGCATGGCTATTCCGGGAGCGGTCGGTGCTGCTGCAGTTCAAAAAAGATTTCAAGAGTGAGCGGCGCAAAGATGACTCCGGAATGTTTGATAAGGAGCGCATCATGACCGTCTCGCCCGACGGTCTGACGGTGGATATCGGCGACCAGCGCACCAGCCACGCATGGGATGAGGTAAGCTACGCCGGAAAGGACCGAAAATATGTTTATCTTCTCATGACCGGCGTGCTGCACCATGTCGTTCCCCTCACCGCCTTCAGCGATGAAAATGAGTCCGATGCCTTTCTGAAGGCCATTGCATCATACCGCAGATAGCGCGCTTTGCCTGCCCGGCCCCCCTTCCTTATTATAAGTTTGCAGCAGCCCATAATAAAACGCCCTTTGTCCTGAGCCATAATTGTCCGGCATATCCGCCGCATGCCTCAAGTCTTCAGCGCGAGTGGCGATAAATAAACTGAATACCGGCAAAGGTGTTCCGGAATAGGCACGGGGACAGCTGACATCCAATGTCTCTTTCCAGTTCCGGCTGAATTTCGTTGGCCGCTCATCGCAATGGTGATGGTATCCGTTACCCAATGAAACGACAAAGGAAAAAAAATGCTCAAGAACATCAAACTCGGCCCAAAACTGCTGGTCAGTTTTCTCATCGTAAGCCTTGTACCTCTGTCCGTAATCGGCATCATATCCTCCTCTGCCGCTAAAAAGGCGCTGCATCAAGCTGCATTCGACAAACTGCAGGCGGTAAAACAAACCAAAAAGGATCAGATTGAAGGCTACTTCAGGCGTATGATGAATGACCTGGAAACCTTGACCTTGAGCCAGGATGCCTACTACCTATATGAAAAATTCGAGATGTATATCAACCTGAACAGCATCTCTGAAACCGATGCATTCCTTCCGTCCGGACAGGAGCGCCCGCAGGACGGGAAATTCGACGAGGAATACGAAGGGATCGCCAAAGTGGATGCACGCAATTTTACGCGAATGTGGAAAGAAGGCGGATATGCGGACATCTATTTTGTCAGTGCGCCGTGGGGACATGTTGAATACAGCGCCGCTCGAAAAAGTGACCTGACAGCCAACCTCGTGCACGGCCCGTTGAAGAACAGTCCGCTGGCACAAATCTGGAACCAGGTTCATAGAAGCCAGAAACCAGCCCTCATGGATTTCGTCCCATACAGCCAGGACGATAATCGGCCCTTTGCTTTTGCTGGCTACCCCCTCATCGAAGAGGAAGATTTCATCAGGGCTGTGGTGATCTTTCGCATCTCAAGCAAACGCATCAACGAAATCATGGCCGAACGGTCCGGCATGGGCGAGACCGGTGAGACATACCTTGTGGGCCCGGATCAACTGATGCGGTCCGATACCCGATTCGACACAAAGCGCTACTCGGTGTCCGCCGCCTTTGCCGCGCCGGACGAACGCAAGATGGCCACCTCTTCCGTGATCGCTGCCTTGGAGGGCAAATCCGACACGTTGATCACCACCAACTACATGGGCAAAAAGGTGCTGGCCAGCTATAGTCCGGTGGACATCGCCGGCCAACAGTGGGCGCTCGTGGCGGAGATCGATGTGGATGAAGCATTCGCCGTGGTCAGCAAAATGCAGTGGCTCATGGGGACCATCGCCCTGGTTTTTGCGGCGGCCATCGTGGCGGTTGCACTGCTCCTGACACGCTCTATCACTCGCCCCATCGTACGCGGCGTCGAGTTTGCCAAGACCATGGCCGGCGGGGACTTCAGTCAGAATCTGGACATCGCCCAGAACGATGAGGTGGGCGCCCTGGCCAAAGCGCTCAATGACATGACCCAGGGCGTGGGGGCTATGCTGAAAGAGGTCATTTCCGGAGTGGGGACCATGAACGCATCCTCCTCCGAACTAACGGAAATTGCGCATCTGATGTCCGACAGCGCCGAGAAAACATCGGTCAAATCCGACTCCGTATCGTCTTCGTCCGATGAAATGACCAACAATCTCAACTCGGTGGCGGCCGCCATGGAGCAGGCCACGGCCAACCTCACCATCGTCGCCTCTTCCTCTGAAGAGATGAGCAACACCATCGGCGAAATCGCGGGCAATTCGGAACGCGCCCGTTCCATCACCAACGATGCGGTGGGTCAGGCCAGGGAGGCCTCCAGCACCGTCGCTGAACTGGGGGTATCGGCCGAGGAGATTGGAAAAGTAACCGAAGCCATCACCGAAATCTCCGAGCAGACCAACCTGCTGGCGCTCAACGCCACCATCGAAGCGGCCCGGGCCGGAGAAGCCGGTAAGGGATTCGCGGTTGTCGCCAACGAAATCAAAGAATTGGCCAAGCAAACGGCAGAGGCCACCCAGGATATCAAACAACAGGTCGAGGGTATCCAAACCAGTTCCGGAAGCGTGGTCCAGGCGATCCAGACGATCTCTGGGGTCATCGATGAAATCGATCAGATTGTCTCAACCATCGCAACCTCGGTGGAGGAACAATCGGTCACCACCCAGGAAATCGCCCAGAATGTCTCCCACGCCTCACAGGGTATCAGCGAGGTCAATGAGAATGTCGCCCATAGCTCTACGGTAGCCGGCACCATCAACCAGGACATCGGCGAGGTAAACGTGCTGACCGACGAGATGACCAATAGCAGCAGCCAGGTCAATCTCAGCGCCGAGGAACTGTCCAAGCTGGCCGGCCAGTTGAAGGAACTCGTGGGTCGGTTCAAAGTATAACCGACCCGTAACGGACCACAGTTCCGAAGTTTTTTCAACATTCCCATTGCATGGTTTCCGCTTTCCGATATGATAGGCGTATGTACGGGAGGAATTGTATGAGACACCTGACCCTATTTCAGGCCGCCATCGTCCTTGGAACCTTGCTGTTCCTTGCCATGCCGTGTTTTGGCCGCGTGCTGGTCATTCACAGCTACCACAAAGAATATGATTGGGTGGATGGAATCAACAAGGCCCTGGTCGCCTCTCTCGAACCCAGCGTCGAATATCGTATTTTCTACATGGATACCAAACGGCGGCCCGATGAAGCATGGAAGAAAACGGCGGCCGTCAAAGCAAAAAAAATGATCGCCGAATATAAGCCCAAGGTGGTGATCGCGGTGGACGACAATGCCCAAAAATATGTGGTCAGGAATTTTGTAGGCCGCAGTCCCATTCAATTTGTCTTTTGCGGCGTCAATGCTCACCCCGGCGTGTACGGCTATCCTTCCGGCAATGTCACCGGAATTCTGGAACGGACCTATCCGAAGCAAGTCCTGGAGATGTTGAAAAGGGTCAACCCCAATATCAAGAACGTGGTATGGGTTAGCGATGACAGCCAGACCGCTGAAGAAGTGCTGCCACGGGTGCGGAGCAAAGCGGATGCAGGGGAACTGCCGCTCAAAATTCTTAGCTACAGCAGACCTTCGACGTTAGGCCAGTGGAAGAGCACCATCCAACGATATGAAGAAAAATCGCAGGTTCATGCTTTTCTCATACCGCTCTATCATACGGTCAAAGACGATTCAGGTCAAATAAGCGTGAAACCCGCCGATGTTATGGCGTGGACGGTGAAGAACACCACCAAGCCAATCGTTGGGTTTTGGCCTTTTTCCACTGATGACGGCGCAATTTGCGCGGTGGCCGTTGACCCGCAAGAGCATGGCAGGGTCGCCGCCCTGATGGCCAAGCAGATCCTCTCCGGAAAATCGGCCGCCGACATTCCCATGCAGGTGAATCAAAACGGATTCGTCATCCTCAACCTGAAGAGCGCGAACCTATTGAATGTGAATGTCCCCTTCGAAGTAATTTTGAGCGCCGATAAGATTATCGAAGAATAGTTTCAATCCCAATAAACGTTTCAGTTCGGACGTTAACTTCCTGCAAGCGGAACCAGACGCAGAAAAACACGCCGGAATACCGGCGCGTTTTTTTGCCTTTTGTCCTATATGGTTCTACTTGCCCAGCACCGACAACGCTTTTTCCACCACATTCTCAGCCGTAAATCCGAAACGGGCGAGCACCTCCCCACCGGGGGCTGATGCGCCGAAACCGGTCATGCCGATGACTTCTCCCTTGTCGCCGACATAGCGCTCCCATCCCATGGGGATACCGGCCTCGATGGCCACGCGGGCGGTGACCTCCTGCGGCAGCACTTGGCGTTTGTAATCTTCGGATTGTTTCTCGAAGAGTTCCCACGACGGCATGTTAACGACCCGCGCGGCGATGCCTTTCTCCAGCAGGGTCTCCTGGGCCGCCAGCGCCTGGTGGACCTCCGCTCCACTGGCCAGCAGAAGAATATCGGGTTTGCCGTCGCAGTCGGACAGAACATAGCCGCCGGTGCTCAGCTTCCCGGCGGTCTTCTCCCTTGGCAGGATCGGCAGTTTTTGCCGGCTGAAGAGCATGGCCACCGGCTGGTCGTTGGTTTTGAGGGCCTGGCACCATGCATCGGCGGTTTCGTTGGCATCACAAGGCCGCAGCACCAGCAGGTTGGGGATGGCGCGCAACGATGCCAGATGCTCCACCGGCTGATGGGTGGGGCCATCCTCGCCCACGGCAATGGAATCATGGGTAAAGACGTAGATCAGCGGCAATTTCATCAACGAGGCCACGCGAATGGCCGGACGGACGTAGTCGGCAAATACCAGAAAGGTCCCGCCGTAAGGCCGAATGCCGCCATGCAGAAACATGCCGGACATAATGGCGCCCATAGCATGTTCGCGTACGCCGAAGCGAATGTTTCGTCCGCCGTAGTTGTCTTTCTGAAAAACCGATTCTGAGTTCAAATAGGTCTTATTGGAGGGGGCCAGGTCGGCCGACCCGCCCATCAGCGTGGGAATACGCGCGGCCAGCGTGTTGAGGGCTTTTCCAGAAGCGGCCCGCGTGGCCAAGGGACCGTCTTCGGGCGTCAAATCGGCCAGGCCGGTATCCCACCCCCGGGGCATGAACCCGGTGAGGGCGTTGAGCCAGGCATCGGCCAATTCGGGCAGTGCCGCTGTATAGGCCTTGTGCTTCTCCTGCCATGCGGCTTCTGCTGCTTCACCGTTGGCGATCACCATACGGCATTGCTGCCGCACCGCATCGGGTACGCAAAATACATCCGCATCGCATCCCAGGCACTCTTTTGTGAGCCGGATCTCCTCTTCACCCAACGGTGCGCCGTGGGCGTCGTGGGACCCCTCCTTATTGGGACTTCCGTACGCAATTTTGGTGCGCAGAACGATCAGAGTTGGGCGATCGTTCTCTTTTCGGCCCGTATCGAGGGCCTTTTCGATGGCCTCCAGGTCATTGCCGTCCGCCACCTTGAGGACTTGCCATCCATATGCTTCGAAACGTTTGGGAACGTCCTCTGTAAAGGTGATATCGGTATCTCCCTCTATAGAGATCTCATTGTCATCATAGATGCAGATCAGGCGCCCCAGCCCCAGATGCCCGGCAAGGGATGCCGCCTCGGCGGCTACGCCTTCCATCATGTCGCCGTCCCCGCAGATCACGTAAGTATGGTGATCGACGATCACGTGGCCGTCCCGGTTGAATTTCGCGGCCATATGGCGTTCCGCCATGGCCATGCCCACGGCATTGGCGATGCCCTGTCCCAGGGGACCGGTAGTGGTCTCCACGCCCGGGGTGTGACCATATTCGGGGTGCCCGGGCGTTTTGCTGCCCCATTGGCGGAAATTCTTGATATCCTCGAGGCTCACTTCGTAGCCGGTGAGATGCAGCAGGCTGTACAGCAGCATCGAGGCATGCCCGCCGGAGAGTACGAACCGGTCACGATCCGGCCAATCCGGATTGAGAGGGTTGTGCTTCATGGTGCGGGTCCAGAGCACATAGCCGGCTGCGGCCAGTCCCATGGGAGCGCCGGGATGGCCTGAATTGGCCTTTTGGATGGCATCCATTGAAAGGGTACGGATGGTGTTGACACATTGCTGGTCGATGTCCTTCGGTTTACAGGTCGTCATTTTGGGAGGTCTCCTTTTTCATACCGTTGAAGCCGCATCCAGTGGGCAATTGTCAGCTTTGATACAATGGATTGAAAGCGGATGCAAGGTGGATAATGGTTTCTGGTTCCTGGTTCACGGTTTCCGGATAAGACCTTTGTTGGACCGTTGGGTTGAGCATGGCAAAGCCCAATATTGCGCCGCGCTTCCGGTTGGATGTTGGGCTTCATTGCATTCAGCCCGACCTGTGGCGCTTTGGGAAATATCGGATATCGAACAAGAAACCGCAGAATGTCGAAGTACGGTATTCTGCCATTCATATGGTGGAGCGCAGCGACTCCACACTTTGACCTTCGATATTCCTTGCTCGAGATTCGATATTTTTACAGCGCCCTTTGCCATTCGGGTTTTAATTCCACATCTCCGGCCAGGGCTTTGTCGATCAAGGCCAGGACCGAATCCCGGTCCCTTGGCAGGCGCGCCTTGATGGGCAGATAGTTGGAGGCGTGGTTTGCATGAAACAGCCCTTTGGACAGATGGGTTTCGGCAAACAGGGTGCGCAGTTCCGCGAGCATCTCCCGGGCGTCGAGCAATGGAAACCGACCGGACTGATAATCCGCATGCAACGGGGTCCCGGGGATTAACATCAGGCTCAGCGCCCCGATGTAATCCGGATCGATTTCCGAGAGCACACGCCCCGTCGCTTTTGCATGAATCTGGGAGCGGTCCCGCCCTGCGATTCCCAGCAAAACGGTAACCGACAGCTTGAATCCGGCATCTTTGGCCTTGCGCCCCATTTCGATCATCGCATCGGAGGTGGCGCCTTTGTCAATGGCCCGCAGGGTGGCGTCGTCACCGGTTTCAAGGCCCATATAGAGGATGCCCAGTCCCGCTTGCCGGAGGCCGGTCAGTTCATGTCCGCTCTTCATCTTCAGGCTCTTTGCGTTGGCATAGCTGCCCACGCGCGTGACCCAGGGGAGCTTTTGCCGAATGGTCTTCAACAGATGCATCAGTCGTTTTTGCGGGATGATCAAAGCATCCCCGTCACACAGGAAAAGACGCCGCTGGCGCCGGCAGTGGCGGGCCGCGAAATCGATGTCGGCCATGATCACGTCATCGGGTTTGATTTTGAAGCGCTCGCCCCGGTAGGAACCGCAAAATGTGCATTTGTTGCGTGAACACCCCACGGTTACTTGCAGTAAAATGGAATTGGCCTCACTGGGAGGACGAATGATATTGCCTTCGTAATGCATGTCGTTTTTTCCTCGCACCGCAGATCTGAACCGGTATCGCAGCATAAACCGATGGCCTGCGCGCACGCCAATCCGGTTCGCAAAACGCCCGCCCGCAGGATCCGCATGTCAATATGGGACAATTGTCCCCAAAAATCAAGTTGACCGGCGAGCATCTTTCCGAGGTGGTCCCGAGGGCCAGGGGACGACATTTCTCGCATCATCCGCACCGGCCGCGCAATCGACTGAACGCCCGGAAAGCGCCGGAGATCGGGATCCGGCCTAAAGTTTGGGACCTGCAGTGCCAATACAGAAGTAAGTGCAAAAAGGGTTGGATCGTGTTGGTGCGTGTCCCCCTGAACCCCTTGCGCCGGAAAAACACCAAAGACCGGACGAAGATGGGCCCATGGCCGAATTTGATCCCGCAAAAAAGAAACTGATTGCAAAATTGGTCTATTACGGGCCTGCACTGAGCGGCAAGACCACCAACCTGATGCGGCTGCACGACATGCTGAACCCACAAAACTGCGGGGATTTCATGGCCTTTGAAACCAAAGGGGACCGCACCCTGTTTTTCGATTTTCTGCCCCTTTTGATCAAAGGCAACAATGGGCTCAAGGCAAAGATCAAGCTTTACACCGTTCCCGGCCAGGTGGCCCACGATGCCACCCGCAAGGCGGTTCTGTCTCGGGCCGATGGGGTTGTTTTCGTTGCCGATTCTCAGACCCATCAGGCCATGAGCAACTTTGAGAGCTTCGAAAATCTGGAAAAGAACGCGGGGCGTGTCGGTTTGAATTTTGACAGCCTGCCCCTGGTGATTCAGTTCAATAAACGGGATCTTAAAGAGATTGTCGGCGAAGAAGAGGTCCGCAGCCGCTGGGAGCCCACCGAACTGCCGCTGATGTTCGGCAGCGCGCTTCACGGGCATGGGGTCCGGCAGACTTTTGTACAGGCCTTACGAATGGTGTACCGCTCCCTCGATCGCCGTTTTGAACTCGGCGACCGATACGCCCTCACCGAAGAAAAGTTTCTGTCGGTGGTCCCGCCCGCGAACAATACGGCCCAAGGTTAAGTATGATGTCATTCGATTATGAACACATCGAAGTCGAACCTTTCGACCGCGAGTACACCATTGAAGAGCTGCTGCCCCGGGACCTCCTCAATGGTCTTTCCCGCAATTCATCAACCATGCTCGCGGGTCAATGGGCGGTATTCACAGACACCGGCAGCTGCCATTTTTCATTCGGCGACTGGCATCCTGGAACATTGGAGGTGGTGAAAAGCGCCATCTCCCGAATGTCAACGGATCATGAAACCGCTGTGGAAGACGAAAACCACAACGCCACCCTTCTCTTTCCAGTCGAGTATGAGATGGAGATCAAAGGGTATCTGGGGATTTACGCCAACACGGAAAATGAAGCCCGCGACCGTGTGCTGGGTCGCGCCAAACTCTATTTATTCCAGCAACTGATGCGACTGGTCCACCAGACCATGCTCACCTCGGGCCTGCACGGAATGGTGGTTGAAGAATCATACGCCGAACTTAAAACCAAGGCGGAAGAACTCGCCAAGTCGGAAGAGAAGTATCGCACGTTGTCCGCAAACCTCGAGATCGAGGTACAAAAAAAGAGCGAAGAGATCCGCATGGCGCACGCCCAGTTGATGCAACAGGAGAAGATGGCGGCGATCGGTCAACTGTCCGCGGGCATGGCCCACGAGATCAACAATCCGCTTGGTTTCATTCTCAGCAACCTGGCTACACTGAAAAGTTATGGAGAAGACCTCGCGTCGCTCCTGTCCGGCTACCGGAAACTGCTCGAATTATGCCGGGACCGGCAATCCGGTACCGACCGGCATGCGATTGCATCCCAGGTCCAGGCAATCGCGGAGATGGATCAGGCCCTGGACGGCGACTTTCTCCTGTCGGATATTCCCGTATTGGTCGAAGAGTCGGACGCCGGCGCCCAGCGCATCAAGAAAATCGTCAAGGATTTAAAGGCCGTGGCCAGGCCTGGAGAAACCCAGGTGGAGTTGATCAATGTTCATGAAAGCATCGATGCCGTGTTGACGGTGGTCGACAACCGTCTCAAGGACGGAATCGTCGTCAAGAAATCCTACGGCCCGATACCGCTGATATCCGGCGTCGCGCAGGAAGTCAGCCAGATATGGCTCAATTTGCTGCTCAATTCCCTGGATGCCTTCCAAGACGGCGGCATCATCGAGATCACCACCAAGGCAGACCACGGCCATGCGGTTGTCACCATCCGCGATACGGGCTGCGGGATCCCCCCGGAGCATTTAAACAAGGTTTTCGATCCGTTTTTCACTACAAAGGAGGTTGGACAGGGTACCGGCCTCGGACTTCACCTGGTCTACCATCTGGCCACCAAACACGGCGGACGGGTGACGGTGCAAAGCGAGGTCGGTCAAGGCAGCATTTTTTCCGTTGAGCTTCCGGCCATAAAAGGATGACCCATGTCGAAACTGGCTTCACTTTTCTTGGGAAAAGATCAACAAACAGACCCGGAAGATGCGCAGGACGATACTTCGTCCAAGTCGGCAAAGTACCAGATTCTGTTTGTCGATGACGAAGTCAATGTCCTCAAATCCATGCTGCGCATCTTCCGCCAGGAGAATTATACCCTTTTAAGCGCCGGTTCGGCAGCGGAAGCGCTCTCCATCTTGTCCGAAAACCCGGTCCATGTGGTCATCTCCGATCACCGCATGCCCGAAATGAGCGGCACGGATTTGCTGCAGGAGATCAAAAAACGGTATCCGGCAACCATACGCATCATGCTCACCGGTTATGCCGATGTGGATGCCGTGATGGGCGCCGTCAATGACGGAGCAGTCTATAAGTTCATCACCAAACCCTGGAATGACGATGACCTGCGGCTCACCGTGAGTCTGGCACTGGAGCAGTATGACCTGATCCAGGAGAACAAGAGCTTAAAGCAAAAGGCGGTTACCCAGAAGAAAGAGCTCAAGCGGTTGAGCCGGTTCATCGATGTCCATCACAGCCATCTGGGCAACCATCTGGTCCGTCATGGCCACATTCAGCAGGACGAATTGGAAAAAGCGCTGCGCATTCAAAAGAGCAACCACAAAGTGCTCCCCAAGATCCTGGTGGAGATGGATGTCATCGACGAAGCGACCATCATCAGCGTGATCGAGAGCGCATGCCAGATCAACCGCGTCAGCCCCAATGAATTCCAGGTCCCCAAGGCGCTCGCCGCGCTGGTTCCCAAGGAGGTGTGTGAAAAAAACATCCTGGTCCCTCTCAAGAAAACCGGCGGCCAACTCATCGTCGCCATGGCGGATCCCACCGATTTGAACAAACTGGACGACCTCAAGTTCATCACGGGGTTGACCATTCAACCGGTGGTCACCACTCAAAAAGAAATCCTCCAGAAGTTGGTCGATATTTACGGGGAGGAGGATATTCTCGAACAGGCCATTGGCGATATCGATATCGAGGACCCCACCGAGAACATCGAAATCATCATTGAAGAGGACGAAGAGCATACCGATGTGGGGGATCTGCTCAAAGCCACTGAACAGCCGCCGGCCATCCGGCTGGTCAACGCGATCATCTCCGATGCCCTGCGACACGGGGCCTCAGATGTCCACATCGAACCCAAAACCAAGTACACCATGGTGCGCTATCGCATCGACGATCTTTTGGAAGACAAACTGCATATCCCCTCGCACATGCACATGCCCATGGTGTCGCGGATCAAAATCATGAGCGATCTGGATATTGCCGAGCGGCGACGCCCACAGGATGGGCGCATTACGGTAAAAACCTCATCGCGCATGGTGGACATGCGCATCTCCACCCTGCCGACCATCAACGGCGAAAAAGTGGTTTTTCGTATCCTGGATAAAAATGCCGCTATCCGGGATGTGAGCGATATCGGCCTCATGGATGAGGACCTGGAAAAGGCCATGCGCATCATCGATATGCCCCAGGGCATCGTGCTGACCACCGGTCCCACGGGCAGCGGCAAGACCAGCACCTTGTACTCCCTTCTGCGCAAAGGCGCCAAAATCACCAAAAACTTCACCACTATCGAAGACCCGGTGGAGTACTATATGAACATGGCCGAGCAGGTCAGTGTCAAAGACAAGATCGGCCTGAGCTTCTCCATGGTGCTGCGCTCCATTTTACGCCAGGACCCCAATGTCATTATGCTGGGCGAGATCCGCGATTTTGAAACGGCAGAAGTTGCCTTTCACGCCTCTCTTACCGGCCACCTGGTCTTGAGTACATTGCACACCAACAGCGCCATCGCCTCCATCACAAGGCTGCTGGATATGGGCGTCAAGTCCTATGTGATCGCCGATGCCTTGATCGGTATCATCGCTCAACGATTGGTGCGCCGAATCTGCCCCCACTGCAAGACAGACGATCGCCCTCCGGAGCATGTCTTACGATCGCTTAAAATCTATAACAATGATGCGATCCGTACGCAAAGAGGCGCCGGCTGCCGCAAATGCAACAACAGCGGCTACAAAGGCCGTCTGGGAATTTTTGAAATATTTCTGGTGGACAGTGAAATGCGCCGCATGATGCGCAGCAATGCGTCGGAGAGTGAACTGATGCGCACCGCCCGGCAATCCGGAATGACCACTCTGTTGGAAGATGCCGTCCGGAAAATCGACGCCGGCATGACCACCTGTGAAGAAGTGTTGAGGGTCTTCGGTCCCCAGAATACCATCGAGATCCCCTGCACCAACTGCAACAGCATTCTCGAAGAGCGCTATCCTTACTGCCCCTATTGCAGTGCGCCGGTGACCCGGCTGTGCCAGCACTGCGGCGCATTCCTGGCCGAGGACTGGCTTTTCTGCCCCCACTGCCGCCAGATTGCAAAAGCGCCGAAGGACCAGCTCAAGCCGGCGATATAATCGAACCAATACCTGCCGGAACGATGGGATTGGGCCTGGGATGCGGCCGGGCATGGGAGCGGGCGCCGTGCATAGCGTGGTGTCCCAACAACAATTTACATATTGTAGGAGCGGCTTTCAGCCGCGATAAAGCCGGTAAACCACCGTCAGCGTCAGCGCGATTCGCGGCTAAAAGCCGCTCCTACACCTTGCTAAACCTTGTTTGTGAAACCACTTCCAAAACGTTTCATTGCGAACCATAGGGCTTGATCAATTTCTCCAACCGGGGGTCGATAGCGCGCAATTGCTTCGCTTCGTCGGTGTCCCGTCCCATCATCTCAAAGTCGCAAAATTCGAAGCCCGGCGCCACTGAACACCCGACGAGAACCTCATCTTCGATGGGTGCCGCCGCCTGCCAGATCCCTCTCGGCACCACATGGCAGAACGCCCTCTCCGTTGCAGATAGCGCTACCCGCTCGGCGGCGGTTGAAACGCCATCCCACAGATAGAGGTAGAGCCCGGAGCCCTGGTAAAGGTTCCAGACTTCATCGCTGTTCACCCGGTGAAATCGGCTGACCTCATTTTGACCGAGGTGGAAGTAAATGTGAGTGAGGGCACGGCGCTCCGCGCCCAGCTCGGTCCTGACCGGCTCAACGGAGCGGAACACTTCGCAAAACCGTCCCCCCTCGGGATGCTCTAACCATTTCGTCGGTTTCATCAATATACCCTCCGCACCGCCTTGATCAATCAACAGCCGGGGCTTGGTGGCCTGCCGTAAAGGGCGACGGCCTCACCCCTGCTTTTTCGCGATGGCATATATTTTGGGGTTGGTGCACACCTCGTAGTATTTGCGTGACGTGATTTTGCGGGTCTTCAAGGTGTCCGGATTCACTACGGGGATCTGCGCCTCCCTCACCACGATGCGCTGATAGCGACCGGTTTTGGTCGGAAATTTTCCGACATACAGGTTGGATTTTCGTTTGTAGGGATCTCTGAACGTTCCTTTGAGCAGTTTCAGGTCGATCTCGTTGGACAGCTTTTCAAACGCTGAAGCACTAAGCTCGATGCCGTTGACATTGTACCGCATGAAGAGATCATCCGCCGTTCCGGCCAACTCTTCTTCCGACAGTGTTTGCACCACATACAAGTTGAAAGGGCTCTTTTTACCTGCAAAAAGTTTGCGCCCGATCTTGCTGCAACTGGAGAGCCGGTCGGCCTGGTTGATTGCAGATGAGATCATGATGCGGTTATTGGCGTCAAACAGGAAGGTCGGCGTCTTGTCTAAAAAGCTGATACCGATGCCCAATTCCAAAATCGGCAAATCGTATTTCCTGCTCTTTTCATTGTATCGCTGAATAATCATCAACATGTTCAAGGCAATACCGCAAGCACGCGCTACGCCGTACCATCCGCTGGGCGTATTCTCTCTTTCGAATATGGACAGAATGACGGCGTCACCCTCGATGAATATCTTTTGGGCGTCATATTCTGAAAGGATTTCCGAAATGGGATCGAAGAAATTGAGGCTGAAATAGGAGGCCGGGTTCAACCCGCGTTCGTTCATCTGGTGGGTGATATCCGTCGAACCACGCACATCGGCCTTTATGACCACATGATTGATAATGGGCGCTTTCTCATCGGCCCGCTCGTGCGATAGCAAAAATTCATAGAGGGTGTTGTTCTCTCTGGAAAGGGTGGTCACCTTTTCTTCGGTTGCCAAATTCACCCGTTCCATGGCCTCACCGATCAAATCCGCATTGCTTTTATCCCTGTGCAAGCGCGCAAAGGCATTCATAAAACGCATCAGATAACCTTTGCGCTTGGCCGATGTCATCTGCTCCATGGCCTTTATCTTTTTGAACAACGGGCGCAGGGAAAAGTCCCGGTTGTAAATCTTCTTCATCCGCTTCAAGCGGTTGCGGATAATCTTGCGGGATTTGGGCACCGTCAGATACTGAATAATCTGCTGGGGGATCAACGGCGGGCAGTATTCCTGATACTCGGGCTGCATCTCGTAGGATGCCACGATCCTGTTCATCAGACGATTGTTCCGGAATTGGCGATAGAAGAAGTTCAACAGTTTCTTCTGGTGCCGGATCCTTTTTTGCAGAGCCGCCAAGGCCTTCGCGTCTGCCTTGTTCTTTTTGAGGTCTTGCAGCCGGCCTTTGGTCATCTGCCAATTGAGCAGCAGGTCCATGTTACCCGGATACTTAAAAAGGGCTTCTATTTTCCGGTAGTAGGATTGCGGGTTGTCCGGGGGGCTGTCGCCGTCCTGAAGTTCCTGGGGGGATAAACGCTGTTCCACCGATTGGCCGCCTTTCGGGCTGCCTCCCAAATCGACCAGATTCAGGGTCTGCCGGATGAAAAAGAGCAGCGTTTCGTACTTATCCGGATCTTCTATGCGTCTTCCCAAGACCACGTCATATTCATAGATCAGGAAGAGGTCGTTTTCCGGGTTGTCGGTATGCAGCACCGGGTTGTCCAGTAGATCGGCTATAAAAGAAGACCGTTCACCGAACACCGCCTCATGCATGGGCAACACCTCTTTGCGGTCGACTTCGGTCCAGAAACCGCAGATCTCTTTGCCCACCTTGCGCAGGATGTCATCTCTTTCCTGCTGAATACGCTGCAACCGTCCCTTAAGTTTGGGCGCTTCGGCAAGATCGTTGTGTACGGCCAGTTCAGACCTTCGTACGGCTTTCTTCATTCGCGCAATCAAATGCTCATATTGCAAGCGAATCTCTTCCAGCAGCATTTTGATCATGGCTGTCTGGGCCAGCCATTCGATCTGCACTTCACGCCGGCCCTTGGCCTGATTGATAGCATCCCGCATCAGTTCAATGTAAAGCTGCTTGTAGCCGTCGACCTCCTTTATCCAGTTGACCGGCAAGGCGTCGCGGTCCATTTTTTCCACGCTGGCGTGGCGCGCCACCAGACGGGCAACGATTTTTCGGGTGGACGTGACGAAGGTTGGACTCAACAGCACATCGTAGCGGATATTATCGACCCCCACCACCAGTTTTTCCAGCGAAAAATCATTGCGATAGGATTTAAGCGGGAATTTGGATAACGGTGGGATTTTGCGCGCTCTCTGCAAAAAGCCGAACATGAATATGGTCCAGTCCTTTGTCTGGTTCGATGGAGGTTAACGATCACGGCGTTCTCAATTCATACCATCCAAAGGGACAAATGTCTATTTTGAAGTGTCGTTATTGGAATATTTTGAAAGAGTTAAAGCCTAATGCAAAAAATGGAAATAGATTTTTGAACGCTAATTGGAAAATTCGAAGGTCCCCTCTTCAACGAGAGAGAGGCATACGTCCACCGCACGGCGGTCATACAGCCTGCCGCGATTTTCCCGCAGTTCGTTCAGCGCGTGGGCCAATCCGAGCGAGGGACGGTAGGGACGGTGGGAGGCGATGGTCTCGAACACATCGGCCACGGCGAGAATCCTCGACGCCATCAAGATCTCTTCCCCTTTGAGGCCATTTGGATATCCGCTGCCGTCCATGCGCTCATGGTGCTGCAGGATAATATCGGCCAGCGGCCAGGGGAAATCGATCTGCCGGAGGATATCATAGCCGGCCTGAACGTGGTTTTTGATCAGCTCATATTCCAACGGAATCAATCGGCCCGGCTTACTGAGGATCTCCGACGGAATCATGATTTTTCCAAGGTCGTGGATGACGCTGGCCATGCGCAGACCATATATCTCATCCTCCGGCAAGCTCATCGCCTCGGCGATGGCGCCGGCAAGATCTGCCACCCTTTGCTGGTGCCCTGCGGTATAGGGATCGCGCATTTCGACGGTGGTGGAAATGGCTTGAACGATTCCCTCCATGGCACGGCGCAGCTTGTTCAGGTTGAGTTGCGCGTCCTTTAGAGCGAGATTGCGTTCGATTTTGGCAGCCCTTTCGGACAGCACGCGTTTCAAGCGCGCGACAAATTCGGCGATGCGCACCGGCTTTTGTAAAAAGTCGCTGGCCCCCTGCTGGACGATGTCCTCATAATTAAAATCCTCGACAAACCCGGTCATGACAATCACGTCGGCGGTGTATCGGGATTTAACGATCTGGGTCAGTTCGATACCGCTCATTTCCGGCATTTTGATATCGGCCACGACGACATCCACCGCGTATTTATCCAACAGGCCGATGGCCGCGTTCGGGCTCTGTGACACGAAGCAGTTGTAACCGGCCATCTGAATGCCGGCCTGCAGCACACTGCAGACGCCGTGGTCGTCATCCACCACCAATATGGTTTCCGGATACCGGACCGATTGACTTTCCATCGAATCCTCCTCGCTCCTTTTGTCACTTCCCGCAGCCGAAAAGGAGGTCAAGCCCAATGCAACCTTTCGCCGAATGCCGGCATCGCCGCGACGAATCCATCACAAATCGAAATCGGTGGTTGCGGCGGAAACGGCAAGAATAAGACGGGTGTTATGGGCTACGGCAGCTTTTTTTACTCTAAGACGGCTAAGGAAAGAAGTCAAAACCTATTGCGAAGCGACAGCGATTCTAACCGAACGTCTTTGTGGTTTTGTCGAAATCGAAAAGCCAAGATGTGCAACTCAACATGCAGCTATTTTTTCCCGAACCTTAAAATTGCATGCCCTGCCCGCGAGGCTATTTTGGGGGACGGTTCATGCGCACCTTTACGGATCGGGCGTGTGCGCCGAGCCCTTCAACTTCAGCCAGGCGTATGATATCGCCGGCTTCTTTGTTAAACGCGTCTTGGGCATAATGGATCACGCTGGTTTTTTTGATGAAGTGATCCACGGACAATGCCGATGAAAATCGGGCCGTACCGGCAGTGGGCAACACATGGTTGGGGCCGGCCACATAGTCTCCCACCGGCTCAGGGGTATAGGGGCCCACGAAAATCGCGCCGGCGTGGCGGATCTCTCCCAACCGGGAAAAGGGCTCGGCAATGATGAGTTCAAGATGTTCCGGAGCGATCCGGTTCGCCAATTCGATGGCCGCGGTGATATCCGGCGCCACAATCAGGGCGCCAAAGGCGGATAAAGACCGCTGTGCAATCTCCCGCCGATCCAATTCCGCCACCTGCACCTCCAACGATTTTCCCACGGACCGGGCGAGTTCATTGGAATCGGTAACCAGCATGGCGGAGGCCAGGGGATCGTGTTCCGCCTGTGAAAGCAGATCGGCCGCCACGTGTTCCGGATTGGCGGATTGATCGGCCACCACCAGGATTTCACTGGGGCCGGCGACCATGTCGATCTGGACGGTGCCGGATACGAGCTTTTTGGCCAATGTCACGAAGATGTTGCCCGGACCGACGATGACGTCCACCTTGGGCACGGTAAGGGTGCCGTATGCGAGCGCGGCAATGGCCCAGGCACTGCCGATCTTGTAGACCGCTGTTACACCCGCTTTTTGAGCGGCGGCCAACAAGTAGGGACTCACCGATCCATCCCGGGTGGGAGGGGTCACCATGATGATCTCGGATACACCGGCGATTTTGGCCGGAATGGCTCCCATGAGGACCGAGGAGACCAGGGGGGTGGACCCGCCCTGCCCGCCCGGTACATAGACACCGGCCGCGTCCACCGGATGAACCAGTTGGCCTAACAGGGTCCCGGGACGGGGGGTGTCGATCCAGGCATTGCTGCGCTGCCGGACGTGAAATGATTCAATCTGCCGGGCTGCGCGGTTGAGAGAGCGCTTGAAAGCCGGTTCCACCTGACGCTTCGCCGCAGCCATCTCCCCGGGTGTCACCCGGAGCTGCTTCAAGCTCATTTTAGGCGCGTCGAATTGCCGGCTGTACTTCAGCAACGCTTCATCGCCTTGTTTGCGAACCGCTTCTATAATCCGCTGTACCGCGGTGATATCCTTGCGCTTGAAATCCCCTCCACGCTGCTCGATCTTCTGAAGCCGCTTTTCAGCCGAAGCTGATGGATAACGATAAATTTTCATGTACCTACATTCCTTCCTCGGCAATGCCTGATTCATGCCCTTGCACCATTGGCCTTCATGGGCCCCTGGCCAATGCGCCCCCGATATGCTGCGGGCGGAACCCGAAGTTGACTTTTAGAGTAACAATCGTATGCATGTCAATCAACTTTAAGGGCATGCAACATTTTTTCAATGTATTATCGGATGAATACATCGATGCACCCATCCGATCCCGATTCTAACGAAGACCGCACCCGGCCTTTTGAACCGGCGCAACAGCAAATTTAGCTGAATTTCATGGTTTACGGCAGACGCTGGTAGCGGATCGTCTAAACATCATTTTGCGCGAAGACCGACACCTTTGCCGGTGTCACTTGCTATCGGAATCGGGATCGGGATCGGGATCGAATCCTTCATCTTAGCTTTCGATTTCGATAGCGATTTCGATTGGGATTACACCACATAGGCGTTCAATCAGAAGTGTTGCCGGCGCTATTATAAATTGACATCTGCGTCCTTTTTTGGTGATATTGCGTTTTTTTCAAGCAAGGAATTTCCTTTAAGATATTAAATTCATACTGATGGGAGTGATTACATGAATCCGAAACGCATCCACAATTTCAACGCAGGCCCTGCCGCATTACCCCAGGTCGTACTGGAGGAGATCCAGGAAAATTTTCTCGACTTCAAGGGGTCCGGAATGTCCATCACCGAAGTTAGCCACCGCTCCAAATGGTTTGATGATGTGATCAACGACGCCATCGTGCGCATCAAGCGACTGCTCAACCTGGACGACCGCTACCATGTTCTGTTCATGCAGGGCGGCGCTAGCCTTCAATTCTGCATGATGCCCATGAACTTTCTCAATGGCGGCCGCACCGCCGACTATGTCAACACCGGCACCTGGTCCACCAAAGCCATCAAAGAGGCGCAGATTCAGGGCAAATCGATCCAGGTGGTGGCCTCATCCGAAGATCGGAACTTTGCCTATATCCCAAAAAATATAGGATTCACGAAAGGTGCGACCTTCGCCCACATCACCTCCAACAACACCATCAAGGGGACCCAGTGGGCCGAATTCCCCGACACGGGGGGAATCCCCTTGTTTGCCGACATGTCGTCGGACATCTTCTGCCGTCCCTTCGACGCCTCCAAGTTCGGCCTTTTCTACGCCGGTGCCCAGAAAAACATGGGACCTGCCGGTGTCTGCATGGTGGTGGTGCGCGACGACTTCCTGGAAATGGTTCCGGATGAGCTGCCCACCATGCTGAAGTACACCACCCACGCGGCCAAGAACTCCATGTTCAACACGCCGCCGTGCTTTGCCATCTACACCGTTCAACTGGTGGTCAAATGGCTGGAAGAAACCATCGGCGGATTGGAGAAGATGGCCGAGATCAATCGGCAAAAGGCGGATCTGTTGTACGGCTTCATCGATGGAAGCGAATTCTACAGGGGCACCGCCGACGCGGACAGCCGGTCCCTGATGAATGTCACCTTTAGGCTTCCCGAAGAGGCGTTGGAGCAGCAATTTGTGGCCGAGGCCCTGGAAAACGATCTGGGAGGACTCAAAGGCCACCGTTCCGTTGGCGGATGCCGCGCTTCGATTTACAACCCCACGCCCCTGGCCGGTGTTGAGGCGCTGGTCGATTTCATGAAAGCATTCGAACAGAAAAACGGTTAGGGCCCGGGAGACGCCACAGAGCGACCCGTGTCATCCATTTGGAAGAGGCCTCCGGCGCAAGTGCCGGAGGCCTCTTTTTGTTTTTCCGTCATGGGTCGGGATGTGCGGTGGTTATCGACAGTTCCGCTTAAAAGAGCGGCCTGGCGCCATTGGCCAGGAGGTATTGTATCAATTCCTGATGCTGGGCCTGTTCGGCGTAGTAGAGCGCAGTGTACCCGGCCTGGTTGGTCAGATCGACCGATGCCCGGTTCTCCACCAACAGCTTGGCGATCCTGTCGTGCCCGTAATTGGCGGCATACATGAGCGCGCTAAAGCCCTCATTGTTCTGCTTGTCAGGCTCTGCGCCCATTTTGATCAAAAGTTTTGCCAGTGGGAAGTTGTTATAATAGCTCGCCCACAACAGCGCACTCCAGCCGTCCTCGCTTTGATGGTTAACGTCCGCGCCTTGATCGATAAGGTATTTGGCGATGGGCAGATTGCTGACACGGGCGGCCGATATCAACGGCGTCATACCGTACTTGTCCGGCGCATTGACATCGGCGCCTTGTTCGACAAGCGTTCTGACCTCATTGAAAAGCTGATAGCTTGCCGCCGAATTGAGGGTATGCTTTCCACCGCATGCCAGGAGCATAAGTCCAACCGCAACCACAACGATAAAATGACGCATAAGATCCTCCGCAACTGTAGCGTATTTTATTTAAATGACGTGAAACCAGAATGGCGTGTACCGGGTCACTTCTATATAAGAAAGAGCCCGACGGATTACAAGCGGTTTATAATTCAGTGCTATCCTCGCCTTGCCATCACAATCCCGACTGGTGTATAAACCATGCGTCCGGGATGTAAATCACCGAACCAGGACCCCAACCCTCAGAACGAATGCTATGAAGAACCGTTACGAGATCAAGATGAAAGTCGCATTCCATGACCTGGACCCCATGCAGGTGGTGTGGCACGGCAACTACTTCAAATATTTTGATGTGGCCCGTTTCGGCCTGTTTGCAGAAGCCGGCATCGATCTTTACGACTATATGATGAGCCGGCATTACGTGTTTCCCGTTACCCGGTCATCCATCAAACACATCGCCCCCCTCAAACCCTTTGATGAATTCGTCTGCCGCGCGACGGTGACCGAGGCTGTCTATAAAATCGGCATGGCGTTCGACATCCGCCTGGCCGCCGACGGCACCCTGTGCGCCAAAGGCAGCAGTGAACAGCTGGCCGTACGCTACCCGGAAATGGAAATGGAATTCGAAGTCCCTGCCGATATCAGGACAGCCCTGGGATTCGAATGATATCTTGACAAAATTCACCGGTTCAATCTACGTATAAGGGTACACCTGCTCTGATACCCGTGCTTTAACTTCTGCCCCCGACTACCGTTCTGTACCTGTTTCCAATTCAATCAAAGGGAGGAAACCATGGAAAAAATTCTTCGCATCAACATGAGCGGCACCAACGGCCCGGAAATCAAGACCGAGCCTTTGGGTGACTATGCCGGACTGGGCGGTCGCGCCATGACATCAACGGTGGTGGCCACCGAAGTGCCACCGACCTGCCACCCGCTGAGCGCCGAAAACAAATTGGTGATCGCACCGGGCATGTTGAGCGGTTCGGCAGCAGCCATGTCGGGCCGGATATCGGTGGGCTGCAAGAGCCCCCTCACCGGGGGCATCAAGGAAGCCAACTCCGGCGGCCAACCATCCCAGATGCTGGCGCGCTTGGGATATGCCGCGATAATCCTGGAGGGCAAACCCCAGGATAAAGCTCTATACAAAGTGGTCATCAACAAAGACGGCGCCACCATCTCATCCGACCCAAGCCTGAAGATGCTGGGCAATTACGATCTGGTGGATAAGATGAAAGCCGAACACGGAGATAAAATTCACTGTATTTCCATCGGCCAGGCCGGGGAGATGAAGATGTCGGCCGCGTCTGTTGCCTGTACGGACATGGAGCAGCGTCCCACCCGCCATTGCGGCCGGGGCGGTGTCGGAGCGGTCATGGGCGCCAAAGGCGTCAAAGTCATCGTCATAGACGATACCGGCACCCAGATCCGCAGTCCCCAGGACGCGGAAAAATTCAAAGCCGCCAACAAGGCCTTTGTGGCCGGTCTGCGCAAACACCCGGTCACCGGCGAAGGGTTGCCGGCATACGGGACCAATATTTTGACCAATGTGATCAACGAAGCAGGCGGCTATCCCACCAACAACTTTTCCACCGGACAATTTGACGGCGCATCCAAGATCAGCGGCGAAACCCAGGCCGAACTGGAAAACGAACGCGGCGGCAAAGGCTCAGCGACCCATGGCTGCCATCGCGGTTGCGTGATTCGCTGCTCCGGGACCTTCTACGATAAGAACGGCAATTTCCTTACCAAGCAACCTGAATATGAAACGGTTTGGGCCCACGGCGGCAATTGCGGCATCGACGACATCGATGCCATCGCGCGCATAGACCGCATGGATGACGATTTCGGCCTGGATACCATCGAAATGGGGGCAACGGTGGCCGTGGCCATGGAGGCCGGCCTGGCCGAATTCGGCGACGCCGAAGGCGCCATCCGTCTGGTCAAAGAGGTCGGCCAGGGCACACCTTTGGGCCGGGTGCTGGGCAACGGTGCCGCTGTGACCGGCAAGGTGTTCGGCATTGAACGGATACCCGTGGTGAAAGGGCAGGCCATGCCGGCCTACGATCCGCGCACTGTTCAGGGCATCGGCGTCACCTATGCCACCAGTACCATGGGAGCCGACCATACCGCCGGCTACGCCGTGGCCACCAATATTCTTGGGGTGGGCGGCAACGTGGATCCGCTGAAGCCGGAGGGGCAGGTCGAACTGTCTCGCAACCTGCAGGTCGCCACCGCCGCCATCGATGCCACCGGCATGTGCCTCTTCATCGCTTTTGCGATTCTGGACCAGCCCGACACCTTTCAGGCGCTTCTGGACCTGATCAGCGGGTTCAGCGGCCAGCCGCTGACAGGGGATGACGTCACTGCGCTGGGGCAGACCATACTTCAAAAAGAGCGCGAGTTTAACGCCAAAGCCGGTTTCACCAAACAGGACGATCGCCTGCCCGATTATTTCAAGCAGGAGAAGCTTTCACCTCACAACATCACCTTTGGGGTCAAAGATGATGAGCTCGACGAGGTTTACAACTTCTGAAGCCGGACGCATGCATGAAACCAATATAGAGAAAAGGGGCACTGGAAACCAGTGCCCCTTGGTAATTTGACGAACCGTTATGTCTATCTATCGAACGTTCAACAAGCTATTCCGGCCATCTTTAATAGGATGGCGGGGCGAAGCGATCCCATTATTGGACCATCGCGGTTGGATGTTCGATGTTCCATGCTCGAAGCGCATTCTTTAACGAGGAGCACCATGATCACCTGGCCATATCAAAAAGTTGAATTGGGCGTGTGGATGCCGTTGCTGGGAAGCGGCATCGGCATCACCTTCACACCCGGCAGTACACTGCATGACGTTCTGTGCGATCGGTTGGCGATCCCGCCGTCCTATCTGACGAACCGCATCCAAACCATCTTGGTCAACGGACACGCCATCGATGAACCCAAAGAGGTCTACCTCTCACACGGCGACACCGTAGCGCTATCGGCAGCCATGCCGGGACTTGTCGGCACCACGTTAAAACGGGGAAGCCACCTTGCCGCCATGCGCCGCGACATTACCCTGAAGACGGAAATCAGGGTGACAGCCAATGGGTCCTCCAGCATCCTGACGCTGAAACTGTTCAACATGGTGGCGGCTGAGCTGGGCTCAGGTATTCTAAGCGGACAGGTCTACGTCAGATCCAGGGATTTGAACTATCTGAGCCGGCACTACCCCACTCTTGCCCCGCCGGAAGGGTCGGCCGATCCCGATGCGTGGGTTGAAATGGGCCTGCCGAATCACGGTTGAGACCTGGGCCGGCGGTTTCAGTGTGTGCAATTTTTTGCACGCCTTGGTATTTTTTTCACATCTTGCGACCAGCCAATGGACCTATATGGTGAATTTTACAACTATATAAGCATCTTATATGCAGATATGCTCTGGCACGAAATCTGCTTGATAAATTAGGTCACGAAAAAATGGGGATGGCGGTCGTCGTTCATCGGGCGATCAGTCCAATGCTTTCGACGATATCATTAGGCATCTCAACCAGTTCCACATCCTATCGACCTATCCCCGCACAACATCACTGCGCATAAGTACGACTGAAATTTTTACTACCATTTAGACAAGGGGGCTAAAATGATCAGACGCTTTTTCCTTCTCACCATCTCTTTGACCATGGTCTTAACCTTTGCCGTCGGGTGCAGTTCGATCCAAAACATGATGAAATCCTCTTCTTCCCCCTCCTCCAAATCCAAAACGACCTCGCAAGGGCTCTATGCCAGCGTGCCGGTATCCATGCGGGCCCCGGTCAAAGAGGCATCCTTTGACCTGAAACAGTCACAAGCCAATCTGAAACTGGCCAAGGAGAGGGTCAAGCTGGCCGATTTGAAAAAAGAGCGCGCCATCATCGAGAAACAGCGTGCGGATCTCAATGAAAAGCTGGCTGAAACATTGATCAAAAAGGCAGAGGTCTCCATTGAACGCAAAAAACTGGAAGCCATTGACAATGCGAATCTGGGGGACAAGGCGACCAACATCAAGAAAATCGCAAGTCATAAAACCAGAGAGTTGAGCATCGAATCCGAGGCGGTAGAAACCAAAGCGGACATCGCCACCCTCGATCTGGAGATCAAGCGGCTGAACAAAAAGATCAATCTGCAGGCCCGAAAAGTGGACAGCGCCCGATAAAATCCAGGCACTGAACCCATAGCAGGCCGATGACGGTCTGCCTTACCCGGCCTTGCCCAGCGGCCATCCGTCCCAAATCCCTGTGCCGCGGAAGCCGATCTGAACCATTGCCCAACGGCAGGAGGAGTCATCATGCGATATGCATTGAGAATGCCCCTTCTCATCATCATGTTTGGCCTGATCTTTACGGCGTGTTCGCCCAAAATCTATGGGACGGTTCGCCTGGTGGACCAGCAGATGCATGAACTGAAGGACGAAAACCCCAAAGGCACCGTGATCAACATGATCAATACCACCGCAAAAGTTGAAAATGCTTCTACATCCGTCATGGTGGATGAAAAGGGCAAGTTCGAATCCGCCAAGGAGAGCATTAAACCCGGCACGTACAAAGTGGAAGCCAGCCGAATCGGGTATGCGACTCAAACACACACGGTGGAAATCGGCGGCAGCACGCGAAAGAAATTGAAATTCGATCTGCAAAAGATCGATGAAGGCGACCGCAAATCCATCGGGGGCGCCTCCACCGATGAAGATAAGATCGTCAACCCCGGAGAAGTCAATATCCAACCACCGGAGATGTAATCCCCAATGTCGGATTAAAGAACTGTCAGTCTTGCAGGAGGAACTCCATGGCCACACGGTTCGTCACCTACGCTGCGATCATCCTTTCAACCATGGTGCTGCTGGCTTGCAACAGCCAGAAACAGGTTGAACTGGAACTTTCTCTTTCCGTCAAACTGGACGGTAAACCCGCACCGGACGCCCAAATCACCATAGATGGAACAGCCGCTGGCCAGACCGATGCGGAAGGAAAATTCATCACCCGGCTAAAACGGTTGCCGGGCCAGGAGGTCTCCCTCGGCGTGAAAAAGGAGACGCCGGGTTATGACATCCCCCCCTGGCAGGATGCCTTTGTGGCCAAACTGGCAACCGACGGGGTCATTGAACGCTATCCCTTCGACGTCAACCTGAGCGCCAAAAAATTCGTGACTCTCACAGTTGCGGCCGGTCAAGTGCCGGTCGAAGGCGCAACGGTCTACCTCGGCAATACGGCCGTCGGGACAACCGACGCCAACGGCCAGTTCGTGCACACCTATACCACGGCTGCCAAATCGAGATTCAATTTCAGGGTGCGCAAAAAAGGATACCGTTCATGGCAGAAGACGGTGACCGTGCAGCCCGGAGACGATTTGGACATCGCGCTGAACAAGACCTCCTCACGAGAATCCGCATCCGGTGTGACTGAATCGGACCTGTCTTCCGGATCCTCCGATCAGCCGGAGACGATGTCCGGAACGAAAAAGAAAACCACCACAGCCGCCTTGACCGTGCTGACCCGGTCGGATGCCTATGGCGTGATCAAGCCCCTGTCCGGCGTCGTGGTCGCCATCAACGGAAAGGAGCGCGGCAAAACCAATTCAAAGGGGAGTTTTACCTTTCGATACAAAGGCGCATCCGGCCAAAAAGTAAATCTGCAGCTCACCGCTCCCGGGCATGTGCCGGCCGAATGGGGGACTCCGGTCACGTTACAGGGCAATCGAACCCTCCAGCGTCACTTCTATCCGGCCACCCCCCCAACAATCAAAGTGGGCCTGTACGGATATATCAACAACTCTCCGGAAGCGGGCATCGAAGAGCAGATCAGCCAGGTCGAAGCGTCGGTGCGCAACCATCTTTTCGCCTACCGCAGCTTTCAGGAGGTGCCCAAACCCAGTGTGCACGCCATGATGCTGCAGGAGACGCTGGACATGGAGTCGATCTCCACAAAAGGGTGGCAGCATACCCCGATGTCCAAGAGCGTCGACATGGTCCTGTCCGGCGCCGTGACCAGGGACGCCCGGGGTTTGACCATCGAGTCCACCATCACGACGGCCGACGGGAAAATTTTGTTGAGCCAGATCAACACGGCACGAAATTCAAGGGACATCCCGCGCACCTCCAAGATCATCGCCAACAGCATCATCGATCAATTTCCATTTGAAGGCACGGTCACCGCGGTCGAGCCCGACGGTTACCGAATCAACCTGGGACAGCAGAACTATCAAATCCGGCGCGGCAATATCTTCCGGTATATGGCGGCTAAAATGGACCGCAGCGGCAAGATCACCGGCTATGACGAGCAGGGATTGCTGCGGGTGGTCGAGACCACGGACACCAATTCAAAAGCTGAGGTGGCCACCCTGAAAGAGAACCGCAAAATTCAGGTGGGCGACAAAGTCATCCGCCGGGTCTACCTGGAAGAAGAACGCGAAGCCGCCAGAAATGCCTTCATATTGATGGCCAGCGGGGGAAAACCCGGACAGGTTAAACCCCTGTGGGGGGTCAATGTCTACCTGAACAACACCTGGATGGGAACCACCGGCGCCGACGGCAGAGTGGAAATCCCGGTTTATCTCCACGAGCAGTACGATCTCCTCCTGTCGCGCCATGGCTATCAGCCGGTGCAGGCCCCTGTCAGCATCGCCCAGGACAAGGCCGTGCAGGCCTATACCCTCGAAGTGGCCAATGCCGTCCTGAAAATCGATTCGGAACCCGCCGGGGCCGATGTCTATGTGGATGATGCCCTCATCGGAAAAACCCCCATCCAGGGCGGCACGCTGGTTAATTTCGGTTTTCGAAAACTGCGGCTGTCAACCGGCGGCGACTATCGCGATTGGCAGAAAGTGGTGGAGATCAACACGCCGGAAGTCGCCTTCACCGGCGTCCGGAAAATCCGACTGGTAATGGATCATTATAAAATCGGCCAAATAGCGGAGCAAAACGGCAATTTGGACAAAGCCGTCGAGGCATACAGCGCCATCGAGCGCCAGAACCCGGACTACTCGGATGCACGCCACCGGCTGGCACAGCTTTACATGGATGAGAAGAAAGACTTCGAGAAAGCGATCCAGGAGTTTGAGAAGGTCCTCGCTCTGCCCGAAAACCAGCAGATCGTCTACAAGCAATTCGCAGTGACCTACACCAATCTCGGGCATGCATGTTATGAAATGGGCAATCAGATGATCTGGAAGGATAAAGCTGCGGCGGCCCAATACTTTGCAAAGGCGATTGAAAAACTCAAGATCGCCAAACAGAACACGCGGTTTTTTCCCACGGCCGAGTTCAGCCAGGCCGTTCACGACACCTACTACTATCTGGCGATCTCCTCACACAAGCTCTACCTTCTGACCCAGAAGGGAACGGTATTGAGTCAGGCCAACCAAGCCTGGCGAGAATATTTTGACTTTTATCCCAAACAGCTGGAGGGCAATGGGAATTTCGAGAAAATTCGCAAGGCGGCCAGGCAGTACTGGAGTCAAATAAAAGATCTGAGTTGAGCAACCCGAGTCCCGGAACCCGGGGGCGCCCTGTACATCGGACATGGGTGGGTTCCGGAACAGAAACACATAAGACAAAGCGGCGGTTGAGATACCGGCAGCCGGTGCTTTGCGGCAATACATTGGACAACCTTGGCATGATAGGAGTCGGCAGCTTGCGAGTCACCTTCACCATATCGCGATTGGCGATCGTTCTGGCCATCATCACTTACAGTGCCCTCTCTTGGGCGGACAATGGCAACCCGGCAGCGGCGGCCGGCGGCCGGGACCGGATGGGAAGCACCGCGTCCCAACGGGAACAACCTTCCGCCGAATCGCCCGATGCGCCGGTATCACCCGACCATCGGGCACAGGCCCCTTCCAACGGTACGAAGGTGGAAGCGCCCTCCGAAGCCGGTCCCGCATCAGGCAGCCGGGCGCCGGACAGCGGTAAAAGCCCCGCCGGCCAATCCCTTTCCGGCGACGGCGCTGCACAGCCGCAGACGGACACCGTTTCGGACGATCCCGGTGGTCAGGATGCGACCGATACCGCAACTGAAACGGAACCAATGCCACCACCCGCCGCAAAGGAGCCGGTGCCGGAACCGGCCGGGATCTGGACCCTTACCCCTGAATTCGTCCGCTCCCTCAACCCGATCAGCGTCGGCCGCAACGATTCCAATCCGGTATGGTCGCCGTCGGGCGACATGCTGGCTTTCGAGCGCAGCATCGGGGACCAACGCAAAATCGTCATCGCCCTTCGTGACGGCACCATCATCAAGACCATTTACTTTCAAACCCCTGAAGAGGACGGCGCCCTGGACATTTTCCTCCCGGGAATTACCGACACCGCCAGTTACAACGCCGGCATGAGCTGGTCCGGCGACAACAATGCACTGGTCTTCATGAGCAACGCCGGCAGCGGCAATTACGATCTCTATCTGCTCTCCGATCTGCGGCAGGACCAACCGCTGCGGCTGACCCGCCATCAAGGCAAAGAGAGCCATCCCCAATGGTCCCCGACCGACCAGCGGCTGGTCTATGTCTCCGGCATGACCGGAAAGGCCGATATCTTCACCATGGACCTCGGCTCCAGGAAAAGCCGTCAGATCACCCGTGGTCAGAAGACATACCTCTACCCTCAATGGTCCCCGGACGGTGAAAAGATCGCCATGATCTACGGCAGCAATGAAAACCACGATGTGTGGGTGATCGACGACCTGGCTGCTCCGCTGCAAAGCACCAGAAGGCTAACGACATGGACCTATGACGATTTGCGCCCGGTCTGGTCCCCGGACGGCAGCAAGATCGCCTTTTATTCGAACTACAACCGGCAGGGTGATCAGAAGATCTGGTGCATTATCGTCGTGGCTGCGGACGGCTCGGACATCATCGCCGGCGATGCGCTGTCGGCCAATGTCGTCGCCCAGCACGTTATACCCGATATCGAGCAGGGACCGGCATGGATGCCCGACAGCCAGCACATAATCTACGTAAAAAACGACGAGCAGCAATTCAATCCGATCTATCTGGTGGACATCGAAGTCAAGACCCCCATCGCCGTGAAAACCGGTACCAAAATGAACCATGACCTCTCATGTGCCGGAGACGGAACCCTTGCTTTCAGGGCGCAGGTGGAACAATGGGACCACATCTATATTGCCAGGATCGACCCCGAAATGGCCACCATCGAGGAGCAAAAATGAAAAAAGCCTTGTTCATACTGACCGTTATAGCCGTAATGCCCTTAACGGGATATGCCGGCAGCAATGATGCCGGCAAGGGGGTCCAGCTCTACCGGCAGCACCACTACCAGGATGCCGCCCGGCTGATGTACGCACAGCTCGCTGCCGGCACATCCGGATTGCCGTCCGACACCCGGCGCAACTTCGGTATGGCGTGTCTGGCCAACGCGCAATTCTATGACCGCCTGTATCAAGCGGCCGGATCGTTGCAGGTGGAATACCTCAAACGCCTGATCGACGCCGATGCGCAGCGTCAATCATCAACCAGCCGGTTGGCCCAACTCTTTCTGGGAAAAGCATTGTTGGCCGATGGTCAGCCCAAACCGGCCATTGCCGCCTTGTCCCAATATCTGGAAACCGTACCCAGCGACGATACAGACCGCCATGATGCCGCTATCGCCCTGGGGGCTGCCTACCACGCGGCGGGGCAACACAAGCGTGCGAAGGACGTATGGTCCAGGATCCCCCGGAACGTCCCACATGCCGCAGCTTTGCTGGCAGCCGCCTTTCAACAGGCCGGCCGGAATGCGGAAGAGATTACCCGTCTTGCGGATTATGCCGCCGCTGAATTGCTGACGGCCGCCGATCCGGTTCCCGTGGAATGCGCCTCGGCCCTCCTGGAAATATACGCGCGCCGGAACCAGGTGAATGAAGGTTTTGAGATTCTCACCCGGACCCGGTTGGAGACTTTCGCACGGGAAGAAGTGATCGGGCCGTATAAGGTGCTCCGCTTCTATGATGCCGGGCTGCTTCGCAACCTCTCCAGGTTTTACAGCCAGGCGGCCATTACCGCCTTCAACGACGCTAAAAAGTCCAATGATGACCGGATCGCTCTTACGGCTGCTTTTTTGGCCGGCGAAGCGTATGCCTTCTCCCAGCGCATGGAGGAAGCAACCCGTGCCATGGATGAGTTGCTTGCCGCAACCCCTCCAAAGACCTTGTCCCAGCGCGCCCGAATTCGACAAGCGGCCTATGGCCGGAACACACCGGCCCGGCATGCGGCCGGCGCCGATCTCGACACCTTCCTCACCGATACAATCGATGTCGCCCAGGTCGCCGACATTATTTTGCTCTGCGCCCAAATGGGGGTGGACTGCCCCGGGGCACTGAAGCGCGCAGACATGATCTGGCAGAAGTCCCAAGGCCGGCCCCCGCTTGGATTGGGCATGGCCCTGGGGCGTTATTACCGCGCCAGAAACAATCCCGACCGCGCTTTGCATTATCTCGAAGCGGCCCGGGACAAGAGCCGGAAAAACCGCATCGAAGCGAATCCGCCGGCCATGCTTGCCGACCTGGCCTGGGCGTACTACAAAAACCGGCAATTTTCAGAAGCACTTGAGATCTACTTCACTATGAGCAAGCAATTTCCCGCCGTGCGCCAGATTCAGGTCGCCCTGCAAGGTATCTACTCCATGGAGCAACAGAGCGCCGGCGATGCCAAGATATTCTAACCAGATCATTTGGAGGACATTATGAAACGGTTACCCTTATTGCCCTGCCTCATTGCTGTTTCCATCGCCGGCCTGCTTCTTGTGCAGCCGGCGGCGGCTTCAAGGTCCGATGGAAACCCGGACGGAGGCGTGCTCAACTACGGGGAGTACGGCCGGCCGGTCACCCTCGATCCGATCACCAGCAACGATATGATCTCCCTTCGCGTCAGCGAACTCGTCTTCAGTGGCTTGACCACCATCAACGAAAAGCAGGAAGTGGTACCCGATCTGGCCGAACGCGCCGAGATATCCGACGATGGCCGCCACTACACGTTTTATCTTCGCCGGGATGTGACCTGGCACCCCAAAGAAGGCGAAAGCCCCGTGCCGTTCACGGCCGATGATGTGGTGTTCACTTACCATATCATGATGCACCCCAAGACCATCACGCCGCTGAAGGTGCGCAACGAGTTTATCGAATCCGTGGAGAAAATCGATAATTTCACCGTGCGGTTCACCCTCAAACGGCCCATCCTCAATGCGCTGGCCAAATTCAGCTTCAAGATCATTCCCCAGCACGGACCGGAGAACAAGGCCTTCCTGACGCGGGAAGATCTGTTCGTCCACCAGCCCATCGGAACCGGACCCTACATGGTGCGCAATATCACGGCGGATCGGGAGGTCATCCTGGTGGCCAACGATAATTACTACAAAGGCCGCCCGCACATCGACAAGTTTGTCGCCCGGCCCTTTGCCGACCAGAACATCATGGGCCAGGCACTGATGTTCAACGCCATCGACATGATCGTGCTGGTCAACCATCGGGACATACCCCAGATCCAGGGAGACAAGCGCTTTGTACTGCAACCCTACAACGCTCTGTCCTATTCCTTCTTCGGGTTCAACATGCGCAACCCCCTTCTGGCAGACAAGCGCGTTCGGCAGGCGTTCACTTTCGCCGTTAACCGGCAGGAAATGCTCGATTCCTTTTTCCAGGGGCAAGGCACCATCATCTCCGGGCCTTTTGCGCCGGGAAGCTGGGCCTACAATCTGGACATCCAGCCCATGCCCTACGACCCGCAACAGGCCATCGCCCTGTTGAAAGCGGCCGGATTCGATCGCGGCGCCGACGGCATCATGGCCAAGGATGGCCAGAAACTCTCCCTCACCCTGAAAGTACCCATCGCCAAAGAGAGCGAAGCCATCAAACGGGTGGTACTGGCCTTCAAGAACTACCTGAGCAAGATCGGCATCGATATCCAGGGTGAATTCCTGGAATGGCTGGCGTGGAAAGAGGATATTTTTCTGCACCACGACTACGACCTGATGTTCGCCTCCTGGGTATTCGACGACTCCGCCGACATCTCCTCCCTTTTCCATTCGGCGGAAATCGGCAAATGGAAAAACAACTTCGGGGCCTACACCAACCCTGAGGTCGACAGCCTGATCGTGGAGAGCAAGCTCACCCTGGATCACGAAAAACGCCGGACCATCAACCGGAAATTGCACGCCATCATTGCCGAAGAGACGCCCTACGTGTTCTTGTGGACGTTGACCAATTATGCCGCCTATAACAAGAAGGTCCGTCATGTGGGCATTCATCCTTATAAGTTCTTCTCTTATGCGGATGAGTGGTATATCCCGAAATCGGAACAACGCTGAAGTGTATGGCCTGCACCGCCAACTCTTTGTCGGGATTCTATGGCTGACCCGGCTATAGAATCCCGCTTGTTTACCCCGACGGAAACGTCACATTGAGACCATCGATCGAACAATGCCCCGGGCGACGAAAATAAACGCGCTGCGTCCCATCGCTGCCATGCTGGCCAAGGAAGTCTTCATGGCCATTGTATTGCTGTTCGGCGTTTCCGTAGTGGTCTTTACTGTTTTAGCCTTTGCACCGGGGGATCCCTTCAGCAGCATGCGGACGACCTCTCCGCATCCGGCGCAGGGTGGAGGCGGGATGGGCATCATCGGACAATACCTGACATGGATCGCGCATCTGCTTCAGGGAAATCTAGGGCATTCGACCCGCACTGGTTTACCGGTGGTCGGCGAGGTGATCCGCACCAGCATCTACACGCTGTACCTTACGTTGGGGGCAATGGTGTTGAGTCTGCTCCTGGCGGTCCCCATCGCCGTCTATACCGCCAGAAGAAGAAGCGCCAACCTTATCGGCTGGCTGATGACCATCTCGGTATATGTCCTTTCCGCACTCCCCGCCTTCTGGTTCGGCTATATTCTCATTTATATCGCCATCCACGGTTTCGACTTCTTCCCCCTTGCGGGCGGCGGCAGCGCCGGGCAGTGGAACTGGTTTTATTTTCTGCTGCCGGTGCTGGTGCTGGGCCTGTGCAGCTGCGGTCTCAGCGAGATGGTGAAATTCCTGCGGGAGGAACTTGGCCGTGTTCTGACCCAGGATTATATCCGGACCGCCAGAGCCAAGGGGGTGTCGGTCTGGCGTCACGCATTCAAGGAGGGATTTTTGCTTCCCATTACGGAGATGATCTCCGCGAAGATTCCCTTTATTCTTGGAGGCGCCGTGGTGGTGGAACAGATATTCAACTGGCCCGGAATGGGACGCCTGGCGTGGCAGGCCGCCCAGGACCGCGATTTTCCGCTGATCATGGGCATCACCCTGATGGCGGCGATTTTTGTCCGGCTGGGCAGCCTGATCAAGCAGGTGGTCCATATTATCGTCAATCCGAGAGCATCGCGGAAAAATGAATAAGTATCGCCAAATTACCCTGCGGGTCAGCGATTACTCCCAGGTCCCGTTCTGGCGCAAAGCCAGTCCGCTGGATCTGGCCTATGTGGGATACGGCCTCGTGGTGGTGTTGATCGTCGTGGGGTCTTATTTTCTGGGAACCTGGGGGCAACTGCCCTTTGACCCGCAGGCCATTGACATGGACCTGCTCAATGCGCCGCCCCGCACCCAGGGCCACCTGCTGGGAACGGACTTCATGGGGCGAGATATCTTCTCGCGTCTGGTGCTGGGCATTCAGGCTTATTTTCTGCCCGGGTTGCTGGCCATCTCCATCGCGCTGGCATTGGGAGGCGCCGGCGGGCTCGCGTCCGGCTATTGGGGCGGCAGGTGGGATGCGGCGGTTACATATGCCGCCAACCTGGTCGATTCTTTCCCGCGTCTGGTCCTCATCCTTTTGATGATCGCCGCCTTTAAACCGGATATCTACCTGATCATGGCGGTGGTGGGGCTCACCCATGCCCCCACCGTCGCCTCCATGATCAAAAGCAAAGTCCGTCTGCTTAAACGCCAAAATTTTATCGAGGCCGCCGTCAGCCTGGGGCTAACCACCCGCACGATCATCGTCAAGCACATCCTGTGGCACAATTGCCGGGCGCTTTTGATCATCCAAGCCACCTTGGGCATGGCCGAGGCGATCTTGATTGAAACCAGCCTGAGCTATCTCGGATTCGGTGTGCAGGAACCCGTCCCCTCCTGGGGCAACATGGTCCAGTCGGGCGCTAATTACCTTCTGCAGGGAACGTTTTGGCCCTCCACCGCTCCTGCGATGGCCATCGGTCTGACGATTTTGGGATTCCATCTGCTGGGAGACGGCCTCAACAATATTCTGGAGCGCAAGCAAGGATGACGGCACATCAAACGGTTCTGTCCATCGAAGATCTGCACACATATTTCTATGCGCGCAGCAAGCAGGCGTTTATCCGCTCGGTGGACGGGGTCAGCCTGAAGATCCGCACGGGACAAACCCTCGGTGTGGTGGGAGAGAGCGGCAGCGGCAAAAGCGTGACCGCGCTTTCGGTGATGGGGCTCATTCAGGGTGCGCCCGGGATCATCAGGGGCGCCATACGGTTCATGACTCCGGACGGATCCCTCAATCTGCTGCACGGCCTGGAACGGCAAGTCAAGCTCAGGCGCCATCACGGCCGTATCATGTCCGTGGTCAAAGACGTCCGGCGTTGGGACAGACGTCACCAGCGCAGGATGAAGGGAATCCGCGGCAGCCGGATGGCCATGATTTTCCAGGACCCGCGCAGCGCCATGAACCCGTTCAGCACCGTCGGCCGTCAAATCACGGAAACCATTTTGCGGAACACGGCCGTCACCAGTCGAAAGGAGGCACGGGAGAAGACATTGGAGTGGCTGGATCAGGTCCGGATCGACTCGCCGACCATCCGATACCACAACAATCCCCACGGCCTTTCCGGCGGCATGTGCCAGCGCGCCATGATTGCCATGGCATTGGCCGCCGAACCCACCCTGCTGATCGCGGACGAACCCACCACCGGACTGGATGCCACCATCCAGAGCCGGATTGTCGAGTTGATGGGCCAGATCAAGGCCAAGCTGGGACTGACCACGCTTTTGGTCAGCCATGATATTGATGTCATCCGGCAATTATCGGATCACGTCGCGGTCATGTATGGCGGAACCGTCCTGGAAAACGGCCCTGTGCGCACGGTTCTGGATCCCGGAAGCGCCCCCAAACATCCGTACACCGAGGCTTTGCTCGCTTCCATTCCCGACCGGCGTTTGATTGAATCGAAAGGCGACCTCAGGGCGATTGAAGGGGACGTTCTGGACACCATCAACACCCCCAGCGGCTGCCGGTTCTATCCTCGGTGCCGTCGATATCATGGCAAGATCGCATCGGCTTGCGTAAACCAGGAACCGCCGCTGGTACCGGTCGCATCCGGCCACGCGGTGCGGTGCTGGCTATTCGAACCCAAAGAGTGAAAAGTTCGGGAGGACAAGATATCATGCCCCGCACTATACTCGAAGTCGAACATCTGACGAAATCCTACAGCCATCCGGGAAAATGGTGGATGCCCGGAGGGGGAGGACGCCACCCCTTTACCGCTGTGGATGATGTCAGTTTTTACATTCGCCCCAACGAGACCCTGGGGCTGGTCGGTGAAACCGGCTGCGGGAAGACCACCATCGGCCGGACCATTTTGAAATTGACGCCGCCGGATAAAGGGCGCATCGTTTTCGACAACACCGACATCACGCATTTGCCTGCCAGACAATTCCGTCCGCTGAGCCGGCGCATGCAGATGATCTTCCAGGACCTGGATGCCGCTCTGAACCCCCAAATGCGCATCCGGTCCATTCTCAAAGAAGCCATCTGCGTTCACCATCGACTCAACGACCGTGAGGTTCAGCAGCGGACCCTGGAACTGTTGGAGCAGGTCCATTTGAAAAAGAGCAAACTGAGCAACTATCCGGGAGAACTCTCCGGAGGTGAGAAACGCCGCGTCGGAATCGCCCGCTGCCTTGCGGTGGGCGCCGATTTTATCGTGGCAGATGAACCCACCAGCGCACTGGATGTCTCCATTCAGGCACAGGTGGTGAACCTGCTGCGTTCCCTGCAGGCCGGCCTGGGGCTGAGCTATCTTTTCATCTCCCACGATTTGCGCATCGTCGAACTGATCAGCCATAAGGTGGCCGTGATGTATCTGGGCAGGATCGTCGAGATGGGCATGGCCGGCAGCATTGCCAATGCCCCTCGGCATCCCTACTCTCACATTCTCTGGTCCTCACTGGTGGAAAAGAAAAGCCGGGAATACCAGCAGCGGCCTTCACGAAGCGCAGAGCGCAGGAGCGGGTTCGACTTGAAGGGACCGCCTCCTGGATGCCGCTTCTCCCCTCGCTGTCCGGTTTTCCTGGATCAGGGACGCCCGGAAGTATGCACCGCCCCTGAAACCGCCCCCGAGTTGCAGGACCTCGGTGACGGACACAAAGTGGCGTGCCATTTCCCCCTGCCGTCGGCCCTGTGATATCCCATCCGCCCAATCCCGGCCAAATCGGACGTACGTTTTAATTCTCTAAAATTATACGATATACGTAAGAACCAAGCCAAATTGGCACCCTATCAAAAGCCCCGCTGCCCGCCGGCACACCCCGTATTCATTTTTCACCTGCAGCATCCAACTGTTATCATAGGCAAAGCCAAGGCCAAAGCATACCTGCAAAAAGTGGCATAGCCAGTGCAAAATTGAAGGGCGGCAACCCCTGGCCCATTTTAAGTACCTTTCGATGGCATAAGGTGTTTTGGGACCCAACGGCATGGAACCATCTTGGTCAAAAATAAAATGGTGGCCTTATACTTTGAACACCGTAGCGGGTTTGGGGGTGGTGATCTGTATTTGCGCGATGCTCGTGGTGCATTATCGAATGCATACGAAAGCCGAAATCGTCGCATCGGAGCGTTTGATCGCCGCATCGGATCGACTTGCAACCATCCTGGGTTATCACTACGACAAATGCCGTTCAGAAATAATGGCGCTGGCCGGAAACCTGACAGCCTTAAACCTGCTTTCCAGAGCCGGAATGGACCGGCATCCGAAAAACAACCTATCACCCGTCTGGAAAGATGCCATAGAAAACGTTCAGCGCCTGCTCAGGGATAGCCGGCAAGGCCATCTGCCCAATTACCTTCGCATCCGCCTCATCAATGAAAAAGGCGTATCGATTTACGACAGTCGGGCGCCGGATCCCTCGCTCCTTACGCCGGCCATTGGCGAAGGAGTCCCGACATTGACGTCAGAGGTGAACTTGCATGCTGAAGGCAGCAACGTCCTGATAACGGCGGCCATCGAACCGGAGGCGCCCTCCACCGGCTATGTGGCCGCATGGCTCAATGCAGAGGCTGTTTTCCTCCAGTTGTCGAAACACCCCAAGGAGCCCGGCCATAGCTACAGCCTGATGGACAACACCGGTCGGATCCTTTTTCAAAAATCGCTTCCCGTCCAGATCCGGCCGAGCGATATGAAGAATCTCAGCGGTCTTGCCCATGATACCCTTTCGACACTCAACGCCACCCCGGCCGGTTCCCATGGAGAACCGGTCGCGTATCCAGCCATGGCACGCCCCATCGCCCGGACCCCCTTCAGGTTGCTCTCCATCCTGACGGCTTCAGGTTCCATCGACGGACATCATTTCTGGCATTACGCCATGATCGCTGCCGCACTGTCGCTCATTCTGCTGTTCTTCTACTCCATGCATCGGCACATCAACCGCAGAAACTCGGATCTGATGAGCCGCTATTCCGAATCTCAGCAGCAATACAAGATCATGGTGCAGAACAATGAGGAACTGGCCAATGAAATTTTGCTGCGCAAGCGTGCCGAAGCGGAACTGAAAATCATCAATGAGAACCTGGAAGATATCGTCAAACACAG
Organism: Desulfobacteraceae bacterium; assembly: GCA_050302315.1. Lineage (GTDB taxonomy): Bacteria > Desulfobacterota > Desulfobacteria > Desulfobacterales > Desulfosarcinaceae > JARRKU01. The sequence continues at coordinate 41,692 of JBNLAV010000196.1, forward strand.
GACGCGTAAACTGGAAAGCACCCTTGATGATCTGCAAACCACCCAATCCCAGTTGATTCAATCCGGAAAGCTTGCCTCCATCGGAGAACTCTCCGCCGGCATCGCCCATGAGCTTAACCAACCGCTCATGGTGATTCGGGGGAACTCCCAATTGATGGCGCGCAGGCAGGAGAGATCCCCACTGGGTCCGAGACAACTGCGCACATTTTTCGACACCATCGAACGCAATACCAAACGCATGATTCTGATCATCAATCATTTGCGCAGCTTTTCGCGTCAATCCAGCAAGGATTTTCAATTGGTGGATATCAACAAGGTGATCAAAGACGCCTTTCTCATGATCGGCGAACAGATGCGACTGCGCAGCATTGAAACCATCACAAATCTGTCTGCCGGCCTGCCATACATCAAGGGGGACCCCTACCAATTGGAGCAAGTCTTCCTGAACCTGCTTACCAATGCGCGCGATGCCATTGAGTCTCATCAAGCCGTTGGCGAACGTCGCCGCGCCAGGAAAGAAATCACCATTACCACGCGCATGAAGAACGGGAGCGGCGATGTGGTGGAAATCCTGTTCAAGGATACGGGCTGCGGCATCGCCCCTCAAGACATGGACAAGATCTTCGATCCCTTCTTCACTACCAAGGAAGTCGGCAAAGGCACCGGATTGGGGCTCTCCATCAGCTATGGCATCCTGAAGCAACACGGCGGCCATCTGGAATTCATCGACACCACACCGGGAAACACCACGTTGAGCGTGGAACTGCCGGCCCAATATGACCGGCGGCAAGACGGACAAAGGTAGGGTATTACATTATATTTATGGCGTACTGTCTGTCCTGCTTCCCATTTTCTTTGCCTGCAATGATTGAAGCTCTTTATAACCGATAAAAATAATGCCGAGGCGCTCAGCAAGCGCTTTTGTTTCGGGGGCCGACCAATACTTATAATCCCCAATTCGCATATAAGTGTTAAACTCTCCTATGATTCCCGACCACTCTCTGCCCATATAGGAAGGGTGGATAACGATTTCATGCACTCCGGGCTGCAATTCCCGAAGCCAGTTATCATAGACTTTTTTCCGAATATCCGGATCATATTTCTCTCCAAACAGCTTGAAGAACATCCACATGCTGTCGGGAAAAACAAATCCCATGCTGCGCATTTCTTCCCTGAGCAACCTGTGCGGTTTCATCGGCAAGTTATATTTTCTGGAAAGCTTCATGACTTCTTTGGCCAGATCGATACTGTCGTAATAATTGCCGTAGTGTGCATCGATATGGGTTGGTTCAAGCCCTGCATCGAGCACCTTGACAATCTGTGCTTCGAGTTCAAGAACGGCTTCATCGACACGCATATGCCCCTGTAATTTCCGCGGGGTGCGCCACAAGATACCCTCGCCATTGTATAAACTTGGAACCCGGTTTTTTGGCAGGAGCCCCGCCCAACCATATTTCGCTCCCCAATCACTGTTGAGCGTGAGATGAATGCCCAAATCCAAGCCTGGGTTCTGCTTCCAAATCTCAACTACTCGATCGAAATCGGGACAAGGGACCATGACGCTTCCGGAATTCACCATGCCCGACTTCATCAGGGTGAATGTGCCATCTGTCTGATCCACATGCATGCCGATGTCATCGGCATGCACGATCAATAAAATGGACTCCCTCGAGTAGCCAAGTTGTTCTGCCAATGTTGGACCGGATCGAGAGATCGCGGTTTTTTCCCCCATAAGCAGGCCGGAAAAACGACCATAACGGTATTCAATGCTGCAACCGACCGGAGCCGCGAGCAGGGCTGCTAGAAGGAAAATCACAATGCCTGTTGAATCATTTTTCCTCAAACCGTCCCCCGTTCATGCAATGCAGCATATGGTTTGAGCCGCCGGAGCTTGTGCGCGACAGATCCCGGCAAAAGACCAGGTCAGACACTACCCCCCGGCGCTGCATCGGCCTTGAATCCTTCGTGAAATACAACCGTTCCATGGGGTATGCGTCCATCGAAGGAAAGCGCAAAGAAGACCTCCGGTGGTACGCCTTCGTACGCCAGCGCGGTTGGGTTCTCAAACCCGAACTTTCTGTAATAATCCGGATGCCCGACAACGCAGCATCCCGCAGCATGCAAGTCCTTTAGCCGGGATAAGCCTTCTCGGATCAAGGCGGTGCCAATTCCCTTGCGCTGATGCATCGGCAATACAGAGACGGGTCCAAGTCCGTACCAGTTTTGGGTGCCGTCGGAAATCGTCACTGGAGAGAATGCCACATGCCCGATCACGCGTCCATCCAGTTCCCCAACCAGCGACACCGTGAGGGCATCGGCTGCCCGCAGCGCCATGATGATAAACTGCTCCGTTTTGTTGCTAATCTCCAGCGCTTCGAACGCGGCGACCGTCACTTCGGTAATCGCATCGACGTCAGAAGTCGCCTCATCTCTAATCACCATTGCAGGATCGATCATTTTTTAATTTTCTTTCTCCCTGATTTGACGATGCCATGGTTCCGGCAGATATTCAAGCTCCTGTACGCAACTCATGATCAGACCTTCGGTTTGCCAGCGGGTTGCACCCTGCCGGGCGCACGAAAAGAAAGCCCGAACCGCCAGTGGCGGTCCGGGCCATGGGCTTGCGGCAATCCGGGTCACCGCAGCGGACCTGCGATCAGGGAACCGGTCCATCCGCCCCCCCAGGTTTTAAAACCGGTCTCTGTCGCCAGGTCCGCCGCGAAATCGTTTACTGCGGGAGATCCAGCTGCCGCAAAGCATCAATTACACAGCTCAAACAAGGCGGCCGCCCCCATGCCACCGCCGATACACATGGATTCAACACCGTACTGCACCCCCCGCGCCTGCATGTTGGCCAGCAATGTGGCGCACAATTTGGCGCCGGTGCATCCCAGTGGATGACCGAGGGCGATGGCGCCGCCGTTGATGTTGACCCGGTCCATGTGGGGCTCCAGCCCCAGTTCACGGATGCAGTAAAGCGCCTGGGAAGCAAACGCCTCGTTGATCTCCCACAGGCCGATATCTTCGATGGCCAATCCGGCTTTGTCCAGCAGCTTGGGGATGGCATAGCGGGGACCGACCCCCATCTCATCGGCTTTGCAGCCGGTGGCGGTGTAGAGTTTGACCTTGGCGATGGGTTTGATGCCCAGTTCCTGAACCTTGGTCTCGCTCATCAGGACCGTGGCTGCCGCACCGTCGGTGGTCTGAGAGGAGTTGCCCGCCGTAACACTACCGGCGGCGGCGAAGGCCGGCCGCAGTCCCGCCAATACTTCGGCGGTGGTGCCGGCGCGCACGCCGTCGTCGAAATCCTGAAGAAAAGTTTCCCGCTTGAACGTTCCGTCTTCCAGGGGAACGAAACGCGCCGCCGGTGTGGGCACGACCTCAGTGAACCGCCCCTCTTTCTGGGCGGCGGCCGCTTTTTGCTGGGAGAGCGCGGCGAACTCGTCCTGCTGCTCCCGGCTGACATCATATCGTTTGGCCACGTTCTCCGCAGTGATCCCCATCGAGGCGTACATGTCGGCATGCAGCTTGGCATATTCCGGATGGGGCCTCGGTACATTGCCGCCCATGGGCACGTAAGTCATGGACTCCACACCGGCGCCGACGGCCACCTCGGCCCAACCGGCCATGATGCGCAGGGCGCTCACGGCGATGGCTTCCAGTCCGGAAGAACAGAACCGATTGATGGTGGCGCCCGGCACCACATCCGGAAATCCGGCCATCTTGGCCGCTATGCGACCGACGTTGAGCCCCTGCTCGGCTTCGGGAAAAGCACAGCCCACCATGACATCCTCGATATCCTTGCGGTCCAGATTGGGCACCTTGTCCACCGCGGCGCCCAGAATAAAGGCCAGCAGGTCCTGGGGCAGGGTATCTTTGAACGCGCCTTTTCTATTTTTGCAGCCCGGTGTGCGAACGGAACTTACTATGTATGCGTCTTTCATATCGTCCTCCATCACGATGGATTAATTGCGTAAAGGCTTGCCTGTTTTGAGCATATGGTCGATGCGGGCCACCGTCTTTTCCTCTTTGAGGAAATCGATGAATGCCCTGCGCTCCAAGGTCAGGAGTACCGATTCGTCCACGGCGGTATTGGTTCGCACCTGACCGCCGCTCAGCACGTAGGCGATGCGACTGGCCAGAAAGGCGTCGTGTTTGCTGACGAATCCGGCCGACTTCATGTTGTAGAGCTCGGCGTCTATCATGCCCTGGCCGGCCTCGCCCAGTACGGGAATGGGCTGCTTGATCGGCGGTGCGTACCCGGCCGCGGCCATTTCCAGTACTTCCTTTTTGGCCTCACCAATCAGGTGGTCGCGGTTGAAGACGATGCGGTCCTGTGGTCCCAGATATCCGTTGGCCCTTGCATCCGCAGCCGAGGTGGAGACCTTGGCCATGGCAATGTTCATGAAGGCCGGTACGAAGAACTTGCCCTTGTCGGCGTCCTGTACGGCGTCGGGCAGGCTTTGGACAAACTTGCGCCACAGATTGTTGCAGCCGCCGCCGGCCGGCAGCAGCCCGACACCGATTTCCACCAGCCCCATGTAAAGTTCGGCGTGGGCCACGATGCGGTCGGCCCCCAGGCAGACTTCGCATCCGCCGCCAAGGGCCAGACCGAAGGGCGCCGCAACCACGGGGAACGGGGCATATTTGGCACGCTGCATACCGTCCTGGCCGCGCTTGAGGAACTGATCAATGCCATCGAAGTCGCCCTTTTCGACCATACTGCGCATGAAGCTCAAATCGGCCCCCGCCGAAAAGGCGCCCGGCATGCCCGAGGCCTGGTTGCCGATGACCAGCCCGACCCCGTTGGCGTCGACATAATCGAGGGCCTGGCCCATGAAATCGATGATTTCACCATTGAGGGCATTCATCTTGGTATGGAATTCAAGACAGAACACGCCGTCGCCCAAATCCACCAGCGATGCCGAGGGGCATGTTTGCACCGTTCGATTGTCGGCCTTCAACGCTGCCAGAGAGATCACGTTGTCCGAGACCTGAATCGGTTCATACGATTTGGTGCCGAAGTTGTAGAAGAAACGCCGGCCGTTTTCGGTTTTATAAAAAGCGCCGTTGCCCGCCGCCAGCATCTCCTTGACCGCTGCCGGCACCTTCAAACCGTCGCTCTCCATTCGTTCAACCGCACGGGCCACGCCCAATGCATCCCAGGTTTCAAACGGCCCCATTTCGAAATTGAATCCCCAGCGCATGGCGTTGTCGATCTCTACGATGGTATCGGAGATCTCCGGGATTCGATTGCCGGCGTAAATCAGGTTGTCCGCGATGGCCCGCCAGACGAACTTGGCGCCCTTGTCTTCGCCGAAGACGATCGCCTGCATTTTCTCCTCCAGCGAGGCGGCTTTCTTGGCCGCCGCCAGGCAGGCGAAGTCGGGTTTCTGGTACTCCTGGTACTCCAGGGTCTCCAGATCGATGACCTTGCGTATTTTCTTCCACTCCGGGGTCAAATCGGTCCTGTAGAATCCGGCCTTGGTCGGAGATTTTTTACCCAGCAGCTTGTTCTCCACCATCTTGTGATAGTAGTCGGGCATGATAAAATGGTCCCGCGCTTCGTCTTCGGGGACCAGATCGTAGGTGTTTTTGGCCACATGGCCGAGAACATCGAGCCCCACCAGATCTGCGGTTTTGAACATGGCGGTCTTGGGCCGGCCCATGGCCGGACCGAAGAGCGCATCCACCTCGGCGATGGTCAGCCCCTCTTCCAGCATCAGCTGCATGGCGCGCACCATGCCTTGTACGCCGATCCGGTTGCCCACGAAGTTGGGGGTGTCTTTGGCCCAGACGATGCCTTTGCCCAGGCGACGCTCTCCGAAATCCGCCACGAAATCGAGCACCTCGGCTGAGGTCTCAGCGCCGGGAATAATCTCCAGCAGCTTCATGTACCGGACCGGGTTGAAAAAATGGGTGCCCAGAAAATGGGATTTAAAGCCGTCGCTCAAGCCTTCGGAGAGCGCTTTGAGCGGCAACCCGGAGGTGTTGCTGGAGACAATCGCATCGGGTTTGCGGATCCCGTCGATGCGTTTGAACAGCGCTTGTTTTATCTTGACGTTTTCGACCACCACTTCCACGATCCAATCGCAGTCGCCCAACTGGTCGAAATCATCTTCCAGGTTACCGATGGATATGCGCGCCATATCCTTCGGGTGCATGATCAGCGCGGGTTGGGCCGTACCCATGGCATCCAGCCCGGCTTTGACGATGCGGTTGCGCTGCAGGGGATCGTCCTTCTCCTCATCTTTGAGGTCAAAGGGCACGATGTCCATTAGCAGTGTCTGGATGCCGGCGCTGGCCATCAATGCCGCGATGCCGCCGCCCATGACACCGGAACCGATAACCGCCGCTTTCCTGATTTTGCGTGTCATATCCCCTCCTACAAATTTGTTGAAACGCCATCGGACGTATGGTTCGCCGATCGGTTGCCGCTGATACCGAATAGCTCATCGGCTAAAAATGAATGAGTATTCATTCATCTATCAGCCGACTCGCTGACTGTCAAGCAAAAAACGGCTTGATTCTCAATATGGCCTTATTTTCCTGTTAATAAAACATTAAGGTAATATTTTACCGCCGCATGTCCAGGTATTCACACCCTTCTATAGCTTTTAGGCCAACCCCAACAGTATGAACAATTATTCACTGAGCATCGCCCGGACGCGGTCCGGCGCCATCCGGGATTTCAACTGAATCATCGTCAGTAAAATCGCCGCCCCCCAGCGGCCCTTCTTTACAAGCCAGGGGGTTTATGCCATCATGCCCCGTGCCTGAACCGAAAACATAGTTGCCCCGAGGAGCGCCATGGCCGTCGAAAACGACATTGTTCTGATTTACCTCGAAGACGCCCCGCTCACCTTTGCGCGCATCGAATCCATCGAAGCGGACCACAAACCCGATTGGTACCACGTCAAGTTCCTGCTGCTGCAGGTTCCGCTGCAGGTGGTGACCTGGATTCTTCGGGACGTCTATATCGAGGGAGAGCCCTACACCATGGGGGGCAAGGCCATGCGGATCGAGAAGGTGACCTGCCCGCCGGATCCTCAGCCGGAATACCCATCCGAGGATGAAGACCAGGCTGCCGGAAATGAACCTTCGGGCAAAGGCAACGTCATATCCTTGTCCGACCTGAAGAAAAAATAGATGGTGCAAATGGTCCTTTCGGCATCGCGCCGAACCGATATCCCCGCCTTTTACATGCCGTGGTTCATGAAGAGCATCGACCAGGGGCACTTCGACGTAATCAACCCCTACAACCAGAGGACCTTTCAGGTGCCGGCCGCTGTCGAGCGGGTCCACTCCATCGTTTTCTGGTCCAAGAATTTCTCCCCTTTTCTGCGCCACCGATACGGCGACACATTGATGCAACGGGGCTACCGCCTTTTTTTCAACTTCACCATCAACACCCCTCATCGGCTGCTGGAGCCCGGGGTGCCGCCCCTTAAAGATCGCCTGGACCAACTGGCTGCGCTGTCGGATATTGTCGGCCCCCAATGCATTCAATGGCGTTTCGATCCCATCTGTTTTTTCAAAGACGGCGCCGGACAGGAAAGCGACAACCTCGACGCCTTCGAAGCCATTGCCCAACGCGCGGCGGAGCTTGGCATCACCACCTGCATTACCAGCTTCGTGGACCACTACCGTAAAGTCCGCAGACGCATGCTGGCCCATTCCGATCTGACCTTTGTCGATCCTCCAATGCAACGCAGGGTCGAAACGGTTGCCCGTTTGTCCCGGAAATCGACCCAGCTTGGCATCGCATTGAAACTGTGCTGCGAAAAAGCGGTGTTGGCCGCCCTGCCGGAAGATGTTGAGGTCACCGCGGCGTCCTGCATTCCCGGTGAAAAATTGTTTGAGCTATACGGACTGGGAATCTCACTGGCCAAGGACCGCGGCCAGCGCCGAGAGGCCGGGTGCGCCTGCAATGTCTCGAAAGACATCGGCAGCTATGCGCTACACCCGTGCCGCCACAACTGCCTGTTCTGTTATGCGAATCCGGCGATGGATGGCGCCGGCAAACGATCGCGTTAAGAAATGGCAAACGACATATCGGCTTTCCTCGTTTTCCGGCGCCATCCATCGCAGATTGAAGTTTAAAGTTAATGTATTCTATCTATGTTTATAGAGAACAACCTGCGGGGCAATAGGGCCATAACTATATGATTCCTGAGATGTAAATCGTGTTGGGCCACATCAACAAACAAAAGTGTTTTTCACATGCTGAAATTGCAATAACAATCAGCCCTCTTTTTTTCCCCGCTTTTGACAAGGTGACTTGCTTCTCAGGAATCATATATTGATTCCTGAGAAATAAGTACTGATTTTTGTTCCTCTTTTTCAACCAATTGCCCAAGATCTGTTTTTCTTCGCCCCTGGGTATAGCTCTTTGAAAATTGCTTCTATGGACTTCACAAGGCCTATAAAGATGCAAAAAATACGCTGTACGACATCGCTTGAGCCCTGATATGATTTGCCCATCGTTTGACGTTGCAGGCAATTACTTTGCACACAACAGCAAAACACACTTTAGCCGCTCGCCGTACACGCAGTTTTCCCATACCGTGACCGCGCTTTAACTCGGACATGGTCGCTTCGATACCTGAACGGATTTTATAGCGCTTTTTCCACGCATCGGTTTGCTGCGCTGCATACATTCGATCACGCAGTCGAAGCTTGGCGTTGATTTCAAGCCTAAACTGGCCTTTGCTGTTGCGTAGGTCGCACCCGCGTTGGCGGTTGTTGGGACCGCGTACCGGACATTGGCGCAGTTTGCTGCATGCGCGGCAGACTTCACCGTTAAAAATGGCGTGCAGGGCACTGCCCTTTTTATTGTTGGAACTTCGCATCCGGTGATCCACCGGCTTATGTCCCTGTGGGCATTGCACCAGCAAACCATCTTTATCAAACTCGAACTGATCTCTGCCCATTGTATCTTCAGCCAGACGAGCACGATCAACCGGTGCGATAAATTCTACGTCTTTTTCAAAAACTCCAAGCGATGAAGGCCCTGATGGATAACCGCCGTCGGCATACAGCGTTTCAGGTTTTAAGTCGGCTGATTCAAGTCGATTCACAATATCTATGGCTTTGCCTTTGTCTGAACGTGCCGCTGTATTGACTTCATAGTCGGTAATAATCTCACATTTATCTTTATTGTTGCAGGTCTCGGTAATATGGGCGCTGTACCCTTGGCCCTTGTGACCGTATGAAGCATCCGGATCAAAGGACGATTGCAGGGTCTGTCCTTTGCTTTTTCTTTTTATCTTGATCCTTTTGCCGGTACCGTTGCCTTTGTCTGAATCGGATTTGTCGACAACTTCACATTGCTCTTTGAAAAGGCGAACAAGCAGTTGATAAGGTTCGCAGGATACGACTGGCTGGTCATCTTTAAAGATGACAATCAACTTATTCACATACCGTGCAAGTTGTTCCAGTTTGGCGGTGCGCTGAACCAGCCCCAGACCAAACCAGCCTTCAGGGTCACGCTGATACCACCTTTTGATATTGTCGGGTATGCGAGAAAAACGCTCCTGATCAAGGCTTTTGACAAAATGGTTCATGGTTTTGGCAAACAGATCCAGGCGGCCTCGGGTGCAAATATTTGATACGATGTGCGTTGAATCAGCGCGTTGCTCGCTGGTCGAAATCCCCAGCTTTTTTATGGCTGTTTTGCTGATACCTTCAAACAGAG
>JBNLAV010000197.1:0-11040 GCA_050302315.1 Desulfobacteraceae bacterium
AGGCTTGCCTGGCCGCATTCAACCGACGCCGTATGCGGGTCTTGAGTTCTTCGGTGGCGGCTTTGGTATACGTCACCACCAGGATCTGTTCGATTCCCAGCCCCTTCTCCACAACCAATCGCAGTACGAGACCGGCAAGGGTGTAGGTTTTACCGGTACCGGCTCCGGCCTCGATAAGCGTCACCCCTTCAAGGGGGGCTGAATGCAGGCGAAATGGTTCCATTGCAGACTTGAACAGGCTCCTTGCGTATCCCCGTTATCGCACCTTCGTATGGATGATGTATAGCCGGGAGGCATCCACCCGCCCGGTTTTTCCAAATTGACTTTAGATCCCACCCATACGCTATCCGGAGGAACGGTTGTTCAAACGATAGACAAAAACCAGTACCTCCGCGACGGCCTGGTAGAGCTCGGGCGGAATCTCCATATCGACATCAAGGAGGTCGAGCATCTGGATCAAATTCCGGTCTTCCACCAGCGGCACCTGGTGCTCCTCAGCCAGGGCGACGATTCTTTCTGCGATCTTTCCCCGGCCCTTGGCCACCACTCGCGGTGCGTTTTCTTTGTTCTGTGCATACCGCAAAGCGGCTGCTTTTTTGGTGACTTTTCTGCTCATACGCTCAAATCGATTCTCCCGCTTCCGGCGCCTGCGGCATCTTCCTTCTCGAAAGCGGCAATTTTTTCCCTGGACACGAAACAATCGATGGCCACTTGGTCAAAATAGCCGGTCAATGCCTCAGAGACCGATTCGACGTCAGTCCTGATCAGGTCCATGGCCTTTTGACCGGATGCATAAAAACTGATTTGCAGCAATCTTTCCTGCATGGACAAATCGACCCGCAACGGTCCCAACCGGTCCATGTCCAACAACAAAGCGATGCGATGCGGCCGCTTGCCCTTTGAGCGACCCGCTTTTTTCGGATAGTAAACCTTCAGCCGCAAAGGATGCTTTTGGTCCGGCAACTGCATCGTGTGGACAAATACCTGCGGCAATTCACCGTCAGCCGAACGCGGTATGGCAAATTCCTGCTGGGTCTCGATATGGCCGAGCAGTTGATCGACGGCATGCCGCATGAACGCCGCAGATTTACCATCGAGATGATCCAATAAAACCGTCTGCCCCCCGCCGGGCTGCAGGAATTGCCGCAATATGAGCAGCTGGGACTTGGCATCCCTGGTGACGACCGTACGCGGTACCCTGTCGGCCGCCATGTCTTCTCTGACCGCCTCCGGCGTGGTGCGCTTCCCGGTCACCGTGTTGTCTCCGACGTTCTCCGGCACAGGGCGGCCGCCGGTCGCCGTGGTGTCTCTGATGGCCTCCGGTATGACGCGGCTTGCGGTCACCATGTCACCTATCTTTTTCTCCAACAGCATGCCGCGATCTTCCACCGCACCTTTGATCCACAGGGACAGCTCCCGTACCGGTGCATCCACCGGAGCAGGTTCAAACAGTCTATTCACCTGGACCAAGGCGTTTTTTATGACTTCGGGCAGCGTGTTTTTGGTGGAGGTTGCCGTAAACCGGGCCATCAAACGTTGCATCAGGCCCGTCAGCTTCTCTCTCTCCGAGGGGTTCAGCACCTCATGGAAATCAGCTATCGGCAACTGAGCGCCCGTTTTGCCATCCTCTGGAGCCTGTTCTACCTTCAGATGAAGCACCGATCCGTTCTCAACCACCTGGAGCGGCAGGGTTTGCCCGCTTTGAACCGAGAATCCGATCCGGGCCAGGGCCTGACGCCCACCTAAATCCATCAACACCCGGCCGTCGCTTTCAGCCTTGATCACCCGTCCGATCAATCGATCGCCCGGTTGCAGATCGGTAATCGGGCGCCCGGGGCGCTCTTCCCCGGACGTCAGAACCGCTTTTATGATGGATGCGATATCCATGTGGCTCGTCTCCGGCCTTTCCATCGCTTTTGCGCGCCTGGTGTTCGAATTGCCATCCAAAATGATGGTCAAACGACAATAATTTGTTTTTATATCATATTCATGAGATCTTTCCCAATGCGAAGCGATGAAATGACGTCAACGACCACCCGCTAGGCGGGTGGCTTGGATTGATGCATAAGCATCACGGGTGGCACCGGCAACTTGTTACAGGTGCCACCCGAGAACCGTTGAAATTAAATCAGCTGTTACAGACACAATTGCTCCATGTGGGCCATCTGTGATAGTCTAAAAATTTAACAAACAAAGATGGACCATTACCATGGCAAGAGATCACCACGGCAACTACAGTGCCAAACATCCACCGGGAACAACCATCGATCCGGAACTTGCGAAAGCGGTAACCGACCGCATCGACCATGGCCGAATCAGCTGTCATGCGGCCTTTACGCTTGCAGCGGAGCGTTCTGAATCGCCGTCGTTGATCGGAACGGCCATCGATCTGCAGGAAGGTCGCCTCGTAAAATGTCAATTGGGGCTATTCGGCTACGAATCCGGGTCATCGCCGCTGAATGCCGCTGAAAGCGTCGATGACGATTTAAAGACAGCCTTCGTGTCCGCGCTGGTCGACGGCCGACTGCCCTGCGAAAGCGCCTGGCAAATCGCCAATGAACTCAACCTGTCGCGCCTTGCGATCGGCCGTGCATGTGAATCGCTCGGTATCCACATCAGTCGATGCCAGTTGGGCGCCTTCTGATCGGATGTTCCGATAAAAAGCTATTGCAATTAACACTCGAAGCCCATAGGATGGGCCGACGCTGGGGGTGCGATTTCGCTGAGAAAAACCCTTAGAACCTGATCCGGATAATACCGGCGAAGGGAAGCGGCCCGGCACTGCACCATGCCCGACCCAAGGCGGCGCATCGTCAAAAATCCGGGATTTACCGTATCCGATTCGCCGGATACGGTTTTTTTATCGGCCGCGGTGGCTGGTTTTGCTCAATGGCTCGGCCTGAGAGCCGACCCATCAAACATGCAAAACAACATTTTCCACCGGACGGCGGGAGGACTACAATGCGCTATACCACACAGATGGATGCCGCCCGACAAGGCATCGTCACACCGCAAATGGAACATGTGCTTGAAGATGAATCAATTGGCCGCGATCAGCTTCTGGAGTCGGTCGCCCTCGGACATATTGCCATACCGGCCAACAGGAACCATACCGGACTTCGCGGCGGGGGCGTCGGCCAAGGCCTTCGCACTAAAATCAATGTCAATCTCGGGGTCTCCGAAGATTGCTGCCAACTTGACATGGAGATGCAAAAGGTCCGGGATGCCGTTGACCTCAAAACCGATGCCATTATGGACTTGAGCACCTTCGGCGACACCCGCAGCTTTCGAAGGAAATTGGTGGAAACCACTCCGGTGATGATCGGTACCGTACCGGTCTATGATGCACTGGCTGCCAGTGATCGGCCGTTGCCGGAAATGACGGTCGACCAATTTTTCGACACCGTGATCACCCACGCCGAAGATGGCGTTGATTTCATGACCATCCACGCCGGTTTGACCCAGATGGCAATTGAGCGCATTCGAAAGAATCCGCGTTTGACACAAGTGGTGAGCCGCGGCGGGTCGATCATGCTGGAATGGATGTTGGCCAATGATCGGGAGAACCCGTTCTACGAACACTACGACCGGCTGCTGGAAATCTGCCGCCAGTATGACGTTACCTTGAGTCTTGGAGACGGATTGCGCCCCGGTTCATTGAAGGACGCCACCGACGCTCCCCAGGTGCAGGAGTTGATTTTCCTTGGGGAGTTGACCAAGGCCGCGTGGGAAAAGGATGTGCAGGTGATGATCGAAGGTCCCGGCCATGTCCCTCTGAATGAAGTGGTCGCCAACATGCAGCTTCAGAAAAAACTTTGCCATGGTGCGCCATTTTATGTACTAGGACCTTTGGTGACCGACGTCGCACCGGGATACGACCATATTACATCGGCCATCGGCGGCGCATTGGCGGCCAGCCACGGGGCCGACTTTCTGTGTTACGTAACGCCTGCAGAACACTTGCGGCTTCCGGACAACCAGGATGTCAAGGAAGGCATTATCGCCGCCCGCATAGCCGCACACGCCGCCGACATTGCTAAGGGACTTCCCGGAGCCATCGAATGGGACCACCAGATGAGCCGGGCGCGCAGTGATCTGAACTGGGCGCGCATGATGGAACTGGCGATGGATCCGGAGAAAGCAAAAGCGTACCGCGACGCATCACAACCTTACGACGAATCGGTGTGTACCATGTGTGGCGATATGTGTGCCGTCAAGCGAAGCCGCAATGCCCTGAAAATGTGATCGAATAGGAAGCGCTCATGGAACAATCGTCTGCAGATGCCGGTATCTATGTCCACATCCCCTTTTGTGAGCGTAAGTGCCGTTATTGTGATTTCTACTCGGAAACCGATGTTCAACGCATCCCCGAATTTCTGGATGCGTTGAAAAAAGAGATGCAACTGACCGCCGCTACGGATTTGAAATCCGATACCCTTTACATCGGCGGCGGAACCCCGTCCCTCCTGACCCCCAAACAAATGGGCAAAATCGTTGACTGGGCCGCCCTGTGTTTCAATCTGGGCGCCTCATCCGAAATGACCTTCGAGATCAATCCGGCCACCGCAAGCAAAAGGGATCTGCAGGACTATGCCGCCTTCGGCTTCAACCGTATCAACATCGGCATCCAATCGTTCAATGACCAGAACCTGGCCTTTTTGGGACGAAAGCACAACGCAAAACAGGCGCTGGCAGCGGTAGACGCGGCCAAAGAGGCCGGCTTCAACAATATCGGCATCGATTTGATTTACGGACTGCCGGAACAGACACCGGGATCCTGGAAAAAAGACTTGATGCAGGCCATTCGCCTGGGCCCCAAGCACCTTTCGTGCTATCTGCTGACCTATGAACCGCACACGCACCTTCACCAGGAGTTGCAGGCCGGCCGTATCGCTCCGCTTTCCGATCTGCATGCAGCCGATTTGTTTCGCATGACCCACGATTTTCTGGGGGCCGCCGGTTTTGAACACTACGAAATCTCAAATTTCTCCCGAGGAAAACGGTGGCGATCCGCCCACAATCAAAAATACTGGAATTTCGTTCCGTATATCGGATTGGGACCGGACGCCCACAGCTTCAAACTGCCGGAACGGTGGTGGAATCACCGCTCCCTGGATCACTACATCGACGATCTGAACAACGGCATCAAACCGAGATCCGAAGAGGAAGTGCTCAATGAGGAGCAGCAGCTGATCGAAGCGCTCTATCTGGGATTGCGGCAATCCGACGGCATTGACCTTGAAGCCTTCCAGTCGAACTTTCAATTGGACTTCAAGCTCTTCTTTCACACGGCATTGGATCGTTTCGAAGCGGAGAACTGGATTTCAATGGACGACCGCTGCTGCCGCCTGACCATTGAAGGGATGCTCTTCCTGGACCGGATCGTCGATGAGTTGGTTGAGCTGATCAACTAGCCTTGTCGCTGTCCGCAACCCGGCTCAAGTACCGGAACAGTGCACGCCGTGCCTTTTTCGCATTGGTCCCGGAAAGCGCTGTTCGGGAGTTGCCGACCAGCCGGCTCAATTCCCCGGCATCGATGTCGGGATATCGCTCCTTCAGCCACACCAGGCGCTGATCATTTCCGGCCACAAGTTCTTCACGCCACCGCTCGACCAATTTAAACCGTCTTTTGTTCTCCGCTTGACCGGAAGTGATCTCCTCCAAAGCCTTCTCGATCTCCCTGGGATCAAATTCTCTCATCAGGCGACCGATATACTGAATCTGCCGCCTTCTGGCTTCCCGGGAGGTTATCTGTCGAGCCAAGGCTACGGCATCCATAAGTTCTGCGGGCAGGGCCAGTTCATCGAATTGGGCATCACTGAGAAGAACCAGCTTTTCCCCCATCCTCTGCAGCGCCTGCGCTGCTTTTTTCTTCTGGGTCCGACTGGATTTATCCATTATCATTTATTATTGAAGATCTGCCACCAGGAAAGGAATACAGCGCACCGCTACGCTGTTTTTCCTGACCCAGATGCGGACCATGGGAATAATCTCGTCCTCCATGGTGGAGAGGTTGGGCAACTCTTCGACGTAGGCAATGTCATTGATCGTAAATTCATAGTAGTGGTTATTGCGGCTGTAGGGATCCGATATCAACACCACTTTGTAAGCATCATAGGGATGCTTTCGCGGTGATCCGGTAAACGCCACGTGGCTCTCCTTGAGGCTACCGATATCCTTGGGGCGCTTGAACTTTGTTATTTCGAGGGTGTCGAATTCCTTAACCGGCAGCTTATCGCTCATCGTTTACCTCCTGCACAAGGTTGAAAATGGGCGTCGGCTATTTAGCGGCCATCCGGAATTGGATAGACGCTATTTGACATAAATCTCTATTTTTGCCTTCTCGCGCAATTTCGCGACATAGGGCTCCAATCGTTTCTGGATCTGCTGGTTAAAAAGCGTGGAATTGATTTTAGGTTGGACCTCCTCAAACGACGGATTGATTTCAGCCTGGCGGTCAACCACCTTTATCAGATGATAACCGTATTGTGTCTCGACAATGTCACTGACCTCGTTGGGGGCCAATTTGAACGCAGCATCTTCAAAAGGCTTGACCATACGACCTCTGGTAAAATACCCCAGGTCACCGCCGCGAACGTTGCTGGGGCCTTGGGAATGTTCTTTGGCCAGCTCACCGAAATCCTCACCGGCCAGAATCCGCTTTTGCAGATCCTGCAGCTTTTTTTTCGCTTCAGCCTTCTTCTCTTCCGAGTCACTCTTCTCGGTCTTCATCAGAATGTGCTGGGCGTGCACCTTTTCGGGTTGGCGGTACCTGTTTTTGTTTTTCTCATAATATGCTTTGGCTTCTTCCGGTGTTATGTCGATCTCCGGAACGATCTCCTTTTTGATCAACTGACTGATAGAGGCCTGGCGGTGAATTTCATTTCGCAACCCCTTTTCCGTGTGACCGCTCGCCTTCAACTGCGCCTGATATTGCTTTTCATCCTTGAATTGGCGCTTGATTCTGACCATTTCATCATCGACTGCCTTATCATCGATGGTGAGGCCATTCTTGACGGCTTCCTGGTACAAGAGTTCTTCTCCCACCATCTTCCGAATCACCTGATTTTTCAGCCGCTGCATCAACGCCTCGGGCAACTGACCGGGCTGCCCCTGCATCACCTGTTTTTGAAACATCGTCAGTTGACGTTCGTAGTCGGCATATAGAATGGCTGTACCATTGACATCGGCAGCTTTGCCGGAAGCGGGCACCTTTTCCGCTATTGCCGATAAAGGCATCAAAATTCCGCACAAAAGGGCGATGATGGTGGTTATGTTCAAGTTAACGTATCGCTTCATATGGGCTGCGCTCCTCGGGCAGTGAAATTATGTTTTAGTTTCACGGGCATTACCGAGTGAAGGTTACCGGCATCACCCGTCAATGTAAATAAAAATATCAGATTTCGTAATTCGTCCAGGGCGTTTCCAGTTTAATTCGGAGCCGGTTCAGCATGGCTGCATCCCCCACCTGAAGTGTGCCTCCGGCAGGTCTAACATCATGCTTGTGTTTCTTGTCTCTGCGCTATCGCTGCCGCCTTGCCAAAGAGGGAGCCATTTGATAGATTCGGCCACATGTTGAATGATCTGACACCAAGACGACTGATACTGGCTTCCCAATCGCCACGCAGGCGGTATTTGCTGGAACAGGCCGGACTCGAATTCGATGTCATTCCCAGCAATATCGATGAGAGCGCCGTGGCGACGGACACGCCTGAACTTTATGTCCAACTGCTGGCCAAAGCCAAGGCCGAAGAGATCGCCCGTCGATTTGCCGATCACTGGGTCATCGCTGCGGACACAATTGTCCTCATCGACGGGCACATTTTGGGAAAACCGAGCGGAAAAGCGGCCGCACGCGACATGCTCCGCCGACTGAGCGGCCAGACCCATCAGGTCTTCACCGGTTTTACCATTTGCTGTGATGCGTTACATAAGCATCACACCGAGACCGTGCGCACCGATGTGACCTTCAAGGTGCTTTCGCCCAATGAAATCGAGTGGTATATTCATACAGAAGAGCCTTTCGATAAGGCTGGTGCGTATGCGATACAAGGACTTGGCACGTTCCTCGTCAGATCGATTCACGGATCCTACACCAATGTGGTCGGGCTGCCGGTTTGCGAAGTGATCGAACATTTGATCGGTGAAGGGGTCATTGAATTGCACCACGAAAACGGCCGCGCCACAGTGGCCCAGAATGGATAATGCCTGAAATATGTTTCACGAACTCAACACCATTAAGGAGCGCATCAAAAACGCCGCAACAGGCTGCGGCCGCTCTCCCGATGCGGTGAGACTCGTGGCCGTCGGCAAAACCCAATCGGTTGAGCGCATTCGTGACGCCATTTCTGCAGGAGCCGGGATCATCGGAGAAAACTATATTCAGGAAGCACGGGAAAAGTTTGAAATCCTGGTCCAGACAGACGCGCAATGGCACTTTATCGGGCATCTTCAGCGCAACAAGGCCAAGTATGCAGTACGCATGTTCGATCTGATCCACACCGTGGATTCGCTTCGGCTGGCCCGGACGGTAGACCAACAGGCGCGAAAAATAGGGAAAATCCAGTCGGTTCTCATGCAGGTCAATGTCAGCGGAGAGCGAACCAAGTCCGGCGTAAGCGAAGCGTTGGCGTTTGAATTGGTCCCCCAAATCCAGTGTTTGGAGAACCTCCGGCTCGAGGGATTGATGACCATGCCGCCATTTTTTGATGCGCCTGAAAAAGCGCGTCCGTATTTTGCGGCCCTTAGAGCGCTGCGCGATCGCTTGGCGCTTCAATTTAACATCGAATTGAAAGAGCTGTCCATGGGAATGACCGGTGACTTTGAGGTGGCCATCGAAGAAGGCGCCACCCTGGTGCGCATCGGCACGGCCCTGTTTGGAGCCCGGCCATGAAAGTATTGCTGCACATCTGCTGCGCCCCGTGCAGCATCTACCCGGTCAGATTCTTGCGAGAAGAGAACCACGACGTCATGGGATACTTCTATGGCAGCAATATCCATCCTTACAGCGAGTGCCTGAGGCGCCAACAGACCTTGACCGAATACGCCGATACCATCGGATTGAAGCTCATCATTTCAGAAGACTACAACCTCGAACATTTCCTGCGCAACGTGGTCTATCGTGAAAAGCATCGATGTCGGTTCTGCTATGAAGAACGTCTGCGCACCACAGCACTGTGGGCCAAACGCGGTAAATTCGACGGTTTCTCCACGACCCTGTTGTACAGCAAATTTCAAAAACACGACGCCATTCGCTCCATAGGCCATTCCGTCGCTCAAGAAACAGGGATTCGATTTATCTATCAAGACTTCAGAGACGGCTGGAAAGAAGGCGTCCGGACATCCAAATCCCTCGGCATGTACCGTCAACAGTATTGCGGTTGTATCTATAGCGAAAAAGAGAGATATTACCGCCCGAAATAATTCCTCATCCCGAATAGCGACTATGTTTTCTCATTTCATATACTTTATTATCGCCTTGCTGATCCTATCGCTCTACGAAGCACCGGAAACCCTGCCCTTCTCTTCCTGGCAA
The DNA here is from genome assembly GCA_050302315.1 of Desulfobacteraceae bacterium. GTDB lineage: Bacteria > Desulfobacterota > Desulfobacteria > Desulfobacterales > Desulfosarcinaceae > JARRKU01. The sequence continues at coordinate 9,536 of JBNLAV010000197.1, forward strand.
TCGCTGCTGCTGGTCGTCGGCCTCACTCTGGTGTACGGCGCATACGCCCGCAACCTCTTCCATCGTTTGATCCGACGAATGGAATGGGATAACCTGGCGAGACTCGACCATGACTTCGGCCAGTACATCACCCGCTGTTCGATCTTGTCTCTGGTCCTATTGGCAGCGGACATCTGGTGGCTGCACCTGCCCGCCTATCTCGGCGAACTGGCAATCTTCTCCTTGTTGCCGACGTTGCGCTCGCTTTTGCTGCTCTTCCTTTTCGTCGGATATCTCGCCATGATGTGGACGGTATCCTATAAGGCGCATCGCGCGATCTACCGAACGAACATCTCTCTGGGCAACTACATTTATTCCAACGTGGCCTTAAGTGTTCCGGTGTTGATTCCATGGGCTTTCCTGTTCGGACTTCATGATGTCATCGGGCTGCTGCCGTTTCAATTTCCCAAGCGCCTCCTCGAAACCCCTATCGGCCAGACCAGCTACTTTTTAATCTTTCTCATCATCACCGCTATTTTCGCGCCGGTGCTGATCCAGAAGTTCTGGCGCTGCCGCCCGCTAGAGGCGGGAGTGCACAGAAACCGAATTGCCGCACTGTGTCGGAGGGCCGGCATCCAATATGCCGATATCGTTCATTGGCCCATTTTCGGCGGGCGCATGATCACCGCCGGCGTGATGGGGCTGGTCGCGCGCTTTCGTTACATCCTGGTGACCGACGCCTTGTTGACCATGCTGACCGAGGAAGAGATCGACCAGGTGATCGCCCATGAAATCGGCCACGTCAAACACAGGCACCTTTTTCTCTACTTGCTCTTTTTCATCGGGTTCATGTTGATCTCCTATGCCATCATTCCGGCTACCTTTTTAATCGTCTACACCCAGGAAGCTGTCCTCCATCTCATCGATACGCTGCAATTCAGCGCTTCAAAATTGCACACCATCATCCTGGGCGTCTCTTTGCTCTTGTGCATCGTCATCTATTTCAGGTACATTTTCGGCTACTTTATTCGCAATTTTGAACGCCAGGCCGATACTTACGTCTTCCGTCTCTTTCCAAGCGCAAAACCCCTCATATCGACTTTTGACAAGATCGTGGCCAGCAGCGGCCAACCTGCGGATAAACCCAACTGGCACCATTTCAGCATTCAACAACGCATTGACTACCTCTGGCGCTGCGAACAATCCCCCCAGTGGATCGTTCGGCATAACCGCAAAGTCATTAAAAGCATTTGCATCTTTTTTATCGGAATTCTACTGCTGGGAGTGGCATCTTTCTATCTTCATAAAAAATCATTAAATGAAAACAACGCCTTGCGTTATGCTTTTTTGGGCGATACATTCATTAATCAAAATAATCATGAAAAAGCAGTGTCTGCTTACGAAGCCTTGCTATCGCTAAAACCGACTGATCCTCACGCCCTGAACAACCTCGCCTGGATATTGGCCACCTCGCCGGAGCATGATCTTTTTGATCCCCGGCGCGCCCGGGAACTTGCGCAAAAAGC
>JBNLAV010000198.1:0-1758 GCA_050302315.1 Desulfobacteraceae bacterium
GTTGGGGCGACGAACAGACCACCATCAGTCCGTCCATCGTTTGGGTTACCAGCCTGGTGGCCGATGTGCGGGGGTTCTCGGCCATGTGTCAGTCCACGGACTCGGACGCCGCCTACAATCTGATGAATGAAGTCTTCAGCCGCTTCAGCGAAATCGTTACAACCTTCAAAGGGACCGTCAAAGACTTCGCCGGCGATGCCGTATTCGCTTTTTGGGAGCATGCTGGTGGGATGTCCGCCGACCAGGCCTTGCTGGCCTGCCGGGCCGCCGTGGAGCAATACCGCCAGGTCAATGACATTCATGCCACCCTGGGTCGCACAGCGGCCACTGTTCAAGGGTTGCGCCTGGGGTGGGGAGTGACCACCGGGCCGGCCACGCTCTCACATTATGGCGTGCGTCACACCGAGCTGGCCCTGGTGGGCGATGCCATTAACCTGGCTTTCCGGCTGTCGGCCGTTGCCGACAAAGAGGTGGATTCCGCCATCGTCCTGTGCCGGCACACCGCCGATCTGGTGCGCGCCGAAATCGATCTCATCGACCTGGGCGGCATTCGGACCAAAGGCCGGACCGGGATTGAACAGGTGTATGGAATCGCAAGAGTTTAGAATTTATCGGGTTTATTGAGTTTACTGCGTTTGTTGTGTTTGTTGGGTTCGAAGGCCGGCGTATCGACGGCAAGATCGATGAGGCATCCGTGGCAGCACCCAACTATCTCCGCCTGCTGAAATTACTGCAGCCCCGCAACATGGTGGCCGGCATCCTGAATCACCGTGTGGCGGTGCTGGTCCTGATTGCTGCGCTTTCCGGCCTGTTCGGCGCTTATCTTCCCCGGCTGACTGTCAGCACGTCTGTCTACGATCTGGTGATCGAAGATATTCCTGAGAACATCGAATATCTGAAGTTCAAGGAGATGTTCGGCAACGAAGAGATTATCCGGGTCGTCATCAAAAGCGACAACATCTTCGATCCGGCGGTGTTCGCCAAGATCGAACAGTTGGCCCAAGCGGCCCAGGCCATCCCCGGGGTGCGGCGGGTGCTGAGCCTGCCCGGCATCAAAAGCGTGGTGGACCCTCTCGGCGAGTGGTCCCTGGAAAAATTTCAGCATGTGGTGGCCGGCGTTGCGATGTTTCAGCGCAACCTGATCTCCGACGATCGCAAGTCCACCCTGATCACCCTGGTGCTGGCCGACGATGCCCAACCCAAGGACGTCATTCTGGCCGTTCAGCAGTTCATCGATCAAAGCGATGCCCGCCTGCGCCTTTACCAGATCGGCATGCCCCTGATATCCCAGGCCCTGGGGCAGTTCACCGCCGATGATTTCATGCGCCTGCCGCCCATCACGTTTATAGTCATTGCCATCGTGCTGCTGGTGATCTTCAGGCAGGTGCGCTATGTGCTGCTGCCTCTGGCGTGCGTGTCGCTGGCCCTGATCTGGACCTTCGGGGTGGTTGCCATGACGGCCATCCCCCTGTCCATGCTGACCATGATCGTACCGGTTTTTCTGATCGCCGTGGGCACAGCCTATTGCCTGCACATTGTGGCCGCCTTCCGCAATGCCCAGATGAAGGCCGAAACCTCCTCGGAAGCCGTTTTGCAGACGTACCAGGCCATGGCCTTCCCCACTTTTTTAGCCATCGCCACCACGGTGTTGAGCCTTAGCACCCTCTTTTTGAGCCGCATTACGGCCATCAACGAATTTGCCCTGTTCGCCTGCGTGGGCATGTTCAGCTTCCTGGTGGTGCTGCTTACTTTTCTTCC
>JBNLAV010000199.1:0-73610 GCA_050302315.1 Desulfobacteraceae bacterium
CCTGATGTGCAGTAATCATCCACATGCTTTTTGATCAAACTCCGCAACGTTTCAGTCGTCATCGAACTGCTCATTTACACGTCCTTTTCTTCTCTGGCGTATTCAGCCAAGGCCCGCAATTCCTCAATAGCGAGCCATACCTTTCTATCAGATGTCACCGGGTATGTACATCCGGATCAAATGGGGGCTCCAAAAATCATGTTAACGGCCGGTCTGAATTTTTTGACCATTTCAACCGATCACAGCTAAAGGAGCGCCCCTGTGCAAAGATGCATGCGGACAACCGGACAGCAAGCATGATGTCGGTGAAAAACGTGTCTTTAAAACAGCCCTTGATAAAAATCGCGAAATAGAAACCATCACCTACTTATCCGAGTGGATCTACAAGCGGGATGGCGGATATTACATCCTTACCTTCGAAGGCAGCCGGTTGGAGCGCAAGGAATACACCAAATAGCCATGAAAAATGGGGCAAGTCTGCGGTTGACTTTGCATGCGCGTTCCCACGGGCGGCAACAACCATAACCAACCGTATTCGCCCTATATTTTTCAGCCTTCGCCTGCACGCAACGGGTCTATGATGACCATGCCGCTGATCGTCAGGCGTAGAGATTCCCCAATCGGTATGATCTCAAAGGAGGGTGTGCGGCTTGGGGGTGTATTTAAATCTCCTGCCTAAAATCGGCAATTCTTTTGAGTTGCGTTTTTCTTATCAGAAAAGCAGAACTTCAAGTTCTTGCTTTCGTACCTGCCAAATCGATTATCACTAGAATATCAAGTCATTATTAACTTGGTACCCTTTTTGCTGATACTTGAACCGGATCGAACGGACCCCGTGGGGATGCTTTTATTGGTTGTTTCCAAACCGGGTGCTGTACGCCCGGTTACAACCGCAACGATAGAAGCACGGCGTGCTTTGGTTTTCCGGCCTGTGGCCGGGTGCGAAGCGATGCTCACGCATCAATCCATGCCACCCGCTTCGCGAATGATCATTGACTCCAGTAAGGAGCTGTTGTGCCGGTTGTCACAAATCGCATCGAAGGTTTCGACCTGGCCCGCGCCCTGGCCGTCATGGGCATGGTTGTGGTGAACTTTGCCTCCATGATGAAAGTAGATGAATATCCCATGATATGGTTGGGAACCGTGGTGGATTTTATCTACGGAAGGGCTGCTACCGTCTTTGTCATCCTGACCGGGATTTCACTTTGCCTGATGGCCGGAAAAAGGAAAGCGCGGGATGGTGGGCCACAGCTGAAGCTCTACTTGTTGAAGCGCAGTTTGCTGCTGCTGGTTGTCGGTTCGCTGCTGTCCTTCATCTGGGAGGCGGATATCCTCCATGTCTATGCATTGTTTCTGGCGGCAGGGGTGTGGCTGTCAGACTGCTCGATGCGGGCGCTGCGCAGGTTGATCTTCGCGTCAACGGTTATATCAATACCTGTTTCTGCGTGGCTGACGCTATGGTACGATTTTGCGAATGGGGACTGGTTTGTCGGGGGGCAGCACTGGAGCGCCCAGCTTTTCATCGATTACTTTACCAGCCGATACTATCCGTTCTTCCCCTGGATTACCTATTTCCTGTTCGGTCTGCTGTTGGGCCGCCTGGAAATGGCCGACAGACTCGATCATCGACGCTGGGCCGCGGTCGGAGCCGTTGTCTGTATCTCCATCGAGGTATTTTCGGCCGCCATGATGGCATGGGTCGACCGGCAGAACTGGGATATCGAAGGCAATGGGTGGATTGTCTTCCTGCGCTCCGAGGCTTTTCCGGTCACACCGCTTTTTATGTTCTCCTCAGGGGCAGGCGCCCTGTGCATCATCTGCCTTTGCCGTCTGGCCTTGGAGCGGCAACCGGCAGCGCAGTGCCTGGCACCGGTACTGGCATTTGGCCGTCTCTCATTGACCGTGTATGTGGCCCATCTTCTTTTCGGTTATTTTTTGACACAATGGATTGTTAAAAACAGCGGTACGCCTGATGCGGTACACATGCTCAATGCATCCGGGTTTATCTGCTGGGCCGGCATTTGTGCCTCCGCGTTCTGGCTCCGGTGTTTCAGGCGGGGCCCATTGGAGAGCGTCTTCCATCGTCTGGCCGGCGGCGGAGCTTCCGGCAACTCCCGGCATCGGATGCATGCCGCAAAAACAACGCTTCCGGATCAAGTTTTAACCCATGATTAAACTGCTCTCTTTTGATGCCTTGCGCACATGCGACATCTCATGCACGGGCTATGTCAAACCCGAGCACGTCCATATGTACATGCACGCGATCCTTGAGTCGGACTGGCTGTTGTTTCCGGCGTACTGGCAGGTCAATGCCCTATACTATGGCTTGAAAAAACCGGTATTTCCCAGTATCAGCACCTACCACCTCGGGCATGATAAAGTGGAGATGACCCGAACGGTAGAGCTTCTGTGGCCCGGGCATATGCCTGAAACCTTTATACTGGCCAACTCCGCGTCATCGCGCGCCTGGATATTGGATTACTTCGGATTTCCCTTTGTGGCCAAAGCCGTAAAAGATTCCATGGGCAATGGCGTCTGGCTGATTGAAAACCTCGAGGCGTGGCAGCGCTACACAACCTCCCAAGACGTGCTGTATGTCCAGGAATACCTTCCCATTGATCGCGACCTGCGTTTGGTGGTCATCGGCCGTCAAGTGGTGGCCGGATACTGGAGACAGCATGTCGCCGGCGCTTTTCACAACAATGTGGCCAAGGGCGGCTTTGTGGATTATGCCTCGCACGTGCCCGAAGCGGCAGTGGCGATGGTGGAGGAGATGGCGCTGCGCCTCGACATCGATCACGCCGGGTTCGACATCGCACGGGTGGATGATCGCTATTATTTTATTGAATTCAACCGTCTTTTCGGCACGGCCGGATTAAAAAAAATGGGGATCTCGACAGGTCCGCTGATTTACGCCTATCTTTGCGCAGGGCGCATCTCAGAGTCATGTGTGGACACCAAAGCCAAAATCATATCTCCCGTCCCGGGCATAGGTACGCCGCCCTCCACCAACCTGCCAAATGGTTAAAGAAAATAATCCAAATAAGCCTGTAAAGGTATGAATTATGACATCATTTGATTCATTCACCGCGAAAGGATAATGAACCTCTTAAAGGAGCAGATAAGTCTTTTTCAGGAATCATTCATGACGTCACTAAAGAGACCTACGAGACTGCCGGCGTTAACATTCAATTCTTTTCTCTCTACCGTCCGTCAGTTGAGATACATTTTCGTACATTTGTTTGATGTGTTCAATGGTGGACGCCTTATCACCACCTGCCCTGCCAAAGGTGGTGTGGAACTCTTCCGAAGCTTCTTCCATTTGTTCCCGTCTATATTTAACGATTGTCATCGGGTAGCCTGGATTGTTGTTCGTTTTAAAGCCTTCCGCCATGAACTCACCGTTCACGATCAGTCTGTTCGGGCCGGGATACTGAGCGCAGACATATCTAATGGTCGGATCATCCTTTACACTTTGCATCCATGACAGCAAATTCTTGTACCTGACGGCAAGATATTTGTCTTCATAGGCACGCACTGGCCAAAGAATCATTTTTAAAGTGCAGTTGGGCTTTCGCACCAATTCGTCAAGCGCACTTTTCTCTTCCAATAGAAGTTTCACATATTCCGCGGAATGGCCCTTGGATTCACGGTACATCGGATCGTCTGATCCGCAAAATATTGAGAAAGCGGCCTGATTAAGCACCTGAATGCGTTTCGTTTTTTCTTTCAACAATTCACGAAGCCGATGTGCTATAAATCTTGTCCGTTCTATTCTACCGGCAATTATTTGATCAAACCCAAGTTGTTTGTATTTATTCTTTGATTTGTGCTGGGGTGTTTTCAGTGCTGAAATGAGCCTGTCGACAGCCAAATAAGGATCCGACCAATCAAACAGAGAATAGGATTGTGTCGTGGAGAGCATGCCATATGGCCGTATATCCCTGTCGATACATATCGGCCAAATTGGCTTGAAATGCGCTATGGCAAAACCGATTTCTTGGTTTACCCATGCTGAATTTGCGGCATTTTCCGCAAGAAGTATCAACAGCAGATCACACGCCCTTATCATCTGCTGCAAATGGACGTCAAATTGATCGCCGGCACGAAGAGAACTGTCAATGAGGCAATCAACGCCTTTTTCACGAAAAATATAGGAGAGCAGGTGCGCAACAGCCTCATCTTTTCGACTATAAGAAATAAAAACTTTCATACTCCTACCTCCGGTCGCATAGGGAGTGCTGGGAAATGGAACTGGAAAGCAAAACTTCTTAGCTGTCAAATTTTGAGACAACAGCACAAATTGCATTACAAGATTGTTCCTATATCCTCGAACAACTGATGTCAATTGACATGTTGGCCTTGGTGCATGGCACGTTATCGATGCCGCTCGCTACGAATGGGCGATTATTTCCTCCACAACGCCTTGCATTGACAACGCCCCACTCATCTGTTAGCTATCGGCAGACTATCCTATCTCAATGGCATCTGCCACTTCATCGATGACAAATACAAAACTGCTGGCGCAACGCCATGAATTTCTGTGTTGGACGAATTGTTGTAACCTATGACTGAAAGGAGAGGATTGGAATGAAGATGATTAGATCTGTAGCTGTATTGGCAATTTTAATGCTGGTATGTGCCGGAGCGGTTGAGGCAGGGGAGTGGAGATTCCCGGTCGGTTTGACCTACATTAGCGGGATCGATGACATTGTCGATCAATATGAAGACAATCTCGAAGCGGATGGATTCATAACTGAAAGTGCGGATGGTCTTCCGTTCGGCGTGTCGATCCAGCCTTATTACCAGATGGATTCCGGGCTGGGAGTCGGATTCGGCTTCGGCCCCACGATGTGGATTACCGGAGATGTGGACTTTTTCAACCTGCCGGTCAATTTTTGCCTTCGATATGCCTTTATGCAAAATTCGAACACGTCCCTCTACCTGAGGGCCGGTGCAAGTCACAATCTGGCCAGTGGCGACTATGTCGAGGATGCCAATATCGGATTCGTGGGGGCCATCGGCATGGAGTTCATGCGCAAGCGGGCAGTCGGATTGGGGTTTGAAGTCGGTTATGACAATTCGACCATCGAATTGGAAGACCGGACCACAGCTGATCCCTTTGACACCGAAGAGTTCGAACCTGTTGGATTTATGGTCAGCGTCTTCGCCGTTTTCTAAGTATGGCCATGAGATCAGACCACAGCTCTCGTTCGATGCAGCAGGCGAGTGGCCATGAAGGTCCGCCGCCTGCTGCACATCCCGTCGCACGCTGAGGGCGTCCAAACCCCTGCCTTGCCTTCCATAAGGGTTCAAAAGACTGAGTTGCTCTCCAGAATTCATACCCCCCCCGAACGAAAAATAGCGTATGGTGCAAAACAGGGTTGATGAATATGTCGTGTCCAGCTTCATGATCCCGGAATGGGCCGGCTATTGGATGAGAGAATCGGTTTAATTATCTGACATTATATCGATTTGACGTGAAATGGCGTTTTCTTGTATGCTGTCAGGCAGTTTTATGCGTCCTAAACGTTATGCACAAGGTGAAAAACGATGAGAGTAGAAGAACATTGCAGGAAACTGGAATGTATGTATGCAGCCGCCCCAATCAATGATTTCTACCGACCCAGAATAGCGATTTCCGAAGGCGAATCGGTCATAGAAATTGAGGTCACTGAAAAGCTGCATCATGCCGGTTGTGCCGTCCATGGATCTGTATATTTCAAGATGATGGATGACGCCGCATATTTTGCGGCGAGTTCTTTGGAAAAGAAAAGATTCCTTCTGACCACATCCTTTACCACCTACCTGACAAGACCGGTATCTGACGGGAAAATGAAATCCATCGGCAAAGTTGTCAACCGAAACAGAACTCAATTTATAGCCGAGGCCATTGTCTATGATTCAAACGGCAATGAAATAGGAAGAGGCAGTGGTGTTTTCGTGCGCAGCAGGCAACTTCTTTCAGAAACAGACGGCTACGGCAATTAAAGATTTTAAGGATGTCCCCTGGGATTGGCGGTAATGATTTATTTTTGCAGTTTGAGTTTTTCGACCAATCTCTGGTAGTTTTCAATGGCCTTCTGATATCGCCGCCCGGCCGGGCTGTCAGGGGACGCTTCCTGCAGCCGCTGACGCATCACCTCTATGCGCTTTTCATAGTCGCTGATCCTTCTTCCGGGCATCTCTTCGGGGGGTGCGGATGGACTGATCCGACCGCCTTTTTCTCTTTTGCCGTAAATGTAGATCTCGGAAATGCGAGCGGCATCACCATTGCGGGCCACGGAATAGACCATCGCATAATTCAATCCTTCCAGAATCCGTTTCAACGCGGTTTCGAGCCGGACATCTGAAAGCTGGAGCGTAACTTTTTTATTCAGATCTTTTGAAAGCCTGAAATCGATTCCGGTAGCTTCACTGAGCCTCTGCAAAACACGATCCAGATCCACCTCCACTGCACTCAAGCTCAGCAGATCGTCGTGCATTTTCAACTGAAGCGCTGAACCATAAACCGGGACCAACCGGAAAAGGCCGCAGGCCAAAAGAAAGTAAAACACCAGGAAAAAAACTATTGGAGACTTCGGGGAACCGGCCGCATTCTGGCCTCTGATTCGCGCAGCCCTCGTCGGAGCCAATCCCCGCCCGCCTGGATCTGCCGAATCACCCTGGCAATTTAAAATATTTCCTGCCGCCTGGGTTGCCATTTTGGCCATCCACTTTAGACATGGATTATACCATGCCGGCAGCCACAAGATCAAATGGCAATTCCCAATTGCCGACGCCGCCTCCCGGCCCAGGGTTTTACCGAGTTGCCGGCAAAGGCAGTATTCATGGAGCGTCAATATAACATTTTGATATTTAGTTTAATATGCCTGTAAAGGCCAGAGACACCAACTTTCAACTTCTGCACTCGCAGATGAATGGCATATATCCATCCGACATTACCTATAATTTATCAAACTCCCGCGAATAGCCGTAAAAATGGGCTGACCTTTACTTGGTCAACCCATTTTTACGGCTATTCGCTATAATCTACAAAACAAGATTTTAATGTGAATTTTGATGGAATGGTCGGGGCGAGAGGATTTGAACCTCCGGCCCCCTGCTCCCAAAGCAGGTGCGCTACCAGACTGCGCCACGCCCCGACGATGCCGGTGCATATCATGGCTTAGGGTGGAGGTGCAATGGTAAAGGTGGAAGAATTGATGGCGGGTTCAGATCACCCGCAGGTGCCCCTTTCGATCGGTCCCGGTTTTGCCGTTGCCCCTGAGAGCGGCCTGGATCTCAGCAGACAGCCGCGCCATGGTGAACGGTTTTTGCAGAAAAGCGATGACGCCGGACTCCAACAGCTTCTCAACCGGTCCGTCTTTGTCATAACCGCTGCAAGCGATAACCTTCAGCTCAGGCCGGATGGCGAGCATCCTCCCATATAGCTCGAGGGCATCCAGATCCGGAAGTCTGACGTCCAGCAAGACGATATCGATCTGCCCGCTGAAGGTTCTCAGTATTTCAAGGGACTCATAACCGGTACGCGCGTCCAGCACCCTGTATTCCAGCCGGTCCAGCAATTGGTGCACCGCTTTGAGGACCATTTCCTCGTCTTCGACCACTAAAACGGTAGCATCGCCCTTGGCGATTTGTCCGGAACCCGGTGCCCGCGATGACGATGACTGGGCTTTGGCCAACGGCAGCGTGATATGAATCTGGGTGCCATGATCCGTAAGGGTGTCGACCTCCATCCAGCCGTTGTGGTTCATCACAGCGCCGTATGCCGCACTGAGCCCCAATCCCCGTCCGAGAAACTTGGTGGTAAAAAACGGGTCGAAGATCTTTTCCGCGACCCCTTGCGTCATGCCACAGCCGCTGTCCCTGATGGTGATAGAGAGATAAGGGCCCGGTGGATGCGTGCAATCACGCTTTATCGTTTCACATTTCAATTCTTTTGTTCGGGTTTCAACGGTAATGGTGCCGCCGTCCGGCATCGCTTCGATGGCATTTTCCATTACGGCCACAAGCGCCATTTGCATCTGGGTGCGATCGGCGACAACCCGGTCTCTTTCGGCTGAGAGCTCAAGGGACAAGTCATAGTGCTCAGACAGCCGATGGGTCATCAGATTAACACTCTGTTGCACCAAATCGTGGGCGGAAAGGTTCTCGGGTCTATATTTACCGCCCCGGGCATAGGCCAGAAGCTGCTTGGTCAGTTCAGCCATGTGGTGAACCAGCGTCATCATGGGGTCCGTGTGCTGGCGGATGCTGGCGTCCCCCCCCTGATCCATGTTCAACAGTTCGATATTTCCCATCAATCCGGCCAGTGAATTGTTGAACTGGTGGGCAATGCCGGCCGCCATGGTGGCAATGGCGTCCAGCTTGCGGCTTTCGATGTACTGGGATTGGAGCTGTTTGTGTTCGGTTATGTCGAATACGACACCGTGCAGCATGGGCTTTTGGGCGTCCCGCGGTTTGAGGCATTGGACATGCTCCCGAACCCAGCGCCATTGGCGATTTCGATGGCGCATGCGATATTCGTGGGTGATCGCCCTGTTTTCCCCCACACTCAACATGCGGCGCCGATCCCGCACCATATCCAGCTCTTTCGGGTGAATCAACGCCTCCCAGCCGGGTCGGTTGCCCACCAGTTCGGCTTCGCTATAGCCGATGGTCTCTTCCACGGCCCCATGGTAGAAAATCGGCAATCCTTTTTCGTCAAGGCTGAAGGCGATGCCTTTGAAATTTTCTACAAAAGAACGATAGCGCTGCTCACTCTCTATCAAGGCCAATTCCACTTGTTTCTGATTGCTGATGTCGCTGATGGTCATTCTGACCTGATCGACCGAACCATCCGTCTTGAAGATGGCAAGGCTTTCCAGAAGCGCATAAAATGCCTTGCCGCTGGAATGGCGCATTTGTACTTCACAGGCGCTGGGGATGTGATCCATCAGTTCTTCAGCGCGGTCATTTTTACCTGTTTTTTGATCAGGGACGATGAACTCCGTGATAAACCTGCCGCGTATCAGTCTCTTCCGGCATCCGAACAATGTTGCGGCCGTTCGGTTGACATCTTTAATCCGCCCTTGGGCGTCCAAAGAAAGGTAGCCCACCGGGGCCTGATCGTACAGGTCCTGGTAGCGATACCGGGAAAGCTCCAGTTCCCTTTTTGCCTGACGCAGCATTTTGTTATACTGCTCCAGCTCAACCTGGCGACGGCTCAACTCCTCCAGCAGGGCTTCGTTCTCCTGAACCAGCATCCGACTGACAATCGCTTTTTCAATCGGAATCAGCAAATCCTCGATGCGTTCCAGCGGTTTGGTCAAAAAATCGAAGGCACCATCGTCCTTAAGGGCCGAAATGGCCATTTCAACAGAGGCATGCCCTGTCAGAACGATGACTTCGACCTTGTCATCCAGCTCCCTGACAGCCCGCAGCACTTCCAAACCACTTGTTCCCGGCATGCGGATGTCGGTCACCACCACATCCGCACCATCTTGCTTAAACAGCTCAATGGCGTCATCTCCGCTCTGGGCGACTTGTACGCTATACCCTTCGTCTCTGAGCAGCCCTTGGAACATCTCCAGGATTTCCGGTTCATCATCGACCAATAAAATTTTGGGTCGATCGGTCATATTGGGTCACCATAATTTCAATATTGTTCTTCCGACCTATGGCCGGACATCCAAACCGCTTGAAAGGCGGGCGGGTGTTTTCTCTGGGAGCAGGGCTTCATCAGCCGATTGCACCGGAATTCGCAAGCTGAATGTACTGCCTGCCTTGGGTCTGCTTTGGACCTGCAGTTCGCCTTTCATTCCATTGATCAGACTATGGGTTACGGACAGACCAAGGCCGGTGCCCAAACCGGGCGCATTGGTGGTGAAAAAAGGATCGAAAATGTGCTGCATGGTCTCATCATTCATCCCTGCGCCATTGTCCCGAACCTCTATTTCAAGTGTCTGTCCGGCAATCGGCGCCACCGTAAGCCTGATTTCGCTGTCGGTTTTATCCGCGGCATGGGATGCATTGATCAACAGATTGATCAGAATCTGTTCCAATGCGGCCGCATCGAGGATCACTTCCGGCAGGTCAACGGGGCAGTCTATGATAAAGCTCCGGACCTGTTTTTGTATCTCGCTGCGACACAGTGAGGCCACCTGGTCGATGAGTTTCGCAATTTGGCAATGCTGCAGGGTTTGCCCGCCGGTTTCGGCCCTGACCAATGTCCTGAGGCTGGATACGATACCGGCAATCCGATCGGCGCCGTGCTCCAGATTATCAATCAGGCTGAAAATCTCCACTTTGAATTCGCTGAAGCCCATACCGAACCAATCCTTGGTCGCCACATCATTGGATTCCGACGGCATACTGGCCAGGATCTCCTTCAGGTACGATCTTAGAATAGGAATGTTAAAGGTAATAAAATTATTCGGGTTATTGATCTCGTGTGCCACCCCGGATACCAGCAAGCCCAATGAAGCCAGCTTCTCGTTCCGCATCATCTGGCGTTCGAATTGTCTCGTGTCTGTGATATCCGTTATTTGAATGATCGAGCCATCCAGACCGGTGGCGCTGTGGGCCAGCGGGTAGACCGTCACTTTTTCTATCCGCTTGGGATCCATGAATCCGTTCCGCTCCATCACCAATGCGCGTCCGGTAGCCACCGCGTGCGGGATCCGGCACTGGGCACAATCCTCTTTATCCCTGGCCATTTCATCGCAACTCTTTCCTAGCACATCTTTAAATTCTTCTACGCTGTAGTAGTTCTTGGCCGCGCGGTTGAGCATACGGATTTTGAAAGAGCGATCCACCATAATCAATGGATCGGAGATACCATCGAATACCGCCTGCAGCATGATTTTGCTTCGGCGAATATGCTCCTGTGCGAACCGCAGCTCCGTAATGTCCTGGAAAATATGGCTGGTCACGGCTGCACCACCGTCTTCCAGGAACAAAGGATAACTGCTGGCCAGCCAATAGGTGGAGGGCCGATCTTCTGCAGTGCGCCGCAGGTGGACCATGTAGGACTGCACTGGTTTTCCCGTGGATTTTACGCGATGGCAGGCCGGCATAATCTGCCGCGCCAGACGGGGACTGGCATCGTTCAGCGCCATCCCTTTTGTCTTGTTCAGCGGCTCGCCCACCATATGGGCCATGGCTTCGTTGGCCTTCAGGAAGCGGAAATCCTTGTCCAAAATGCACAACCCCACGGGCGCCGAACTGTATAGCAGGTTCAACTCCATAAACTGGGCATGCGCTTTCATCTCGCTTTTGCGCAGGGCTTCCTCAAGCCGGCGATGTTCTTCGATCTGGCGTGAGAGCTGCCGATTCACTTCACTCAACTTGGCGGTCCGCTTGGCAATGCGCTGCTCCAGATCCAGATGGGATTGTGCCAATTTTCGTTCGCTCTCTTTGCGTTGTTTCAATTGTTCATTAAGCAAACGATTCGACTTGGCCAACGCCCGGGTCCGTTCTTCTACCTTCTTCTCCAGGTCTTTATTGACAGCTTCCAACCGGCCAACCAGCTGTTTATTCTCTATGCGCAAACTTCTTTTTTCCGAAGCCTCTTCAACTGCGCTTACGAGTACGTCCGGATTTTCCAGTGGTTTGGTCAGATAGTTATACACCCCCAGTTTCTGAAAGGCGGCGACCACGTTGTCCAATTCACCGTATGCCGTTAAAATGATGGCCGCCAGATCATTGTCCAACTCCTTCAACCGGCGGATGACTTCCAGACCGTCCATCTCGGGCATGCGCATGTCGGTTACGACGACATCCGCAGGGGTATGCCGGTATTTTTCCAATGCCTCCGGTCCTCCGGCCGCGCTGGATACCTCATATCCTTCTTCGGCGAGCATCGAACAGAGCATGTCCCGCACTTCATATTCATCGTCTATGACCAAAACTTTGATCATGCCGCTTCCTTTGGATTGCATTCACCAATTGAGGGGCCGATGACAAAATACATCATTTCCGTTTCACATTGTCGGCAGCGAAATCAGAAAATGACTGCCTTCGCCGGGCCAACTCCTTACATGAATACGGCCGTCGAACTGTTCGATCACATGCTTCACCACAGCAAGACCGACGCCGTTTCCCTGGGGCTTATTGGTATAATGGGGTTCAAATATCTTCGACAGCTTTGCGGACTCAATCCCCACCCCGGTATCTTCAATGGAGATTTCGATCTGCCGCTTCTCTTCGTCAAGACCAAAAGCGATTCGGATTTGCTTGCCATCCCGTCCCTGCATCGCTTCCACGGCGTTCAGGATCATATTCTTGAAAACCTGTTCCAGCCCGAAACTGCTCACATTGGCGACAAAGGACTGATCCTCGGCCTCGAGCGTTATGGTCACCATTTCCTTCTTCAAGAGATCTGCATACATGTCCAGGCATTGGTCCATCAGTTCCAGAAGATCGACCGGAGCAGGGTGGTCGGCCATAATTCGACCAAGGCCCATGATTTCTCTGTTAATCTGCTGAATGCGTTTGGAGGCGCCGATGATATTCTGCAGACGGACCCGGGTCTCCTTTGGATAGGCCATTTCCTCAACTTCGTCGAGCCCCAGTTCGGCGCTGCCGATGATGGCCATCAGGGGGTTGTTGATCTGGTGGGCCATCCGGCAAATGGTATCGCTGTAGGATCCTTTCTGATGCGACTGGTAGGCGTTCACTTTCTTTATTTCAGACATGAGCTGGACCAGAGTGAAGGGTTTTTCGATATACCCGTTGCAATGCTCCCGCAGCGCCCGAACGACGATCTGTTTGTCTCCAAATGCGGTCATCATGATGACCGGAAGATCGTAGCGCTCCTTTCGTATCTCCTCCAGCAACTTGATACCATCCATGCCCGGCATGGCATAGTCGGTGATGACCAGATCCACGGGTGTCGCCGTATTAAGAATCTGCATGGCGTCGGCGCCGTTACTGACCTCTATGGTTTTGTGGCGTTGACTGCGCAAACCCCTCCGCAGGCTTTCAAGTTGAGCCCGCTCATCATCGACGATTAAAATATTCATGGTACGCTCCTAATGCTCTGCACCGCCTTCCTGACCAGAAAATGCCAGGCCCGACCGACGCATTTGTGTCCGAAACTTCGGATCATGGTGACAGAGCCCAATTTTCAGCGTCGGGATGAACGGTATCATGAAGAGGGCGGAACCGGTTTAAGCGCATCCGGGTAAAGCAACATCGATCGACTGGCGCAGTCAGCAGCGCAATGCGTATCCGCTGATGGGTCTCTGCTGCACATCAGTTTACACTTTCAATGGGTTGTGCAGTGTTTATGCCAAAACAGCCTCCAGGCGGCGGACTCGACGAAACCCACGCCTGACAACCGATTGGGCCGATGCATCCCTATCACCCCATCATTGCGCACCTTCCGCGGCCATCGCCTGAACGGTTCAAATCGGTGGGCCTCAGCTCATTATGAACTTATTTTCAATGAGTTATCTTTGACACGCCAGTTTGGGGGGTATGGCGGCAGTTTGCAATAGCGCGCACGGTTCTGACCCGCCTGGATATGGCATCATCCGCACCAGCGCATGCCAGAATGGGATTCAGTTTTTAGTATCTGTAATTATTCACGAATTGGCATCCGTATTCCAATTTGGGGGGGCAAGCGGGACCTGCGGATGCCTTGGGCCATACTGCAGACCGGCTATAACCCACCGATACCAAATCGGAATTTTGCACCCCTCATCGGAGGTCCCCATGGCACTGCATTTGCTCCTTATCGAATTTGATCGAAAGGGTTCAACTACTTTTCGAACTTCAGAAGCAACCTAATCAGGGCATCGCAGGAGGCACACTATGCCTGACAAGATATTGGTCGTCGACGACGAGAAAGACATCCGCCAACTGCTGACCGATTTGCTGGTCGGTGAAGGCTTCACGGTATATTGCGCCGAAAATGGCGCGGAGGGATTCGACCAGTTTCGCAACACGTCCCCGGACCTGGTCATCACCGATGTCAAGATGCCGGTCCGCAACGGACTGGAACTGCTCAAGGACATCAAATCAGCCGATACCGATGTTGATGTGATCGTACTGACCGGGCACAGCGATGAACGAACCGCCATCGATTGTCTGCGCCACGGGGCCTATGATTACCTGCTCAAACCCCTGGAGGAACTGGATGTCCTGATCGCTTCGGTCCAACGCGCATTGCAAAAGCGGCATCTTGAAGCGAAAAACTCCCTTTTGATCAAAAAACTGGAAGAGATGGCGATCAAGGATCCGTTAACCGGACTCTATAACCATCGCCACCTCCATCTTTGCCTGAATGATGAATTGGCGCGATCATCACGCTACCGGCATAAATTTCTGGTGCTCATGGCGGATGTGGATCATTTTAAAAGAGTGAACGACACCCATGGTCATGTGTTTGGAGATTTTGTACTCAAGCGCGTGGCCCAGCTGCTGAATGACAGTTTGAGGCTGACGGACACAGTCTTCCGGTACAGCGGTGAAGAATTTTTTGCCATTCTTCCGGAAACCGATAAAGCAGAGGGGCTGGCGGTGGTCGAACGCCTGCTCGGCCGCATCCGTTCCGAAGATTTCAGATGCAATGGCCAGGAGGCCCGGATCACGATCAGTATTGGACTGGCCCTTTTCCCGGACGAAGCCCAGGAGGCTTCCTGGCTTATCGGAATGGCTGAGCGCCGCCTCTTTCGTGCCAAACAGGCCGGCCGCGATCGATTCGATTTTGATGAGATCAACATCGCGCTGGATCCTAACGCGTTTCTGACCCATAGGTGACCAAGCCGAGGGATCGACTGAAAACTCGATCCGATCCCAACTTTTGTGTTGGGTGTCAGATCTCCCCCCAGACCGCCGGCCATTCCTCCGGTTTTATTCTGAGGCCCGCCTTGACCCGGGCCGGACGGCAGGTTCTGGGATTGCGTTTCATGTGTGCGCCGCCATTGTGAGGATGCACCTTCGGCCAACCATCATAGAGGCGCCGGCGATTCGGATTACGGCACACCATAGGTTTGAAGCTTCCTGCGCAGCGTATTGACTCCGATGCGCAGATACTTAGCGGTCAACGCTTTGTTTTGATCGGCCTGCTTGTAGACCCTTAGGATATAGTGCTTTTCCCACTCGGCCAGCGAAATGACCCCCTTCATTCCCGGGTTGGAGGCCTTCAGCCCGGCCACGGCGACTTTGCGGACTTCCGGCGGCAAATGCCTTGCGGTGATCACCCGCCCCTGGGCCAGGTTAGCGGCCGTGAGGAGGATCGATTTCAGCTCACGGATGTTACCCGGATATGGATACTGCATCAGCAGCTCCATGGCATCAGACGAAATCGGCGCCCCATCGCCGGGACGGTCGATTTCCGACAAAAAATGGGCACACAACAGCGGAATGTCCTGCTCCCGCCGGCACAATGGTGGAAGATGAAGCCAGGCGCCTTTCAGCCGATAGTACAGGTCCTTTCGAAACTTCCCCTCTTCCAGAAGGCGCTCCAGGTCCGCAT
Source organism: Desulfobacteraceae bacterium (assembly GCA_050302315.1). Lineage (GTDB taxonomy): Bacteria > Desulfobacterota > Desulfobacteria > Desulfobacterales > Desulfosarcinaceae > JARRKU01. The sequence goes on from JBNLAV010000199.1 coordinate 15,467, forward strand.
TGGTAGCGGTGATAATCCTCAGATCGGCAGTCTGGGTGCTGCTCGATCCCAGGCGCATGAACTCCCCTTCCTGAAGGACGCGCAATAATTTGCCCTGTAACTCAAGGGGCAGGGTTCCGATTTCATCCAGGAACAGCGTCCCACCGCTTGTTTGCTCGACATACCCCACCCGGCTCTGCCTGGCACCGGTAAAAGCGCCGGCCGTGTGACCGTAGAATTCGGCCTCAAACAATTCACTGGGCAAAGAGGCCATGTTGATCGGCGTAAAATTGCGGTCCGACCGGGGACTGGCTTTATGGATGGCTGCGGCCAGCAGACCTTTGCCCGTCCCGCTCTCTCCGGTAATCAGGACCGGCACATTGCTTGCGGCGTGCAGTTCGGCCTCTTTGAGGATGCGTTTGATTTTCGGGTCACTGGTGGAGATGCTGTCGAAGGCTTCGGGGTGATTGAGGTGCGGTATGGCCCGCCGTTTATCCAGCGCCACAATCTCAAGAAGGCGTTTGCGCTCCAGCGCCCTGTTGATGGCGGCAATGAGATCTTCCCACGTCACGGGCTTGAGAAGATAATCATATGCCCCTTTTTTCAGAGAGTCCACTGCGTATACGGCATCATTGTGGGCGGTCACCATTATGGCCTCAAGGTCCGGGTCGGTACTTTTGGCTTTGGCCAGCAGCTCCAGGCCATCCATCCCCGGCATACTGACGTCGATCAGCGCCAGGTCAAATCGTTCGCCGTTTTCGATCATGGCCGCCACCTGACAGGGATCACTCTCAGTGGCGATGTTGCTGAAACCTGCTGCCAGTAACCCCCTGCGAACGCTTTGCAGAAAATCGACTTCATCGTCCACCACCAGTATGCGTTGATTCATTACCGCCTCCCAGACAAATGGATAGCGCTCATCAATTCAGGATTTTACGATGACAACCGTTTAAATCAAAGGGTTGGCCGCCCTCATCGACACGGCCGCCTGCTTCCGAATCCGCTTCGCGGGGCAGCATCACCTTGAAGGACGATCCCCTCCCCGGTTTGCTGCTGACGACAATCTTACCGCCCAGCCGGTCAACCAGACTATGGCTGACCGACAGACCCAAGCCGGTACCGATCCCAGGCCCTTTGGTGGTAAAGAAGGGATCGAAGATGCGTGCCATGGTCTCTTTATCCATCCCGCAACCGTTATCGCTGACGTCGATGACCACCTCGTCGATCTGATCCGAACTCCGGCGGTTTTCGATTTTAACCCAGGAATCCTCTTTGTCGGCCGCATGGGCTGCGTTGATCAACAAATTGATCACAACCTGCTCAAGGGCCTGGGGATCTGTTTTCAATTGGATGTCCGAATGCGAAGGGTGGACTTTAAAGGTCTTGACCTGCTTTTTGATCTCGCCCCTGCACAGCACCACCGCCTTTTCGATGACACTGTCCAAATGGACCCACTTCGGTTTGTTCGGTTTGTGTCCCGGGTGGATCATGGCTTTCAAATCGGCGATGATATTTTCGATACGGGTACTGCCGCGCGAGAGGTTTCCGAGAAGGCAGTAGGTTTCCCGACGGAAGGAGGGGTAGTCCATTCCGAACCAGTCACTATCGCCTCCCGCCTGCGGATGGGTATCGAGCAATTGGAAGATTCGTCCCAAATAGGCCCTGAGGATGGGCAGGTTTAAGGAGATAAAGCTGTTGGGATTTTTAATCTCATGAACCATCCCGGCCACCAGCATGCCCAAGGTGCTCATTTTCTCGCTGTGCGCCAGATGACGTTCCAGTTGTTCGCTTTCCGAAATATGCGTGAGCCGCACCATCCCACCGCCGGGGCCGTCTTTTTCTCCTGACAAAGAGTGAAGATGGACTTTTTCCATAATCATAATAAATATCAGGCAGATGGATATCAGTTTAAGGCAGTGCCCCACCCAGCTGAGGAGCCCGTATGCATCGGCATTAAACATTAGCGCCACTTCTGCAGCGATGGTCGCCCAGACGGCCCCACTCAGCAGCCGACGCGTTTTGTTGTCCGGCGGTCGACGGCGCCGGTGCAAAAGGAATATGGCTGCCAGCAAAGAGATCAAGATGGCGGATTCACAGCCTATCTTGAATCCGGTCACGCCTGCGCCCGGAAGATAGCCTGCAGGAAATACCGGCCATACAAAAATGGCCGCCAGCAACGCGGCACAAATTCCAAATGAAATCACCGGCAGATATCCGGCGTTAACCTTTCTTTCGAGAAAAACAACCGCAAGCAGGATGCAGGTACTTTCCATCAACCGTGCGCCGATCCACAACTGGACCGCCGTATCCGGCGTCGCCTGGATGAACACATTCATGCCCGGCACGGAAAACACATGCAGAAAATCCAATAGGGCAACCGCCGGATATCCCGCACCCAGAATGGAGAGACTGGTATTTTTCCTGGAGGAAGGCGCGTTCCAAACAAGAATGAAAATGGCGGCGGCCACGACGACACCCAAAATTTCGACCGCACTGTGGAACAGCGGGGGATTAAACTGCAACAGCGCAAAAAGAACCCCCAGAAGCAGGCCAATGATCAGCCATCGCGACACAAGCGCCGGCTTAGCCGACGCCTCACCTTTTGGATGACTCTTTCTATGCGTCGATTGCGCTATTTTTGCGGTATCCAATGATCGATCCACCACCACAACGTTAGGATTAGGCGCCTCGCGCTTTCTGCTGTCGGCACATCAAAAAGTGCGTTCCATAGGGACGAACGCGCGTCCCGGCCCCATCACCGGCATGACCGGTCCGATGACATCATGCGATCATGCTTCACATCGGCACAGGAGGGGGGCGGATCGCTATCGCGCGGCGCTTTCTAACAGCGGTTGGGAGGAAACAAAACAGAACGCAAACTCATCCATTACATTTGGCCAGGATATGGCGAAAACCGATAGCGGAACAGTGGCATCTTCAGATAAAGTCGAGGCTGGGATCCTACGCACGGTATAGAAGTAATTCAGTTCCTTTTAAAGTAAAGGGGCGGCGCCTGGATGTCAATTAAAATCCACGCGCCGCAACGATCCGATCACCAGCCGATGGTTGATATAATTCCTCCCGATTGGTCTGTTTCGGTATCGATCCGTCGTTCGGAAGGGTCGCACCAGATCCGACATCGGTCGGACAATGCCGGGATGTCGACCAGTCCCCGGTGCAGTTCTCAAGGACATCAGGGTTTGGAATGGGCGGATTGCGATGGTGCATCAACAGCCGCATCACCTTGGGCAAAATGTCGGATTCCCTGGGCCAGAGCTGCGCTCAGCCGTTCAATGCCTTCCGGTGTCGAGAGCTGCATTTCGGTGGCCGGATGGGAAATATAGCCGATCTCGACGACCACGGCCGGCAGATCGACGCCTTCCAGCAGTTTCAGGGGGACGCCTTGAATGGTCGGCATATCGATGCCGTCGACTTGAGCAAGGGAGGCCTTGATGCTGTTTCCCAGGGCTTTGCTGGCCGCCCGGTGACGACGATGCGCCAGGTCCCACTGTTGCGCCTCCGCCGACTGGCCTGACGGCACCTGATCGACGGCGGACGTTTTGAGCGGTGCATAATAATAGATGCCAATGCCTTCAGTCCGATGCAAAAATCCGCTTCCCGTGTGGATACTGATCAGCATATCGGCTTTGGATTGGTTGGCTGTGGCGGCTCGTTGGAACAAATCCACGGCATAGTCATCGCTACGCGTAAAAAAGACCTTGAACCGGGGCTCCAATTTGGAAGCGAGCTGCCGCGCCAGGTCGAGGGCCACTGTTTTTTCGGTCACGCCGGTCGGGCCTTTTGCGCCCACATCCCTGCCGCCATGACCGGGATCAATCACGATTGCCGGTGACAATGCGGAGGGATTTACCCGGGATCCGGCCGCAGCCGGAATGGTCGCCAATGCCAGGGTCCACATGATCCAGATCAAAACGCGCGCAAAGACAGTCCCACTAATAAGGCGGTTGCTTTTTCGGGTTGAGTTCACTGGACTCCCAATTGGTCGAATAGACTTCATTTCAGGTTCCTCTGAAGCAACAGTTTAATTAAAAGCGGTTGAAAGTCAAGGGCATAAGAGGGCCCCGGCAACAGGCGAACCTGTGGCCTGCCCAAAGAGGTCATGGGCGGGCAGGGGCCGTCAAGGTCACCTCGGGCATGACCCGGCACGTCGACTCCTGGTTCGAAGTACAGCTACAAGGCGCTTATGGCTTTAGGAATCAAGCGCCCTTCCCTTTCGGGAAGGGCGCAGTGTTCATGGAGGAAACGGATCTTGTGCCTTGCAACCAGCACCCAACATTCATGATCACAAATGCGCCATGATGCTTGCGATCTTCGAAACAAACAGTGCAGCCGCCTGCGTTTATGCCAAAATTAGCCCCCTCAGGCGCCGATCCGACATACGTGAAGGTATAAAGCGTAACTTCTTGCCCTCAGCCCTTATTGGACATCTTGGCGACCCCTACTTTTTTTGATATTTTTTGGCGATCACGTCACTTTTGCTGCTTTCGAGGATCGCAATGACCTCAGCGCGTTCTCTGTCAGGCACCTTGAATGCATCCATACTGTCATTGAAAATCTGGATTAAGGCGTTCCATTCTTTCTCATTGATATCCAGATGCTGATGGGCGTCGGCAATGGACCGGCCATAGTATTTATGCGGCCCGCCCATGGCCATGGATGCAAGACAGGTCGCATTGAATTTATAGACTGCTTTCGGGAATTTTAAATGGGCGGCGTGAATTTCGGGGTGATTGACAAAGACCGGATGCACATAACTTCTCTCTATGACATCATCGATTAGGACGGCGATATTGTTGATCCCGCCGACCCTTTCGTAAAGAGAGGGTTCAGAAGTCGCCATTTCCTGGCTTTTCTGCATACAACCGGTGAGGGCGAGACCCATCAGGGTAAAAAATACCCAGGACACCACAATGCGTTTCATTCTATCATTTCTCAGCATTTGCAAATTTCTCCTTTTCTACATGCATAAGATTAGGACAATACATTCACCGGCGGCTCCGCCATCCGCCAGGAATGTGCTCTTATCCCGCGTTTCTCAGGCTCTCATAGCGTCTGGTTATTTAGCGATCCTCCGAACCTTGCCGGACCCTTCGCTTTCCTCCTTTCGGTTTTGCTTACATCTTCTTCATGTTCAATCTGCTTTAAAACCCGCCACCCGGCCAAAAAAGCAATGAACGTGCCATTTTCTTTCGGCTCCTAAACTTTTGATGAAGTTATAACCTGCACAGGCAACGCTGTTCACACCTGCTGCTATTTACTGCGCTTCAATCATACCTGCACCGGATCACCACCGGTGGCAGTAGCTCTGAAGTCGGTCCAATCACAAAAAGCCTCCGGACCTGAGACTCATAATTTAGATTGGCTGCGTCCGTATGAAGTACGCTTGTGCCATTTGTCTGTCCGTTCTGGTTCGTTTTGGTCGTGTATTTATTGATATGGAATTTTCATGTGTTTCTTATTGACAACCTTGCGTCCAGAATATAACAGCCCGAACAGGCTCAGCGATCTGAAGAACCTTGACCAGTTCCAACAAAAGCAAATTATCGGTCCGGTGCATGATCAGGCAGGCATTGCCGCTGCCAATCATGCTTCGGACACCTCCGCCAGATGCACGTCAATGCGCCTCACGAGGTGCGATAATTTGGTCTCTTTGGCTATAAACCCGCCATGTGAAAAAACGCTGTTATCCATTCGCAGCAGCAGTTCAAGCCATCTTTAAAAAGTCTATTTTCCTCCTGAACGGGAAAATTTCAGGCAGGACAGCTTTAGCCGTGCGAGATCGGTTATGGCTGTGGCAGCTGCAAAAGCACGATTCGAAGTGAGGAAAAGAACCCGTTATGACGATAGGCGGGCGACGTCCGCCTCCATGTTTCCATACAATGAAATGAAAGGAGAAAATCATGACAATTCAAGACACGTGGTGCACGGTGGATGCTTATTTCAGTGTAAAACCTGAACAAAAGGATGCCTTTGAAAAAATCGTCGATCAGTTTGTCCGGGAAACCAGGAAGGAAAACGGAATCCGCTATTACGGATGGAGCACCAACGGAGAAGAAGTTCATTGCAGGCAGGGATACCTCAATGCCGAGGGTTTCCTCGAACATGTCGCCAATGTCCGCCACATCTTCGAGGAGGCGGTGACGATTTCCGACTGCAGCCGGCTCGCCATTCACGGCCCCGAAGCAGAACTGGAGAAGCTGCGGCAGCCCTTGGCGGAAATTCCGATTCAATTCTTTAGTCTGACGAAAAGCTTCCGCCGTTAGACCAAAGCGATGCCGACCCGCCTGAACAAGGGCCCGGAATAACCTGTTCCGCTATCAACCCGGGTTTTGGGATACGATCGATAAAGGTTATTCGTCCGCTGAGAGCCCCGGATTATTCCGGCCTCTCAGCCGCACATCATCGTTCAGCATTTGATCCATTTCCCTTTCCGGGAGGGTGATGCCGTCGGACAGTGGTTTTCATATCGCGAAAATGGGTTGACGGATTGTTTTATTTGCCCTATATAGGACTAAAAAGATCCTTTTTATCAGATTATATGCAAACGACGAGGTAAAGGTCATGAGGTTAACCAGGGCTGGCGAATATGCGGTTCGCTGCATGCTGTATCTCTCATGCCTGGGCGTCAACCATATCGGCAGTCGCCGGGAGATTGCCCAGGCCATGGAGATCCCGGCACAATTTTTGAGCAAAATAGCCCAGCAATTATCCCGTGCAGGTTATATCGAAATTGTTCAGGGCCCCAAAGGCGGATTCAGGTTGGTGGTACCGCCTGAGAAGGTAACCCTGCTCGGCGTCATTGAAGCGGTCATTGGAGAGATTTATCTGAACGATTGTTTGATGCGTCCGGAAAGCTGCCATCGCAGTCCCACCTGCACCGTGTATCAGGTATGGCAAAAAGCGCGCAGCCAGCTTCGGCAAACGCTGGAAGAGACGACCTTTGCCACCCTTAAAGAGGAGCCCAGCTGCTTCGATATGCTTGGCGAGAGCCAAAATCAAAAGAGCTGATATTGTACCGGTCTATGGTGGGCCGGTGCTGAGACCTTATGAATTTTGGGTCATTCCCCGCGTATAGAAAGGAGGCTGTTTTATGGATGCTTTGCTGCTCTCGCGACTGCAGTTCGCAGCGGCCACCATGTTCCATTTCCTGTTCGTTCCGTTGACCCTGGGGCTTTCCATCCTGGTGGCCTGGATGGAAACCAGGTACGTCAAAACAGGCGATAAAACCTACCTGGCCATGACAAAGTTCTGGGGCAAGCTGTTTTTGATCAACTTCGCCCTGGGTGTTGTCACCGGGATTACCCTTGAGTTTCAGTTCGGCACCAACTGGTCGCGCTATTCAGCTTATGTGGGCGATATCTTCGGTTCGCTGCTGGCGATAGAAGCCACCGCAGCCTTCTTCCTGGAGTCCACCTTCGTTGGCGTGTGGATTTTCGGCTGGAGAAAGTTGTCCAAAAAGGCGCACGCCGTGGTGATGTGGCTGGTGGCCGGCGCCACCAACCTTTCCGCCATCTGGATTCTGATCGCCAACAGCTGGATGCAAAAACCGGTAGGCTACGCCATTCAAAACGGTCGCGCGGAACTGACGGATTTTGCCGCCGTTGTATTCAACAAGTTCGGCATTCTCACGATCTTGCACACATTGCCGGCTGCCTATATCCTATCTGCTTTTTTTATCATGGGAATCAGTGCCTATCACCTGCTTAAAAAACAGCATGTCGATTTTTTTACGCGCTCTTTCAAAACCGGACTGTCCTTCGGTCTGCTGTTCACCATCTTCATCGCCATTGAAGGGGATCTGCATGCCGTAAATGTCGCTCACACGCAGCCGGAAAAACTGGCGGCCATGGAGGCACATTGGGAAACCGGTACGCGGGCGCCCATTCGCCTGCTGGCCATTCCGAGCCAGGAGGCGGAAAAAAACGTCGTCCAGATCGGGGCCATACCCGGAGGACTGAGCTTTCTGGGCTACCATGATGTCAATGCCGAAGTGAAGGGGCTCAAAGATTTTCCCCAGGATGAACGACCGCCGGTCTTTCTGACCTTCGCTTCCTTCCGCCTAATGATCATCCTCGGGGTCTATTTCCTGCTGATGACCATTATCGGATTCTTTAAGCGGAACCGTCTGATGGAAAGTCCGGTGTATCTGAAATGGATGCTATGGTCGCTCCCCCTGACCTATCTGGCGGTCGAACTGGGCTGGCTGGTGGCTGAGGTCGGCCGTCAGCCTTGGATCGTATACCGCTTAATGCATACAGACCAGGCAGTCTCGCCCATCGATACCATCCAGGTGGCCATGACCCTGGTCGGGTTCCTCGTGGTTTACGGATTGCTGGGGGCAGTCGACTTTTATCTGCTGGCTAAATACGCCCGAAAAGGGCCGGCAACCGAGGGCAGCCTGGTACTCGAGTCCGCCTGAATCCGGCACAGTGACGCACCGCCATGTTTCGGGTGAAATTTCGCGCCGCGGCGTGCGATGCCGGAGGCTGAAAAACCGCGGCAGCAGTAGAACAAATATAATATCTTGCGTTGGGAGGTAACCATGGCACTACAGTTAACCTGGTTCTTACTCTGGGGCCTATTGTGGGCGATCTATTTCATCACAGACGGATTCGATCTGGGGATCGGGGCTCTCTACCCATTTCTGGGAAAAAGCGAGAACGACCGGCGGGTAATGATCAATTCGATGGGGCCGCTGTGGGACGGGAACGAAGTCTGGCTGCTGACGGCCGGAGGCGTGACGTTTGCCGCTTTTCCAACCGTCTACGCCGTCATGTTCTCTTCTCTGTATTCAGCCTTGATGCTGCTGCTTTTCGCTTTGATCGTACGCGGAGTGGCTTTCGAGTTTCGCGGCAAGATCGACTCGCCGGTTTGGCGCAGGATCTGGGACGGCTGCATTTTCATTGGGAGCTTTTTGCCGGCCCTTCTGCTGGGTGTTGCCTTTGCAAACATCTTCCGCGGGCTGCCTATCGATGAAAACGGCCTCTTCCTGGGAAACCTGCTGACACTGCTCAATCCCTATGGATTGATGGGCGGCGTGCTGTTCGTCCTGTTGTTTTTAATTCATGGCGCCATCTGGCTGGCCATAAAATCTCAAGGCGATCTCCATGACCGGGCGCTGAAGACGGCCAACTGCTTGTGGCCGGTACTGCTGCTGGTGGCGGTGCTTTTTCTTTCGGCCAGCTTTATCGCTACGCGCCTGTACGACAACTATCTGGCGCATCCGGCCTTGTTCATCGTTATCCTGGTGACCGTAGCCGCCCTGCTGGGGATCAAGCTGTCCCTGAAACGACAGGCCCTGTTCAAAGCCTGGTTCGCCTCCGCCATGACGATAATCGGCGCCACCTTTTTTGGTGTCCTTGGTCTTTATCCCAACATGTTTCCATCTACCCTTGATCCGAAGTTCAGCTTGACGGCCCACAACGCCTCCTCCAGTGCGCTGACGTTGAAGATCATGCTGGCGGTGGCGCTGATTTTCGTACCGATTGTGCTGGTCTATCAAGCATGGGCCTACAAGACCTTTTCGGGAAAGATAACAGATGCTGATTTGGCATACGATGATGCCTACTGATCCATAACATTGGTTAAAGCCTTAAGATGGTAATGAGCTGGTTGGCGATCCACAGCTGGCAGCAGGCAAAAGCCCCTTCCACTGTGGAGGGGCTTTTTGTTTTTGATTTATGTATTGCAAGGCCCTTGGGGCACTCGCCCGGAGAAACATCCGAGCGGGATCGACAACGCTCATGCTCCGCTTGACAACAGGATGGTTCGGCAATCCGGAGTTATGAGAGAAGACGGACGCGGCCATGGTTAAGGAAGAACGGACACCGTACAGATTCACTTGGGAAGACATCGGCGATATTGCAAAGGGCAGACCCAACCTGGGCTCGAAGGTCCCTGTGCTTGCCTATCGCCTGCTGCAATACACCTTGCGGGATGTCATGACCGCCGAGCTGGGCGTCGATACCGCCAATGCGATTCTTGTTAAGGCGGGCTGGCACGCAGGTTATCATTTTTGTATGAATTTGTTGGACCGCGATGTGCGGTTCAGTCAATTCATCGCCCAACTACAGCGTGTTCTGAAAGAGCAGGCCATCGGCATTCTCAGGATTGAAAAAGCGGATATGGTGAATATGACCTTTACCATGACCGTTGCCGAAGATCTGGACTGCTCCGGGCTGCCTTGCACTGAGGAGGTCGTTTGCAAGTACGATGAGGGGTTCATCGCCGGTGTTCTGGAGGCCTATACCGGTAAAACCTTTCGGGCCAGGGAGATCGACTGCTGGTCAAACGGTGATCGCGTATGCCGTTTTGATGTCAGAGCGATTCAGACGGATCAATGATCGCACAAGCCTTGAAAAAAATCACCCGCCTGCTGCAGGGAAAGATTCCGGATAAATTCGACTGCGCCGCAATGGAAAACGAGCGCGACCGCCAATTTGCCGAAGCATTCAACGACCTGGTCGCCTCGATTTCGGAGATCCACCAATTCGTGAACCCGCTTGCCAGCGGCCAGTTGAGCAACGTAAAGTGGTCGCCCAGAAACTACCTGGTATCGCCGTTCAAGGAGTTGCACTCAAGGTTGTGCCACCTCACCTGGCAGACCAAACAGGTGGCTGGCGGAGACTATGGCCAGCGTGTCGACTTCATGGGCGAGTTTTCCGATGCATTCAATTACATGATCACCGCTCTCAAGCGCAATGAAACCATGCTAAAGGAGAAGATCGACCAGCTTGAACAGGCCCTCGGCCATATCCAACGGCTTGAAGGAATTCTGCCCATATGCGCGAACTGCAAGCGGATCAGGATGGAGGGCGGGGAGCCTCAAGATCCAAAAAACTGGGTCCCCATCGAACATTATCTCTGCGCTCGCACCGATGCTAAAATCAGTCACACCATCTGTCCGGAGTGCAGGCAAAAGCTTTATCCCGAGTTTGCCGATCTGAAGCCGGACAAGCGTTGAAGCGGGCAGGACAAACCTTGCGAACCACGCTTACTCTTTCAAGATGACGCCGATGCTCCTGCGACCGTCTACTTTCAGGGTCAACGGCCGGGAAGCTGCAAAATGGAGGATATGCTCGCTTTCGTTTACAACCGGCAGAGCCTCGACCCAGCTCTGGTCCAATCGATCCGATGGATGGTGCCCGACATTCAGATAGTTTATGCCCAGGGAAGTAATGTTGTGAAAAAAATGCGACCCTTGCGATGGTTCCGCATGAATCAGCGGGTGTATGGTTTCGACGATGGCGCCCACCCCGCAAATATCGTCCCAGCCCACCGGTATTCCGAGCCAGGGATCTGCCGACCCCCAGCGGCCGGGTCCGATCAGGAAGAATTTACGGCCAGCGGCCGTCAACGATGCGTTGACTTTTGCGATTTGCCCGGCAACCTGCCGGCTCTTGGCCGGGTCAAAGGCATCCGGTTTCACGTAGACCATGTCGCACATCCGCGAGTTGACCGCATTGCCGAGGGCCTGATGCGAAATACAACAAGCGGCATTCATGTCTTCGGATGTGATCTGCACCGCTGTCAATTCTTCTCTGGCGCCCATGGGGCGGATCTGCAAAATGGCCAGACGGGGTTTTCGATCCTGTTTTGACGGTAGATCGACGCAGAATTCCATTTCAACCGGGCAGCCCAACCCTTCCTGCCCGAGCGCCAGCAGCCGGTCCAGAATCCCGGCCAGCGGGAACAGGTTGAACTTGAGCACCGCGCCAAAGGTCAGGACTCTGACGCCCTGTGAGTGGCTTGATTCGCGGATGCGATGCTCATTGGCATCGTAGGCGCCGGCCAACTGCCGGACAGGATATTCATCCACCGCATCCATGATTTCACGCCGGGCCAGGGTGGCGCTTTCATCCGTTCCCAAATGGCAGACGGCTTCTCCCATTTTCAAGGCATAGAAGCGGCGCTGGGAATTGTGCAATATGTCGTCGACGGTGGAACGCTGCGGGAGCACCGAGGGATGACGAGGCGAGAAGCGAAGGCTTTTGCCGCCCTCCATGACCGCCTTGCCCAAACCCAGGGCGATGGTGGCAATGCCGTCTTCGGGCGTCATTCTGGGAAAAGGATAGTAATTATGGGACTGGGCAACTCCGGAAATGGCGGGATAGAAGAAATTCTCCTGCCGGTCTCCCACCATCTGCTGGATGATGACCGCCATCTTTTCTTCTTCCGTTCGATTGCCGACCCGCTTTGAAAATGCTCTGGGAGCCTGGAAAAAGGTTGACGCATACACCATCTTGATGGCATCGACCAGTTGATTCAGACGGCAATGCAGGTCGTCGTGATCGTTGGCCAGCATAAACGTCTTGTACAATCCGGCATAAGCCCTGAACTGTGCGTCTTCCAGCAGGCTTGAACTGCGCACGGCCAGCGGGCAGGTCGTACCGGAAAGAAATGCGCCCAACTGTTCGATGATTTCCTGTGGAAATGTTGCTGCGCGGAAGATCTCTGCGACGTCTTCGTCCGGCGTGGTCTCATTTACGGCCTCGGCCAGGCGGTTTGCGGCCATAAAGTCTTCGAATACGTCCGTCGTCATAACCAGCGTCCTTGGAACGGCGATTTCGATTGCCGAAAAATCCTCGGTCAGTTCAGGCCGCCGATAGAGCCAGGCCGAGAAAAAGGCCAGGCCCCTGGCCTTGCCCCCCAAAGATCCGTTGCCGATTTTGAGAAATTCGGAATCTGTATCAAAATCCCGGCCATCGAAATTGACGACAATGCCCTTCTGGCGGTCCAGGCGGCGCTTATGGATCAGCTCGATCATGTAGCGGCGGTGGCTTTCCACGTCTTCAAAATCGGTATCCCTGACCGGTCGCAAGCGCTGAGCCAATTCGATCTCCCCGCGTGCAAAAAGCCACCGGGAAAAATCATTGCAATTGCAATGATGGGCGAAAGAATCCGCGGAAATGTGGTGCAGCTGTCTTTCCAGGGCTCTTAAAGTTGCAGCCGTCGTAATCTGTTCCCCGTCGGGCATAAGGAATCTAAAGGGACCGAATCCCAGATACTTCAGGAAAAAGGACCGGACTTCGGAAAGCAGCTTCGATGAATTCTTATCGATGAACACCGCCGGAATCCGGGCGGCCTTCTCCCTGTTGCGGGTTTCGTTGCTCAGCAACAGCAGCGGTATATCGAAGCGTTGCCGTTTGATATGCTTTAGCAGATCGACGCCTGCGGTGGCGCACAATTCGCCGTTCCGAGGAAAGCGCACATCCGATAGTACGCCCAATACGTATGGCTCGTAGCGCTGAAAAAGCTCAAGTGCCTGTTCGTAGGACCCGGCCATCAAAATCTTGGGTCGGACGCGCATGGCCAGCAGGCGATGATCCTCATTCAAGCCTTCGCCGATCACGGCCTGTGTCTGGCTGACCAGTTCCCGGTAAAGCAGCGGCAGCAGGACTGACACATACTCCGGCGAGTCTTCCACAAAGATGATGATGCGGATGGCTGCGCGGCGGATGTCATCATCCACGTTAAAGTGGTCCTCGATGCTTTTGATCAGCGCCAGCAGCAGATTGGAATCGCCGTTCCAGATAAAGGTGCGGTCGAACATCGGCCTTTCCGGCGCCGCTTCAGTCGTATCCAAACTGTCGGGGGAGCGGTGGCAAAGGCGTATGATCGGCAAATCAGGGGCCTTGCGCCTGATCTTTGCGACCAGCCGGGCGGACGCGTCATCCGTCGTCTGGGGCATGACAATGACCAGGTCGTACGGACGCCTTTCCAGAACGGATTCGATGGCAACCGTCGAGGCGGCCCAGTGCAGCCGGGGAGGATGGCTGAGATTCAATCCTCTGTATTCATTGACGATAGCCTCAGACAGCCGGCAATCTTCCTCCATGATCCACGCGTCATAGGGGCTCGATATCAAAAGGATTTCGCGCACCTTGCGCTTCATCAGCTCGTGGAATGTTTTGAAGCGCGGATCGAATTGATCCACTATGCTGTCAAATGCCGGTGACATGGCTATGGCCGCCCACTAATGTAGATGCGTATCGAATCTCTCTGTTGCCGGATCCGGGAGCGATCGGGCGTTATCCCTGCGGTTATGCTCAACGCACCTGCCACATCTCCCGATCCATAGATCAAATGGTGGACGGAGCCCGGTTGAATACCGTATCGGCAGAAGTACTTTTCTAAACGACGCCCTGATCGATAATGGCTTCCACCACCTTGACGAATCCTGCAATGTTGGCGCCCGCCACGTAGTTGCCGGGCAGACCGTATTGCCGGGAGGTTTCCAGACAGTTGAGGTGTATGTTTTTCATGATCAATTTCAACCGATTGTCGACCTCTTCGCGGGTCCAGTTCAGGCGCTGGCTGTTCTGGGTCATCTCCAGCCCTGATACCGCCACACCTCCGGCGTTCGCTGCTTTCCCCGGGCCGTAGAGAAATCCTTTGTCCAAATACAGATCAACCGCCTCAGGGGTGCTGGGCATATTTGCGCCCTCGCTGACAAGATATACCCCGCCGTTGATCAGGCTATAGGCATCCAGCTCGTTTATTTCGTTTTGAGTCGCCGAAGGAAAGGCACATTTGGCGGGATGCTCCCAGAGCGGATTCTTGTCCTGTTCCGGATCCGCCGGAGTGTACACAGCCCCCTTGAATTGGGATGCATATTCTTCTACCCGTCCTCGACGGACATTCTTAAGCTGCATGATATAATCTAATTTCTGCCTGTCCACGCCCTCTTCATCATAGATATATCCCGACGAATCCGAAAAGGTTATCGGTTTGGCGCCGAGTTGGATCAGCTTCTCCATCGTAAATTGGGCCACGTTGCCCGACCCGGAGATCAGACACGGCTTACCCTCCAAGGTTTCATTGCGCGTGGCCAGCATTTCAGCGGCAAAGTAGACGGCGCCGTACCCCGTGGCCTCGGGCCGGATCAGGCTGCCGCCCCAGTTGAGGCTCTTGCCTGTCAGTACGCCGGTGAATTCATTGCGCAGTTTCTTGTACATGCCGAACAGATATCCGATCTCGCGTGCACCGACTCCGATATCGCCTGCGGGCACATCCGTGTTGGGGCCGATGTGACGGAAAAGTTCGGCCATAAAGCTCTGACAGAACCGCATGACTTCAATGTCGGATTTGCCTTTGGGGTCGAAATCCGATCCGCCTTTGCCGCCGCCCAGGGGCAGTGACGTCAGCGCATTCTTAAAGACCTGCTCAAAGGCCAGAAATTTAAGGATGCTCAGGGTCACCGAAGGATGAAACCGCAGTCCGCCTTTATAGGGACCGATGGCGCTGTTCATTTCGATGCGAAAGCCCCGGTTCACCTGAACTTCACCGGCGTCATCCACCCAGGGCACCCGAAATATGATCACGCGCTCCGGCTCCACGATCCGCTCCAGGACTTTCTCCTGACGGTACTGCGGATTCTGATCCAGCACCGGTTTAACGGTCTCCAGCACTTCGGTGACCGCCTGGTGGAATTCCTTCTCCTGGGGGTCCCGGTCTTTGACGAGTTCAATGATGTCCGCCATGCCTGCACCTCGAAAAAAGTGTGGTTGAATGTTAAAGCGGATCTATTCCGCTCATACACAAGTATTTGACCTCCAAATACTCTTCGATGCCGTATTTGGATCCTTCCCTTCCGATTCCCGACTGTTTGACGCCGCCGAAAGGCGCCACCGCCGTTGAGATGATGCCGGTGTTGATACCCACCATGCCGTATTCCAGGGCTTCCGAAACCCTCCAGATGCGGGCCATGTCTCGACTGTAGAAGTAGGAGGCCAGTCCGAATTCGGTATCGTTGGCCATTTGAACGGCCTGCTCCTCGGTTTTGAATCGGAACAAAGGCGCCACCGGACCGAAAGTTTCTTCAACGGCAATTTGCATGCCGACATTTGCTTCGCCCACAACGGTGGGTTGAAAAAAGGTGCCGCCCAGGCTGTGGCGTTTGCCACCCGTAAGCAGTGCGCCCCCTTTGGCCAGGGCGTCGGCGATGTGGCTCTCAGCCTTTTCCACCGCCTGCATGTCGATCAGCGGCCCCTGTTGGGTGCCGGCGTCAAATCCGCTGCCGACTTTCAGGGACTGCACCTCAGCGACCAATTTGGCGGCAAAGTCATCGTAGATCCCCTCCTGCACCAGAATACGGTTGGCGCATACGCAGGTCTGGCCGCTGTTGCGGTACTTGCAGGCCATGGCCCCCTGAACGGCCGCATCCAGGTCGGCATCGTCGAAAACGATAAAGGGTGCGTTGCCGCCCAGTTCGAGAGAGATCTTTTTTATGTGATCGGAACATTGGCGCATCAGCAGACGGCCGATCTCCGTGGAACCGGTGAAGCTGAGTTTGCGGACGATGGGATTTCGGGTGAATTCTTCGCCGATGACACTCGATGATCCGGTGACCACGTTGAACACACCGCCGGGGATGCCGGCCTGTTCCGCAAGTCGGGCCAGGGCCAGTGCCGAAAGGGGCGTCTGACCGGCCGGCTTGACCAGCATCACGCATCCGGCGGCAAGGGCCGGGGCGGCCTTGCGGGTAATCATGGCAGCCGGGAAATTCCAGGGGGTGATGGCGGCGCACACGCCGATGGGCTCCTTGAGCACCACGATGCGCGTTCCCTGCTGGTGCGTGGGGATAATATCGCCGTACACCCGCTTGCCTTCTTCGGCAAACCACTCCACAAAAGAGGCCGCATAGGCGATCTCCCCCCGGGATTCCGCCAGGGGCTTGCCCTGTTCAGCCGTCATCAGGGCCGCAAGATCTTCCTGATGCGCCATGATCAGATCGAACCAGCGCCGCAGCAGTGCAGCCCTTTCGGCTGCGGTTCGGGACCGCCAGGCGGGCAGCGCCGAGTCGGCGGTGTCGATGGCCTTGGAAATTTCCTCCCGACTCAGATCGGGCACACTGCCCAAGACAGTGCCGTCCGCCGGATTGGTGACGGAGATGCCCGCACCTGAAAGCGCATCTTTCCATTCACCATTGATATAGCATTGTTGACGCAATAGCGTTTTGTCCTTGAGTGCCAGCATGGTGGTCTCCTTTTGAAGTAACGGCATGAATAAAAGGTACTACCGAGCCTACACCATAGGGATACCGTTTTCGTCCCATCCCCGCAAGGTATAATAGTCCTTGAGCAGATATGTCATCTCTTCCGAAGTCAGCGAATGGCCGGAGGGCAGTTTTTCTTTGTGAAGACGCTCAGGCAATAAGTCATCATCGGGTTTAAGTCCCTCGCGCAGATTGAAATCGCGGGTCATGCTTGCAACGGCGGCCGCCTTTTTTCTCAACGCTTCCCTTGAAACGTTCAACCCGGTCACCATATGGATCAGTTTTTCAAGTTCTTCCCAGGTGTAAAGATCCCGATAGAAACGGCACAGGATGAGCGTATCGAAGATGTTGAGCCGGTCTTCGAAATCGACCAGCATTTCGGCCTTGTTCTCGATCTGGTCAGCCGGAATCATACCGGCCAGCTCTGGTTTGTAAAAGGTGGTCCGCAAATGACAGGCACCTCTTGGCGCGGTGGCAAACGTCAGTCCCATGCCTTTGAGCACCCTGGGATCATAACCGGCCGGTTCCAGGCCCTTGACATGGATGGCCATTGCTTCCAGACCCCATTTCCGGGCGGCCGGCACGATGCCCTCGGCAAGGACGTCGCCGATGCCTTCCCGCCGGGCGATGCGCTCGATCAGAGCTCCGATCTTATCCGCCGCGCCATATTCGATGTCATCTTCGATGATCCCCTGCAGTTTGGCTTCAATGGCAAGGGCGCACAAATTACCGGCGGTGATGGTATCCATCCCCAGGCGATCGCAAAGATCGTTCAGATAGGCGATTTCCCCCATATCCGCCACCATGCACAGGCCGCCGAAGGCATAGATGGTTTCATACTCCGGTCCTTCGATCTGCAGGCCCTTGTGACGCCCTTTGCTGATCCTGGCCATACGGCCGCAGGCCATGAAACATCTGGCGCAGGCATGAGGTTTGACCTCATGATCTTTGTGAAAGGTCTCTCCGCTGATCTGCTCCCAGTGGTCACAGGTTCCCTGGCGCCAGTATTTGGCCGGGAAAGCGCCCACCGTGTTCATCAGCGCCACCATCATGGTGGTTCCCATGCTGCGATACGCTTTGACCCCCGGATGCTGCATGTTGGACTTGGAGAATGCTTTGGCATAGGCGCTGACCCCATGCGGATCAAACAACTGCCGCCGGCGGTCGCCCTGGAAGACAACCGCTTTGAGGCGCTTGTCGCCCATCACCGTGCCGACCCCGGTCCGGCCTGCGCAGCGCCATTTGTCATTGGCAATCAGGGCGAAACGGACCCGTTGTTCTCCGGCCGGGCCGATGACCACAGCCCCGCGCCGGATCTCGCCATCGAGTTCCACGGCGCATTGTTCCAGCGCCGCGGATTCCGCCGCCATGGTGTCAAGACCCCACAGATCCGTTGCGTCGAAAAAGCGCGCCCCGTCGGGGCAGATCGATACGGCCGTGGGGTTGTCGGCTCTGCCGACGAAAAGGATGGCATCGAATCCTGTGGCGTCAATGGCTTCGGGCACCCGGCCGCCGGAGTAGGATTCGGAATAGTATCCGGTCAGCGGCGATTTGGTGAACACCCCATAGCGGCTGCCGCCCCAGATACGCTGACGGCAAAATGGGCCTGTGGCGAAGATGAGGTGGTTTTGGGGAGACAGGGGTTCGACCCCCACCGGATTGCGCTCCAGCAACAGCCGGGTCGCCAGGCCTTTACCGCCTAATCCGGCTGTCAGCACATCGTCCGAAAGGGATTCGATATCATAGGTGCGTGTCGAAAGATCGACGGTAATCATGCGGCCGTAAAATCCGAACATATCGGTCCACCTTATTCTATATGCCCAAATAGGCTTCTTTCACATGGGGGTCGTTCATCAGTTCCGCCGCCTGGCCTTCCATGACCACGCGCCCGTGTTCCAGCACGTAGCCACGGTCGCTCAGGTTCAGCGAATGTTTGACATCCTGCTCCACCAGCAGCACGGTGGTGCCCTGATCGGCAATCTTGCGTACCGTTTCGAAGATGTCCCGAATCAGGATGGGGGCCAACCCCAGGGAGGGCTCATCCAGCATGAGCAGATGGGGCAACGCCATCAGCCCGCGGCCGATGGCCACCATCTGCTGTTCTCCGCCTGAAAGGGTCATGGCCAGCTGGCTTTCCCTTTCCTGCAAACGCGGCAGCAATTCGTAGACATTCTGAATGGTCTGCTCTGTGGCATTGCTGGCCCGGCGATTGTAACCGCCGACAATCAGGTTGTCCTTGACGGTCATCAGGGAGAACAGGCGACGGCCTTCGGGTACATGCACGATTCCGTCATCCACAATCTCTTCCGGGTGTTTGGCATTGATCGGCGTATCCTGAAAACGGATCTCTCCGGCACGGGGTTGCATCAGGCCGGAGATGGTTCGCAGCAGGGTCGATTTGCCCGCCCCGTTGCCGCCGATAATGCTGACCACTTCCCCCTTTTCCACCTTCAACGAAAGATCGAAGATGACCTGGACATCGCCGTAGTACACATCGATGTTGTTGATTTCAAGAAACGGCATAATCTTCTCCCAAATAGGCCTTGATCACGTTTTCGTCGGAAGCGATCTGGTCGGGGGTTCCTTCGGCGATCTTCTTGCCGAACTGGATCACCACGATGCGGTCGGATAGCGCCATGATGGCCCGCATGATATGCTCGATCACGAAGATGGTGACGCCCCTGTCGCGCAATTGCTTGATGATCTCCACCATCTGGTCCACCTCCGACGGCCTGAGCCCGGCCATGACCTCATCGAGCAACAGCAGCTTGGGGTCGGTGGCCAGGGCCCGGGCGATTTCCAACCGCTTGCGGTCGGCGATGGTCAGGTTGCCGGCCCGGTCATCTTTTTTGTCCGCAAAGTTCAGCTCCTCGAGAACCTGGAGCGCTTTTTCCTCAGCCGCCCGGCGATTGTTGGTGGAAATGAACCCACCCACGGTGACGTTGTAAAGCACACTCTTTGAGGCAAAGGGTTTGACGATCTGAAAGGTGCGGGCCAGACCGCTTTTGCACAGATCCCACGGTTTTTTGCCGTTGATGTTGTCCCCGGCAAAGGTGATGGTTCCCGCGCTGGGAGGAAATACACCGGCGATACAGTTAAAGGCGGTGGATTTACCGGCGCCGTTGGGCCCGATGAGGCCCAGAATCTGGCCCTCTTCAATGGCCAGGCTCAAATTGTCCACCGCCCGCAGGCCGCCGAAGTCCTTGGTCATATCGGTCACATTAAGAATCTGCATGTGCTTGACCTCCCTGAGACCGCTTGCGTTGATCTTCCGCGGCAGCCGGATGTTGGTTGCCCGTCCAGCGGTCAAGCAGCCGATGGTAGGCGCGTGTCAATGGCTCCTGCAGGCCCCTGGGTTGGTAGAGCATGACCAGGATGAGAACGATGCCGAAGATGATCAGGTGCATCCCCGGCAGGGTGTCACCGAAATAGATGCGTGAGAAGTCGCTCACCGGCCGCAGCAGGAGGGCGCCCAGCACAGGGCCGGCGATGGACCCCCGGCCGCCGATCAAGGCGATAAAGGCGATTTCAAAGGAAAGATCCAGTGAAATGATACTCTTTGGGTGGATGTAAAGCGTAAACTGAGCGTAAAAGGTGCCTGCCAGGGCCGTCAGGAAAGAACTCATGGCCATGGCGACCAGTTTGGCCCGGGCGACATTGACCCCCAGGGCCATGGCCGCTTCGGGTTCCTCACCACCGGCATTGAGATAATAGCCCAGCTTCGATCGCGATATCATCCAGGTAAGGGCCAGCACCACGATCAGCATCACCAGTATAATGTAGTAATAGGGTTCTTTGCCGGCGAACATGAAGTTGGCCAGTCCGGTGTTCATTGGCGGGATCTGAAGCCCCCGGGGGCCGTTGAGTTTGAAGGGCCCCAGATAATCGATATTCTCCACCATCACCCGGATGCCCTCGGCAAAAGCGATGGTGGCCAGGGCGAAATAGGCGCCGCGCATCTTAAAGGTCGGCAGGCCGATGAGCACCCCCACAATTGTGGCCAGAACACCCCCCACCAGCATGCCCAGCCATGGGCTGATGCCATACTGCAACGCCAATATGGTGGAAGTGTAGGCCCCGATGCCCACAAACGCCGCATGCCCCAGCGGAAGCACGCCGGCAAAACCGCCGACCAGGTTCCAGCTGGTGGTCAGGTATGCATAGAAGTATAGCAGCACCAGGATATGAAGGTAAGTGGCACTGCGGATGACCAACGGTATCCCGAAGGCCACCAGCAGGATGCCGACCATAGCCGCCGTGTTGATTTGGCTTCGATTCATGAGCTAAGCAGTCCTTTACCAGTCATATTTCATGCCGAACAAGCCGGACGGTTTTACAAACAGGACAATCAGAAACAGCCCGTAGACGATGGCTTCGGTCCAGGTGGCGGTCATGAACTGCGGTCCCACCGACTCGATGATTCCGACGATGATGCCGCCGATCAAGGCGCCGGGAATACTGCCCAGTCCGCCCAGCACGACGATGATAAAGCCTTTGATATCGAAGAGCACACCTACCGTCGGAAAGACATTGTAAAAGGGAATCAATGTGACCGCGGCGATACCTGCGGTGGCGGTGCCGATACCGAAAGCGATATTGTAGACCTTGTACTGGTTGATGCCCATCAGGCTGGCCGCTTCCCGGTCCAGGCTGGTGGCGCGTATGGCCCGGCCGCTCCGGGTCTTTTGGAAAAACCAGTAGACGATCGCGGCCGTCAGCAGTGCGGTGATGAAGCCCATCAATTTGGGAACGGAGATGAACATATCCCCCAGTTCCAGCATCTTCCCGCGCAGCGGATTGTCCGGCAGGTTGCGGTACTGGGGACCGAAAATCAGCAAGGTCAGGTTGTCCAGGATATACCAGATACCGGTGGTGACGATGATCACGGTAATGGGTTCGCGCACGTTTTTTTCGGCTTTGAAAATCGGCTTGATGACAAAGTCCTGCAGATAGTAGCCGAAGAAGAACATTACCGGAACGACCACCACCAGCGACAGGTAGGGGTTGATGCCGGTGAGGGTCACAGCCCAATAGGTGACATACATGCCCACCATGAGGAGCGAGCCGTGGGCGAAGTTGATCACTTTGAGGACTCCGAAAATGATCGTCAAGCCCAATGCCGTCAAGCCATATATGGATCCCATGAGGATGCCGTTGATAGAATCCTCAATGATGTAGATCATGGTCTTCTCCTTGTGGGGAAAAAGGGCCGGGCGACGCTACATTTGTTAGGAAGACCGGCGCGAGCGGCGATATGTGAAAACGTCGCATCGCACCGGTTCATGATTAGCAGCATCGGCCCGATCCATCTGCCGCCCTTTTTTGTTTTTGCCCTTGTCGATTGGACATGAATCGCCCCATACGGAGCCGGTCCTATTTGCCGGGCATGGGGAACACCGGTGTGTAACCGGCCCGACGCGCTGTCTTGGGCCATACGGTAATGCGTTCAAGGCCTTTGCCCATATCGTTGACCTGTACCATGACCAGCGATGCATTCTGGTTCTGGCCGGTGGCGTCGAACTTGACGGAATCATACCCGACGATCATGCCGGGGCCGCCGGTCAGATTGGTGGCGGCCAGGGCCTGGCGGATTTTGGCCGGGTCCAGAGATCCCGCCCTTTCCAGCGCATCTTTGAGAACATACATGGCCACATAAGCGTCCACGGCTTCACCGGTCAGGTTCTGGCCGTGTTTTTGATTGTATTTTTCATTGGCTTCTTTTGCGCCGGGTTTGTTGACATCCGTTTCCCACTCGACGATATCGAAAAGGTAACGAGCGTTTTTGCTGGTGGCTTTAAGAAATGAAGGGTCGGCATGGCCCCCGCCGGAGGCGATGATCGCCTTGAGTTTTACTTTGTATTCAGCCAGTGTGTTGGTCAGCAAGATAGCGTCGGCGGCGTTGGAGACCAGCATCAGGACATCGGGCCGGGCGCGCCGGATCTTCTGGACCACAGGGCTCAGATCGGTAGCCGTTGACGGATAGGGCTCGTCCAATACCACTTCATAACCGCCCTTTTCAGCAAGGGTTATCCATTGGCCTGCGAAACCTTTGCCCCAATCGCCGTTCTCATAAACAAAAGCCAGGCGTTTGACCTTGGTATTGAATTCTTTTTCCATGTCCTTGAGAAAATCGAACTGGTCGCGGGTCCACCAACTGTCCTTGGCGGCGATGCGGAACACGGTTTTGAAGCCCTGCTCTGTGATTTTATCGGCCACCGACACCGGAACCACAAAGGGGATACCGTAGCGCTCAGCCACTGCCGTCGTGGGGTAGGTCACCGCGCTGTTCCAGCATCCTGTAAGGACGTTAACCTTTTCAGTATTGATCAAGCGCTCCGCTTCGGCAACACCCTTTTCAGGTTTGGATTCCGAATCCGCGTAAACCAGCGTCAGCTTGGCGCCGCCCAGGGATTTGATGCCGCCTGCGGCGTTGATCTCTTCCACAGCCATCTCACGGGCATACTTGCCCTGTTGGCCGACGGTCGCCGAGGGACCCGAAAGGGGAATGATGTTGCCGATCTTGACTTCCTTGTCGGCTGCAAGCACGGGCTGCGTGAGTACAAACGCCAGCATGAAAGCCAATGCCGCAAGTAAGACGTAATGAAACCCAATTCCAGTTCTCGTTTTCATTTGCATACCTTCCTTCCTTGGGGTGAGTGGTTGGTTCGCAATCTCTTTTCAGCGGATTGCGTTTTTATTTCCGGCTTGCGTCCTGGGCGACAACCAGTCCATCGTGTATGATCTCCAGGCCGCGATCCAGTTGCTCATCGTTGATCACCAGGGGCATGAGCAGTCGAATCACATTCCCGTAAGCGCCGCATGCCAACAGTATCAAACCGTTATTGAAACAGTATTGGACCAGGCTTTTGGCGGCCTCTCCGGCCGGGGTTTTCCTGGATCGGTCGGTGACCAGTTCCATGGCCATCATCGGTCCGAGGCCGCGTACATCACCAATCAATTCAAACTCATCTTCAAACGCCTTCAGCCTTTTCGCAAGGCGACTTCCCAGGGCTTTGGCCCGTTCCAGCAAACGCTCTTCCTCAAACACCTCTACGACGGCCAACGCCGCCGCACACGCCACCGGGTTGCCGCCGTATGTGCCGCCGATGCCCGAAGGGTGGACGGCATCCATGATCTCCTTGCGTCCTACGACGGCGCTCAACGGCATGCCCGCGGCCAGGCTCTTGGCCACGGTGGTCAGGTCCGGGATCACACCGTATTGTTCCATGGCAAACATGGTCCCGGTGCGCCCCATTCCGGTTTGGATCTCGTCGGCGATAAACAGGACCTGATTTTTGTCGCAGATGGCCTTCAACCGCTGAAAATATTCTTTTGGGGGGGCGATGAAGCCGCCCTCGCCCTGCACCGGCTCTAAAATCACGGCGGCAGTGGCCTCCGGGGCCACGTGTGAGACAAAGAAGTCGTTCAAGGCTTCAGCGCAGGCTACATCACAATCAGGATAGCTCAATTGATACGGGCAGCGATAGCAGTAGGCAAACGGCATGCGGTAAATTTCAGGCGCATAGGGGCCGAAGCCGAATTTGTACGGCTTGACCTTGCTGGTGAGCGACATGGTCAAGAGCGTGCGTCCGTGAAACCCGTTCTCGAACGCAATGATCCCCTGCTTCTGTGTCTGGTAGCGAGCGATCTTGACCGCGTTTTCCACGGCTTCCGCTCCGCTGTTGGCAAACATCACCGCTTTGGGAAAGTCGCCCGGAACCATTGAGCACAAATGTTCGGCCAACGTCACCGGTGCTTCGTACGGGGTGACCATGAAGCAGGTATGGGTAAATCTTCCGGCCTGTTCCCGGATGGCCGCGACGACTTTGGGGTGCGAATGGCCCACATTCATGACCGCAATCCCTCCGCCGAAGTCGATAAATTCACGGCCTTCAACGTCAACAAGAGACGCCCCCTTTGCTTTAGCAATGTAACTGCCGGCGGCGCTGACGAACCCTTTGGCGATCACATCGCTGCGTCTCTTGACCAATATGTCGTTGGTCATTGCTGGGCACATATTTCTCCTCCTGAATAATTTGATATGGGGAGCCATTGATGAACGGATGTCGCCATTGTCCAAACAAAATGCGTGCCAGCAGAGCTGATAATTTTTAATGAAAAATAACAAACGGTTAGAGAAATGCTCGCCCCGGGAGATGGGACGGTTTGATTCATTTTTGAATTATCTTGGTAAGTATCCGTTATTCTATCGCTTATTTTGATCAGAAATTGAATCAAAAGCGAGGCTGAAAAAGTAAAGTGCTTTAAACAGGGAGACAACGCCGATTCATAAATGAATCAGCCTCACAAGCCATGGGCGTGGAGCTTCCGCACCACCGACGGCTGGCTGATACCCAGGACCCGGGCCATCTCTCTGGTGGTGCGGCATTGCTGTTTGGCCTGCAGCAGGAGCTGTCGCTCCACACGCTGCAGACTCTCAGCCAGATGGAGATTCGCATCCGGGCCGCTATCCGGCAGGCTGCAGGAATGCACTGAACCTGCCTTAAGACCTGCGTGGATGAATCTGTCTATCGAATCACCGTCACTCATAACGACCGCATTTTCAATGATGTTTTTCAGTTCGCGGACATTTCCGGGGAAGGCGTGCTTTTCCAATAAATGGATGACGTCGGAATTTACCATCTTGGAGCATTTGTATTTGCGATTATACTTTCTCAAGTAGAACCGAACCAGCCCTGCGATGTCTTCCGGCCGCTGTCGCAGCGGCGGTATGGGCAAAATGAAGCTGCTCAGGCGGTAATAGAGATCTTCCCGAAACTTCCTCTGCTTAACCAGGGTGCTTAAATCCTGATTGGTGGCGGCAACGGTGGAGCACACCACCTTGATCGACTGGGTACCGCCGATACGGCGGATTTCGTGATCGTCCAGATACTTCAACAGCTTGGCCTGCAGCGGCAGCGGCATGTCTCCGATCTCGTCCAGAAAGAGGGTACCCCCCTGGGCCAGCTCAAACAGGCCGATCTTTCCATTGTCGCTTGCCCCGGTGAAGGCGCCCTTTTCATAGCCAAAGAGCTCCGCCTCCAACAGATTTTCCGGCAAGGCTGCGCAATTGATCTCGACGAAAGGATTTTTGCTTCGGGAGCTGTTTTTGTGGATCAGTTTCGCCAGCAGGCCTTTTCCTGTACCGGATTCACCCAATACAAGGATATTGTTCGCATTGATGCGGGAGAGCTTCAGCGCCATTTGCAGAATATGGCGCATCTTGCCGCTTTCGGCGATGATTTCGTTCCGTTTTAGTTCCAGAAGGGACAGATCGGCCAGTTTCTCTTTGTACTTTTCTGCAATCTCACGGTTGTGTTCGATTTGTCGACGCAGCATGTTCAGCTCGGTCATATCCCTTTCATTGATGACCACCAGAAATATCTCTCCGTTGTCGTCCAGAACAGGGGTGCCCGTGGACAACAGAAACTTTCCGGTTTTGCCGATGCGCTGCATGACGTTTTGCCGGCGACCGCTTTCCAAAACCATGCGCGTCACGGATTGATCAAATACCTTGGTCGCAAGCAGATCATCGACGTTGCGTCCGATGACCTCGTCCGCCTTGATGCCGTTCAGGTGTTCCGAGGCCCTGTTCACGGCGATCACCACACCTTGTCCGTTGCACACCCACAAGCCGTCGGAAGAAGCGTTGAAAATGGTCTCCAATTGCAGATTCAACTGTCTGTAGGGTTCCAGGTTTTTGGCGGAAGCTTCAAAGATGCTCAACTCCTGGAAGGTGCATATGGCACCGATGATTTTTCGGTTCTTCAAAATGGGGGACACATTCAGCACGATTTTGGCATTTAGATCGGAGGCCTGATGCCCCCAGATCGTTCGGCCGCTCTCCAGGCATTTGTGGATCAGCCTGCCCGTCATCGGCAGGACATCGGCAATGGATCTGCCCACATGCTTGTGCGCATCGATCTTGAGGTATTTGTTTGAGCGCCGGTTGATATGGGTGATCACCCCTTGCGCATCCGTGACGACGACACCGTTGCTGGTGGATTGAAATATGTCCTTGTACTCTATTTTCGCATTCATGGAGCTGGCCCTTTTTCCGCAGATCGGTTTAAAACAGTATAGCCGTGCCATGACAAGCTGACAAAGAAATTCATTCAGCCTCGCTGCTGAGCCTCGAGCCGGTCGCCCCCCATTCACTGCATGTTTGAAGGCCGGCTGGTTGCATCATGGACTTTTTTCGATGTTGCACCAAAAACCCGCCCGTTTCAAGCCGGCATCCCCGTCGTAAAGAGATAAAAGGCTGGAATGCGCATTTAGGATTCCCACCGATTTTTGTCTTGAAATTTAAATGGAATGTTATAATGTCGCTAGTTTAATAATAGGTATGATATGCGGGTGTGCCGGAATTGGTAGACGGACCAGACTTAGGATCTGGCGTGGGCGACCATGTGGGAGTTCAAGTCTCCCCACCCGCACTCCATGTATCTGGTTGCATAAACCTATTTATCGCTATTTGGGGAAATTTTGTTATAAACACCGGCGGATAATGATGTTGCGCTTGGCCGGGAGGAGCCCCAAATCGCTGTTTCAACCGCGATGATATTCGTTCAGCGCTCACGGCAACGGAGAACGAACTGCCGTGCATCAGGATTTTCGCGAAGCGCGCAAAAATCCTAACCGCCCGATGGAAGGGCGGCCGTAGACTCCGAGGTGCCACAAGATTCGATTCTTTGGGGCACTTTATTATTAGAAAGGTAAGCAAGATGAAAGTAAACGTTGAAGATCTGAGTTCCGTCAAAAAAGTGATGCACATTGAAGTTCCCAAGGAAGAGGTGGTGCAAGAGCTGGACAGCGCCTACGCCCAGTTGAAAAAAACAGCCAAAATCAAAGGGTTTCGTCCTGGAAAAGCTCCCCGGTCCGTACTGACGCGTCTGTATGGCAAGGATGTCAATGCGGATGTGAGCGGCAAGTTGATTCAGTCGGCCTTTCTGGAAGCGCTCAAAGAGACCGAATTGAAAATCGTCGGTAGCCCCAAAGTGGACCCACCGGAGCTCAAAGATCAAAGCGCCTATGCTTTTGACGCCCAGGTCGAGGTCAACCCCGAGATAGCCGATATCGATTTCAAAGGCCTGCCCCTGGAAAAGACCAAATATGAGCTGAGCGAAGAGGAAGTCGATCTGCAGTTGAAAATGCTCCAGAAGAATCTGGCCAAGCGGGAAAAAATCAGTGAGGAGCGTCCCCTGCAGGTGGACGACGTTGCGGTGATCGACTACGAAGGTTTTAAAAACGGACAGCCGTTTCCACCGACCAGCAAAACGGAAAACTTTCTGATCAAGGTCGGTGCCGGCCAGATTGTCAAAGACCTTGACGAAGGCATCGTCGGGATGGCGGTGGGCGATGAAAGAGAGATCGACGTCACCTTCCCGGATGATTATTTTAAGGAGGAACTGGTTGGACAAAAGGTTTTGTTCAAGGTTAAACTGAATGAAATTCGCGAAGAGATTCTACCGGAAATCGATGACGATTTCGCCAAAGGTGTCAGCGACAAATTTGATTCCCTGGAAACCTTGAAAGATGAGATCCGCAAGAACCTGAAATCCGGATATGAAAAGCGCACCGAGCAGGAGTTGAACGAACAGATTTTTAAAAACCTCCTGGCGCAGACCGAATTCGAGGTGCCGGATACCCTTGTAGAAGGTGAACTGGAACATATCGTCCGTGATGCGGAACGTTCGTTCGAGCAAAGCAACCGCTCTCTGGACGAGGTGGGGCTCTCGGTGGAGACCCTCAAGGAAAAATACCGCCCAACCGCGGAAAAGCAGGTACGCCGGCACCTGATTTTGAGCAAGATCATCGAACAGGAAAAGATGACCCTGTCAGATGAGGAATTGGATCAAGCTTTCGATGAGATGGCCGAAACTTATCAACAACCGGTGGAGCATATTAAAGGCTACTACACTCAGAACAAAGAGGGGTTGGAGCTTTTTAAACACACCATGCTTGAAAAGAAGGCATTGAAGCTTATCATTGATAATGGTCAAATCACGGAGATGGAACCAACGGAAAAAACCGAAAAATCTGAAGCAACCGAGGACGCCGCGGCGGCCGAATAGCACCATGGAGATTGTTTCGATTCACAAGAAAGCTTAGGGCCTGATTGCCATTATCGGATGGGAACGACATCACGGTACCATCCGCAACCAAAACCAAAGGAGTTAACGCGTGCCAATCATTCCAGTGGTCATCGACCAAACCAGCCGTGGCGAACGGGCATATGACATCTATTCCCGTTTGTTGAAAGACCGCATTATTTTCCTTGGAACCGCCATCAATGATGAGGTAGCGAACCTGCTCATCGCCCAGTTGTTGTTTCTGGAGTCTGAAGACCCGGACAAAGATATTAATTTTTATATCAATTCACCCGGCGGCGTGGTGACTGCCGGATTGGCCGTTTATGACACCATGCAATACATTAAGCCGGACATTACCACTGTGTGTATCGGCCAGGCGGCCAGTATGGGCGCCTTGCTGCTGGCGGCCGGCGCCGAAAATAAGCGCTACGCGTTGCCCAATGCCCGCATCATGATCCATCAGCCCATGGGCGGGTTCCAGGGCCAGGCATCCGATATCGAAATCCAGGCCAAAGAGATCCTGCGGCTCAAGGAGGCATTGAACGGCATTCTGAAGGCCCATACGGGCAAAGGATTGACCCAAATCAGCAAGGATACGGATCGAGATTATTTTATGTCGGGCCAAGAGGCCAAAGAATATGGTATAGTGGATCATGTCATCAGCAGCCGGGATGACCTGGACCTAATAGACAAGTCGGAGGCATAAGCACCATGGCAAAAACCAAAGATGACCCCAATGACAATCTTTTTTGCTCTTTTTGCGGCAAAAATCAAAAAGAGGTCAAAAAGCTGATTGCCGGCCCGGCTGTTTACATTTGTGACGAGTGTATCCAGTTGTGCAGCGAGATCATCGAAGAGGAGACCGAAAAAGAGGCCGGTGAAATGGCCAATTTGATGGCTCCCAAAGAGATCAAAGTCAAGCTGGACGAGTACGTTATTGAGCAGGAACTCGCCAAGAAGATTCTGGCCGTGGCGGTTTACAACCACTACAAACGCCTCGATTCGTCCATCAACGCCGGTGACGTGGAAATCCAGAAAAGCAACATCCTGCTGATCGGCCCAACCGGTTGCGGGAAGACCCTGCTGGCCCAAACCCTGGCGCGCTTTCTCAATGTTCCGTTCACCATCGCGGACGCCACCAGCCTCACCGAGGCCGGCTATGTTGGAGAAGATGTTGAAAACATTATTCTTTCTCTCCTGCAAAATGCCGATTACGATGTAGAGAAGGCCAAGCGCGGCATCGTCTACATCGATGAGATCGATAAAATCGCCAGCAAGTCCGACAATCCGTCCATCACCCGGGACGTATCGGGTGAAGGCGTCCAGCAGGCCCTGCTGAAGATTATCGAAGGCACCACAGCCAGTGTCCCCCCCAAGGGGGGCCGCAAGCACCCGCAGCAGGATTTCGTAAAAGTGGATACCTCCAACATCCTGTTCATCTGCGGCGGAACTTTCAGCGGACTGGAAGGCATCATCAAACGGCGCCTGGGATCCAAGATGATGGGCTTCGGCGCCAACATCATCAAAGAAAAGGACACCAGCATCGGCGAGACCCTCAAGGAGGTCAAACCCGAGGATCTGATCAAATTCGGTCTGATTCCCGAATTTCTGGGCCGCCTGCCGGTGATTGCCACCCTGGATGAGCTCAGCGCCGAAACACTGGTGCGGATTCTGAGTGAACCGAAAAACGCACTGGTCAAACAGTATGAAAAACTGTTTGAGCTGGAAGGGGTCAACCTGCGCTTTACCGACAGCGCCCTGACCGCCATCGCCGATGAAGCGGTCAAACGCAAATCGGGCGCTCGCGGACTGCGGGCCATTATGG
Source organism: Desulfobacteraceae bacterium (assembly GCA_050302315.1). GTDB lineage: Bacteria > Desulfobacterota > Desulfobacteria > Desulfobacterales > Desulfosarcinaceae > JARRKU01. The sequence continues at coordinate 46,380 of JBNLAV010000199.1, forward strand.
AAGCCTGCATGCTCGATATCATGTATGAAATTCCTTCCGTCGAGAGTGTCAAAGAGTGCGTGGTCGGCGAGGATGTGGTCCTCAACAAGGAAGATCCCATTCTATTGTATGAACAAACCAAAAAGCAGGCTTAGTGTCATCTTCGCATGACGGCCGCTGACGGACGAACCGGATAAGAACATGGTCAATATCACCCGTTTCTTCAAGGATGATCCCGAAAAACCCGAACCCCGGGTGCTTCCACTGCTTCCATTGCGCGACATCGTGCTCTTCCCCCACATGGTGGCGCCGCTCTTTGTGGGCCGGCCCAAATCCGTGGCCGCGCTCTCCAGCGCGATGAACACGGAAAACAAGCACATCTTCCTGGCCACCCAGAACAAGGCCGGCATCGACAATCCCACGGAGAAGGATATCCACCGGGTGGGCGTTATCGGCACGGTGCTGCAATTGCTGCGCCTGCCCGACGGCACTGTCAAGGCGCTGGTGGAGGGGCAGGTGCGGGCCCGCATCAAACAGTTCATCAAAGCGGATGACTACTTCAAAGTCGAACTGAGCCCGATCACCGACGCCGCCTCGTCCGAACCCGAGCTCGAAGCCATGGGACGAACCATACGGGAGAGCTTTGAAGCCTATTCCAAGCTCAACAAGAGCATCTCCAAGGACCTGGTGGCCAAGGTGGAAAGTATCGACGACCTTTCCAAAATGGCCGATACGGTGGCGTCCCATTTCTCTTTCAAGATAGAAGACAAGCAACAGCTGCTGGAAGCCACGCCGCTGAACAAACGCTTCAGCCTGCTCATTGAACTGATCAACCTGGAGATGGAGGTCTATCGCATGGACCAGCGCATCAAAGGGCGGGTTAAGGAGCAGATGGAGAAAACCCAGAAGAATTACTACCTCAACGAACAGATGCGCGCCATCCGCAAGGAGATGGGCACTGAAGATGACGGCGCCGACGAGCTCCAGGAGTTGGAAAAGCGCATCAAACGCAAACGGATGCCCAAAGAGGCCGCAGCCAAAACGCGTCAGGAGTTTAAAAAGCTCAAACTGATGACGCCCATGTCGGCCGAAGCCACCGTGGTGCGCAACTACATCGAATGGATCATCAGTCTGCCGTGGTTCGAACGCAGCCGGGCCAAGATGGACATAACGGATGCCGAACGTATCCTGGACGAGGATCACTACGGACTTAAGAAGCCCAAAGAGCGTATCCTTGAATATCTGGCCGTGCAGTCGCTGGTCAAAAAACTCAGGGGTCCCATCCTCTGCCTGGTGGGACCGCCGGGTGTGGGCAAGACCTCACTGGCCCGGTCCGTGGCGCGGGCCACCCGGCGCCGGTTCGTACGCCTCTCCCTGGGCGGCGTACGGGACGAAGCCGAGATCCGCGGACACCGCCGCACCTATATCGGCGCCATGCCTGGAAAGATCATCCAGTCTTTGAAAAAGGCCGGCTCCAACAACCCTGTTTTCTGTCTGGATGAAGTTGACAAGATGAGCATGGACTTCCGGGGGGATCCCAGCGCGGCGCTGTTGGAGGTGCTGGACCCCGAACAGAACTACGCCTTTAATGACCACTACCTGGATCTGGACTACGACCTGTCCGAAATCATGTTCATCACCACGGCCAATACCCTGCCGGACATCCCCCTGCCGTTGCAGGACCGCATGGAGATCATCCGGTTGCCCGGCTACACCGAGCACGAGAAGTACAACATTGCCAAGGATTTTCTGATCCCCAAACAGATCAAGCTCAACGGATTGAAACCGGAGCAAATCACGATCTCCAAGAAGGCGGTCTACACAACCATCCATCGCTACACGCGCGAGGCCGGCGTGCGCAATCTCGAGCGCGAAATCGCCGCCGTCTGCCGCAAGGCGGCCCGCCAGGTGGTTAAGAACAAGCTGTCTGAGAAGGATCCCAAACCGATTCGCGTCACCGAAACGGCGGTGGCAAAATATCTCGGGCCGCCGCGGTTCAAAAACACCGAGATCGAAGACAAAGACCAGATCGGAATGTCCACCGGCATGGCCTGGACCCAGTTCGGCGGTGAATTGCTGTTCGTGGAGACCTTGACCATGCCCGGCCGCGGGCAGGTGACGGTTACCGGTAAAGTCGGTGAGGTGATGAAAGAGTCAGCCCAGGCAGCCGTCAGTTTCGTGCGCTCCAGAACCGAGCTGCTGGGCATCGACATCAAATTCTACCGCAAGCTCGACCTTCACATCCACATTCCCGAAGGGGCCATTCCCAAGGACGGTCCTTCCGCAGGCATCGCCATGTGCGCCTCTTTGGTGTCGGCGCTGACAAAGCGCCCCGTGCGCCGGGATGTGGCCATGACCGGGGAGATCACCCTGCGCGGACGGGTGCTGCCCATCGGCGGGCTGAAGGAAAAAATTCTGGCAGCCCATCGCGGCGGCATCAAGAAGATCCTCATTCCCAAAGAGAATGAGAAAGACCTCAAGGATATCCCCACGAGCATCTCCAAGCAGTTGGAGATCGTCCCGGTTGAGCACATGGACGAGGTTCTGCCCAACGCATTGGTGCTGGCACCTGGAGAGACGTTGTTCTCCGAACATGATATGCACTTCGAGATGAGCGGTGCGGGCAGGGACAAGCACGCGCCCATTAATTGAACCCTTCATCAAACAGACGAATCACCCCAATAGCAAAAAGCCGGCGGGTTTCCCCGCCGGCTTTTTTGGTGCCCTCCTCCTGCGTTAATCGCTGAGTTCTTCTATATAGCTCTCAGGTTTCTTCAGGTCTTTATCGGCAAAGTACTCCCGTGTCAGCTTGATGATGACCGGGGAGAGGGCCAGAAGCCCGATGAGATTGGGAATGGCCATCAACCCGTTGAAGGTGTCGGACAACGACCAGACAAAATTGAGCTTGGCCACAGCTCCCAGCCCCACCACCACAACGAAGAGATAGCGGTACGGTTTGACTGCACCCAGACCGAAAAGATACTCAATCGACTTTTCCCCGTAATAGCACCATCCCAGAATGGTGGAGTAGGCAAAAAGGATCAGCCCGATGGTGACGACGTACTGCCCGCCGACGAAGCCATTCTGGAAAGCAAAACTGGTCAACTCCGCTCCGGTCTTGCCGCTGTCCCAGACGCCGGTCAGAATCAACACCAGCCCGGTCATGGTGCAGACCACCAGGGTGTCGATAAAGGTCTGGGTCATGGAAACCAGGGCCTGGGCCACCGGATGTTTGGTCTGGGCGGCGGCGGCGGCAATGGGTGCGCTGCCGAGGCCTGATTCGTTCGAGAATACGCCGCGGGAGACCCCCATACGGATGGCCAGCATCACAGCCGCGCCGGCAAATCCGCCGGAAGCCGCAGTGGGCGTAAAGGCGTGTTTAAAAATCAGAGCGAATGCGGCCGGTATGGCGGCGAAATTCATGGCGATGATGGTCAACGCTCCGACGCTGTAGAAGATGATCATCACCGGCACCACCACGCCGGTAACCCGGCCGATGCTTTTGATGCCGCCCAAGACGACCATGGCGGTAAAAACCATCAAAACAAGACCGGTGACGTAAAAAGGAATATTGAAGGTCGCCTCTACGGCATCGGCCACGGAGTTGGACTGGACCATGTTGCCGATGCCCAAGGCGGCAACTGACGCAAAGATGGCGAACAGCGTGCCCAACCATTTCCAACCCAATCCTTTGGAGATATAGTACATGGGCCCGCCGCTCATGTTGCCGGCCTCGTCTTTGACGCGGTACTTCACCGCCAGCACGGCCTCGCCGTATTTGGTGGCCATGCCGACAAGGCCGGTTATCCACATCCAGAAAAGAGCCCCCGGTCCGCCGGCCGCAATAGCGGTGGCCACGCCGGCGATATTGCCGGTCCCGACAGTGGCGGAAAGTGCGGTCATCAACGCCTGAAAGTGGGTGATGTCTCCGGGCTCGTCGGTGTCTTCCTTGCGCTTGACCAGTGCAAGCCAGAGGGAGTAAACCAATTTCCTGAATTGGACCCCCCGTAATGCCAGGGTTAAGTAGAGACCGGTGCCCACAAGCAAAATAAGCATGGGTGGCCCCCACGCGAATGCACCGACTTTACCGACAAAGGCCTCTATGATTTCAAGGATGCCCATCTCCATTATTTCCCTCCCATTGTATGCATGTATGATTTACCGATCTGTTGCCCAAGACTGGATCGATAAAAAATTCGATAAAATTCCTGCCGGATGAAGACCCGGGGGGCAGGGCAAGACCGTGAACTATACGGGACGCACCCACGCACACGCTTCTCCCAAACGCTCACAAAAAGCCTTCCCTTGGCCGGGTGGCGCTCCCCCCAAATCTTCAATCCCCCCGACGGCCGCTCGTCGGGGAGAAAAAAAATACCTTCTATAACAGTGAATCGACCGGTGTATATTCAAGGCCGAATGCATCGGCCACGGCATCGTAAGTTACTTTGCCGTTGACGATATTGGCCCCGGCTTTGATTTCGGGATTTTGATAGATCGCCTTGGCCCATCCCTTGTTGGCGATTTCCAGGGCGTAAGGCAGGGTGGCATTGGTCAAGGCCATGGTGGAGGTCCTTGGCACGGCTCCCGGCATGTTGGCCACGCAGTAGTGAACCACACCGTCCACAGTATAGATCGGATCGCCGTGGGTGGTGGCCCTGGAGGTCTCGAAGCAGCCGCCCTGGTCAATGGCGACATCGACGAGAACCGTACCCGGCTTCATGATGCCGAGCATTTCGCGGGTGATCAGTTTGGGGGCCTTGGCGCCGGGAATCAGCACGGCTCCCACGACAACGTCCGCACGGCTGATCTGATCGCGGATGGTGGACGGGCTGGAGTATAGTGCGTAGCAATTGGCCGGCATAATATCATCCAGGTATCTCAGACGGTCGAGGTTCATATCCAGAATGTAGACCTTGGCGCCCAGGCCACAGGCCATCTTGGCGGCGTTGACGCCCACGACACCGCCACCGATCACCACCACGTTGCCCGGATCCACCCCCGGAACGCCGCCAAGCAGTACGCCGTGTCCGCCCTGGGCCATCTCCAGGTACTTGGCGCCCTGCTGGATCGCCATGCGCCCGGCGACTTCGCTCATGGGGGTCAGCAGGGGCAAAGAGCCGTCGGCTTTCTGGATGGTTTCATAGGCGATGCAGACCGCTTTGCTGCGGATCAACGCCTGGGTCAGTTCTTCGGCGGCGGCAAGGTGCAGATAGGTGAAGACGATCTGGCCTTCCCGTATCATATCGTATTCCGGCGCCAGGGGCTCTTTGACGTGCATGACCATTTCCGCGCGATCGAAAATCTCCTTGGGAGTTTCGATGATCTCGGCGCCGGCGGCGACATAAGCCGCATCTTCGAATCCGCTGCCCTGACCGGCCGACTGCTCCACCAGCACCGTGTGGCCATTCTGCACCATCACCTCTGCACCGGCGGGTGTCATGCACACACGGTTCTCTTCCGTCTTGATCTCTTTTAAAATGCCTACAATCATGTTGTTCTCCTTTAAATAAAAATGGATTTTACTCCTGCATTAAAATCGGCGAGTACAAAGGCCTACCGCAAAACCCTTGCCACCTTTTGGTTCACCCCAAAAAAAGTGCCGTCATTTCCGCTGAAAAGAAGATAACGGCATCGCCAAAAAAAATGAAACCCACAAATTTTCAGGTGGTTATACGGGTATCAAAACATTGTAAAAAACGGCAAGATTGGCGCCGGCGGCGCTGAAGGCGATCTGAATGGAAGGGCATCCTTCTCAAAAAATGGAAATATATATTTCCACTCTGGGCGTCAAAATAGGTTTAATAATTGATTTTGTTTATTATTATATACTCGGTACGAAATGTTTCCAATGGTTCATTTTGTTTCCAACACCAGATTGTACTTTTTCATTTTGTTGATCAGCGCGGTATGGGAAATATTGAGCCGCTTGGCCGCCTGCCGCTTGCTGCGGCATCGGCCCAGCACATTGGCGATAAGATTCTTTTCGTATTCGGCCAGCAGCGCCTTCAGATCGCATCGTTCCACATTGCCGACCGAGGCGTCTTGCACGGCAACTGAGCCGACCGCACCCAGCTCATGGCTGAAAAGGATCGAACCGGCATCGATAGACTCCCCTTTGGACAGGATGGCCCCCCGCTCGATCACGTTCTTCAGTTCACGGACATTTCCCGGCCAATGGTGGCGGTGGAGCTTGTCCAGTGCCGACCTGGACAGGGACTGGGTGCTCTTGTTGAGTTTGGATGCCAGTTGAAAGAGAAAGTGTTCGGCCAGCAGAGAAATGTCCTCCAACCGCTGGGCTAAAGGCGGAATATGTATCGGCAGGACATTGATGCGGTAATAGAGGTCCTGGCGAAAGAGTTTCTCATCCACCAATTGTTCCAGGTTCCGGTGGGTGGCCGTGATGATCCGGGTATTCACCGGTATCTCCCTTGAACCACCGATCCGGCGCACGCGCTTGTCCTGAATGACGCGCAGTATTTTGGCCTGGGATCCCAGGGGCATTTCGCCGATCTCGTCCAGAAAGACGGTCCCTTCGGCCGCGTGCTCGAACAATCCCTGCCGCCCCTCCTTCCGTCCGCCGGTGAAAGCGCCGCCGACATAGCCGAAGAGCTCGCTCTCCAGCAGTTGTTCGGGAAGCGCCGCGCAATTGAGGGGCACAAACGGCCCTTTCCGGCCGCTTTCCGTGTGGATGGCGCGGGCAAAGAGCTCTTTTCCCGTACCGCTCCCTCCCCGGATGGAGATGATGGCGTCCGAAACGGCAATTTGCTTGGAGAAGGCGATGGCAGACAGAATGACCGGGTGCCGGCCGATAATGTCGCCAAAGCCTATGGTATCGGGTTCGCTGATCGACCGGACCAGTTTTTTGACCTCCTGCATGTCCTTGGCGATCTCCACGGCACCGATGATGTTATCGTCTTCGTCCTTGATGGGCCGGCCGGTGGCGATATACTGGTAGCGCTCAACCCCTTTAATAATATCCTTCTTGATGTTGTTGAATATACGCCCCTCAAGACACTCCAGAATATTGTGGTCCGGCAGTTCGATGTCCTTGACATCCTGCCCCACCACATCTTCGGCTCGGCACGCCAGCGCATTGAGGGCCACCCGGTTGATGGTGGTGATGCGGCCGTCCTTGCCGATGGAGATCACGCCGTCGCGGATGTTGTCCAGCACCACGCGAAAACGGTTCTCCCGCTCCTTCTGAGGAAGAATGTCGATAAACCGGAGCTGTAAAAGGTTGGGGATATCCGATAGAATGGTGGTGAGCCGCTCCTTGCCGATCCCCTCCTGATCTTTTTCCGCTTCCAGATAGACGTGGGCTTTGTCGTCCCGCTGGTCGACCTCCATGGAAAGGATGTTGATGCCGTACTTGGCTATCAGGGCGGAGATATCGGCAACGATGCCCACCCGGTCTTCGAAGACCAACTCCATCTTTTGGCTCATGGCCGCGCCCCCCTGTCTGCTCCGGCGAAACATCTTCTGCATCTTGCGACCGCGCCGGGAAGGATGTTGTCGCACGCCGTGCCTTGCGCTTCCGCTGGAACAGGATCCGCCATGGCGAGCCGCATCGACCGGGACGGCGACAAGTGAGAATTGAGATTCGATAAGATAAATGCCATCCCCCTATACCGTGAAGCCACCGGACAGGTCAATGGCGGCAATGGACGTCGTTCCGGAATGGCGCCACGGCCGCCGCCGGCGCGGCCGCCGGAAATTCTTGCCACCACACGTGAAACCGACATAAAATGACGGCGGATCAGTCAAACCCGTGCAACGGGCCGCTCACACCAAATCCAGCGCCGCTTGCCCCCGTTGCCGATGCTTGGCGGTCACATGGGGCGCTGCGGCCATGTCACCATCCCCATCAACCCTGTCAACCAAAGGAGTTGCCGTGATTATTGGGATTCTTAAAGAGATCAAGACGGAAGAAAATCGGGTGTCCATGACGCCGGCCGGTGTGGAAGTAATGTGCCAGGGGGGCCATGAAGTGTGGGTGGAAGCGAACGCCGGCATCAATTCGGGGTTCAGCGACGATCAGTACCGAAAGGCCGGCGCCAGGATCGTCGCGGCACCCGAGAAGATTTACGGCGGCGCCAAGATGGTGATGCACGTCAAGGAGCCTCAGCCATCGGAGTACGATCTCATCCGGAAAGACCAGATCGTGTTCACCTACCTGCACCTGGCGGCCGAAGAGGCATTGACCCGGGCCTTGGTAAAAAGCGGCGCCATCTGCATCGCCTACGAAACCATCCAGAAGTCCGACCGTTCGCTGCCCTTGCTCACTCCCATGAGCGAAGTGGCCGGTCGAATGGCCGTGCAGCAGGCCGCCAAATACCTGGAGATGGCCAGCGGCGGCCGCGGCGTGCTGTTGGGCGGTGTCCCCGGTGTGGAACCGGCCACGGTGACCATCATCGGCGGCGGTGTGGTGGGCACCAATGCCGCCAAAATGGCCTGTGGCCTGGGCGCCAGGGTCTACCTGCTCGACCAGAACCTCCAACGCCTGCGCTACCTGTCGGACGTCATGCCGGCCAACTGCATTCCGCTGATGTCCAACCCGGCAGTCATCAGACAACTGGCCGCCCAGTCCGACGTCGTCATCGGCGCGGTGCTCATTCCGGGGGCCAAGGCACCCAAATTGATCACCCGCGACACGCTCAAAACCATGAAGCCGGGTTCCGTTCTGGTGGATGTGGCCATCGACCAGGGCGGCTGTTTTGAAACATCAAAGCCGACAACCCACACCGACCCGGTATATAAAGTGGACGGCGTGGTTCACTATTGCGTGGCCAACATGCCCGGCGCCGTGGCCAAAACCTCCACCCTGGCCTTGACCAACGCCACCCTGCCGTATGCCCTGGAAATCGCCACCAAAGGCTGGCGCCTGGCCATGTGGGAGAATACGGAAATCAAGCAGGGCGCAAATGTGGTCCAGGGCAATGTAACCTATGAGGCCGTGGCCAAAGCCTTCGGGATGGCGTATACCCATGTCGACCAGTTGATCTGAAAAAGCCGGAGGACTCCATATCCTGCGTTGCCAAGGGCTTGCAGTAGTCTTGCTACGGCAGCCCCCGTGGCGTCTTGGCTCTGGATCCCTCCGGCTTTTTCAGCCTTGAGATCTCCTGATTGTTTGAACATAGAACATCGAACGTCGAACTGCAGTCGCCGGGCCGGGTTCCGTCCCGGCCCAATCAGATGATGCCGATGACTTTGGCATTTTGCCTGTTTCGCTTTAGAGCTTTTAAGGTTGCCGAAGGGAAATAGCGGATTGCACAAAACAATAGCTGTTGGAGATATTTATTGATAATCAGCCTGTTGATTTCAGGCGTTTTCGCTCCCGGGTCAATTATTTTGGCTGCGACTTCCCTGCCGGATACAATAGCCGGATAGATGCCTTCGCCGGTAATTCTTGAGGTAAAACCTGCAGCTTCTCCTGCCAGAAAGATATTCTTAAACCTGTAGCCATGATAGCGATATTGAATCAGCCCACCCCTGATCCTTGAATCTGATCCGGTGGTTTTCTTTAGAATGCTAACCGCTTCTTTGCCGGAAAGGTATTTTGGATGGAAGTAGATACCGACATTGCAATTGCTTCTCTTGGGAAATTTCCAGATGTAACCGAATTCGGGTTGGATGTGCCATTGGGATGCATTTAATGTTTCATTCACTTCCTGATAGAAAGCCAGGGTAAACTTGCTCTTTAACTTCAGGTGGCGCCTGACAATGGAGTTTGCGCCATCTGCACCTATTAATAAATCAAATGGGTGCGTGTTCTTATTTGTCCGGACACGGCCTTTGTCGATGTTGACGACAGTTTCTTTTAAGATTCTGGTTTTTTGCAGTTTATTCAATTGAATGTCGGACAATTCCTTTCTCGTAATCATACAGATGGGGTTGATCACATCAAAGGCGTCGTCCTTATGAACAATTAAATTATGGGTGATGACATTGTCATTTACTTTAATTCCGGTTAAGCCGCCGGCACAGGGTTTGTCCTGAGGCAGTGGCTTTTTCTCAATAATGGTGGGAACGATATTGTTTTCTTCCAGAATTCTTGCGGCTTCCAACCCCGCCGGGCCTGCTCCGATAATGAGGACTTTCATAAGCGATTTAAAGAAGAACCCGTCATAAGGTAATGTGCGTTAAGGCCTGTCCTTGGAGGGTACAACCCAACCGAATATGTCAAACCCCTGCCTGGGTGTCAATATGCCGATGGAAGCAGACCCGCTTCATCTAGAACGCCCGGACCGCCCCGCCATGGCCGGCAGCTTGATCTCCTGACCTGAAACAGGTAATCTTTTCCCTGATGGCTTAAATCACACAGCAAAAGGAGTCCCGCCATGCCCCAGCCGTTGATCTGGGCGGAGGTCGATCTGGCCGCCATTGCACACAATGTAAAGGAACTGCGTCGCCTCATCGGCGACCGGGTGCAGTTGATGGTGGCCGTCAAGGCCAATGCTTACGGCCATGGCGCCGAAGCAGTGGCGCGGGCCGCCCTTGGGAGCGGCGCCGATCAACTCGGGGTGGCCCGGATTGAGGAAGGAATCGCCCTGCGCCAGGCCGGCATCACAGCCCCCATCCTCATCATGGGCCACACTACTGCGGACAATGCATCCCATGTCATGGAGCACCGGCTGATGCCGACCCTCTACTGCCTGGATAATGCCCGTGCCTTTTCCGAGGCGGCGGTGGCGGCCCATGAACGTATCGCTTTTCACATCAAGGTGGACTCCGGAATGGGGCGGCTGGGGGTGCCGTGCGATGCCCTGCAGCTGGATCTTTCCCAGCGACCGGTGGAAGAGATCGCCGCCATCACCCGACTGCCGGGCCTTGACGTACAGGGGCTGTTTACCCATTTTGCCACCGCCGACCACGGCGACAAGACCTTTGCCAGGCGGCAATTCTCCAGGTTCCAGAAACTTTTGGACGAGTTGGCCTTAGCCGGAGTCGAAATCCCCATCAAACATGCCGCCAACAGCGGGGCGATCATCGACCTGCCCGAGACCCATCTCGACATGGTGCGCGCCGGCATCTCCCTCTACGGCCTCGTTCCATCCCATGAGGTCGACCTGAACAGGATCGACCTGCGCCCTGCGTTGACACTCAAGGCCCGCATCATCCATCTCAAGACGGTGCCCCCCGGCACCCGCATCAGCTACGGCGGCACCTGGAAGTCCCCTGCCGCCACCACCATCGCCACCATTCCGGTGGGCTACGGTGACGGCTACAGCCGCCTGCTATCCAACCGCGGCCACATGCTGGTCAACGGCAAAAGAGCGCCCATCGTGGGGCGTGTCTGCATGGATCTCACCATGCTGGATGTTGGCGGGATCGGTGGGGTGAAGGTGGGCGACGAAGTGGTGCTCATCGGACGCCAGGAACAAGAAGAAGTTTCTGCCGACGAGATCGCCGGGTTGTTGGACACCATCAACTATGAAGTCGTGACGACGCTGATGGCGCGGGTGCAGCGCGTGTATAGATCTTAGGAGCTTAGGGCTTCATTTGTGGGAGTTCAAAGTTCGGGATCAAAAGTTCAACGCTTGTGGCACAAGGTTTTAACATTGAACTTTGAACCCTGAACCTTGAACTGCCTTTTGGACCAATTGTTTTTTATTTCATTCTCGCCTGCGCTTGCCGTATCAAGTCCACCAAGGAGGCCACCTTGTTGGGCGGCGGGGCGCATTGCAGTTTTTCAAACTTCTCTTTCGGCAGTTGGTGCCGGAGATAACCGACCACGTCGAACTGTTCCCACCAGCAGTCAAACACTTTGAAGCACGGATCCCGGCTATCGCCGCAGCTGCGGCAATAGCCGAATTTAACCGGTCCTCCCAGGCGGGGGCACCGCCGCTCCAGCTTGTCCTTATCCGTCATTTCGCCACCATGCGGGAACCGGAATACCGGCAAAAATAACATGGACAGCGCATAATGATTCCCAACTTCGGTATTCTGCGGTTCGCTATTCGATATTCTGCGTTTCTTCCCCTGCTCCTCATCCTGTACTCTTGAGATTCTGGGGTTTGGGATGGTTTGCCAGTACGGCCGTGGACCGGGCCATCTCCTCCTCGCTGAGGGCCAAATCAGTAAGCTCGCCGGCCAGGAACTTTTCGTAACCGGCCAGGTCCAGCAGACCGTGGCCGCTGAAATTGAAAACGATCACCTTTTCCTTGCCCTCTTCCTTGGCCTGTTGTGCTTCCTTGATCACCTGCGCCAGGGCGTTTGTCGTCTCCGGGGCCGGGATGACGCCCTCGGTGCGCGCCCAGAGCACACCGGCCTTGAAGGCTTCGAGTTGGGTGACCGACTTGGGAGCGAGCAGGCCCTCATTGACCAACTGACTCACCGTGGGGGCCATGCCGTGGTAGCGCAGGCCGCCGGCGTGGATTGGGGCGGGGACAAAGGCGTGCCCGAGGCTGTGCATGGGCAGCAGGGGCGTATATTTGGCCGTATCCCCGTGATCGTAGCTGAACGGGGCCCGGGTCAGGGTCGGACAGGCTGCGGGTTCCACGGGGTAGATCTCGAGCTGTTTGCCGTTGATCTTGTCCTGAACAAAGGGAAAGGCCAGTCCGGCAAAATTGCTGCCGCCGCCGGCACAGCCGATGACGATATCGGGATACTCCTCAATCAAAGACAATTGCTTGCGGGCTTCCAGCCCGATGATGGTCTGGTGGAGCATGACGTGGTTGAGGACGCTGCCCAAGGAATAGCGGGTCTTGCCGCTCTGATCGCTCACTGCGGCCTCCACCGCCTCGCTGATGGCAATGCCAAGGCTGCCCGGCGTGTCGGGATCTGCCGACAGGGCGTCTCGGCCCGCCTGGGTCTCTGTGCTGGGGCTGGCGATGCAGGTTCCGCCCCACGTTTCCATCATGGCTTTCCTGTATGGCTTCTGGTCGAAGCTGACGCGCACCATGTAGACCTTGCAATTGAGACCGAACTGGGCGCATGCAAAGGATAGGGCGCTGCCCCACTGGCCGGCGCCGGTCTCGGTGGTGATGTTTTCTATGCCAAAGACCTTGTTGTAGTAGGCCTGGGGCACCGCCGTATTGGGCTTATGGCTGCCGGGCGGGCTGCCGCCTTCATACTTGTAGTAGATGCGCGCCGGGGTACCCAGCGCTTTCTCCAACCGGTCCGCACGAATCAGGGGTGCAGGGCGCCAGATGGCCAGCACGTCCAGAACAGGATCGGGAATATCGATCCAACGGTCGGTGCTCACTTCCTGCTCGATGATGTTCATGGGAAACACCGGCGCCAGATCGTCCGGCCCAACGGGGTTGCCATCCGGTCCCAACGGCGGATTCATCTTGATGTCGGCCAGGATATTGTACCACTGCCGGGGAATGTCATTTGCAGGAAGCAGGACTTGTTTAACGGCCATTCGACGCCCTCCTTTTGTTTGGGTCTATCTCGATCAGTCCATACAATTCATTAATTGAATCCTTGTTTAGCATCAAATCAGCTGCAATGGCAAGCCGCAATAGGACGGTTTTAGCATGATGGCGGCTGGATGCGTGCATAGCTGGATGATGACACCGCCAAGGGAACAATGACCACGAAGCGAACCCAAGCGGTTTTGTTTCACCGCTTGGTTCCCTTCGAGTCCGATTATCTTTTTTTCTTGCGTCCTTGAGATCGCATCGAAAGGCTGAGCCAGGAAACCTTGGTCTATAGGGCGGCGAGCAAGATCTTGGACATATGGATCAGCGTGCCTTTCCGGCTGACAGCCTGGAAACCGCACTTGCTGTAGCATGAAAGGGCACGCGGGTTGTAATCGCGCACCACAAGATCCAGACGGCGCGCCCTGAGCTGTTTTCGGGCGACCCCCTCCAGAAGATGCAGCAATGCTTGCCCCATTCCATGCCCTCGCCATCGAGGCCGCAGATAAAGATAGGAGACCTTGTAGACATCGGGGCAATCCGTTGCGCACAAAGCGGCATGCCCAATGGGGCCGGACCCCTCCATTGCGAAATAGGCGCAATGCCCTTTGGACGGATCCAGCGCCCGGCGCCACTGATCGTGGTCGAACGGCCACAGGGCTTTGGGCCAAACCAGGTACATATCGTCACGATCATCGATCAGCCGGGCGATGGCCGACGTATCAAGGGGATAATTAGGTCTGAGTTCCATCCCGACGTCATACACCAAGTCAGATGCTGTTGTCCAAGCTCAACAGGTGAAACGCCACTGATTGCCAATGGCATGGTCCACCTGCACCTGGTTTATCCTGCCTGGTATTTAAACGATATCTTGACGCGCGCCCGGTAGGCCGTGACCTTTCCGTCTTCAACTTTCATATCCAGCTTGCCGACCTCCGCGATCCGCAGATCTTTCAAACTCTCTCCAGCTAGTTGGACGGCATTACGGGCGGCGCTCTCCCAGGAGTCTGTGCTCGTCCCCACAAGTTCGATCACTTTGTAAACACTTTCTGACATGGCCGGACCTCCTTTGCATATTGGATACGGGTTGATGAAAAAAGCTTCTTATAACGGAAGCCGATGTGCGTCGATGTTTGAAGCCCGCTGGTGTGGAATGCTGAACGCTCGCTGGATGGACAATCCGGTTCAACTGTCGTAAACGAGAAACAATTGGCGATGGAAATCGCGATCAATAGGTCTATTCAGAATATCCACCACCGAAGGATCCGTCAAGACGCAGAAATTGGTGAACATCGAACTGAGGATATCGCTCCTCCCTATCATGAGAGGGATAGGCTGGATTCCTGGTCCGGTATTGTACGGTGAGTGTTCGACGTACAAGGGTTTCAGCCCAATACCAATGGACACTAAGATTGGGAATTCGCAGATTTGTCTTGACAACCTTACAAATTTTCCACAGTATCATTGCATGGATTGATGATCACCCGATCAGGCTGAGGAACCATGATACTGAACTCCCAATCACCCATTCCCCTCTATCGCCAGCTCGCAGACCTGTTGGCAGTGCGCATACGGGAAGGCGTCTACAAGCCGGGGTGCCGCATTCCATCCGAACACCAACTGGCGGCCGATTTCGGTATCGGGCGGCCCACCGCCCGTCAGGCCGTCGACCTGCTGGTGCGCAAAGGACAGCTCAGCCGCAGGCGCGGGTCCGGCACTTTTGTCTGTGAAGCCCAGCAGGAAGTGGACCTCTTCTCATTGGACGGCACCAGCGCCTCCTTTAAAAAAAAGGGGCTCAGCGTAGAAACCCGCATGATCACCCCACTTCACTTGAAAGACCGGGGTGAAGGTGCAGACAATCCCTTCAAAGAGCGGGCAGCTTACTTCCTGACCCGGTTGACCCTGGTAAACGGTGAACCCGTCCTGATCGAAGACACCTATCTGCACGCGGCATTGTTTGAGGGTATCGAAAAGCTCGAGATCGAGGGAAGATCCCTCTCCGTCATCGCCGAGGAGCAGCTATACCTTCGGCCGGTGGGCGGCAAACAGAGCTTCGACATCGGTTATCCGGACAGCCGGCGGAGCCGACATCTGAAAACCGGCACAGACACGCCTGTGCTGGTGGTCAAGCGATTCCTGCATTTTCCCCAGATGGCCAACGGCGTCTTCTGCCAGCTGTGGTGCCGTACAGACCAATTTGTTTTTACACAGAATATCGGAGGAACCGATCATGGATAAACGCGGATATTATGATGCCTTCGGCGGTGCTTTCCTGCCGGAGATTCTTGCCGCCACTTTTGACCAATTGGAGTCGGTCTTTGAATCGGCCAAAGCGGATCCGGATTTTTGGCCCCAGTACGAGCAGGTGATGTCCACCTACTCCTGCCGGCCGACGCCGCTGACCTTTGCCGAGAACCTCACCCGCCACTTCGGCGGCGCCCGGATCTACATCAAGCGCGAGGACCTCAATCATACCGGCGCCCACAAGGCCAACAACGTGATGGGCCAGGGCTTGCTGGTCAAGCGCATGGGCAAAACGCGGGTGATCGCCGAGACCGGCGCCGGCCAGCACGGCGTGGCCACGGCCACCATGGCGGCCCGCTTCGGTTTCGACTGCACCATCTACATGGGTGAGGTGGATGTGCAGCGCCAGCGCCCCAACGTCTTCTGGATGGAGCGCATGGGCGCTGCCGTCGTCCCAGTGACCGACGGGACGCGCATCTTGAAAGATGCCATCAACGAAGCCTTCCGGGATTGGGTCTCAAACATGGATACCACCCACTACGTGCTGGGAACGGCATGCGGCCCCCATCCCTTCCCTGAGATGGTGACCTGGTTCCAGTCCATCATAGGCCAGGAAGCGCGCAGACAAATTCTGGACGCGGAAGATCGACTGCCGGCGAAAGTTTTCGCCTGCGTCGGGGGCGGCTCCAATGCCATGGGACTCTTCTCCGGATTTCTGAAAGACGCCGTGGAACTGGTGGGGGTGGAAGCCGGCGGCAAGGGCATTCACTCCGGAGAACACGCTTCCCGGCTCTGTGCAAAGGACGCCAGCGTCGGCGTGGCCCAAGGTTACAAGACCTATTTTCTGCAAGACAGCGACGGCCAGATGCGCGAGACCCACTCCATTGCCGCCGGTCTCGACTATGTGGGCGTATCGCCCATCCTGTCCCACTTTCACGACACCGGCAAAGCGCGCTTCGAGGCGGCCACCGACGATGAAGTCGTGGCCGCCGTAGAACTGACCATGCGCAAAGAGGGTCTCATACCGGCCCTGGAATCGGCCCACGCTTTTGCTCAGGCATTCAAAGAAGCGCCGGAGATGTCAAAGGACGAAGTAATCATCATCAACCAGTCGGGCCGCGGCGACAAAGACATCTTCACCGTCGCCGACGCCTTCGACGACCCCAATTGGCAGGAGTTTATTCGGCAAAAGGCGGAACAGTATAAAAAATGAGTTCAAAAGCATGAGTTCAAAGTTCAGAGTTCAAAGTTGAGCCCGACTGATTAAGCGCGAACTGGAATGTTTTAGAAATGAATTTGAACTTTGAGCTTCGAATTAATAACTCAACGTTCGGGTTTCACTCAAATTCAGTTTGAAACGCTGTGTAGGAGCGGCTTTTAGCCGCGAAAAGGGTCCTAACAGGCATTCGGGTCGCGGCTAAAAGCCGCTCCTACATGAAAACCGAAAGTTGAATTGATAAGGATTTCCCATGTTAGAACAATACCTGCGTGAAAAACGCCAACAGAAAGATATCCTGCTGATGACCCACATCGTCATCGGATACCCTTCATTGGAAGCCTCCTTTGAGATTGTCGAGGCCATGGTGGAGGCCGGTGTGGACCTGATGGAACTGCAGATTCCCTTTTCGGAACCCATCGCCGACGGGCCGGTGATCCTGAAAGCCAACCAGCGGGCACTGGCCGCCGGTATCACCGTGGAAGACTGTATCGACTTCGGCGGCCGGGTGGCCAAACGTTTCGACATCCCCTTCCTCTTCATGACCTACTACAATATCCTGTTTAAATACGGGGTAGAGCGCTTTGCCCGGACCACGGCGGAAAAGGGTCTGCAAGGGGCCATCGTTCCCGACCTGCCGCCTGAGGAAGGCCGGGACTATCTCGATGCCATGGATGGTTTCAACCTGGCGCCCATCTTTATTTACGCGCCGACCACAACGGATGAACGCATGCAGATGCTGGCCGGACATGCGCACGGATTTGTATATTGCGTGGCCCGCAAGGGCGTCACTGGTCAGCAAACCGCATTTTCCATGGAGTTGGAGTCCTATTTGTCACGCTGCCGGCAGGCGACCCGTCTTCCTCTGGCCCTCGGGTTCGGGGTCAAAAACCGGGCCGATATCGAATTCCTCACCGGCAAGACAGACATCGCCGTCATCGGAACCCAGACCATCCGCATCGTGGAAGAGAAGGGCGTCGGTGCGGTAAGAGAGTTCATCCGTAGTCTGCGCTGATCCGAAAGCCCGGCGTTCGATGTTGGTCGTTCAATCTTTTCCCAACCGCCTCCATGGCCCCCCCGGCATCTTTTGCTTGACATTCCCCGCGTCTCGGCTAAACTGACCGGAAAGTTTAACCAGATGGTTAGTTTTTCCCGACAAACATCTCCATTGCATCATGCCGTCCGCCAAGTCCGATAAGACCGTTGCGCGCATCATGAATGCCGCCACGCAACATTTTGCCCGTTACGGCTATGAGGGCGCCCGCATGGATTCGATTGCCAGAGAGGCGGGGGTGAACAAGGCAACGATCTATTATCATCTGGGAGGCAAACACAAACTCTATACAACAGTTCTCCATGCCGTCTTGAGCGATTACGTCGAGATGATGACCGGGCAGGTCCGGGCAACGCCCGCGCATGAAGACAAGATCAAGGTCATCTTTCGTGCCCTGCGAAAATTGGTTTCCGATTTTCCGCATATCCACTCCATCATTATGCATGAGGTGGCGTCGGGCGGCCGGAACTTTCCGGATGTTTTAACGGAGGACTTTACCAATATTATCGGCCTGACCGCCGATACGCTCCGCGAGAGCCATGAATCCGGCCAAACGGTAGAAGTTCACCCCATGGTGCTCTATCTGATGGCCATCACCCCGCTGATCTATTACGAAAAGATGCTCAGCGGACTCAAAGCGCCTTTGGCAAAAGGAAGCCGTACACGCAATCTACCTGTCCTGTCTTTTGACGAATTTGCCCGGCAACTCGAGCAGTTGCTGCTGAAAGTATTGAAGCGCACCTGAAACGGAAAAAAGAATTGCAGCATGAACAATATTCGCCTGTATATTGAAAAGGGCTTTGGTGTCTTCGCCGCTCTCGTCTACCGGCACCGCATCAAAACATTGATCCTATGCGCCGCGGCTATCGGCGCCCTGCTGACCCAACTCCCCCATGTCACCCTTGACCCGTCCATGGAAGGATTTCTGCACAAGCAGGACCCCGCGCTCAAGGCTTATAACGCGTTCCGGGATCAATTCGGACGCGACGAGGTGATCATCGTAGGAATACGGCCCGACAATGTGTTTGACCTGGAATTCCTGCGAACCCTCAAATCGATCCACGCAGAATTGGAGGCAACGGTTCCCTACCTGGATGAGGTGACCAGCCTGATCAACGCACGCAATACCCGTGGCGAGGCGGACAACTTGGTGGTCGAAGATCTGCTGGAAAGATGGCCTCGGACTACCGAAGCGTTAGACCAAATCCGGGCAAGGGCGATGGCGCATCCCATGTATCGCAACCTCCTGCTCTCCCGGGACGGCACCTTCACCACCATCATTGTCCGCACCCAGGCCTCGATCGCACCGACGTCCGATGCGGATCTGATGCAGGGTTTTGACGAGCAGTCCGCCGACACCGAACCGGAAGCGGCTTCACCGCCCACCCACTATCTGACCGATAAACAGAACACCGAAGTCGTACAGGCTGTGGACGCCGTGGTCCGGAAGTATAAGTCCCAGGGGCTGCGCATCAGCCTGGCCGGTACGCCGGTGGTCACCCACTTTTTAAAATGGGCCATGATCCGGGACATGCGGAAGTTCATGGCCCTGTTGGTCACGGTTGTCGCCATCGCATTGTTTCTCATGTTTCATCGCATTTCGGGCGTCGTGCTCTCACTGGGTATCGTCGGACTCTCCTTTTTGTCCACCCTTAGCGCGATGGCCCTGAGCGGCACAGCCCTGAAAATCCCCACCCAAGTCCTGCCGTCATTTGTCCTGGCCGTGGGGGTCGGCACATCGGTCCACATCCTGGCCATCTTCTACCAGCGCCTGGAAAATGGAGACTTCAAAAGAGAAGCCATCGTCTATGCGATGGAACATTCCGGCCTGGCCATCCTTATGACCAATATGACCACGGCGGCGGGTCTGCTCTCATTTGCAGGGGCCGATGTAGCGCCCGTTGCGGATCTTGGCATCTTTGCCAGCGTCGGGGTCATGCTCTCTCTTGTCTATACGGTAATTTTGCTTCCGGCCCTGGTATCCCTGGTTCCCTTCAGGTACCGGAGAGCGTCACGGTCGGCCCGCAGCCAAATGCTTATGGATCGACTGATGGCGGCCATCAGCACGATCGCCACGACCCATCCGCGGCGGATTGTCGGCATCAGCGCCGTCGTTATCCTGCTGTCCATCATTGGCGCCTCACAAATCCGTTTTTCCCACTATCCGCTCAAATGGTTCAAAAAGGACAACGCCATTCGCAAAGACACGGAGATGATCGACGACACCATGCGCGGTTCCATGACCATCGAAGTCGTTCTCGACACGGGTGAAGAGAACGGATGGCACTCCCCGGACCGGCTCAAACGTCTGGATGCGGCCGATGCCGCCATGGAAGCGTTGACCCATGCCGACAACTATGTGGGCAAAGCCTTTTCATTGACCACGATCTTAAAGGAGATCAACCAGGCCCTGAATGAAAACCGCCCCGAAGCCTACGCCATACCCGAGGACCCCGATCTCGTGGCCCAGGAATTTCTGCTCTTTGAAAACAGCGGCTCCGATGACCTGGAAGACTTCGTCGACAGCCGGTTCTCCAAGGCACGCTTCACCATGAAGTTCCCGTTCAAAGATGCGGTCCACTATAAACCTTTCCAGCGGATGATCGAAGCATACTTTCACCAGCAGTTTCCCGATATGAAGCTTCAATTCACCGGAATGATCAGTCTGCTGGCCCGGACCATCAGCAACACCATCACCAGCCTGGCCGAAAGCTACGCCATCGCCATGGTGGTCATCACGCTGATGATGGTCCTGCTCATCGGCCGGCTGCGCATCGGATTGCTCAGCATGGTTCCGAACCTGGCGCCCATCTTGCTGATGATGGGCGTCATCGGCGCCTTTCACTTCCCCATGGACATGTTTACCATGATGGTGGCCAGCATCGCCATCGGCCTGGCAGTGGATGACACCATCCATTTTATGCACAACTTTCGCCGCAATTACGAGGCGACCGGCGATCCGAGACAGGCGGTGCATGAAACCCTGCACACCGCTGGAAGGGCCATGCTGGTCACCACCGTCGTTCTGGCCGCAGGATTTTTCATCTATATGTTCGCCAGCCTGAACAATATCATCCGATTCGGCTTTTTAACCGGCATCACCCTGATCGGCGCCTTGCTGTCCGACTACTTTTTGGGCCCTGCACTGATGGTGCTGGTCAATGAAAAAAAGAAAGGGATTCAAGATCCATTAACGTTCATGACGGTAGGAGAACAAAAGTGAAACACGTAATATGCTTTATAACCTGCGTCCTGACCATGGCCGTGTGCTGCCCCTCCCAAGCACCGGCCGACGACTCCAAGGCGCGGGAGATCATGCAGAAAGTGCTGGACCGGGATGACGGCGACAAGCGCACCGCCGAAATGGAAATGCTGCTGATTGATAAAAGAGGGGGAGAAAGGCTGCGCAAACTTCAGACCTTTCAGAAAGACATGGGCGAGGACCGTTATGGCCTGCTGTTTTTTCTCCATCCGGCCGATGTGAAAGACACGGCCTTTCTGACCTACGACTACGATGATCCCGACCACGACGACGACCAGTGGCTCTATCTGCCGGCCCTGCGCAAAACCAAGCGCATTGCATCGACGGATAAAAGCGGCAGCTTCATGGGCTCCGATCTCAACTATTCGGACATGACCGATATGGTGCTGAAAGACTACGATTTCACCATCAAAAAGGAAATGGAGGACCGCGGCCACAAGGTATGGGTTATCGAGTCCATCCCCCGGTCGGAAGAGGTGATGGACGAAACGGGTTACAGCAAAAGCTGGCACTTTATCCGCCAGGACATCTTTTTCCAGGTCAGGGCCATCAGCTGGGTCTACAAGAAAAATTATTTGAAATACCTGGACGTGAAACGCCTTGAGAAGATCGACGACGTCTGGGTTGCCACCGAAATGCATATTTTCAAGAAACAAGGCAAAAAACTGCTGCACAAGACCATATTGAAACTGCGCTACGTTCAGTTCAATCAACCGATGAACGAAGACTTGTTTACCATACGCAAGATGGAAACCGGATTGTAGTCCATGCCGTCCCCGCGTGCCATCCGGATGGTTCGGCTGCAAATGCTCTTTGTCGCTACGGCCTTTGTCGGTCTCATGGTCATCGGCAATGGACGCCTCCTGGCCGATGAAGGTGAAACCGATGCGTTCCAGACTGTACTGGAGGGGTTCGACGAGGCGGAATCGACTGCCGGCGATCGGCAGCTCGAAGAAATAATGTCGGGATTTGGAGAAGAAACCGACACCCCCACCCAAACACCCGAACCGGAGGACG
Organism: Desulfobacteraceae bacterium; assembly: GCA_050302315.1. Lineage (GTDB taxonomy): Bacteria > Desulfobacterota > Desulfobacteria > Desulfobacterales > Desulfosarcinaceae > JARRKU01. Next base: position 68,516 of record JBNLAV010000199.1, read on the forward strand.
CGGGGCAGGACCGTGCGGTGCATCTGGACGGTTACCTTAAAGTCGGCGCCACATGGAATTTCTCCCACGATGCGCCTCCGGCCGGTGAGACCGACTGGCGAGGCCTGTCACGACTGCGGTCGGAAGCCCAGGCCGACCTGCTGGTAAAATGGCACCCGGACTGGCGTACCCTGGTCAGCGGTAAAGTGTTCTATGACGCGGCATATGCGCTGCGCGGCAGGGATGACTATACCGACGAAGTGATCGATGCATACGAATCGGAATCCGAGTGGCGGGAAGTCTATCTTCAGGGCCGCCTGGGGGCGCACCTGGATCTAAAATTAGGCCGACAGATCGTTGTGTGGGGCCGATCCGACAATCTTCGCATTACCGATGTGCTCAATCCCCTCGATTTTCGGGAGCCCGGATTGACCGACATCGAAGACCTGCGCCTGCCGGTTGCCATGTCCCGGATGGACGGCTATCTTGGGCCGTGGAGCCTGACCGGCATCGCGCTTCACGAAATCCGATTTGATAAAAACCCCGTCTTCGGCCATGATTTTTTCCCCGGCCCCACGCCGCTGCCCCCGGAAGAGAAACCCTCCGACGGCGGCGATAACACCGAGTGGGCTGCAGCGCTGAATGGCATCTTCAGCGGCAAGGATGTTTCCTTCTATTGGGCGAACCTGTTTGACGACAACGCCCATGTGGCCTCTAATCATGAAGGCGCGCCGGTGCGCAGGCACGCGCGGGTCACCATGTGGGGGGCGGCCGGCAATCTCACTTTGGGCAACTGGCTTTTGAAAAGCGAGGCGGCTTATTGGCGCGGACTTCGGTTTTTCAACGCCGACGGAGAACCCCATCAGCGTCTCGACGCGCTGGTGGGCGTGGAGTACGGCGGTTGGGACGACACCACCCTTGGCGTGGAAGCGGCTGCCCGGCATCTGATCGATTTCGATGGGCGGATAAAGGCATCGCCTGATTACGCGCAGGAGGACGAAATAGTCTATGCGGTGCGGTTGACACGCAGCTTTTTGAATGAGACCATTGAATTGACGCTGCTGGCGCTTGTTTACGGCCCACTCGGTCAGGACGGCGGCCTGGAGAGGATCTCCGCCACATACGATTGGACCGATGCCATCAGCATTACGGCGGGTGTTGCTTTATATCAATCCGGAGATCGCTATGTATTTCAGGACATAGAGGACAATGACCGGTTGTTTGCTGAGATTAAATATAGCTTTTAACCATCAAGTCAATTAGATGTAGGAGCGGCTTTAAGCCGCGAGACAGACATGCAACCACAAATGGGTCGCGGCTAAAAGCCGCTCCTACGCGATAGACAATCTAAGATCCAAAAGCAGTAATATGAATCCCGAAATCGCCCAACAACTTAAGATTGCCATGGCCCGCTTGCCGTACATTACATCCGACCTGCCTGGAATCGGCGGCGCCATCAAAGCGTCGCCGGAACACTTTCGGGTGGAAGAACTGCTGCCGTATGCGCCTTGCGGTGAAGGAGAGCATGTATTTGTCCGGTTGCGCAGGACGGGTTGGAATACAGCGGATGTCGGCCAGGCCCTGGGGCGCATTTTCGACATACGGGGCGCCCAAATCGGCTGGGCGGGCCGGAAAGACAAACATGCGGTCACCACGCAGAGCTTTTCCCTGCAACTGCCGTTATCCCAATCGATGGCCGAGATTGAAGCCAGTCTGATAGCCTCGCCTTTTGAAATCCTTGAGGTCAAACGCCACAAAAATAAGCTTAAAACCGGTCATGTGGCAGCCAACCGATTCGACATCATTCTCGCCGATGTTCCGCCGCAACGCTTTGATCAGGCCGTCGCCATCGCGCAAAGGATTCATGATACCGGCATCCCCAACTATTATGGCGAGCAGCGTTTCGGCTTTGAACTGCGAAATATCGATCGTGCCGTGGCGGTGCTTCGGCGCGGCAAGGCCCATGGCAAAAAAGAGGGTTTCATGGTCTCGGTTTTGCAGAGCGCCCTGTTCAATCTCTGGCTGAAGGAACGCATTGAAAGAGACGCGCTGAACACACTCATCAAAGGAGACGTCGTCCAAAAGACCGACACGGGGGGCATGTTTGTGGTTGAAGACCTCGAAGAGGCCGCACAGCGGTTTGACAAGCGGCAACTGGTCTACACCGGTCCAATGTTTGGATTTAAAATGAAATCTGCCGGTGATGCGGCCGGCCGTTACGAACAGCGCCTGCTGGACTCCATCGATCTGGATTTGATGGCTTTCAAACCTTTGAAGGCCGCCGGCTCGCGAAGACGCGCCCTGCTCTACATAGAGGAATTGTCTGTTGAATCTGTGGAAAGCGGCCTGCGATTTGTCTTTACCCTGCCCTCTGGAGCCTATGCCACCACCGTCATGCGGGAATTCACCCGGGAACCGGCCGGCGCCGCTGCATAAGCTACCCATTGCAATAAGAATCGCATTAACGCGATGACAATACACGGCAAGATAGGAATATCCATATGGCCTGTCTTGGAAAAGGATTTTGGGATATAATGTCGCGCATGACGATCTGCGCCATCATTGCAGCGGAATTCGGATTGTCCTTTGGAAGATAAGATGATGATCATCGCAGCAAAAATTACACAGGAGGATCCGGAGGTTCTATGAACAGCCACTATCTGGGTTTCTATCTTTTCGGTGTCGGGCTAAGCGGGGTTTTGTTTATCTGGTGGAGCCGTAAGCGCATCATCCGTATGGAAGACCGACGTAAAAACCGGGTTCAGCGGATCAAGCGCTTCGAATCCGTCAAGACATCGACACCCGTCGAGACACCCGAGGCTGAGGCCAGAGAGACGGCTGTGGACAGCATTGAAAGTCGCTTTTCCATTATCCGAAAACTTCACTTCTCCTTGATCGTCTCCATCTGGGTGCTGGCGCTTATATTCCCGTTCCTTAACAAGATACCGGCCGCGGCGGTTTCCATTTTTGTGGCGGCATCCGGCATCATTATCGGCGTCGCCGCACGGCCGCTCATCGAAAACCTCATATCCGGTATTGTCATCTCCTTTTCGCATCCCATCCGCATCGGCGATACGGTCATCATCGACGACAATTATGGCGTTGTCGAAGACATCACCATCACCCATACGGTGGTAAAGGTCTGGAATTGGCGGCGGTACGTCATTCCTAACAGCCGAATGCTCTCCAAAGAGATCACCAATTGCACTATCAACGATGCGTATCAATGGACCCATGTCGAATTTTATGTCGCCTATGACAGCGATATCGACAAAGTTCAGGAGTTGGCCATCAGCGCCGCTACCAGCAGCAAATACTTTGCCGACTATGAAAAGCCGCGCTTCTGGATCATGGACATGGAAGAGAAGTGCTACAAATGCTGGGTGGCGGCTTGGGCCGATTCTCCGGTGGACGCGTGGGAACTGGGCAATGAAATCCGAACCGAATTGATCAAACAATTCAGGGCCTTCGGAATTAGAACCCACAAAATCGAACACGGCGGCCCGGCCCGGGTACTTGATCTATAGACCGCCCCCTTAGGAAGTCTGGCAACCTTAGGCGTTGTGACCATCTGCCGGTTTTCATAGAAGCTTTCCATAGCGTGAGCTGAAATCATGGTAAATATTCACTAGTCTTTCATAGAAAGCTTCCATAATTTACCAAAGAACATTGCCAAATGTGAGTATTGGCAAGGTACCTCAGGTTGGCAATCTTGTGTGGTATCTGGTGGCTACGCCGTGGTGGCCATTCAGGTCATTAATATTTCTTCCACTGAAGAGACTATTGCCTGCCTGTCACAGGCGTAAAGGTCTGCTCCGCTGAATGGATTCATTTCAATCAGCTTAATATCGCTACCGGCTTTGCACACATCAAGGATATATACAGGGTCCGGTGGGATAAGGTTCATAGCTACATCTTTGGCATAATCTAAGACCTCAGATGGACAGTCAGCACCTGATTCAGATCGATCTGATGCCTCGTAAGCTGATGAAGCAATTACTGCATGCCCTGCAATTACGAACCTCCACTCCATAACTACATCTTGGACCGGTGTAATAACAATAGGAAGGTTTTTATCCTCATAGTAAAATCCATAATCAAGGGCTTCGGGCGATAGATTTGTACGCTGTATAACTCTCCCCGAAAAAGGTTTGAGCGGACTATCAGGGCGAACAAAAAAGGAGTCTGGAGAGCCAATCTTTGCCAAGCAACGATCGGGTTCCGACACAAACTCTGATACTGTACTAAATACCCATTTCTCATGAAGAAGCCACGATTTGGCGCTTTCATACCAAGCACCGCACTCAAATGCTGATGTATTGCAATATGCACCGGGTCTCCAAGATAGTTCAGATGCAATCCTGCTGGCGTTCCCAAGGCTTCCATGAAAAATGGCGGTCTCTTTTTCTATAGACGGCCAATTGCCATTTTCCCACCAAAAATCGTCCCATGAAATCACTTTATGTCCTGCTTCAGTGGCAGCTTCTGCAAGACGATCATGATTGTCGTTGAACACTTCTCGTTCTAAAACCCAATTGATCTTCATATCTTCGTCACGATTGAACTGTGCGGCCCGTCAGCTTTTTGGCCGGGTCAGCACCAGTGAATTGTTATGACACGCCCCTTATAGCTTTTCGTAGGGAGAAATTAGCTTTGATACCGTTTTGTATAATTCAGAATTGATTAAAGCTTCTGAATTCTCTCGTATTGAAAAATATTGCTCCCAATCGCAATTATCTTGGTAAGTACCAATCGAATAGCATAGCTTTCCAGTTTCATTGTCTCTGATAATTACGTTTGCTTTTTCTGAGCTATCACTCCATAGCTGATCATTATTTAAGCACTCTTCTGGATATTCATCCAATATTCGATATACCTCAGAAAACATCAATTCTTGAGTGTTTTCACTTAGGCTAAACTCGTAATTCTTTATAATATTCCGCCTCCAAGGATATCCCTTTATCGGATAAGTAAGCATTGCTCCGCATTTGCCGCCTTTTGTCAAGATAAACTGGCATCTGGCCTGCATACGGGCCTCTTCACCTGGCCTAAAGTAAAATAAGTTCATGCTCATGGTCATAACGGCTGCGCGGATGAGCCGCTCCGCGCAATAGTT
>JBNLAV010000200.1:0-2021 GCA_050302315.1 Desulfobacteraceae bacterium
AGTTCGTCCGGATCGAAGGCCCGGCCGGAAATGGCGGCCAGGGGTTCCACGAGTCCTTTGATTTGATCGACGATGGAAGTCAAATGGCCGGGCGTGATTTGGGACAGGCTGCGATGGGTGTGCACACCCAGCAAGGGGACCTTCAGCTCTTGGGCATACCAGGCAAACCAGTCCTTCACGTCCCGGCATTGGTTGGTGTTGAACACCAGCACATCAGGACGCGGTGGCGTTTCAATACCCGGATAGGCCCTTGACAGAGGCGTCACCTTTTTAACCCAGGCGCCGACATCGGCCGTCAAATACGAACAGATTTCAGGAGAATAGCCCAGGGCATTGGCATGCGGTATCAGTTCGGTGGCCATCCGGGTAGCCCCCAGCATGGCGCCGTGGTTCTCAGGAAAGTAAACCAGAAATCCCATGGCTCTCAAAAGCTCGGCCGGACCGACGCTGGTGCACCAGGCAATTTTTCTTTGACCGGATTTGGCGGCATGGTCCAATTCGTAAAAATAGTCCGCCATTATTTTAGCCATTGTTTTAGCGGCTTTTATGGGTTTGATCTGGTAACGATTGATTGCGGTCATAATTCCCTCACTGTGGTGTGCTTTCGGCATCTGCCATGGCAAACAGGGCGGCTCCCACCGCTCCGGTGAATTGCGGAAATTCCGGGGTGCGGATCGGCAGACCGAAAATTTCCTGGGCAAAGGTCACCAGGTATGGATTGTGGGCGACGACGCCGCCGGTCATCACAACTGTGTCGCTGAGGGCTTCCATCTCTTCCACCCGTTTGATCATGGAGTAGAAAAGCCCTTTAATGATATCCGGCAATTTCCCCCCCTGGCGGATATGGGTCAACACTTCGGTCGCGGAGAACACCGTACAGTAACTGCCCAATTTCACCATGCCCTGAGCTTCGGCGGCCAATTTATCCATCTGCTCCAGGGGCGTATCCAACCGCATGGCCATCTCTTCGAGAAAAGCACCGGTTCCGGCGGCGCATTTGCGATTCATTTTAAAGCTGGAACGCCGTCCGTTGGCATCGAGCTTGATAATTTTATTGTCTTGACCGCCGATATCGATAATGGACTGTGCAATTGGGAAATAATGAAAACAGCCCTTGCCGTGGCAGGCGATTTCCGTGCGTGTGTTGCGGGCAAAAGTGACATTGTTGCGGCCGTATCCCGTGGATGTGACTGCGACGATGTCGGATGCTTCGGCCCTGGCCATTTCCAGGGCTTCGGTGAGGCAGCGCGAGGCCGTGGCCGCGAAATCAAAGCCGGATTTGGCCACACTGCGACCGATCAGGTTTGATCCGGCATCGAGAACCGCGACTTTGGTTCGCGATGCCCCCACATCAACGCCGATATAGACGGGCCGATCAATCATAAAGCGCGATTCCATTGCGTTCGTTGAGCATTCACACAGACCATTTGAAAGTCCGAGGAGTTCGGAATTTGGGGTTAACTGGGTTCAATAGCCTTAACAAGCCCCCGTATCATATGGTTGTAAGGTGTCGGGATGCCCGCCTGGCGGCCGTATTCTATCATTTTGCCGTTCATGTAATCGACTTCGGTGCGGCGCTTATTGAGGATATCCATGAGCATGGAAGGCTTGTGGTCCCCGGCCGATCGGAGGTATTCCATGGCGTAGGGATAGTAATCCCAACCCAGGGATATTTCGTTGCCCCGCGCCACCCGGGAACACTCAACAATCAGTGCGTCGATCAACTCGAATACCAGCGGATCGTTCATGGCCTTTGCCATGGTCAGCCCGGTCACCGCGCATACCGGGTTCATGCAGGCGTTCATGATCGATTTGCGCCAAACCATGGAGACAATGTCATCGGTTCTTTCGGTCTGCAGACCTGCATTGCTGAGTGCACTGCATACGGCTTCGGCTGCGGGCCGCGATTTCGGGTCAAGCTCCTGGACATAGTGGGGGGGATGGTGAAACGGCATAACGACGTGGGAGGGTCCTTTCAGACCGCACCCGAAATTGACCACAGCCCGCATGACGCGCGCTTT
>JBNLAV010000201.1:0-48665 GCA_050302315.1 Desulfobacteraceae bacterium
AGAGGAGGCGGCTCACGGACTAAAAGACAAGCAAGGCGGCGCAATTATTTCATGCCGGGGACCTAAACCCCTTCGGCCTTCGGCCGATAATGAAAGATGGGTCCGACAGAATACGGCGGGTGTTTCGCTAGGATGCCGACCGCTGACAACCAAACTTCAGGGAGCGCTTAATGGCCAAAATTGATGCTTTTTTCAAGCTGATGCACGAGCAGAACGCCTCCGATCTGCATTTGATGGCGGGGCAGCCGCCCGCACTGAGAATCCACGGGGACGTGGAACGCGTCAAATACAAGGTGCTGGAAAACGATGAACTGCGCGCCATGCTATATGAAATAGCGGCCGAAGATAAAATCAAAACCTTTGAAGAGACCGGCGACGTGGACTTCGGTTATGAAATACCGGGCCTGGCCCGCTACCGCGCTAATTTTTTTATGCAAAAAAACGGTGTGGGCGCCGTATTCAGGGAGATTCCCAGCTCCATTATGAGCTGCGAGCAGCTGGGCCTGCCGCCGGTCATGGCCAAACTGGCCACCCTGCCGCGCGGCCTGGTCATCGTTACCGGACCAACGGGCAGCGGTAAATCAACGACGCTGGCCGCCATCATTGATGAGGCCAATCGAAAACGCAGCGACCATATTATCACCATTGAAGACCCCATCGAGTTCGTGCACAAGAGCCAGGGCTGCCTGGTCAACCAGCGGGAAGTGGGCCTTCATACCAAAACCTTTTCCGCTGCGCTGCGCGGCGCGCTGCGTGAAGATCCGGACGTCATTCTGGTGGGCGAGATGCGGGACCTGACCACCATGAGCCTGGCCATCGAGGCGGCTTCCACCGGCCACCTGGTCTTTTCCACCCTGCATACCACCAGTGCCGCCAAAACCGTCGACCGAATTGTAGAAGTTTTCCCCGCTGAAGAGCAGGGCCAGATTCGCTCCACCCTGGCCGACGGTATCCGCGCCATTATTTCCCAAACCTTGTTCAAACGCATCGACAAGAAGGGCCGCGTCCCCGCATTGGAGATCATGATCGCCACACCGGCGGTGCGAAACCTTATCCGCGAAGCAAAATCCCATCAGATACCGTCCATGGTTCAAACCGGTAAGAAGTACGGCATGCAACTGCTGGACGATGCCATTATGGATCTGTTCAACAAGGGAAAAATCAGTGCGGACGATGCCTATATGAAAGCCAATGAAAAGGGACGCTTCCGCCCGCTGCTCAAGGCGCCGCCCACGGATTTTACGGAAGCATAACCATAGCGTTCCCCACACGGCCGAGGTAGACCATGAGAAGACAGGAAATCGATCATATCCTAACGCGGATGCTGGACTCCCACAGTTCGGTGTCGGATTTGAACTTTACGGCGGGGCGTCCGCTGCAGGTGGAAAGCGCCGGCGAACTGCTGCCGGTGGATATCAGGCCGGCGATCAAATCGCTCTCGCCCTTTCAAACCGAAGCCGTGGCCATGAACCTCATCGATGGGGACCGCCGGCTCACGGAGACGCTTATCAGGACAGGCTCCTGCGACATGTCTTACAGCCTTCCCGGCAAAGCGCGTTTTCGTGTCAATATCTTCTCGCAAACCGGACAGTATTCAATCGTCTTGCGGCAGCTGGAGTCCAAGGTGCCCACCATCCGCGATATGAAACTCCCCGAATCGTTCTTCGATGTCGCCAAGGAACTCAATGGCATTGTCATTTTTACCGGCGCCACCGGCACCGGTAAAACCACCTCTCTGGCGGCGATACTGGAAGACATCAACGAATCAAGGGCCGTTCATGTGGTGACCCTTGAAGACCCCATCGAATATCAGCACCCCCACAAAAAAGCGACGTTCAACCAGCGCGAGCTGGGGCGGGACTACGATAGTTTTGCCAACGGCCTGCGCGCTGCGCTGCGACAGGCACCCAAGGTGATCCTGGTGGGCGAGATGCGCGACCGTGAAACCGTCGAGATCGGTTTGACCGCGGCGGAAACCGGCCATCTGGTGCTCAGCACGCTCCACACAGTTGACGCGGGGCAGGCCATCAACCGTATTTTGGGTATGTTTACAAATGAAGAGGAAAAACAGATCCGCATCCGACTGGCCGATACCGTTCGCTGGGTGGTCAGCCAGCGCCTGTTGCCCAAGATCGGCGGCGGCCGCGTCGCGGCTTTCGAAATCCTACGCATGAACCTGCGGGTGAAGGAAGCCATCCTGCAGGGAGAATCCGAGGGCAAGACCTACTACGAAATGATGCAATCCGGTAAACCGTTCGGCATGACCACCTTCGACGATTACATCATCGGGTTGTACGAACAGGGTCTGATTACCCAGGACACGGCGCTGGCCTATGCCTCCAATAAAGCCGAAGCCGGCCGCGGCATCGACAAGGTCAAAAGCTCCAGGGGCGAAGCCACGACGGATATCAAGGATCTGGAGATCGATCGGGCCTATAACAAAAGAGCATAACCTTCGATTGAGGAGTGGGTAAGCGTTTATGGAGATTACTTGCCAAAGCTGCCAGGGAAAAATCAAAATCGCCGACGGGAAGATTCCGGCCGGCAAAACGGCCAGCGTCAAATGCCCGCGCTGCAAATCGACCATTAAAGTGCAAGCGCCGGATGAAAACGCGGCCGATGAGGCCTTTGACGACCTTTTCGATTTTGACGAGGACGAGAGCGACGGCTACGAATCGGGGGATAAACCGTTCGACTTTATCGAAGAGGAAGGCAAAACGGCGCTGGTGTGTGAATCCGACGCCATCATTCGCGAAAAGCTCCGACCGGCGCTGGACGTTCTCGAGTATCACATCACCGAAGTGCCCAACAGCCGCGAAGCCCTGAAAAAGATGCGCTACCACACATACGACCTGATCATCGTCAATGAATATTTCGATACCCAGGACCCGGACGCCAATCCCCTGTTGATCTATCTGGAACGGCAGTTCATGGACGTGCGGCGCAATATGTTCGTGGTCCTGTTGACCTCACGGTTTCGCACCATGGACCACATGATGGCGTTTTCCAGGAGCGTCAATCTGATCTTGAATATTCGCAACATCGATGACTTCGACAAGATCATTCAGCGTGCCCTGGCCGATTACGGGCTGTTCTACAAAGTTTTTAAAGAGTCCCTGACACCCTGATTCCGGGCAGACATCCCATGGCCACCGTCGGAAAATTCAGCGTGCAGCAATTTCGCGATGATCTCTATTGGATCGCTCTGCCCGTCCCGTTGAGCGGGTTTGAGGGATTCATCGGCGCCTGGTTGCTGACCTCCGATCCTGTAACCGTTGTGGATGTCGGCCCGACGGCAACGGCGCCCCACCTGCTGGCCGCCATAGCGCACCTGGGGATCAAATCCCCGGAAGTGATCCTGTTGACCCATATCCATATCGACCATGCCGGCGGGATCGGGGTGATTTCCGACGCCTATCCCGATGCGGCCGTGGTCTGCCATCCAAAGGGGCTTGGCCATCTGATCGATCCCGCCAAACTGTGGCAGGGATCATTAAAAACATTGGGGGATATTGCACGCGCCTATGAACCCATTGTTGCGGTGGATGCAGGCCGGGTGGTCGCCTGCGACCAGTTCAGCCACCCCCGCATCGAAAGCATCCAAACGCCCGGCCACGCCGCCCACCATGTCAGTTATCTGATCGGCGACCTGCTCTTTGCCGGAGAAGCAGGCGGTGTTCATCTGCCCATGGCGGGATCATCGATTTACCTGCGCCCGGCCACACCGCCGATCTTTTTTATGGAGACCACCCTGGAGAGCATCGATCGGCTGATCGCCAAAGCTCCGGAAAAAATCTGTTACGGCCACAGCGGCCTGAGAGATGACGCCATCAAGATGCTCATGGCGCACCGGGGACAATTGCTGCATTGGTATGAAATGATCCGACCCATATTCCAGCGCAACGCGCCTGATGATGCCGCGGTTCAGTCGTGCATCGATGTGGTGCTGGCCAACGATCCCCTGCTGGCGGGATTCCCCTATCTTCCGCCGATCATCCGGAAACGCGAACGAACCTTCCTCGCCAACAGCATCAAAGGGTATTTAGGTTATTTAAAGTCTTGACTTAAATGTTCGATTTGATTACTTGGGCATCGGCCTTGGCCTGATCGAGTTGTACGGAAAGGAGCCCCCCGAAAAATGAAAATCATGGTTGGATACGATGGATCGGATTTAAGCAAACGCGCCCTCGTGGTAGCCCAAAAGCGCGCCAAAGTCATGAATGCGGAGTTATACGTGTTCACCGCCGCAGGCAACGGCAACAGCCAAGGAGACCAGGTCAAGCAAACGCGGCTGAACACCGGCTTGAAAGACGCTGAAATGATGTGTACGGCGTGCGGCATTGAGTGCCGGATTGAACTCTCCGATCACAATATGACGGCGGCCGCGGACATCGTGCGCTTTGCTGTCGAAAACGATATCGATGAGATCGTCATCGGATTGCGCAAACGCTCCCATATCGGCAAGCTGCTTTTCGGTTCCACTTCACGCCAGGTTATTCTGGAAGCTCCCTGCCCGGTGTTGACGGTGAAATGATCAGCCGGCCGCGTCCCTCCCACCGGCTTTAGCACGCAAGACCTTGCTGCGGGTTATCGGACCGATTTTATATCGGAATGGACAGGTGTAACTTTGGCCGTTATAATGGCCCTGGATACATCTTTCGACACACCCGATCGCCAAATTGGTTCAACCACTGTTAGGTAAAAACATGCGCATCCTGTTCGCTGCCGACATCCATGTGGATCCGGACCACCTGGACCGGCTCATCGAGGCCGCCCTGTCGTCCAGGGCCGATGTGCTGATCATCGGCGGCGATATCGTACCCCATTATCTTCCCAATGCCCATGCCATGGACATGCTGGACGCTCAGGCGATGTACCTGGAAGGTACGCTAATACCGGCGCTCAAGCGATTGAAGGCCGCAACGGCGATCACCATCTACCTCGATCTCGGGAATGATGACTTCATGGCCAACCGGCATCTCCTCGAAACCTACCAGGATGAATTGTTTCACCTATTGCATATGCGCAAGTATGCATTGACCGAACAGGTGGACCTTGTCGGCTACATGGTAGTGCCGCCCACGCCGTTTCAACGCAAGGATTGGGAGAAACCCGATGCCAAAGGCGCCCCGTACCCGTCCGGCAGCCGTGTCCGGCTAAAGGGGTACAAGACCGGTTCCGGCCGGATCGAGGCGTTTCTCCTCGACCTGGATGATGACGAGACCATCGAAAAGGACCTGGAACTGCTCTCGCGTGACATCGATCGCCCCTTCATCCTCGTGGCCCATTGCCCGCCCTACGATACACCCCTGGACATGCTGTCCAGCGGCGCCCACGTCGGCAGTATCAGCATCAGACGGTTCATCGAAAAATGGAGCCGCCGGAACCTGCTGATCGCTTCGTTCCACGGTCATATCCACGAATCCCCCCGGGTGTCCAAAGCGGTCCATGTCCACATCGACGGCACCCTGGCGATCAACCCGGGGCAAGGCCGCAGGCTGCAATACGCGTTACTGGAACTGTCGGATGAAAAGGCCTCCACCGCTATCCGGCTCATTACGCCCCAGACGGTAGCCGGGCGGTCAATTCAAAACTGACCCGCGGACCGCGCTCCATATCGGCATGGGTTGCCAATTCCCGTTTCGTCACCATATTGAATCCGTTCCTGACCACTCGATGCGAAGCGGGAGACAGACCTGAAAATGACGCGTGACCGACACCATCGGGCAGACGGCTCATATTGAATTGCAAAGGATTCAACCATGCGACCGATTTTTCAGCAGTGGTACAGACGGCACAAGGTGCTGTGCTGGGTTAGCGCCGGTATCTTCACCCTATACACCCTCACCGGTTTCGTCATCGCCCCTCTCATCGTTGACCATATCCTTCGAAACAAGGTTGCCGAACGCATCGATCGCCGAATAGAGGTCCAGTCGGTGCGCACCAATCCCTTCGCTTTTTCGCTGCGCTTCAAGGCGCTGTCGGTTTCCGACCGGAACGACGGACCATTTGTCCAGGTGGGGGATATGTATGTCAACGTGGATCCGCTCTTCTCCTTGTTCAAATGGGGCGTGGTCATCAAATCGGTGGAGATCGGCGACCCCCGGGTCAGCATTGCACGGTTCACTGATGGCCGGTTCAATTTTTCCGATATGATCCCGCCGGAAGGGACGAATTCCGAAAACGCCGATGCCAATCCAACCAAGCCTATACGGTGGGTGTTGACGGCGTTCAAGCTGACCGGCGGGCAGATCCGCTTTTCCGATGCGCTTCAATCCCAACCCTTTGAATCTACCCTTTCTGAACTGGACATCCGTATCGATCGGCTGGACACAGATCCGGAAGCCGTTGCAGCGGCTTACCAGATGCGTGTCCGTAGCGAGATGGATGAAAGGGTGGCGATTTCCGGCACCGTCGATCTCTTTCCGCTGGAAATCTCGACGGATCTCCGTTTGGATGACCTGGCGATTGCAAAATATGCGGTCTATTTCAGGGAGCGGGTCCGGGCCGCCGTCGGAGACGGCCGCATCGGAGTGCAGGCCGCACTCACCTGGTCCGGGAAGGCGAAATCTTTGGACGATATGCGCTTTACCCTGTCCAATCTCAAACTGGCTTCAAACCAGGGCCAACCGCTGGTGGCTGTCCCGCAGTTCGCGGTAACCGGAGCGTCGATTGATTTCGATCGCCGCTCTGTGCAGTTGGGCCGCATCACCACACGGGACGGCCAGGTCGATGTCGGAATCGATCCGGGAGGGCAAATGAACCTGGCGGCCGCCTTTGCACCGCCGGCCGGTGACCCTCCGGCCCAAGCGGCGCCTGAGAGCCCAACATCGGACGGTGCGGCCTGGGAAGTGAGGGTGCCGGAATTTGCCTTGGAGAACTACACGGTTCGGTATCAGGATCAACAGACCGAACCGGCGGCGGGCATGACCGTTCAGCAATTGGGCGTCAATGCCGCTGGGTTGTCTAATCAGAAGGATCAACTCGGAAAGGTGCAGATCCAATTCGGATGGGCGGATCAGGGCAACGTCGTTCTGGGGGGGCGGGTCGGATTGGTACCCCTGAAAGCCGAGATGGCCGTACAGGTCCAGGGGCTGGACGTTCGACCGGTGCAACCTTATCTCGACCGCCATCTCCAGTTGGTGGTGACCAAGGGGTTTCTCGACTCCAAAGGCGATTTGCAGATCGAAGCGCGAAACGCGGAGGCACCGGAAGTCCATTACACCGGCCAGGTGGCCTTGAACCAGTTCAAATCGGTTGACCGCCTCACCACCAGTGATTTTCTAAATTGGAAATCCCTCTATCTCAACGGAGTCGATTTTGCACTGGAACCCTTCAAGCTGATGGTGAACGAAGTGGCGCTGACCGATTTCTACAACCGGCTCACGATCAACAAGGACGGTTCGTCCAACCTGGCGATGGTCATGGGGGGTGAAAAACCGGTTCAGCCGCAGCAGGGGGGGGCAAGCCCAACGCCGCCGGCAGCCAAGGAGAGCGGTGCCAAGCGCGTCGAATCCGAGATCAAGGTCGCTACGGTTACCCTCCAGGGCGGCCGGGTGGATTTCAATGACTTTTTTGTCAAACCCAACGTGCAGCTGCCCATGGCGCAGATCGGCGGTCGCGTCTCCGGCCTGGATGCCATCAGCACCCACAAGGCCGATGTGCTGTTGAAGGGCATGGTCGGCGGGAAAGTCCCCATGGAGATCAAAGGGAAGATCAATCCATTGATCGAAAAACCGTTTGTGGACATCACCATTGGGTTGAAGGGCGTGGAGCTGAGCCCCTTTACGCCGTATTCGGGAAAATATCTCGGGTACAAACTGGACAAGGGGCATCTCTCCCTCGATTTGACCTACCGCGTGGCTGACAACAAGCTGGACGGACGGAACAAGGTGGTGCTCAACCAGCTCACCCTGGGAGAGACCGTGGAAAGTCCCGAGGCCACCAAGTTGCCCGTTAAGCTGGCGCTGGCGCTGCTCAAAGACCGCAATGGCACCATTGATCTCGACCTGCCGGTTTCCGGCGATCTGGACGACCCCGAAGTCAGTATCGGCGGCATCGTGGCGAAGATGTTCGTCAACCTGATTGTCGGCGTCGTTACCTCTCCGTTCAAAGCATTGGGAGCCATATTCGGCGGGGGAGAAGAGCTGGCCTACTTCGATTTCGAATCCGGCGAGAGCCGCATCCCCGACGGAAAAAGCGAGAAACTCGACACCCTGGCCAAAATTCTGTACGAGCGGCCGGGTCTTCGGCTGGAGATACAGGGCCAGGTCCAACCCGAAGGAGACATAGACGGTCTGCGGCGGCTGCGTTTCGAAACGCAGCTCAAAGCCGCAAAACTCAAAAAGACGGTCGCCCGCGGGAAGAAGGCCGTGCCCCTGGAGCAGATTGAACTGACACGGGAGGAACGGGAAGATTACGTGAAAAATGCCTATGCTGTCGCCACCTTTCCCAAACCGAGGGATGAAAAGGGCGCGTTGAAAAAGCTCACGCCGGCGGAGATGGAAAAACTGCTCTATACGGCCATCGAGATCACGCCTGACGATCTGCGCCTGCTGGCCCATCAGCGCGCTTCGGCCGCCAAAGATTACCTGGTCCATCAGGGGAAGGTGGAAGTGGGCCGCATTTTCATCGTCGAACCGGAAGTGGAGAGCGACGATGCGGAACAGATGCAGCGCCGCGTCAAGTTCAACTTGATTTGACCAGCAGCGATTCTAACTTAACTCGGTTTATTAAACCCGGCCTTGTGCGGGCAGGCGGTCTGCGCCACACGCAACGGCGCCAAGTGCCCGTAGGATGCGCTCCAGGCGTCCCGGAAACTCGCTTCGCTCAAACAGTCCGGCCCACTGACCGGCTTTAACCCTCTTTGCCTTATTGTGGGTTACAGATCCGGTTAAAAATTCCCTTGAACACGCGTTAACCATGATCATTGGGATTCAGTCGGAACTGCTGTGATTTGACAACCCGCCATTTGAAACGAAATGACATGATGCCGGCCGGCGGCGCGGGGATTACGCTTCGGGCTTATCGACCAACTCGGGGTAGAGTTCGGCCATGCACCGGGGGCAGATGGAGTGGGTCACTTCGGCGGCCGTGTGTTCATGCAGGTAGGCCTCCAGGGATATCCAAGAAGACTGTTCTTTGGTGTCGGCATTGGCGTTTCGGATCTTTTTGCAATTGGAGCAGACCGGCAGCAGCCCTTTGAGGGTTTCAATCTCTTCCAGCGCCCTTTCAAGCTTTTGGTTCTTCTTCATCAGCCGCTTGTTGGTCCAGCCCAGCTCCTCGGCCTGATCCTGGATGACTTCTTTAGACCGCTTCAACTCCAAATGGGTCTGCACCCTTGCGGAGAGTTCCGCCGTGTTGAAGGGCTTGGTGACATAGTCCACAGCCCCGGCCTCGAACCCCTTGACGATGTCCTCTTTCTCCGTTCGGGCGGTGATAAAGATGATGGGGATATGGCGGGTGCGGTTTTTCGTTTTGAGGTGTCGGCACACTTCAAAACCGTCCATGCCGGGCATCATGATATCGAGAAGGATGAGATCGAGCTCATTCTTCAGCGCCATTTCGATCGCCTGCCGGCCGTTGGTGGCAAAAGAAATGCGGTAATCTTCCCGCTGCAGGCTGCTTCCCAGCACCTTGATGTTTTCCGGCAGATCATCAACGATCAGCAAATTGTATTTGTCTGCGGATTGTACCATTTGCCTTCCTCATGCGGCCGGTCACTGTCCTGCCGTCCGTTCTGGTGCATGCTTTAACCGCGGCACCGCCTAGCGGATACCCATGATATCATGCTATCCGGATTCTGATCATAATGCCGCATGCAGCACACCGTACGGACGGCCCTTGCCGGCACGCCCCCATTGTTTCTGATATCGGCCCGGCAAGCGTATACTTAAGTGAAATTAAGCATCTGGATATAGTTCGCATAACGTTTCAATTGGGACCGGGCCTCCACGAAATCCAGTCGATGCACAGCATCGGCCATCGCCTTGAACTCATTCGATTGATGTTCACGGGGGAGCATCGCTTCCAGGTCGGAAAGGGCATTCGTGGCATCCAGTCTTCCGCTGTCCAAAAGGTCCCCAAGCGCATCCATGGCGGCCATCACCGCTTTTCTGCCGGCGGCATCGAAGGCGGCTGTTGAATAGTTGGCGGTTTCCGGCCGGCCAATGGCGTCGATGGCGGTAAAACTCTCTCGCAGCGCCCGATCGAGTCGATCCAACAGGGGGTCGAGTTTCCCGGGTCCTGAAGCTGGAATGGCCGCCTCGATTTGCCGGAGGATGCCGGCGATGCCGTCAGCACCCAGATTTCCGCAAACCCCTTTGAAACCATGCAACTGGTTCCTGATGCCGTTTTTGTCCACGTCGGCGATCATCTTTTTCAGGCAGGTCACGGTATCGTCATAATTGTGTCGGAATTCGACCAGCAGCTCCTTATACAATTCGGCATTGCCGGAAAGCCGCTCAAGGCCCTGGACCGCATCGATATGGGGGATTGAGAACAGCGGATCCCGCTTGTCATCTGATGGTGTCGAGATGCTGTTGTCATAATGCTCCGTTTGCGGAAAAGCGGGGATCCACCCCGACATTGCCGCGTACAATCGTTCCGGAATAATTGGCTTGGGAAGATAGTCATTCATCCCGGCCTGAAAACATTTTTCACGATCCCCGGCAAGGGCGTGGGCCGTCATGGCGATAATGGCCAGACCATTGAAGCGTCCGTCTTTTCGAATGGCGCGGGTCGCCTGGTACCCATCCATTTCCGGCATCTGGACGTCCATCAACACCATGTCGAATTTTGCACGTTCAAGGGCTGCCAGCGCTTCGCGCCCGTTGCCCGCGACACTGGTGCGGACCCCTTTTTTTCGAAGCAGGTCCACAACAATCCGTTGGTTGATCTTTTTGTCATCGACCACCAGCACGTCAAGGCCCTTGAACCGGGTGTGGTCGACGGAGGCCGCCGGCGATGCTTTTTCCACCGGCCTGGATTCGTTGCCCTTGTCCACAAAACAGGCGGACAGCCGGGCTGCAAGTGCGGATAACAGGATGGGTTTTTCCAGATCCACCAGCGGCCCGCAATCTTTTTGCTCTCTTTGCGCGCATAGCCGCCTGCCGACCCGGAGGGTGGGAACCGTACCGTTGTCGGCCCATTCACCGGGCAAGGCGCACCCATTGGCGTCCCATTCCCCGGCGTCGGCTATGATGGCGTCCACGGTTCCGTCGCCGCCGCCATTTCGTTTCAGGACGGCACAGGCTGCATCGATCGAGGGTGTGGTCAATACCCGGCAGCCCAGTGAAAGGAGCATGTATCGCAAAGCCGCCCTGCTGATGGAATGGCCATCGACCACCATGATCGTCTTGCTGCGCAAGGCGTCCCGGGGCAGGGCATCCTTCCGCGCTTCGTGTCGCTGCGCCAATTGGAAGCCGGCGGTGAAGGTAAAGGTGCTGCCTTTTCCGAAACGGCTTTTCAATTCGATCTCGCCGTCCATGAGGGCGACCAGCCGCGAGCAGATCGCCAGGCCCAAGCCCGATCCGCCATACTGGCGCGTCGTGGAACTGTCCGCTTGTGAAAATGGTTGGAACAACCCTCTCATCTGCTCCCGGGTCATTCCGATACCGGAATCCTTGACGGCAAAGCGCAGGCGGACTTTCTTGTCGCGCTTTTCGATCAAGCTCACAGAGAGCACCACTTCGCCTGAATCGGTGAACTTGATGGCGTTGGAAACCAAATTGATGAAGATCTGGCCGAGTCTCAGGGAGTCTCCTCTTAGATCGACCGGGACGTCGCTGCCGTAGAAGAATATCAACCTCAGCCCCTTTTCATGGGCTTTGCCTTCCAATACTGTCGCTGTATTTCCCAATACCTCCTCGAGGTTGAACGGCGCTTGCTCTAAAAACAGCTTGTTGGCCTCAATTTTTGAGAAATCGAGTATTTCGTCGATGATGCCTAACAGCGAGAGCGCCGAACGATGGACGCCCTTGAGGTATTCCGCTGTCTGGTGGTCCAGTTGCTCATTCTGCAGGGCGAGGTAGCTCAGTCCGACGATGGAATTCATGGGGGTCCGTATCTCGTGGCTCATGGTCGCCAGGAAATTGCTTTTGGCGACATTGGCGGTTTCCGCCTTTTCAGCCAGCCGGTTGGCTTTTGTGATGGCCTGTTTCAATTTCTCGTTGACCTTGACCAGTTCCGCCGTACGTTGATCCACTTTCTCTTTGAGGACTTTTTTATCGATGCGGTAGTGGGTGCGGCTTACCTCGAACCATAAGGCGATCGCCGAGACGATGCTGTAGGTGGTGATCAAGCGGATCTTGTATTCCAATGCGTAGGGATAGGCCGGCAGCGAGGGGACCGGGAGCCAGAAGAGGATGGCGGCCCCAACCAATAGGGCACCACTCCAGTACGCGCCCTCTTTCTTGCCGAACAGGAAGAAGACGATAAGGGGATAGACGTACATCCACAGGCTCTTGGAACCGCCGCCGCCTCCGATCTGAAGCATGTACAGAAAAAATCCCCCGAAAAGAAGGCTGTTCCAGCGATAGACCAGACTGCCGTTTGAAAGTTTTCTCAGCAGGAACCATCCGGCAATCAGGCTTGTTCCGGTAAAGGCGATGGCCGCCACCAGCATATGGCGGCCGGCGATGGCGTTGCTGACGCCGAAAAACAGCATAGCGGGCAGGCCAAGGAGCAAGAAAACCGTGTAATAGTGGAGGCGGGCACGGTCATCCTTCGATGTGATCGGCGCCGAAGCCGTCAGGGCCGTGATCATGCGGGCAATTCCCCTGGGAAAGGGAAGCGACAGACCGGACTGCTTTTGTCCGGTCTCGAAGTCGGTCATATCTTTGTCGTTGGCCATTCTATTCGTTGATTCAAACCGTGTGCGATACACCCGGTGACAACTGCAGCGATGCCGTACCGGCGCTTTATTGCCTTCCGGTCAGCGAGTCAAAAATCCAGGCTGCCCCGCCTTCCCGGTGGTTATTGAAGACTATCGGATGCGCAAAAATACCCTGCATCATCCTACATTAAATTTATCCGCATCAATCGCCGGATCTTTAGCGTTCTTCAAGGTTTAATGGTCGAGTTGTTTATGACCATTTCGTAATCCGGGCGTCATCTTCAGGTTAACTTGGCCTGATAAGGTGCCAACCATGATCCGCCAAACCACGAGATACACGGTTTGCGCTTCACCTCCTCCTTTCCGGAGGGTCCTTTGCCGGCCTTGCCCAAGGTACCGCAAAGCCCTCGACACCGGGTCGCTCCCACGCGGGCGGCCCGGTTACCTTGTTTGGGCGTTCCAGGCGCTATTGCCTTACAGCGGGGTGGCCGAATCTTCGGCTGGAGTCGCCGTCCGGTCCCCGAAGAGCTTCCCGACGACGGCCTTCAAATCCTCGATGACCAGATAGAAAGCCGGTACCATGACCAGGGTGATCACGGTGGCGAACACAATGCCGTAGCCCAGGGAAATCGCCATTGGAATCAAAAATCGCGCCTGGCGGGAGGTCTCGAAGATCATGGGGGCCAGGCCACCGAAAGTGGTCAAAGTGGTCAGCATAATGGGACGGAACCGGTGAATGGCCGATTCGTGGATCGCTTGAAATGCGGGCATCTGTTCACGCCGGCGGCGGTTGGCAAAATCCACCAGGACCAGGGAGTCGTTGACCACCACCCCGGAGAGGGCCACCACGCCGAACATGCTGATCACGCTGAGGCTGTACCCCATAATCAGGTGGCCTGCGATGGCCCCCACCAGGCCGAACGGGATGGCCAACATGATAATGATGGGCTGGAGGTAGCTGTTGAATGGCACGGCCAGCATGGCGAATATGACGATCATGGCGATGCCCATGCCTTTGAAGAGCGCCTGCATGCTCTCCCGCCGGTCGGCCTGCCGCCCTTCGAAGCTATAGGTGAGGCCGTCGTATTTTTGCTGCATGGCCGGCAGAATATCCTGTTTCAACCCGCTGAGAATCTGGCCTGCCTTGCTGCGCGGCCGGGCATCGGCAGTGACTCTCACTATCCGGCGCCCTTCCCGGCGATCGATGTTGGTGTAGGCCCGGCCGCGGCTGAAGTTCACCGCCTCTCGCAACGGCACCTCGACCCCGGCGGGGGTTCTGAGGATCATCTCTTCCAGGCTGTGTTCGGTGGCCCGTTCGGACTTGGGATACCGGACCATCACCTTGATCTCATTGCGGCCCCGCAGCTGGCGCAGTACCTCTGCACCGTAATAGGCGTCGCGAACCTGGCGGGCCACCTCCCGGGACCGAAGTCCCAGACTCTGGGCTTCGGGGCGGATTTTGAAGTCGATCTGCTCCTTCCCCGGTGAAAAGCCATCCTCCACGTCCACCGCTTCGGGATAGTAGGCCAGGGCGGCCGCCACTTCGGCGCTGGCGCGCTCGAGCACATTGATATCCCGATGGCGCAGCTCGACGGAAATGGCCTCTCCCCGACCCGGGCCGCCGGCATCCGATTCGAATTTCAGGGACTCCAGTCCTGGCAGGCGGCCGACCCTTTCTCGCCACATCTGGGCTACCTGGGCTGTGGACGCCGGTCGTTTTTCCGGCGGGGTCAGATAGATATGGACAGTGGTCGAATTCCCGTTCAGCCAGGCGTAAATCCCTTCGCTGAGCCGGTCGCCGCCGTTCTCGGCCACCACTTCCTGGGCGCTTTTCACCAGGGCCGCCTGAACCTCGGCCACCTGCTGCACGGCACTGCCGAAAGGCAGCTTGGCCGTAACCATGGCGTAATCGGACTCGACCTTTGGAAAGAGCACGAACCCCATGCGGCCGCTTTTCACGAAGCCCAGCGCCAGCAGCAACACCGCTACGCCCACGGAGATGGTCAGGTACCGGTATCTCAATGCCAGATCCAGAAATGGTCCGTAGCGGGTTCGGACCATCCGGATGAAAAACGCGCTGAACCGCTGTTGCAGTTGGGCCAGTTTGAAAAACAGCCCTCCCGTTTTGAGGGTGCGGCGATGCCCCAGGTGGGCGGGCAGAATAAAGAGGCTTTCGATCAAAGAGATGGAAAAAACGCTGATCACCACCATGGGGATCTGGCTGAATATCTTACCCATGAAACCCGGCACAAAAAACATGGGCATGAAGGCGACCATGTTGCTGAGCACGGAAAAGCACACCGGCATGGCGATTTCCTTCGCTCCCCGGACGGCGGCCTGAAACCATCCCATGCCTTTCTGGCGCATATGGAAGATGTTTTCGCCCACCACGATGGCATCGTCCACCACGATGCCCAAGGTGACGATGAAGGCAAACATGGAGACCATGTTAATGCTGATACCCACGTTGGGCAGGATCAGCATCGACCCGAGGAAAGAGATGGGAATCCCCAGGCTGACCCAGAACGCCAATCTGGCCTCCAGGAAGACGGCCAGCAGGATGAACACCAGCCCGAGGCCGATGAACCCGTTTCTCAGCATCAGGTCCAGGCGCTGCCGGTAGATTTCCGATCGATCGTTTCGCGCTTCGATGTTGAGCCCCTCGGGCAGAATCAGGTTGATCTCTTCGATTTTGCGGTAGACAGCGGTGGAAACCGATGTGGGGGTCTGGTCGCCCACACGGTAGACTTCCAGCATCACGGCAGGATGCCCGTTGAAGGTGGCGAACTGATCGGTGTCCTCAAAACCGTCCTTTATGACCGCAATATCCTCCAGCAGAACCTGGGTGCCGTCGTTGGCGGTGATGACGGGTATTCTTGCAAACTCTTTGGCATAATCACGGCGCTCCTTGACCCGTACAAGCACATCGCCTGATTCGGTCCGGATGGCGCCCCCCGGCACTTCAACAGCGGCCTGGCGCAGGATCTGGGCCACCGAGGAGAGGGTCAGGTTATAGGCCCTCAGCCGGCTTTGGGGGATTTCGATGCTGATTTCGTAATTGCGGACCCCGGTCAAATCCACCTGGGTGATCTCCGGCGCCTGGAGCAACCGGTCCCTCACCGTTTCGGCCATCTCCCGGAGCACCCACTCGCTCTGGTCGCCGAAAAGGGCCAGCGAGACCACGTAGCGCTTTCGCTTGGCCACCTTGACCTTCGGTTCCTCGGCCTCTTCGGGAAGGGTGGAGATGCGATCCACTTCGTTCTTGATATCCTGGGCCACCTGCTGGGCATCCTCGCCCTCCAGCACTTCCACCGTAACCGTTCCAGTGCCTTCGTAGGCGGTCGCAGAGACCTCCTTGATACCTTCGATATTCTGGACCGCTTCCTCTATGGGCAGAACCACCCCCCGCTCGACTTCTTCGGGGCTGGCACCGGGGTAGGACACGCTGATGGTGACCAGATCGAGCTCAAAGTCGGGAAAGACTTCTTTCTTGATTCTGAATCCCATCATCAGGCCGCCGATGAGCAATACCAGCATCAGCAGGTTGGCGCTCACCGAGTGACCGGCCATCCAGCCGATGGGCCCGCGATCCGGGCGGTTGGGGGTAGGAGGGGTCTCCATGATCCTTTTTGCGCGCTTTCAATCAGTTCGTTCGGGCGGCGGCGGCCTGCGGCCGCTTTTCACCGTTGTCCACATTCACGGCCATGCCGGGGACAGGGGCGGCCAGATCCGATACAATCAGACGGTCGCCGGGCTTCAACCCGTCCCGGACCAAGACGGTTTCGCTGTCCCGCCACAGGGTGCGGATCTGGCGAATGTCCAGTCTTCCCTCGCCGTCGGCCAGCCAGATATGGGTGTCGTCCCTCAAGGCGGTGCGCGGAATGCGGAAGGCGTCCTTGATTTCGCTGCCTTGGATCTCAA
The DNA here is from genome assembly GCA_050302315.1 of Desulfobacteraceae bacterium. Lineage (GTDB taxonomy): Bacteria > Desulfobacterota > Desulfobacteria > Desulfobacterales > Desulfosarcinaceae > JARRKU01. The sequence goes on from JBNLAV010000201.1 coordinate 16,757, forward strand.
CCCGTACATATTCCCCGATAAGAAGTGCGGGCTTTCCGCTCTCCTTTTTCATCAATCCCAACGGATCCTGGATCGAGACCACCAGGCGCGCCATGCGGCCTTCGGCTTCGAGATCACTCAGCAGCTTCACCACGCGACCGGTCCGAACCGCATCGCCATGGTAGGTGATACTGGCCAAGGCCCCCTGATGCCGATGGTCGCCGGGGATATCGATCCATTTGAGGCGGTCCACGGGGACCGATACCTGGACCCAATATTCGTCGATCCCCACCAGGGTGGCCAGGTTCTCCTGTACCGCCACCTGGGAGCCGCGCTCTACGTGGGTCTTTCGGATGATGCTGTTGAACGGCGCCTTGATCCGCGTTCGCGCCAATTGAAGGCGTGCCGCGGTCAGCTCGGCATTGGCGGCCGTGAGATCCGAGCGTGCTTTTTCCAGGTGGGGTTTGCGCAGGGCCAGTTCGGCATCCGCTTCAGGCGCCGGATTGTCTCCATTGAGCAGTTTCCACTCCCTTTGAGCCACATCCTGGCGTCCCAGCTCCAGTTTCAGTTGGTAGTCGGCATCGGCCACCGCGCTCCGTTTCTGGGCAGCGATCAATTCGTAGTCCAGATCGTCGATGCGGACGACTTCTTCCCCTTTGTTCAAGATACCGCCTTCGGTGAAGTCCGGGTGGATCTCCACAATTTCACCCGATACGCGCGATCGCAGGGTGAGTTCTTTGGCCGGTATCACTGTTCCCATGGCCTTGACGGCCACTTTCCGGGTTTCGGGGAAAATTTCCTGGACCTGAACCAGCGGCGTGATTTTTACCGGTGGCCGCTTTTTCGCAGACGGGGCCGATGTTACCAGCTTGACATATGCGAAGGCCCCCAGGCCGATGACCACCAGGCAGGCGAGCACGATGACCCATGTTGCGTTTCCGCCTGCGGCGATGGCCTCGCTGGATTTCGGGGCGTTGTTTGGGGATGTCGTCGGGTCCAATTGCATGGGGCAATCCTGCGTTTGTGTCTTGATGAGCGCAACCACCCGGTTGCGCGGCTAAGGTTGCGGCCGTTCGATCAATGATGCCGTCCAAGTCCCTCCCAGGGCCCTGTGCAGATCGACGCGCACCAGGAGCAGATCGGCATTTCGCTGAATGATGGTGCGCTCCAGGTTCTGAACGGTCAGCAGCTGTGTCAACACCGGCAGATAGTCGCTCAATCCGTTGCGATAACGCGACCGGGCCTCGTTGAGCGCATTCTGGGCAGCCTGCAATTGATCCCGCAGACCTGCCAGATGGGCGCGCAGCTTTTGCTCTCCAACCAGCGCATCTTCCACTTCCTGCATGGCCGTCAGGACGGTCTGACGGTATGCCGCCAGGTTTTCGTCCACTACCGCTTTAAGACGATCCACTTCGGCTTTTCGTCGACGTCCATCCAATATTGGGGCGGTCAGGTTGGCCGCTAGATTAAGGAGCCAGTTGTCGAACAAAAGATTCAACTCATCGGCCTGGTAGGTCGCGTTGGCCGAGATGCTGATGGCCGGCAGCCGATCGGCCCTGGCGGCTGCCACATCCCAATCCGCCGATTCCAGCCGCCGCAGCGCCGCCTGAATATCGGGTCTGGCGGTCAGCAGCTGGGCCGGGATGCCGGAATGGGGTATATCCTCGGGAATGGCCAGCTCGCCGGCTTCAATTTGCGGCGCCGTGTGGGGGGATCGTCCCAGAAGAACCGCCAATTCGTTGAGCAGTTGCCGCTCGCCCTGTTCCACCAGCGGTATCTGTGCCCGGGATTGGGCCACGAGTTGGCGCTGTTGAAAGACATCCAGGGCCGATGCCAGAGATTTGCGGAACCGCAGCTCCACGAGTTCCTCCAGGGTACGATTGGCCGTCAACTGCTGTTCCAGCAACTGTTTTTGCATGCGCTGCGAGATGACGCCGATCCAGCGGGTGGCCACATTGGCGGTCAGGGTCATGGCGGCGGCGTTCAGGTCCTCCCTGGAGGCGACCGCCGAAAGCGCGGCAGCCTCCCGTCCCGAGCGGATGCGTCCCCACAGATCGATCTCGTAAGTACTGGAGAGCCCCAGCGCATACCGATCCGTGTCGAACTCCGCCGACGTCTGGCCGTCATCGGATCGCTGCCGCCCCCGGGATGCCGATCCATTCAGGGTGAGATCCGGGTAGAGATCGGCGCCGCTTCTCACCGCAAGGGCCCGGGCCTGTCTAAGGCGCGCCCACCTCTGTTGCAGTGTATGATTGTTCTGCAGCGCCTCTTCCACCAGATCGTTGAGTTGCGCGTCGTTGAAGCTCTCCCACCACCTCTGGAGAATATCGGAAGCTGGCGCCCGGTTCGAATAGGTCGCCGGCAGCATTTCCACTTCATCCGGCCGTTTTTCAGGGGTGAACGGAGCGCATGCCAGCAATGACCAGGATACAACCATGCAAATGACAACGATCGTGGGTGGGTTTTTCATCTCTCGTCAGGCGTCAGGTATTCAATCCTCAAAAATTCATGGTAAGCAGCCATACTGAGGGAAAAAATGCCCCTGATTTCGGTGCTTGTCAATATCGCTGGGTTCCCTATGTTCTATATTGTATGATGTGTGAACACAACAAGTTAAAGCAAGCTCGAATTAAAATGATCAAATGATCATCTTCAATCGGGCGCCGTACCCTTCCCTGGGATGGTATAAGGGGATGGTGCCGATTATTCAAACCAGCACAGCATGAAATGATGCGACGAACGGATACGAACATACGGGTGTCATGGATCGCCGGGATCGCGGTCCTCCTGGCCGGGGGGGTGCTGGCGGCGAACTGGCTGCTGCCGGTCTTCGTCAATACCCAGAAAATGCGCAGTCTGGCCGCTTCCCGTATCTCGCAGGCCTATCCCGGCGATATGACCTTCGGGAAAATCACGCCGGCCCTGTTGCCGTGGCCGCATGCAGTGGTATCCCAGGTCTACCTTTCCGAAGGGGACCGCATCCGCCTGCATGTTCCCCAAATCGCAATTTATCCTAAGATATGGCCGCTGCTGACCGGCCGGTTGCAGATCGATCGGGTCCGGCTGATGGCCCCACGGGCAATGGTGGAACTTGGGGAGGCGGGCGGCGCCACGTCCCAAGGCCATGCGCACCAAATCGGCGGCATCAAGGTTCCGGAGGCCCTCCGTGCGCTGGCCGCTGCCATCGGCCCATGGGGCGATATGGCGGTAGAGACCGTGGACGGCCGGTTGGAACTTAAACCGTCCGGCCGCACCACCGCCGTTGTGGTGACGCTGGGCAGTCGCATCCATACGGCCGATCGTTCGGTGCATGTGCGTATCAACGGCAAAACCGATGGGGCTGAGGGCTTCCGGTTGACCGCGCAGATGGACCTTCTCACGGGGCATGGCGGCGGTCACCTTGCCATCAGCGGGCTTCAAAGCCGCATCCTCCAGGCCATTGGCATCACAGCCCTCCAGGAGGATTTACTCGAAACAGCGCTGGATCTGGATCTGGAGGCGAACATTTATGGGTTCGAGCGCTTGCATGCCCGCTTTGCCGCCAGTGCCTCCCGTGGGGTCCTGATCGTGAAAGGGCGGCGGATGGTCCTCGAAGGCCTCGCTCTCAACGGGCGTGCCGCCTTGACGCCTCAATGGGCGCATATCGCCCTTCACCGGCTTCAGACGACTTCCCCTGCCATGCACTGGAGCGGATCCTTCGACTGGCATAAAGCCCCATCCCGGGCGACCCCGCCGATTCAATTGTCCCTGCATGGCGCCGATCTGCAGGTCGCTCCCATTCGAAAAGCCTTGCTGGACCTCTTCCATGATCAGCCGGCGGTGGTCGACGTACTCGATATCGTCCGGGACGGTTTGGTGCCGTCGGTGACGGCCAGGCTTTCGGCCCCCACATGGCCCGCGTTGGCCGATATGGACCGCCTCCGGGTGGAAGGCCGCCTGACGGAAGGCCGCATCGTGGTGCCCGGCAATCTCTTCGATCTCGAGCAGGTACGGGGGCGCGTGGTCATCGAAAATGGGCGGCTGGCCGCAACCGGCGTCGAGGCCCGCCAGGGCAACACCGTCGCCCGCCATGGCGGATTGACCCTGGGGCTGTATGATGGCAGCCGCGCTTTTTCCCTGGATGCTCTCATCGAAGCGGACGCCGGGGACATCCCGGTCATGTTGAAAAGGGTCATGGGAGACCCGGAAAGTGCTGCAACCCTGGATCGAATCCCGCCTGTGGCGGGACGCGTCTCCGGACGACTGACCGTTGGAGACCGGCTGGACCGCCTGTCGACATCGGTCACGGCCGAAGCCGGGCTCACCACCGGCTCATCCGCTTTTGATCTTGTGGGCGGGGTTCGGATCATGGCCGGTGAACCGCCGCGTGTTGGATTGTTTGTCAAAGGCCGGATGGGACCGGCGACGCTCAGCCGGCTGTGGGCGATGGGGGGGCTGCCGCCGGAGATGCAGCCCAAGGCGCCCTTTGGCGTTGAGGGTGCCGATATCGCCTGGGATGCTTCCGGAAAGTGGCGCTTCAACGGAATTGTCGCATGGGACGACGGACCGTTCCTGGGGGCTGTGGCCCACGGTTCAAAGGATGCATGGCGGGTACACCGGCTGCGGATCAAGGATAACGCCTCGGATGCACTGATGTCCCTTGTCGGACAGCGGACGGGCCGGATGACGGATGCGCGCTTTACCGGGCATATTGAAAAATCGACCCTCGATCGGTTGTGGACGGACCACCGGGTGAAATCCGGCGCCATACAGGGGCGGGCCCGGCTCCACTTCGACCGGACAGATGGGAACCTGACCGGAATGGACGGGGAGTTGACGATCACCGATTTCGAATATCCCTTCACGGAACTTGGCTCGATCCTTCTGCTCAAAGCCTCTATCGGGGGACAAGGACGGCGGATCAACCTGCCCGAAGCGCTGGTGGCCTGGGATGAAAGCACCTTTTCCCTGGCGGGCGGCGCTCTCCTGTCGCCAACGGCCGTCGATGTGAAGGGGAAAATCGTCGCCGACCGCTGGAATACTGGAAAATTACTGGCCGTTCTGGACCGTGAGAAGGCTAATCAGAGCGAAACGCCCGGAACCGGCATGCCGGCGGGCCATCCGCTGCGCGGAACGGTTTCGGTGGAGATAGGAGAACTGATCCACGACCGATACCGCATTGCACCATTGCTGGCGACCGTCGACATAGGCGCACATCAAACCAGCGTTGATATCATTGATGCGCAATTGTGCGGCGTACAGATGCCGGGACAACTCCTGTTTGCCGACGGAGCCGTGCAGATGGATTTGTCGCCCCGCGCCAGCCAGGCCGCCCTCCAGGATGTGGGCAAGTGTCTGCTCGAACGCCGGAGTTCCGAAAGGCTGGCGGGGACCCTTGATCTTGACGGCCGGCTAACCTCCCGGGGCACGCGCCGCGACGAGTTGATCAACAACCTCAAGGGGGAGCTTAACTTCTCCATAGAGGATGGCCGCATCTCCAATTTAGGGTCGGCCGGGTTTTTCACCAATCTGCTTTCCTACCTCTCGATCCACCAGTATGTGGAAGGCGATCTGCCGGATATGCGCAAAAATGATTTTGCCTATCGCCGCATCGATTCCAAATGGACCCTTGGCGACGGCCACGTGCGAATCCGGGAGGGTGTATTGAAATCCAATTCGGTGAACATGGTGGCCGACGGTAAATTCCATATCCCCTCCAGAAAAGTGGACCTGCTGGTGCTGGTCTCCCCCCTGACCACCGTGGATTGGATCGTGGACCGGATTCCCATTGTGGGCGATATTCTCCAGGGAACCCTGGTGGCCATACCGGTGCGCGTCAAAGGACCGTATTCCGATCCAGCCGTGCTGCCCCTATCGCCCAAGGCGGTGGGATCCCGGCTGGGGGGGATCCTGAAGCGGACCGTCAAAACCCCGGTTCGCATCATCGAACCGTTGTTGAAAGATCGTCAAAAGCAGCCTTCCGACCAGGACGCCGATCCTGATAAAAGATAGCTCCGCGGGTCCCAGGTGGCACCAACCATTCAACAAACCATGACCTGGTTGAAGTTGAACGCCAGTATGTCCGGAGGTGTGCCACGGATGCCCATTCCGGTATCCGAAGGAAGATCGACGTGCATGGATTCAACGGGTTCGGCGCCTATATTTCAAATATCGTGCGTGGACACGGAAGTTTGCCGGAAACGAAAGTTCCACTGAGGCGGATTTCAGGCGGGGTTAAAAAATGTATGATATTATCAGTCCATCAGATTAAATCTTTTTATGTGCTTTTACGGATGTTGGAACAGACTAGAAAAAGATCATCTCAACCCGAGCCTTTTCGCAAGATTGTGGAGATTGCTGCGGTGCATGTTTAAATCTCTCGCAGCCGCCGCCCAATTCCCCACGTTCTTGTTTAGAGCCCGCGTGATCAGTTCCCGCTTGTAATCTTTTATTGTATCGTTAAATGAAAAGTCCTTGGTGAAGACCGGATCGCTTTTTTTTAGGGATGGAGCGGCGTTCGAGCCGTCTGCCGGCATTAAATCACCGCCCAGGTGGGAAGGGGATATCACCACGTGTTCTCCCCCGGGCGATTCGAATGAGGCCTTCAGCACAGCCCTTGAAATAATGTTGTCCAGTTCGCGTACATTTCCCGGCCAGTCATAACGCGCCATTGCGTTATATGCCTCGGGGCTGATCCTGACGGGATTCAATCCCAGGCGTCTTTGGATGCGTTCGCAAAAATGACCCGCCAACATGGCAATGTCTTCTTTGCGCTTTTTAAGCGCGGGTACATTTATCGGATAGACATTCAGGCGGTGAAAAAGGTCCGCCCTGAACCGTTTGTCTTCAACCTCCTGTTCCAGATTTCGGTTCGTGGCCGCAAGCAGGCGGACATTCACCTTGTGGGTCTTATCGGACCCGACACGCTGGATTTCACCTTCTTGAATCGCTCTCAATAACTTCGGTTGCACCGATAGCGGCAACTCCCCGATCTCATCAAGAAAGAGCGTGCCATTGTTCGCCAGTTCAAATTTCCCCGCCCGATCCGCGTTTGCGCCCGTAAACGATCCTTTGGTGTGGCCGAACAGTTCGCTCTCGGCAAGCGTCTCCGGCAAGGCCGCACAGTTCAGATAAAGCAGCGGCGCCTCCCTTCGATTGGAGGCCGAATGAATGGCTCTAACCACCAATTCCTTGCCGACGCCGGTTTCACCCAAAACCAGAACGGTAAAATCGGAACGCGCCACGAGATCTATCTCCCGGCGCAGATGCTCCATTACGGAGCTGCCGCCAAGAATTTGCGCTCCCTGCCGCACATGAATGTCATGCATCAGGTCACTTGCAATCTGCCCCTGGCGCTCGGCACTTTTTTCCAAAGCATCGATGAGATCGGCCGTCTGCATCTGTGCACCGGCCAAGGCCCCCACGGCTTTCAAAAAGCGGGGGTCCATGTCATCGAATGCCTTGGGATCCAAAGCATCGGCGGTGAGCACGCCGATGAGCGTGCCATCCACGCGCAATGGGCAGCCCAGGCATGCATGGATATGGCTCAACGCCTCTGCATCCTCGGACAGCAGACCATCGAAAGGATCGGGGAGGGAGTTGTCCGCCGGAAACCGCACCGGTTCATCCGAATTGCAGATGATATCCAGGCGCGGGTGGGAGCTGCGCCCATATTCCCGGCCCATGGCGTCCGGCAGAAGCCCTCTGGCGGCCACCGGAATCAGCAAGTCGCCGTCCACTCTCATCAGGGCCGCGGCATCATATGGAAGGACCTTTTCGATTGCGACGAGAAGCCTTTCGTACCGGTCCTTGGCGGTCATCGCCGCAGTGAGATCAACGGAAATTGAAATCAATGTATCCATCATGTCCATGTTTACATATATACAACAATGTTATCATTGTGGCAACGTCCGAGCTGTTTTCATTTTTACAACATCTGTCTCAATATACTGTTATCATGGAAATAAAATTTTGGCATGCCGGTTGCTCCATAGTGTTCAGAAGCATTTATTTTCCTGAAAAACAGGAATGGAAGGAGGAGCCATGAACGAGACCAGAAAGCTTTGGATACTATTGGGCGCCGTGCTTTTCTCCACTTTGATCGTCCTGGGATGGTTCGGACGCGAATTGTACCGCAAGGTGCCGCCTGTTCCGCAGGAAGTGCGAGTCGAAGCCGGTGAGCTTGTGATGACAAAAATCGATATTTTAAAAGGCCAGCAGGCTTGGCAAAGCATGGGCGGCCAGCAGGTGGGATCGATCTGGGGGCATGGCGCATACCAGGCCCCGGACTGGTCTGCGGATTGGCTGCACCGGGAAGCGTCGGCCCTCCGGGACCTGTTGAGCATCAAATACCACACCGGCCGGTATGCGGATCTGTCTGAGGTCCAACAGGCGGAAATCGATCACCGCGTGCGGTCGGAAATGCGCCGCAATACATACGACACGGAATCCGGCATCGTCACCATCTCCAAAGAGAGAGCCGCCGCTGTTTCGGAAACGGCAAAGCATTATATGGCGCTGTTCGGTGACGATCCAAGCCTGTCGGATGTGCGTGAATCCTATGCGTTGCATGCATCGGCGCTGCCGGAAAAAAGTCGCCGGGAGGCAATCACCGCATTTTTCTTCTGGACGGCATGGGCGGCGACCACCGAACGGGAAGGCCTGTCCCTGACCTATACCAATAATTGGCCTCACGAACCCCTGGTGGGCAACCATGCGACCACCGCCAGCCTGGTCTGGTCCCTGATCAGCATTGCCTTGCTGCTGGCGGGTGTGGGGGCCCTGGTCTGGTACAAGTTGTTTCGAGACCGGGAGGAAGTTCTTCCGACCCCCGGCCAGAAAGATCCCCTGGATCGCATAGAGACCACCCCTTCGATGCGGGCTGCCGGCAAATATGCCTTGACCGTGATAGCCTTGTTCGTGGTTCAGGCGCTGCTGGGTGGTTTGACGGCCCACTATACCGTGGAAGGCGATAAGTTCTTTGGGATTCCGCTTTCCAAAATGCTTCCCTACGCGGTATCGCGGACGTGGCACATCCAGCTGGCGGTATTCTGGATTGCAACGGCGTTTCTGGCCACCGGTTTGTACCTGGCGCCGGCAGTGGGCGGAAGGGAACCCAAATTCCAGCGTCTGGGGGTGAACGTGCTTTTCGGCGCGCTGCTCGTCGTGGTGGCAGGCTCGCTGGCCGGTGAATGGCTTTCCATCCAACAGGTCTTCGACCTGGAAACCGGTTTCTGGTTCGGCCATCAAGGGTATGAATACGTGGATTTGGGCCGATTCTGGCAGATATTGCTCTTCGTGGGATTGGTGCTGTGGCTGGTGCTCATGCTTCGCGGCCTGTGGCCGGCCTTGAAAGAAAAGGGGCATCGCAAACACCTGGTCATGCTGTTCGCCGGTTCGTCCATGGCCATCGGCCTCTTCTACGGCGCCGGTTTCTTCTACGGCTCCAAAACACATCTGACCATAATGGAGTACTGGCGCTGGTGGGTGGTTCACCTGTGGGTGGAAGGCTTTTTCGAAGTCTTCGCCACAGCGGCCATCGCTTTTATTTTCAACCAACTGGGATTGGTCCGGTCATTGAGCGCCGCCAGGGCCGTTCTGTTCTCCTCCGCGATCTATCTTTTCGGAGGCATACCCGGCACCTTTCACCACCTTTACTTCAGCGGCACCCCCATCTCCATCATGGCGGTCGGCGCGACTTTCAGCGCCCTTGAGGTCGTACCGCTGGCGCTGATCGGATACGAGGCCTGGGAAACCTACCAGAAAGCGAACATCGTATCCTGGATGGAAAAATACCGTTGGCCCATTCGTTTTTTCATGGGCGTCGCCTTCTGGAACCTTGTGGGCGCCGGTGTTTTCGGATTCCTGATCAATCCGCCCATCGCCCTGTACTATATGCAAGGGCTGAACACCACACCGGTGCACGCCCATGCCGCTCTGTTCGGGGTCTACGGACTGCTGGCGCTCGGATTGATCCTCGTTGTCCTGAGACGGCTTCATCCCCGGGGCGTGTGGCGTGAAGGCCCGTTGCGGCTGGCTTTCTGGTCCATGAATGGCGGGCTGGTATTAATGATTGTGCTGAGTCTGCTGCCCATCGGCCTGATGCAGACATGGGCCAGTGTAGAACATGGGCTCTGGTATGCCCGCAGTGCGGATTTCCTGCAGCAACCCGTCATGGAAGTATTGCGCTGGCTCAGAACCATCGGGGACACTGTTTTTCTGATCGGCGTCGGCGCACTGGCCTATTTTGTTATCGGCCTGGTCACCGGATGGTCCTATCAAAAAACTGACCCGGAACGGAAACGGCAATTCGAATCGATGCCCAAAACCGAACCCGTTTGATGCGGACATTCGGTTCGGTGATACGCAGATCTGCAGGAGCATTCGGGTCATCAAAAACATCAAGCTCAAAGGAGAAATTCAATGAATGCCATAAATGAACTGATAAGTGAGCACGAAGCCGTCAGATTGACGCTGAAAATCCTGAAAAGGATCGGTCAGGATATTGATCGAAATGGAAAGATCGCCAATCCCGACCATCTGGAACAGCTCTTTGAATTCTTCAGTACATTCGTTGACCGGTGCCACCATGCAAAGGAAGAAGAACTTCTATTTCCGGCATTGGAGGAGGTCGGCATCAGCCGCGATGGAGGTCCTGTGGGCGTGATGCTCAAAGAGCACCAACAGGGCCGGGATCTGGTGGCCGGAATGAAAACCGCCATGACCGGATACCTGAATGGCGACCCTGACGCCGCTCATCAATTAAAACAATATGCGGATGACTATATTGCCTTGCTGGATTACCACATCGACAAGGAGAACAGCGTGCTTTTTCCCATGGCGGTCGACCATTTACCGGAAAGTAAACTTGCGGAATTGCAGGCGGGATTCGATCGGATCGAAATGGAAAAAGTCGGTGCCGGAAAGCATGACGCCTTCCATCAAATGCTAGACGCCTTCAAAAGCAGATATCTGTAATGGCCGTCAATCTTGAATTCGGCTCGTTGCGTTACCCCCTCTGAAGGAGGAACCTGAAATGATGAAAATACTCGTATACAGACGCCTTTTGGCACTGCTGGCGCTTTTCGCAGTTCTTTTCTTCTGGCAAAACCGTGCGCAAGCCCATTGTGATACGCTTGACGGCCCCGTTGTAAAAACCGCACAGTCGGCCCTCGAAACAGGCGATGTCACCCCAGTGGTGAAATGGGTGTCCGTCGATGACGAACCGGTCATCCGGGATGCCTTCCAAAAAACGTTGAAAGTGAGGCAATTGGGTGACCAAGCCCGCGAACTGGCGGACACTTATTTTTTTGAAACCCTGGTTCGCATCCACCGCGCCGGAGAAGGCGCCCCCTACACGGGATTAAAGGCCGGCGGCAGGATTGATCCGGCGGTGGCTTTGGCCGACAAGGCCATTGAAAATGGAAATGCGGATAACCTGTCCAAAGTGTTAACCCGCGCCATCGAAAAAGGCATCCGGAACCGGTTCGAGCGCGTGATGCAAACCGGCCGGCTCGCGGATGAAGGCAGCGCGGCCGGGCGTGCGTTTGTTGCAGCCTATGTTGAGTTCACCCACTACGCCGAAGGCATCCATGAATTTATTCGGAAAGGGGTGAAACCTCACGGGCACCCTTAGCGGTCCTTAAGACATAAGTGACGAACCATGTATGCAATCACAGTGCGAGGTGCCGGGTATGCATCGAGCCGCCGGCACCTCCATTCGAAAATCTCAAGGAGGTCCACATGAACGCACATTCCATCACGCCCGGAGGAAAGCCTTTCAACCTGGGGAAAAATGTTGATTATGCCGACGGTTCCGTCGTAAGCAAGACGCTGCTGAAAAAGCACTTTGGCAATATCACCTTGTTTGCCTTTGACCAAGGGCAGGGGCTCAGCGAACACACAGCACCTTTTGATGCAGTAGTTCAGATTTTAGACGGCTCGGCGGAGATTACGATTGGTGGCGAGCCGCAAACCGTCGCCGCAGGTGAGATGGTCATCATGCCGGCGAATATTCCCCATGCAATTCAGGCCGAAGAAAAGTTTAAAATGCTGCTGGCAATGATCCGTGGCGAGTAACAGGCAATTCAGTATCACAGATTTCAAACCGCTGAAACAGATTGAAACCAGGTCGGGATGAAGGCTATGCGATTAAAAGCATCGCGCAATCCATTTCACGGTCCAAATTATCCAAATGAGGAGATTGGAAAATGAGCTTTCAGGTTAAGAACAATATTCATTGGGTGGGAAAAATCGATTGGGAGCTTCGTAAATTTCATGGTGATGAATACTCCACGCACAAGGGGTCCTCGTATAATGCCTATCTGATCAAAGAGGCAAAAGTAGCGCTGATCGATACGGTCTGGAGGCCGTTTGCCAACCAGTTTGTTGAGAACCTGACCAGGGAAATCGACCTTGAGAAGATCGACTACATAATTGCGAACCACGCCGAGTGCGACCACAGCGGCGCCCTTCCGGAACTCATGCGGCACATTCCCGACACACCCGTCTATTGCACTAAAAATGGGATCAAATCTTTGAAGGGCCACTATCACCAGGACTGGAACTTCCAGGCGGTCAAGACCGGGGATAAATTGAGCCTTGGTGACAAAGAGCTGATCTTTGTGGAAGCGCCGATGCTCCATTGGCCCGACAGCATGTTCTGCTACCTGACCGCAGATAATGTGCTGTTCAGCAATGATGCTTTCGGTCAGCACTACGCGTCGGAATACATGTTTAATGACCTGGTGGATCAGAACGAACTTGCACATGAGTGCATCAAGTATTACGCCAATATCCTTACCCCGTTCAGTCCGCTGGTGACCAGAAAAATAAAGGAAGTGCTGGGTTTTAATCTGCCCCTGGATATGATTTGCACCAGCCACGGCATAATCTGGCGTAAGAATCCCGCTCAAATCGTCGAACAATATTTGGCGTGGGCTGACAATTACCAGGAGAATCAGATTACCTTGATCTACGATACCATGTGGAACGGCACGCGCATCATGGCCGAAAAAATAGCCGAAGGGATCACATCGTCCGACCCGGAAATTAACGTCAAACTTTTCAACCTGGCAAAGACGGATAAAAACGATGTCATAACAGAAGTTTTCAAATCAAAAGCCATCCTGGTGGGATCGCCGACAATCAATCGCGGCATACTGGTATCTGTGGCCGGTATCCTGGAAGAAATAAAAGGGTTGAAATTCAAGAATAAAAAAGCGGCTGCTTTTGGGTGCTACGGGTGGAGCGGAGAATCGACCAAATTGATTTCGGAAAGCTTAACGGAAGCCGGCTTTGATCTGGTCGATGAAGGCATTCGGGCAATGTGGAATCCAAACGATGACAGTATTTTCCAGTGCATCGAATATGGAAAGAACTTTGCATCCAAATCCATCGGTTAAAGAAATCATAAAATTATAGAGTGTTTGAATAGAGCCGGAAATGAATGCTCATCATATCGATGGACATTTATGTTTGGAAAGGATCAGATGGGGTTTCGCAAAACACGACAATGCCGCTGGCGATAAACGCTATTATCCTGTCAAAACAGCAGGCGTCTGCATCTTTACGATGTTTCGAATAAAGCAGGCATGGAATTGGTATTTCTCCGTGGAAAATGGCAGAAGCTCTCTATTTTTAAGTATAGCGGAACCGTATGGCTTCCAAATGTGGGCCGCTATGTTCCCCTGCTGTTTTCAATAATCTTCCCCGTTCGTTGTCGCTCCCGGGTCGGGCGCGCTGGTGGGACAATTGAACGGCAGATCACCGCGCGTCGCCGTTTTCGGAAAGAACGCCAGGGTCTCTTCGGTGACGTGCCGGCAGCAATCCATATCCCCGGAAAAGCGGATGGTGTCCTCGTCGGGCACGTACTCGACGCGGCAGCCGTATTTCTTGGCCACGGAGTTGAGCAGCTTGGTGAGAATCTCCAAGTTTTTGTTTTTATGGATAATGGGTATTTCGTGCATTCCCGCTGGATCTCCGAAGGCATTTTCAAGTCAACTTTCCGCTGGCGCGAAAGGTATCCAGGCTCCGTTTGTCGACCAGGATCGCGCCACGCTCGCGCACAGCTTGAATTTCATTGAAATCAATGAGTTGATAGACGATGGGTTTGCCGACCCCCAGGTACTTGGCTGCCTGGCTGACGGTCAGCATTTTAAGGCCTTTATAATCATTTTCATGAAACATCATATTTCCCCGCCCTATGTAAAATCGGAAAGGATCTCCTGACCTGTTGGTTCGATGAAAGCCCGGCCCGTTCCGGCCCGGATCGGGACAGGCGTTGTGCCCCTGCAGCGTCCATGACAAAGGCGCCTTTTAAAGAATAGGTCAAACCAGGCCGGCGTCAATAGATCGCGATGGAAAAAGCCGGTGTTTAAAGGGGGGGAGATGGTCCGCTGCGGTCAAGGACGTACGTCGCGCCTTTGCCTCCGCCGGGTTCACCGGCGTTCAAATGCGAGCCACGGGTAAAGGCGTATTTCAGGCAGCGCCCAGTCGTTGTGATGGTGGAAGCGATCCGGATTTCGGCAAGTGCCGCTGGCCGATGGGCACACCGCCCATCTTGGTCTCAAAGCTCAAACGTATCGTGGAGGGCGTCCAGCACCGATTTTTCCCTTATGCCGGCAAGGCCGTCCGCCGTGGCCATTCTCACAGCGATATCAAAAACCTGTTGGCGATCCCTGTCAGTGGTGACCATATCGGCCAGGTCGGAAATGGCCAACGTCGGGTCCAGGTCGAGGAATCGGGCCTGTTCCTTGATCATGGTTTTATAGTTGTCCGGAGATACCGCTCGCAGGCGGCGGTCGCTCTGGATGATTTTTTCGGCAATATTGAGCTCCCTGGCATTCATGACATGGTTCGCTTCAGAAACGGCGAGCATGACGCGGACGCATGCTCCCACATAGCCGCCCTTGTTTGCCAGTTTTCGGGTTTTCTTTTTCTCCTGTTTCAGTCTCCGCTTTTTCGGCTTTCCGCTTGGCAACGATTGCCCGCCGAATATCTTTTTGACCCACTGGTTGCCATAGATCGATCTGAAGCAATGCTCCTGCATCAGGTCGCGCATATCCCGGTAGTAATTGAGACCAATCTTCATCGATTCGGAGAAGCAATCCTCCCAGGCGACGAAGGCATTGTTCTCCGATACCCTTCGACGCTGCTCCTGGACCGGTTGGGCCGACCATTTGACCGGCCAGAGCATGGGATTGCGGTCAGAGATCATGTAGCGCTGCATGCGCAAGGGGTGGTAGGTGCGGATCCAGCTGTCTGTGGGAGGCGTGGCGGCCAGCTTGACCCATGGTCCGGTAAAGGTGCGGTAAATCAGGTCATTGAAGCGTGAAATGCTGTTCACCGGTACGAAGGCGTCTTCGTCATCCAAACCGTCGTCCAGCTCGAGCAGGTCCTCCATCTCCCTGGCTTCGAAGCGCACTTCATAATCGTTTCGGCCCTTCGCGCTGCTGTCCTTTTCAATCACCATTTCGTAGAGGCCGGGAGCGAGGTATTCCAGCCACCCGATGTGGCCCAGGATCTGCCGGTGTTCCTTTTGGGCCAGCTTGCCGGAGACAAAGATGCCCAAATGGCCGATGTGCTCGTGCACCATGTAGATGATCACCTGGCCGCAGCGTTTGATTTCGTCCACCGTGCCGTATACCTTGTAGATCCAGTTCAATGCCTGGGGCGGCGGGGTGATGTTGTCCCCTCCGGATGCAAACACCAGGATGGGGTCCTTGAAATTCTTGAGGTTGACGACCTTGCGATCGTCCAGGCGAAGGTGACCCTGTTCCAGCTCATTGCCGATGAACAGACCGTCAACGATAAACCGGATCTCTTCGGCCGTCATTTTAAAAAAGCCGCCCCACCACTTCTCGAAGTCGAGAAAGCGTTTCTCTTCGGTGTCCACATTGGCGAACAGGTGGTAGTATTTGGTCCAATAGGTGTTGGCCGGGTTGAGATCCTCGAAACCCGCCACCAGGTGCGCGCCGTCGAAGCGCCCGTACCCCAGATCACACCACAGGGAAGTGAGCCAGGCGCCACCGAGCAGTCCTCCTTTGTAACGCATGGGGTTGGCGCCTTCCACACCTCCCCAATAGGAGAGCGGTGAACCGTTCAAAACCATGGGACCGGTCACATCGGGCCGGTCGGCGCCGATCAGTGCCGTTGCCCATCCGGCCTGGCAATTGCCGATCACCGCCGGTTTGGGGGCATCCGGGTGCCGCACGGCCACCTCTTCGAGAAATCTGATTTCCGCCTGCTGGATGCGGGCGATGGTCTGCCCCGGTTCCGGGTTGGTGTAGAACATGATAAAATAGACGGGATGGCCGCATTCCAGGGCCTCGCCGATCTGGGAGTTGAGCTTGGAGCCCCCGATTCCGGGGCCGTGCCCTGCCCGCGGGTCAATCACCACAATGGGGCGCAGCGGCCGCCCCTGCGGGTCGATCGCTTTGCCGTGGTGGGTCAGGCGCCGGTCGCCGGTCTCCCTTTCTTCCTCGCGGCGTTCCATCGGCTTGCGCCGGTCCAGAATACGCAACAGGGCGTAGTTCACCGGTTCGTCGAAGATACGACCGTCCATCACCATCTCATAATCGAAAACCAGTACCGGCGGCTGGCCGGCATCAAAATGATCCAGGTAGGCGTTGCCGCGTTTGCGCATCACATCCCAGAAGAGGATGCTTCTTTGGGTGCGGTCGACCCAATAGTCGTAAGCGTCGGCCAGCAGAGGGTTATATTTTCTTATATTCAGCGAGTTAGCTATGGTTTGCATACCCGTGTCCTTTCATGTGAGACCCTTCGGGATTGGTTTGCGCCCACTATACGGCATAACGGTGCATTCGTCCATCAGGGAGGCGGACAAGATCCATTCGTCGCGGCGCATTCGTCCACATAGGAAAATCAATCGATTGTTAGAATCGTATCAATTATGGTGGTGTAAAGACGATACGTGCCATATTAAGCCCTGCTGAGGGGCCACAATCCGGCGTGACGGCTACCTCCCTGAAAAAGTCGATTTGAATATCGGATGACCTTGCAGCAATTGATCGACGCGCTGACGGATTTTCGCGCGGACAGGTCCTTTTCGGGGAGGATCGATAAGGCATCGGCCGATCTTTACTTCCCTCTCCGAGTCTTCGTCCGTTTGGAGGCGGACCTGTTCAAGGAGGCGTCGTCCCAATTCTGGAATGGTATCGGGCAGTTGCCGGCCGGCTAACACGCCCCATACGCCGGCCCAGCAGCGGGCCAGCACCAGGGGGTGGTAACCGCCGCCGCCGATGACCAGCAGGCGGGGCGTTCCAGCTTCATTGCGCGGACAACGCTCCTTGATGCTCGCCACGATGTCCAGGAAGAGCCGATTGGAGAGGAAAAATTTGCCCAAAGGGTCCTCGCGCAGAATATCCGTGCCGGTCTGGAGCACAATGGCATCCGGTTTGAAGCGGTCTAAGATCTCCGGCCACAGGGCGTCAAATGCAAAGCGGTATTCACTGTCGTTGACCCCCTGGGGAAACGGCAGGTTGACGGCGGACCGGGAGCTGCCGATGTCGTCTGTGCCGCCTCCCTTTCGGGGGTAGGCATAGGCGGTGTCCATGTGGAAGGATACGGTCAGCGCCTGCGGGTCGCCATCCAGTCCGAATTGCACACCGTCGCCGTGGTGGGCGTCCATGTCGAAATAGAGGACACGCCATCCTGCCCGGCGCAGGCGCAGGATTCCCAGCACCGCGTCGTTGATATAACAGAATCCCCGCGCTTTGTGGGGCATGGCATGGTGCATGCCGCCGGCCGGATTAAAGGCCACGCGCCCTTCCAACACCTGCTCCGCACCCTGGATGCTGCCGCCGGCGGCCAGGGACGGGATGGTGAAAAATTTATCAAAATAAGGGTTTTCGAAATTTCCCAGGTTGAAACGACGGCCGCTTTCGCCGTCCACACGCCCCCGCTCTTCGCATCGCCGCAAGGCGGCGATGTAGGCGTCGCCGTGGAACCAGCCCAGTTCTTCGAGGCTGGCCGGTCGAGCCTCCAGATACGCCTTCGGTCCGAGGGCGCCATAGGCATCGAGCAGGTCCAGGGTCAGGGGGACACGGGGAATCTTCAGCGGGTGGTTCTGGCCATAGCTGTGGCCGCGATACGATTCCGATGCGATGAATACGGCGTTGGATGCAACCATGTTGCAGGCAGCTCTCCTTTTGGAGGTTGTCGACAAGAGTGCTAATCGATAACAGGCATCACGCCCCGTTGAGGAGCGATTGAATTTTGCGGATCAACTGATCCAGGGTAAACGGTTTGTGCAAAAAGGGTGTCCCCGGTGTCAGCACGCCGTGGTTGACGATGGCGTCATCCGTATATCCCGAAATGAAAAGCACCTTGGCCTCCGGATGAACGGGTTTCAACCTGGAAACCAGCTCCTTGCCGTTCATCTGCGGCATCACCACGTCGGTGAGGATCAGGTCGATGTGGTCCTGGCCGCCGCTGCCATACCGATCTATCGCAGTGGGGCCGTCTTGAGCCTGAAGGACGGTGTAGCCGCACCGTTTCAGTCCATTGACCACCAGTCCGCGCAACGCGTCTTCATCTTCCACCACCAGGACGGTTTCGCTGCCGCACACCGGTACCGGGGCTATGGCAGCCGCAGCTGGCGCGTCCGACACGGCCTGTGCCTGTGGCAGATAGAGCTTGAAGCAGGTGCCGTTGCCCGGCTCACTGTAGAGGGCGATTTCGCCGCCGCTCTGTTTGATGATGCCGTAAGCCATGGAAAGCCCCAGGCCGGTGCCGTGCCCTTTTTCCTTGGTCGTGTAAAAGGGTTCGAAGATGCGGGACTGGGTCTGGCGGTCCATGCCGACACCCGTATCGGTTATGGCGACCATGGCATAGTTTCCCGGCGGTACATCGGCCTCTATCCCCAAGTGGCTGTCTTCGAGGGTCATCTGGCGGGTTTCGATGGTCAGGTGACCGCCGTTGGGCATTGCATCACGGGCGTTCACGGCGATGTTGACAAGGACCTGCTCGATCTGCCCCGGGTCAGCCTTGATGAAACCGGTATTGGGGTCGAGCCGGGTGGTGAAAATGATATCTTCTCCGATCAGACGATGGAGCATCTCTTCGATGTTGGACACGATCTCGTTCAATCCGATCATTACCGGCCGCAGGACTTGTTTGCGGCTGAAGGCCAGCAGTTGGCGGGTCAGCTTGCCGGCCCGCTTGGCGGCTTCATCGATCTGGATGAAATTGTCATAGAGCGGATCGTCTTTTTCCAGTTCCGTCATGGACAGGTCGATATACCCCAGGATAACCGTCAACAGGTTGTTGAAATCGTGGGCCACACCGCCGGCCAGACGCCCGATGGCCTCCATTTTTTGGGATTGGATGAGCTGGCCCTGCAATTTCTTGACCTGGGTGACGTCGGTGATGACCACGAAGCTGCCGTTGAGCTTGCCGTCAGGGGCGCGGATCGCTTTGGCGGCCACATTGACGTGCAACGGGTCTCCGTTTTCCTTTTCCATTTGCAATTCGACCATGCCGCCTTGCGGTGACGGCTGCTCTTCCAGTTCATTCTGGAGCACGACCTGACTGGCGGTATCCATCATTTCGGTCACCGTCTTGCCCATCAGGCATTGTTGGTCATACCCCAGAATCTCGCAGAAACGCGGATTGACGTAGACGATTTTCCCCTGGGCATCCTGAACCGCCAGGCCGTCGTTCATCGCTTCCACCAGCACCCGGAAGCGCTCTTCGCTGTCCTTCAGGGCTGTCGCCGACCGGTGTCTTTGCGTAATATCTTTAACGATACCGGTGAAATACCGGCGTTTGCCGATCGTCACTTCGCTCACGGCCAGGTCGATGGGAAAGGTCGATCCGTCCTTGCGTCTTCCCATGGTTTCCCGTCCGATACCGATAATCCTTCGACGCCCGGTTTCGAGATAGGAACGGATATAATGGTCGTGGCGGCTGCGATGCGGTTCGGGCATGAGGATATTCACCTTTTTCCCCACGACTTCCTTCTGGGTGTAGCCGAATATTTTCTCGGCCGCCGGGTTGAAGGATTGGATCTTACCGCTTTCCGATATGAGAATGATGCCGTCCACAGCCGTTTTGATCACCGACTGTGTGCGCAATTGTTTTGCAATCAACTTGCGGGCGAATTGCTCGAGCCGGTCGACTTTGTTTTTGCAGGATTTGAGTCCGTCCAGAATATCGTCGCACTGGGCGTGATTTTTGATGTTGGAGGGGGGTGTATTTTTCATAACTGTCGTTTCCTTGCCCGGTCATACCACCTTGCACCGGTAGATGACCGCTTTCTCACTTCCTTTATCCAGCTTAATCTAATCGGCAAGGCCTTGTTGTCAATTACCGACCCGGTCGCCAGGGCCGTAAAACGCCACCGCCATGAAACGCGAAAGCCCGACCTGTGTGCAGGGCGGGCTTCGCCATGACCGGCAATCATAATTGCCGGCCGAATAAGAAAAAATCTTACAGAAAAATCAGAAATGGACGAATTGACGCAAGTTGTTGCGTGGGATATGGATCACATTACAATATCAGCATCAAAACGCACCTTTATCTTGTTTACAAACGGGATTTCCGATCCAGGCTATTGGAGCCGTCCGGAACGTAAAACGGGATCTGGAACCCGTCTTTCTCGTCCTGCTTAGCGTAGTTTTATAAATTGGAACTGTGTAGAAGGGATTGACCATGAGAATTCGATGGAGATCCATTTTGCGGCGAATTGCGTTGATTTCATTTCTCATCCTCTGGGGAGTTGTTTCCGTGCAGGCTGACGATATCAACATGCGGCAGTTGACCGTCGAAGCCGGGGGGTATCCGGTGAGCACCGATCTGTCCAAAGCCGGTTCGGGCAGATTCAGATTCCTGGACGCCAAAGGAGACCCGTCCAAGCCCATCGTGGTCTGGTATTATCGCCCCGACAACCTGCCGCAGGGTCACCGCATCGTTTTCGTCATGCATGGAGGAGGCAGGAACGGGATGGCATACCGCTATCAATGGATCGACCATGCCATCGATCAAAAATTCCTGCTGGTTGCGCCGGAATTTTCACGTGAGTACTATCCGGACAACTATCATTACAATTACGGCAATATTGCCACACGGGACGGAAAGCCCATTGCTGAAAGCGAGTGGACCTTTTCAGCCATCGAACATCTGTTTGACCACTTGAAAAGGCAGCTGAATTTCAAGCGAGAGACCTATTGCATCTACGGTCATTCGGCCGGAGCTCAGTTCGTTCACCGCATGGTGCTTTTCAAGCCCCATGCCCGCATTGAAACCGCCATTGCCGCCAATGCCGGCTGGTACACCCTGCCGACGTTTGAAAAAACCTTTCCCGCCGGTCTGGAGCATTCAGCGGCGACGCGGGCAACTCAGAAGATGGCGTTGAACAAAAAACTGTATGTGTTGCTTGGAGACCTGGATATCAGCACGACCGATCCCGGCCTGCCAAGATCACCGGCCGCCAAAGCCCAGGGAAAGCATCGATTTGCAAGAGGTCATACGTTTTTCAAGACGGCTCTGGATGAAGCTGCACAATTGGACATGCACCTGGGATGGGAACTGCGCGTCGCCAAAAATATCGGGCACAGTCACATCGAAATGGCCGAATCCGCTGCATCACTTTTGAAATAGCGGCTGGTCGCGGACCAATAGAAAAGCTAACTTTGTTATGGCATCGCTGGGGCTTACTACTGTCGCAGCATTGGGGCTAGGCATGGGGACTGATCGCTGACAGTACGGAGGACGTCGCGCATTGACACCTATATTCAAGATCCCGTTTACGGTTTCCGCGGGCAGTTTGCGGTTCGTCTTATTGCTTCTACTTGTTATGGGGGGCGTTGAAGAAGCCCGGGCCTGCTTCTCAATCGTGGCGGGCAAGTCCGCCACTGCGGACGGAAGTGTACTGCTGGGTCACAATGAGGATAACACCCCGGATGCGCTCACCGGTATCATAAGGGTCAAACGCAGGGCGCATCAGAGCACGGCACAGGTGGTACTGCCCGATGGCGGCAGGATCCCGCAAAAGGCAACAACCTACGGCTATTTATGCGCTTGCCTGCCCTACGTCGACAGCGCAGACAATGTGCTGAACGAATACGGTGTGGCCGTGGCCTCCAACTATTGTCCGTCGCGCGAAGACAAGCCGGAAATTACGGGCGGTGGTATCGGAAGTCCAGTGCTGCGGCACTTAATCGCCCAACGTGCCAAAACGGCAAGAGAGGCCGTACAACTGGTTGGATCGCTGGTGCAGAAATTCGGCTACAATTCAACCGGCAGAACGTTGCTTATTTGCGACCCCAATGAGGGATGGCTGCTTGGCCTGGTAAAGGGCAGGCATTGGGCGGCAGCCCGGGTGCCGGACGACGAGATTGCCTTCCTTGCCAATAGTTACACCATCCATGGGATCGATTTTCGGGACAGGGAGAACTTCTCAGGATCTCCCGGTCTTGTCGCGTATGCGCAAAGCAGGGGGTGGTACGATCCCGGAAAAGGGCCCTTTGATTTTGAAAAAGCATTTGCCGATCCCCAGGCGCGCGTGCATCCCGGAAATTTATACCGCCAATGGTCGGCCATGTCCAAGGTCGCTTCGGAAGCGATGGTCATCCCGCAAAACAAAACCCTCCCGTTTTCGATCAAACCCAAATCCAAAATCGCCGCCCGAACCTTATTTTCACTCCTTCGCGATCACTACGAGAGAACACCGGTGTGGCAAGTGGATCCGGCCACCGATCCCACCCCCCATGCCGATCCTTTCACCATCTGCAATCACGGCACCAATTACTCTTCCGTTTATCAACTCCGGTCTCATTTGCCTGTGGAGATCGGTGCCTTGTGGTGGGTCGCCATGTCGACGCCGTGTTCGGTTCCCTATGTGCCCATCTATCTGGGAACCAGGGATATCGGTTCGGATCTTGGTTTCGAAACCAACCGGGATGGAATGGCCATCGGGATCGGACCTGTCTTCCGAGGTTTCGATGGCATAAAATCCTGGGTCCACAAGGATTATATCCACAGAAGCCCCGTCCTCAAGCAAGCCCGGGACCAGTTGGAAAACGCAACCCTTGAAATGCAGGCAAGTCTTGAAAATCAAGCAAAAGAAAAATGGTCGCAAGACAAGGCGCTTGCTCGGGAAATGGTGACGCTTTTTTCCAAAGGGGCGCTCGCTCGCGCGACGGAACAGGCTCAGGCATTGTCAGAACAGCAGGCAGTTCGCCACCGCAACGAAACAAGGGTCGAGAAGCAGAGCCGCGTTCATTCCCTTCCCTTCCGCTGAATCCCGTTCCCCCGCACTTTGGATAAAGAAGTTCGCTTTAAGCACATCCGCCGTGAAACACGAAAGCCCGCCCTTGGTTAAGGGCGGGCTTTGTTTGGTTGCGGTGAGCCGTCTCTTACGGCTCATATGGTTGGATCTCGCTGCAAATGCGGCGTCAGGCTATTTCACACGACCCTCGCGCCACGCTTTGATCAGCTTGTCGTAATCCACGGTTTCGCCTTGGGGCTTCTCGTTCTTGAGTTTGGCCTTGGGAGACCCCGGTTTGTTGAGCCAGTAGGATGCATCCCGTTCTTTGTTCAGTTTGGGGCCCTTGTCCCCCTGAACGCCGGAGCGGGCGATGCGCGCCAGGATCTTGTCCTGCTCGCGGGCCAGGTTGTCCATGGCGGTGGAAACGGTGACTTCGCCGGCTACCGCTTCACCGATGTTCTGCCACCACAACTGGGCCAGTTTGGGGTAATCGGGCACGTTGGTGCCGGTGGGCGTCCAGGCCACGCGGGCCGGGCTGCGGTAGAACTCCACCAGTCCGCCCAGTTTGGGGGCGCGGTCGGTGAAGGATTGGTGACGGATGTCGCTGTCGCGGATGGGCGTCAGGCCGACATGGGTCTTTTTCAAAGAGACGGTTTTGCTGACGCAGAACTGGGCGAACAGCCATGCGGCTTTGCGGCGTTCCAGCGGCGTCGATTTCAACAGGGTCCAGGAACCGCAGTCCTGGTATCCCAGTTTCTGTCCCTCTTCCCAATAGGGACCGTGGGGTGAGGGAGCCATGCGCCATTTGGGGGTGCCGTCGGCGTTGACCACCGGCGTGCCCTCTTCGACCATGGAGGCGGTGAAGGCGGTGTACCAGAAGATCTGCTGGGCCACGTTGCCTTTGGCCAGGCTGGGCAGGGATTGGTAGAAGTCCATTCCCAGGGCGCCCGGCGGTGCGTATTTGCGCAGCCATTCCATGTACTTGCGCAGCGCGTATTTGGCGGCCGGGCCGTTGGCGGCGCCGCCCCGGGTCACGCTGGAACCCACGGGGCGGTTGTTCTCGTCCACCCGGATGCCCCACTCGTCCACCGGTTTGCCGTTGGGAATGCCCTTGTCGCCGGCACCGGCCATGGAGAGCCAGGCGTCGGTGAAGCGCCATCCCAGATCGGGTGCTTTCTTGCCGTAATCCATATGGCCGTAAACGGCCTTGCCGTCGATTTCGCGAACGTCTTCGCTGAAGAATTCGGCGATATCCTCGTAGGCGGACCAGTTCACCGGCACCCCGAGGTCGTAGCCGTATTTTTGTTTAAAGGCTTTTTTGAAGTCATCCCGGTTGAACCAGTCATAGCGGAACCAGTAAAGGTTGGCGAACTGCTGGTCGGGCAGCTGGTAGAGCTTGCCGTCCGGCCCGGTGGTAAAGGACTTGCCCATGAAGTCGTCCACGTCCAGGGTGGGCAGGGTGACGTCTTTGCCGTCGCCGGCCATCCAGTCGGTGAGGTTGACCACATTGCCGTAGCGGGAGTGGGTGCCGATGAGGTCGGAGTCGTTGACATAGGCGTCGAAGACGTTCTTGCCCGACTGCATCTGCACCTGCAGCTTTTCGATCACGTCGCCTTCCTGGATGAGGTCGTGGGTGACCTTGATGCCGGTGATCTCTTCGAATGCCTTGGTAAGGGTTTTGGATTCATACTCGTGGGTGGGGATGGTTTCCGACACCACCTTGATTTCCATGCCCTTGAACGGTTTGGAGGCCTTTATGAACCACTCCATCTCCTTAAGCTGATCCGCTTTGGAGAGGGTTGAAGGTTGAAATTCATTCTCGACCCACTTTTTGGCGGCGGCCATATCCGCGCTTGCCGAAGCGGCAAAAACGACGGAAAGGACCAGCGCCAGAAGCGTCCAGTGCCCTTTGTTACGCATCTTTCTAACCATAAACAATCCTCCTCTTGGCCTTCGGTGGTGGCGATGGGGTCGGTCATCTACAGCCCGGACAGAAGGCGTTGGCTCCGGGTGCGGCGACCCCGTCGGTATTCGACCGCTATCTAAAGCGATTGTCGCGCAGTGCCTCCCCACGCGCGATCGGTTACAACGGTTTTGCAAATAGGCTCACGCCCAGCGCATCACCACGATCATCCAGACGACGGCGATGCCGGTTGCGATGAACAGCGATAGATCCGTAAAAAACAGCCACGCCAGGTGGATATAGGCGTTGCACAACAAGCCGATAAACAGGCGGTCGCCGCGGGTGGTCACAATGGGCAGAAACCCCCTGCGGGGAACGCACGGGCGCAGTATTTGCCAGGCCGTCATGGCGCAGAGCGTCAGAAAAATGGTAATGAAAAAGGTTGCCGTATGCGGGGTCCAGGCCATCCACTCCAGATTCATGACGATATCCTCCTATACGCGGCCCAGGGCGAACCCTTTGGCCATGTGGTTGCGCACGAACCAGATCACCAGGGCGCCCGGCACGATGGTCAGTATTCCGGCGGCCGCCAGCAGCCCCCAGTCCAGTCCGCCGGCGCTTACCGTGCGGGTCATGGTGGCGGCAATCGGTTTGGCGGCGGTGGTGGTCAAGGTGCGCGCAAAGAGCAGCTCCACCCAGGAGAACATGAAGCAGAAAAAGGCGGTGACGCCCACACCCGACCGGATCAGCGGCAAAAAGATCGTGATGAAAAACTTGGGAAACGAATACCCGTCCACATAGGCGGTCTCGTCGATTTCTTTGGGCACCCCGGACATGAATCCCTCCAGAATCCAGACGGCCAGCGGCACATTGAAAAGGCAGTGGGCCAGCGCCACGGCGATATGGGTGTCGATCAGTCCGAAGGTGGAGTAGAGCTGGAAGAACGGCAGCAGAAAAACCGCTGCCGGCGCCATGCGGTTGGTGAGCAGCCAGAAGAAGATCTGGCCGTCGCCCACAAACTTGTACCGCGAAAAGGCATACGCCGCCGGCAGCGCCACGGAAAGGGAGATCAAGGTGTTGATGGTGACGTAGATGATCGAGTTGATGTAGCCCGAATACCAGGACTTGTCGGTGAAGATCTTCAGGTAGTTGCCGAAGGTGATGTCCTTGGGGTAGAGCGCAAAGGCGTTCAGGATATCGGCATTGGTGCGCAGGGACATGTTGAGCATCCAGTAGATGGGCAGCATGAGCAGGGTGAAGTAGATGAGCAGCCCGATCGTGCGTTTTTGTATCTTCATGATGCCTCTCCTTTACCGACGTTTTGCAGTGCCTGGTAGAACAGCCAGCTGAACAGCAGCACAATGAGAAAGTAGATCAGGGAAAAGGCGGCCGCCGGTCCCAGATCGAACTGTCCAACGGCGATCTTTACCAGGTAGATCGACAGAAAGGTGGTGGTGTTGCCCGGGCCGCCGCCGGTGAGCACGAAGGGCTCGGCATAGATCAGAAAAGAGTCCATGAAACGCAGCAGCACCGCGATGGTGAGCACGCCGCGCATTTTGGGCAGTTGGATGTACTTGAAGGTTGACCACGCCGATGCGCCGTCGATCCTGGCGGCCTGAAAATAAGCTTCGGGTATGGCGCGCAGGCCGGCGTAAGCCAGCAGGGCCACCAGCGGTGTCCAGTGCCACACTTCCATGAGCATCAGGGTGACCCACGCATGGGAGGGTGAGGCGGTGTGGTCGAAGGCCACACCCAGGCCGTTGATGGCTGCGCCGAAGAGCCCGATGTCGGGTCGGGTGAAGATGATCCAGATGGTGCCGATCACGTTCCACGGAATCAGCAGCGGCAGGGCGATGGTGACCAGGCTGGCCGATGCGGCCAGCCCCTTTTTGGGCATCATCAACGCGATGCCCACTCCCAGAGGGATTTCGATGAGCAGGACCAGCGCGGAGAAAAGAAACTGGCGGAACAGCGCGTCGTGCAGCCGGCCGTCGGCCAGGACTTCCTTGAACCATTCGGCGCCGACGAATACCCGCTGGCCGGGACCGAAGATGTCTTGAACCGAATAGTTGACCACCGTCATCAGCGGGATGATGGCGCTGAACGCCACGATGAAAAAAACCGGAAGCACCAGAAACCAGGCCCTGTTGTTCTCCCACTTCTCCATAACCGCTCCTTATTTTACCAGCCGTTCATCGGCGAAAAGTCTCGTCCATTGGGACGGAAACGTCAGCCAGGCTTTTCCTTCCGGTACCGGATCTTCTTCCGCCAACCGGGCGCGCAGCACCTGCTGGCCCAGAAAGAGCGTGACGATTTTACAGTTGCCCTGGTCCTCGACGGTTTTGATGCGGGCCTCGACACCGCCCTCCACGGCTTCGCCGTGCACCTTGAGGTGCATGGGGCGGATTCCCAGTTCAAGGTCTCCCTTCGACTTTCCGGCCAGTGCGGCCGTCGTGTCGTCCAGCCCGATGGCGGCGCCGTTGACCCGCGCCACATTGCCCTCAACGGTGCAGGGCATGAAATTCATGCCGGGGCTGCCGATAAAATAGCCCACGAATTTGTGATTGGGGCTCTCGAACAGCTCCTGGGGGGTGCCCACCTGCACGAGCTCGCCTTCGTACATGACCATCACCTTGTCCGCGAAGGTAAGGGCCTCCACCTGGTCGTGGGTCACATAGATCAGGGTCAATTTGAGCTGTTCGTGAATCTCCTTGAGCTTGCGCCTCAGATGCCACTTGAGCTGGGGGTCGATCACCGTCAGAGGCTCATCGAAGAGGATGGCGGCCACATCCTTGCGGACCAGGCCGCGGCCCAGGGATATCTTCTGCTTTGCGTCGGCCGCCAGGCCGGCGGCTTTCTTTTTCAGAAAGGGGGTCAGGTCGAGAATCTCGGCCACCTCCGTCACCCGCCGCTGGATTTCTGCGCTGTTTTCCCCCCGGTTTCTGAGCGGAAAGGCCAGGTTGTCGAAGACCGTCATGGTGTCGTAGAGCACCGGAAACTGAAAGACTTGAGCGATGTTGCGCCGCTCCGGCGGAAGCCCGGTCACATCCTTCCCATCGTAGAGCACCCGTCCGTTGCTGGGGGTCAGCAGACCGGAGATGATGTTCAGCAGGGTCGTCTTGCCGCATCCGGACGGGCCCAACAGGGCATAGGCGCCGCCGTCTTCCCATGTGTCGTGGATCTTCTTCAGGGCATAGTCGGCATCGCTCTTCGGGTTGGCAATGTAGCTGTGGGCAATCTCTTGCAATTCAATCTGGGACATGACCGACTCCTGTGTTTTTCTACCTGGGACCGTTCTGGTCGGGAGAAGCGACCAGCTTGCCGTCTTCATCGTAGACGAAGAACGAGCGTGGATGGGCGTACAGGGTTATCTCGCTGCCGATCTTGCGCGAGTGAATGCCGTCTTCCTGCACAACCAGTTTGCTGCCGGCGTGGGTGACATGCACAAATGTCTCCGATCCGTTGATCTCCGACAGCTCGACGGTGGCTTTGATTTCGACGTCCTTGTCGCTGGTCGGTGAAAGAAAAAGCCGGTTGGCCCTCACACCGAATTTATAATGGCCTTTCGCGAGTTCGCTCATGTGTCCGTTGAGCGAAAGTTTGATGCCCTGGCCGATGACGGCCGAAGCGTCGCCGATGGCGCCATTGAGGTAGTTGATGGGCGGATCGCTGAAGACTTCCGCCGTGCGCAATGTGCCCGGATTGTGATAGACGTGGGCGGTGGGGCCGGTCTGCAGGATGCGGCCTTCGTCCATGACGATGATGTTGCCGCCCAGCATCAAGGCTTCCGCGGGCTCCGTGGTGGTGTAGACCACGATGGCCTCGCGCTGTTTGAAAATCTCCTGAAGTTCTTCGCGCAGGGTCTCCCGCAGTTTGTAGTCCAGGTTCACCAGGGGTTCGTCCAGAAGCAGCAGTTGGGCGTCTTTGACCAGCGCCCGCGCGATGGCCGTGCGCTGCTGCTGGCCCCCGGAGAGTTCGGCCGGCAGGCGGTCGAGAAATTCGGTCAGGCTGAGAACCTCGGCGACCTCCCGGACTTTGCGGTCGATGGTGGTTTTATCCATTCCGCTGAGCTTCAGGGGAGAGGCGATGTTGTGATAAACGGTAAGGGACGGATAATTGATAAATTGCTGGTAAACCATGGCCACGTTACGGCGCCGGACCGTTACCCCGGTGACATCCCGGCCGTCCACCAGGACTTTGCCACGGGTGGGCCGGTCCAGTCCGGCCATGATGCGTAAGAGAGTGGTCTTGCCGGCGAGGGTGCGGCCCAACACAACGTTGCGGGAACCCGGGTTCAACTCCAGGTCGATCCCCTTGAGATACATCTCCTGTCCGACATAGCGATCAACGCCTTGAATCGACAAGCCCATGTTTGCGCCTCTGTTCAGATTGAGGTGATGTTCGTGCGACGTGAATGGCGCCAAATGGCGCCTGTTTGCCATGATCGTTTCAGCTATAACACCCGCCTAATATTTTCGCAAGTGAAAATTTATTGTATAAATGTCATTCATGGCCCAATAAACACGCCAAATTTTTCATTTATGAAAATCAATTGAAAATTCTAAAGGGTCGTCGTTCCGTTTTTCCGGTCCGGCTGTCGGAGAGGGCGAGGGATAGGCAGCGTCAGGTTCAGCGGGGTCGTTCCGTTGGTATCATGTATCAAGCGACAAACAGGCCGACGTCGGCCTCCTGCATGATCTCGGGCAGTGGCGACGGCGGCTGTTTGTCCGTAAACAGGGCATCCACCTCCTCGATGCTGCCCAGTCTGACCATGGCGTTGCGCCCGAACTTGGTATGGTCGGCCGCCAAAAACACCTTGCGTGAATTGTCGATGATGGCCCTTGCGGCGCGTACCTCCCGGTAGTCGAAGTCCAGCAGCGTGCCGTCCACATCGATGCCGCTGATGCCGATGATGCCGTAGTCGACTTTGAACTGTTCGATAAAGTCGATGGTGGCTTCGCCGATGATCCCGCAGTCACGGTGCCGGACCAGTCCGCCGGCCACAATCACTTCGAAATTGGAGTTGGCCGACAGGATGCCGGCGACATTCAGGTTGTTGGTGATAATGCGAAGGCGCTTGTGGTTGCAGAGCGCCTGCGCAATGGCTTCGGTGGTGGTGCCGATATTGATGAACAGCGATGCATGCTCCGGGATCTGGGCCGCCACCATCCGGGCGATGGCCTTTTTCTCCCTGTGGCACAGGACCTTGCGTTCGTTGTAAGCCACATTTTCGATGCTGGAATCGGCGCCGGCACCGCCGTGGTAGCGGTTGATCATGCCGGCATCGCTCAATGTGTTGATGTCGCGTCGTATGGTCTGCGGGGTGACCCCGAATTCGCGGGCCAGGCGCTCGATGGTTACGAACCCTTCGGCCTTTACCATTTGCTGGATCTTGGCCTGGCGCTCTTTGGGCGGGCCTGCTTTGCCATTGGCCGGTTT
Source organism: Desulfobacteraceae bacterium (assembly GCA_050302315.1). Lineage (GTDB taxonomy): Bacteria > Desulfobacterota > Desulfobacteria > Desulfobacterales > Desulfosarcinaceae > JARRKU01. Next base: position 47,287 of record JBNLAV010000201.1, read on the forward strand.
GGGGCCGGCAGGGGCAATTGCGCGCTGTCGGGGGGCTTGGGGATCCGTCGATTTGGGGGCCTGTGGCATTGATCATCTCCAGTCGAGGCGTCGGAAACTGTTCGCACTTGAAAAATTTGCGATGTAAAATTTTCGTTTGCGAAAATTTAGCCGTGACACTTTGGCGGCAGTATGGTAACTTACGAAAAAGAACGGCGGTTTTCACGCTCCTTTTATACATAACAGCCATACCATCTGACCTCGATTTTCTCAAGTGAAAACCAAATGTGCCGAAATAAACAATGGAGTCCTCCATCACTCATGTTTCGAAGGGGAGGGCGGAGGGGCTATGCAAACCCAAGTTCTGATCATCGGCGGCGGCGCCACCGGCACGGGCCTGGCCCGGGACCTGGCCCTGAGGGGGGTGCCGTGCATCCTGGTCGAAAAGCGGGATATCAATGCCGGCGCCTCGGGCGGCAACCACGGCCTGCTCCACAGCGGCGCGCGTTATGTGGCGTCCGATCCGGCCTCCGCCTGCGAATGCAAGCTGGAAGCGAGATTGCTCAAAAAACTGGCCCCCCACTGCATTGAACCCACCGGCGGCCTGTTTGTCGCCGTAGCCGGCGACGACGAAACGTATATCGCCGATTTTCCGGGCATGTGCGCCGATGCCCATATCGATACCCAAACCATCGATCTCCAGACGGCCAAGGAGATGGAACCGGCGCTGTCGGATCGGATGATCGCCGCCTACGCGGTGGACGACGCCACCATCGACCCGTTCAAGCTTTCTTTGGACAATATCGCCCACGCCCAGATGCTGGGTTCCCAACTGCTGCGTTTTACCCAGGTGACCGGGTTCGACATCAGCGGCAACACCATCCAAAGGGTCCGCCTCCGGAACCATGAAACCGGCAAAGACTTCTTCGTCGAAGCCCAGGTCGTCGTCAACGCCTCCGGCGCATGGGCCGGCGAGGTGGCGGCCCTGGCCGGCGCAACCATCGGCATGGTTTACTCCAAAGGCAGCCTTCTGGTCACCCAGGAGCGGGTATCCCGCCGCGTGATCAACCGGCTGCGGCCGGCCACCGACGGGGACATCGTGGTCCCCGGCGGTACGGTCTCCATTCTGGGCACCACCTCCGAGCGGACCGAATCGCCGGATGCCATCTATCCGAAAATTCATGAAGTCGATCATATCATTCAGCAGGGCGAGGCCTTGATGCCCATCCTCGGCCGAACCCGCTATATCCGGGCCTATTGCGGTGTGCGGCCGTTGATCAGCAGCGGGGGCGACGGCGACGACCGCAGCGTCAGCCGCGGCTTTTCCCTCATCGGACACGGCAACGATCCGCGCCCCGTCGAGAACTTCATCACCATCAGCGGCGGCAAGCTGACCACCT
>JBNLAV010000202.1:0-34310 GCA_050302315.1 Desulfobacteraceae bacterium
CTCGATAAGACGTAACGCCTGCTCACAGATGTTTACGTTTTTTTGAGGTTCATTAGAAAAAATTGCTCTGGCGATGACTGATTGCGTATAATGCACCTTCTGTTATAACGAGCGACGTGGGCTGTATTGTTGGAACGGACATTATTACCGCAGGCCCAACCCCTATAGAAAGACAAGAACATTATGAAACGAGGATTGCTAGTTGGATTGATCGTAGCTGTGGGACTGCTTCTCTTTTATCCTTTTAAACCCGGATCGGCTCTATCGAAAATCCAATCGGATCTGAGGACAATCGGCAAGTCGGAGGCTGATTACAGGATTGAACTGGCGAAAAAACTGGAAGAGGTCGAGAGATATGAAGATATGATAGACCGCATCACAAGCAGTTTCGAAAACGCTGCCGCCAATGCTCCCATTTGCCCCAAAACCGGACGAAAAATAGAAATCGTGATGGATAAGGACCCGAGACCTGAGCTAAGAGAAAAATGCGACATTTTGTGGGCTGAAATAGAAGATATTGAAATGAAGTTGGAAGAATACCAGTAGCTTTATTGCATGAGAAAACATCACTATGGCATCTGTCATTGCAAAACGCGTATTGGGGGTTATGGCGCTCTTGACGGGTATGGCTCTCGGCGCCTGGTTTGTCTACAATCAAGTTTATCCTACAGATGAATTCAAGGAACATTTTCGCAGTGTTTTTCAACTGATTCTTCCGGTGGCCCTGCTCATTTTCGGATGGAAGTGGATTCGATATCAGGGCAAAGGAATTGATCAGGTCACGCCGCCTGATCTGGAATGCCCGGAGCTTGACGCTTCTGTCCATGATGCCAGAGCGAAGATCGATGCTTTCCTGGTTGAAGTGGACAAGGGTATCGATGGGGCCTACATCAAATTTCCATTGAGAACACCCCAGGGGCTCACCGAGCATGTTTGGGGCTATGTGCATTTCTATCGGGACGGGCAGTTCAATGTATCCATGGCCAATGATCCATACGATGAGCGTCAGGATGCCAATGGCAGAATTAACATTCCAATTGATGATGTCGAAGATTGGCAGATCGTGCAAACCGACGGAAGGATCAAAGGCGCATACAGTCTGATTGCCTTGTTTCACTATCATGAAAGAAGGGGCTTAAAACTAAGCCCCCTCATGAAAAAGCAGAAATCCCAACTGGTGGATGCTTTATGACATAAGGGGCGGTAGGGCCTTTGTGACAATTGGCCGCCGGTTGATCATCACTCGAATCCGGGAAAGTTAAATGCAGTCAAATACAAAAAGGCATGAGAGCTCCTGCCCTCAATGCGGTGAAGATAATTCACAGAGCTCGGAGGACTGGCTAAACGGTATGGAAGGTGGAAAACCGCCTCGGTGCGCGGGTTGTGGCGAAACACTCGGTGCCGGTCGGTCCTCTCTCCGTTCGTCCATTCAAAAAGGAGCCGCTAAAAATTTCAATGTGCCTTTTTTCATCATCGTTGTATTGCTTTCGGGATCGGCAGTCTATCTGAACCGTATTTTCGGGGTGCTCACTCTGAAGGCGGATTCGGGACAAATCGTATATGAATTGGTGCTTATTTTGCTTGTCGGTTCGGCGCTGGCTTCCGGGAAACTGCGTCAAAATCTGAAATACCTCGGGATATGGGCGGGCATCTTTCTTGTTCTGTTGGCGGGGTACAGTTATCGCCAAGATCTGTCCGGTATCAAAGAAAAAATTGTTGCCGAAATCATTCCCGCCAGGGGGCATCAAAAAGCCTCGGGGACCATCAGTTTTCCGGTATCATCCGACGGGCATTTTTATATTCGTGCCGGCATCAACGGCATACCGGTTACTTTCCTGGTCGATACGGGCGCAAGTCATATTGTGTTGTCCCCTGCCGATGCGGAAAAGCTGGGCATTAAGACAGACGACCTCCGTTTTGACCGCGTCTATGAAACTGCGAACGGGACCGTCCGCGGCAGTTCCATCCGAATCAACGACTTGAAAATTGGCACCATGCACCTGGAAGACATTGGCGCATCGATAAATGAAGCGACCATGCGCAATTCACTTCTGGGAATGACGTTTTTCAAACGATTGAAAAGCTATGAAGTAGAAAACGATGTGCTGACACTCTACTGGCGGGAATAAATCAGATGAAGAAGCAAAGGTATGTCTGGATCATCATCGGCTCCGGGGCGGTTTTGGGCATATTGGTCTATATCGTTGTGTCTTTATTGGTAAGGACCTACGTTGTGCAGGCGTTTGAGATGCCGTCCGGTTCCATGAAGCCGACGCTGCTTGTCGGTGACTATTTTCTGACAGACAAAAAATACGCCAGGACCAAAACGGTGAAAAGGGGTGACGTCCTGATCTTCGAATATCCGAATGATCGCCGCATAATATATATCAAAAGGGTCGTCGGATTGCCTGGAGAGTCGATAGAGATCAGGAACAAGCGGCTGTACATCGACCATCAATCGCTCGATGAAAGCTACGTCATGCATACGGATGAGCGGGTGATCGGCGCGAAATGGAACCAAAGGGACAACTTTGGCCCCATAACGATCCCTGACAATTCATATTTCATGATGGGTGACAACCGCGATCAAAGCAATGACAGCCGGTTCTGGGGTTTTTTACACGCGTCCAAGATAAAGGGAAAGGCGGACGTGATCTATTGGTCGTGGGACAAGACCCATAGCCGGGTAAGATGGGATAGGATCGGAAAATCGATTCACTGAAACCGGAATAACTGCAACATCTCGAACAGTTCAGGCCGGGATTAATCAAGACGCATAAAAGCAAAGTGAAGCAATAGCGGTGGACACTGGTTGCCTGTCGCTATGCATCGCATATTGCTGCCGCCGCCTGGTCGCGCTGGGCTTGTGGCGTTCCAATTGGCGTGATATGGTTTGACCATTCCAAGAAATGCCCGGTGTACGGGCAGGCTCAACATTCACAATGGCGAAATAAGCATGGCCAACCCTTTGATCGATCAATTGCTCACTTACCTGCCGGCTGTCTGCGTTTTGATCGTGGTCCTGGTCTTGATCAGGGCCATGAGTGTCTTTGCGTCAAGGCGGCGGTTGTCGGCGGATTACAAACGCACCCTGATTCCTCAGTTTATCATGGTGCTGACCGCTATGATCGGCGGGCTGATCGTTTTGCTCGTGCTGCCCATGGAGCGCGAAACCCGTGGGCAGGTGCTGGGTCTCTTCGGTGTGGTGTTCACCGGCATCATCGCGCTCTCTTCCACCACCTTTGTCACCAACGCCCTGGCCGGTTTGATGCTGCGGTTGATCCGCAATTACAAAGAAGGTGATTTTATCCGCATCAACGCTATGTTCGGCCGCATTACCGAGCGGGGATTGTTTCATACCGAGATTCAGACCGCCGAGCGGGACCTGACGACATTTCCCAACCTTTACCTGATCACCAACCCCTTGACGGTGGTGCGTTCCTCCGGAACGGTGGTGTCGGCCACGCTATCGCTGGGCTATGATGTGCCGCATCAGCTGGTGGAGCCCCTATTGGTGGCCGCCGCCGAGCAGACCGGATTGGAAGAGCCCTTTTCACAGGTGATGGAGCTTGGAGATTTTTCCATCACCTACAAAATATCCGGCTTCGTGAAGGAGCCAAAGCAGCTGCTGGCCATGCGGTCGAATTTAAAACGCGCGGTTCTCGACGGACTGCATGGCGCCGGCGTCGAGATCGTGTCGCCCAATTTTATGAACCAGCGGATCTTGGACGAGCATGTCGCCGTGATCCCGCCCGCTGTCGGTGCCGCTGCCGAACTGGAAGCTGAAGCGGCGACTCCCCTGCCGGACGAATTGATCTTTGACAAAGCGGAAATCGCCCAGGAAAAACACCAATGGCGGGAAAAACTGGACCAAATGGCCCGCAGGCGCAGCGCCCTGTTAAAGGTCAAGGATAAGGATCAAACCGAGGCCGTTCAGAAAATCGATGCGGCCATGGAAAAGATCAAAAAGCGCATCGAAGAGGTCGATGCAATGCTCGATACCGATAACGATAAACCCAAGAGTGCGAAGAAATGACCCTACTGCTCGTCTATATGGCCCTGGCCCTGGGCGTCTCCTTTTTATGCTCCATCATGGAAGCGGTGCTACTGAGCGTTTCTCCTTCATTCGTTGCGCGGATGGAGCAGGAGGGGCATCGACTGGGGACCCGGCTGCGCACGTTCAAAGACAATGTGGACCAGCCGCTGGCGGCCATCTTGAGCCTGAACACCATCGCCCACACGGTTGGGGCTGCGGGCGCCGGAGCCCAGGCGGCAGCCGTTTTCGGCGATGCCTACATCGGTGTGATTTCGGCCATCCTGACCTTCCTGATTCTGGTGGTGTCGGAAATCATCCCCAAGACGCTGGGCGCTGCCTATTGGCGGCAACTGATCCCCTGGGTGGTGCGGGCGCTTCGGGTGACCATCTGGAGCATGTACCCTCTCGTCAAGCTGGCCGACACCCTGACCCGCTGGCTCACCAGGGGAAAGGAGAAATACAAGGTTCACCGTGATGAGTTTATCGCCATGGCCGAACTCGGCGCCAAGCAGGGCGTATTTCACAAATACGAATCGCGTATTCTCAACAACCTGTTTTGCTTTCGGAAAGTACGCACCCGGGACATCATGACCCCCCGTACGGTCCTTTTCGCCCTGTCGGAGAACCTCGCTGTGGAGGAGACCCTCTCACTGCACGCCACACTACCGTTTTCCCGAATACCGGTGTACGCAGAAAATCTGGACAAGGTGACCGGCTTTGTCCTCAAAAGTGAAATTCTGCGAACCGGCCAGGACAGCGGCGTCACCCTGCTCTCCGAAATCCGCCGGCCATTGGCGGTGGTTCCCGAAGGGCTGCCCCTGCACGACCTGTTCCATCGACTGATGGACGAAAATGCCCATATGGCGCTGGTGGTGGACGAATACGGCGGCACCCAGGGCGTGGTCACCATGGAAGACTTTATCGAGACCCTTCTGGGGCTGGAGATCGTAGACGAAGCCGATACCGTGGAAGACATGCAGGCCATGGCGCGGGATCAGTGGCGCAAAAGGGCGCTCAGCCTGGGGTTGATCGACGACCTCTCATCCTATCCGTAGATTGAAGCGGCTACGCAGCATTATGGTCACGATGAAGATGCGCGCCACAGGACATTGAAAAATGGCCCGCCGGCGGCCGTAAAAGGCAGCGCCCGGGTGGATCGGCGGGGCAATCCAGTCCGGGCGCATGGTTTATATGGATACTTCCTTTAGCTGGTCATTATCTTTTCGGCTATCAATTGATGATAGGCGGCTTCCGAGAACTGCCCCCATGCACCGATGCGCTTCTTGAACGCCTTAAAGGATTCATTGACTTTGGTGGAAAGCGCGTCTTTGGCGGCTTCCTCTTCGATCACTTCGGCCGCCAATTTGCGCATGCTGTCCATGATTTCCTTTGAGAACTGGTGGAGCTCGTTCTTGCCGTCGGCCAGGATCTTTTCCAGGAACTCGCCGTTGTTGGCTTCGAATTCACAGAGCTGCCAGACATTGGTCTGGGCCGAGCAGGCGTCCAGGATGACCTGCAGGTGTTTGGGCATCTCGTCGTAGACTTTTTTGTTGATCATCACCTCCAGGGCGGTGCCGGGCTCATGCCAGCCGGGATAATAGTAGTACTTGGCGGCTTTGGGCAGGCCCAAACGATGGTCATGGTAGGGCCCAACCCATTCGGAAGCATCGATCACGCCGCGTTCCAGGTTGGTGAAAATCTCCCCTCCCGGGGTCAGTGTGACGGTTCCGCCGGCCTTGGCGAAGACTTTACCGCCCAGCCCGGGAATGCGCATCTTGAGACCTTTGAAGTCTTCCATGCTGTTGAGTTTTTTGTTGAACCATCCGCCCATCTGCACGCCGGTGTTGCCAATGGGACGCGGCACCAGGTTAAACGGGGCGTAAACTTCCTCCCAAAGCTCCAGGCCGCCGCCGCTGTAGAACCAGGCGTTCATGCCCTGGGCGTTCAGGCCGAAGGGAACGGCGGCGAACCATTGGGCGGCGGGCTGCTTGCCGGCCCAGTAGTAGGCTGCGCCGCTGCCCATCTCCACGGTGCCGTCGGATACGGATTGGAAGGTCTCCATGGCGGGAACCAGTTCGCCGGCTGCGTAAACTTTGACCTTGATCTGGCCTTCACTGGCGATCTCCAGGCGCTTGGCAAAATTGTCCAGCCCCACCTGAAAGACCGGAAAGTTGGCCGGCCAGGTGGTGACCATTTTGAGTTCATAGGTTTTCTTGGTGACGACGGCCGGGGCTTCAGCTGCCGGCGCCGGCGCCTTGGCCTCTTCCTTTTTCTCTCCACATCCCGCCAACCCAGCCACAGCCGCCGCAGCGCCCGCCGCTACAATTCCGGATTTAGTCAGAAATTCGCGTCTCTTCATACCCAACCTCCTTTGATTTGGTTAAAAGATGGAAGATAAATCGGTTGCATTCTGCGCTGGCGACGCGCACCCGATTACAACCGTCACGATATTGCTCCACTATTCCGCTTTTGGGGCAGTTGAACCGGAAATCCTTACGGCTCGGCCCCGAAGGGGTGATTCAACGCTGTTTGCGGCCACCTGACTTTCGGATGGCGCTTACCACTGGGCGTTTACCCGCCGAAAACGACCTTCGGCAGCCAGGTGGCCAGTGATGGATAAAAGATTACGATCATCAGCCCAATAAGCTGTAATAAAACAAAAGGAATGATGCCGCGATATATATGTCCGGTGGTCACCTCCGGCGGGGTCACCGAATTCAGGTAAAAGAGCGAGAATCCAAAGGGCGGCGTCATGAAAGAGGTCTGCAGGTTCACAGCAAGCAGGATGCATAGCCAGACCGGATCAAAGTGAAACTCCTCGATCAGGATCGGCGCCAGCACCGGCACATGGATAAAGATGATCTCGATGAAGTCGAGAAAAAAACCGATGAAGAAAATGAGGCCCAGCACAATGGCCAATACCATGGCATGACTGTATTTGTCCCCGATATTTATAAGAAATCCCCTGACCAGCTCATCTCCTCCCAGTCCCCTGAAAACCAGGCCGAAGAGGGCCGCGCCGCAGAGGATGATAAAGACCATGCAGGTAAGGGACATGGTGGAGCGCATCACTTCGCGCAGGATTTTCAAATTGAACTTGCGGTTGGCGACGGTCAGGACGGTAGCCCCCACGGCACCCACTGCCGCTGCCTCTGTGGGCGATGCGATGCCGGCGAAGATCGATCCCAGCACGGCTACCATCAGGAACAGCGGGGGGAGCATGGAAATCATCACCTCAAGCGCCAGTTTTTTTCCGACCAGGTCTCCCAGGTCTTCCTTTCTGATGGCCGGAGCACTCTTGGGGTTCATATAGGCTGCGATCACGATATAAATAATATAAAGGAACACCAATAAAAAGCCTGGGAGTACGGCTCCAATGAAAAGATCCCCCACCGAGACCCCGACGATATCGCCGATCAATACCAAGACAATACTGGGCGGGATGATCTGCCCGAGTGTACCGGATGCAGCCACCGTACCGCACGCCAGCTCTTTGGAATATCCCCTGCGGAGCATGGTGGGAACCGCCAGCAATCCCATGGTCACAACGGTGGCACCGACGATGCCGGTTGAGGCACCCAGCAGGGCGCCGACCACGACCACCGATGCCGCCAAACCGCCCCTGAGACGGCCGAGCACGATGCCCATGGTGTCCAACAGCTTGTCGGCCAGGCCGGAGCGTTCCAGCATAACCCCCATGAAGACGAACAGAGGTACCGCCATGAGCGTGACATTGCTCATGCGGCCCCAAACGCGCAGCGGAAGCAGATTGAAGAAGTCCCAGCCGAATCCGATTATACCGAATACCATGGCCGTACCGCCCAGGGTAAAGGTGACGGGAAATCCGAACATGATCAGAATCGACATCGCCAAAAACATGTATCCAGCAAGATATTCCATTGGTGCTAGGCCTCCTTATTCTTCTTATCGTTGAAGCCCAGCACCCTCAGCAGACTGTCGATGCCAAGGGAGATGCCTTGAAGCAAAATAAGTGCGTAACCGGCGGGAATGCAGCCTTTCAGAATAAATCTGAAAGGGATGCCTCCAGGATCCGGAGAGCCCTCCATGATCTGAAAGGACTTTGCCATGAATGGGATGCCGGTCTTGATGAACAGGGCGCAACTGGGGATGAGGAAGAAGAGGACGCCGACCAGGTTGATCCAGGCTTTGCCCTTGGTCCCGAGGCGGCCGTAGAAGACTTCCACTCGAACATGTCCGTCGATCTTCAGGGTGTATCCGGCGCCCATCAGGAAGATAAAGGCAAAGACGTGCCACTCAAGTTCCTGGGTGAACACATAGGAGGTATTGAAGAAATAGCGCATCACCACATCGGCGAAGGTGACCACCACCAACAACAATGTGGCCCATGACACCACCCGGCCCACATATTCGTTGACCAAATCGATCTTGTCGCAGGCGGTTCTTAGAAACTGCATGAGGCCTTATGCTCCTTTCACATCCGCTTTGTCCGGCACCATATCCCATTCTTCAACCATGGGAACGGTTGATCGTCGATACCAACTCAATGCGCGGCGCTGCCCCAACGGCAGGCCCGCAAAAAACCGCCACGTCCAAACGCGTTGGCTGTGGCGCAAGTTCTTGGGGAGCAGGAAAGGATGGCCATGGCGCACCGTTGTCTCCGGCTTTGTCAGGTTTTTGGGTGCCGGCAACGGGGGCATTACGCGATTTCGGCTAAAGCCCGACCTATATACAGAAAGTAAACTGCTCATGAAATATCCGAGTGAAGGGCAGAGAATTGGACCGGCAGCATCCGTCGCATGCGAACCTCAACGTATTCTGGCAAGCCGAAGGGCTTTCGCTTTTGGTTGCCCCAACTATGCCAAATGGCTGATAATAAGTCAATGCCGGATCGATGGTGTGGTTTGGCGCAGCGCCGGGGAGGCGATTTGTTCGCGACGGTCTGTTGTTCTTTGGCCAGGGGTGTATTACCTATATTCTATCGGGCATATTCAGGGCATTAAAATTAAAGGAGGTTGCCATGGCGAACGCGATACGAATGCATGAAACCGGTGCAGCGGAGGTTCTCAAGTGGGAGGCGTATGATCCTGGTGCGCCTGGGCCGGGAGAAGCCCTCATCCGGCAGGAAGCCGTGGGACTGAACTTTATCGATGTATACCACCGTACCGGTCTCTATCCGCTTGCCGCCCTGCCGGCTATTCCCGGCATGGAAGGCGCCGGTATCATCGAGGCGGTGGGAGACGGGGTGAGCGACCTGAGAACCGGTGATCGTGTGGCTTATGCCGGTCTACCGCCGGGAGCTTATGCGGAACTGCGCACCATCCCGGCCCACCGCCTGGTGAAAGTGCCGGACCAGATCTCCTTGCGCGATGCCGCCGGTATGATGCTGCGCGGCATGACCGCGCGCTACCTGCTCAAAGGCTGCTATCAGGTGGGAAAAGGCACCACCTTGTTGATTCACGCCGCCGCCGGCGGTGTCGGGCTTCTGGTGTGCCAGTGGGCCAATGCCCTGGGTGCCACCGTTATCGGAACGGTGGGCAGCCGGGAGAAAGCCGAAATCGCCGGCGCCAACGGGTGCCATCATCCCGTGTTGTACACCGATGACGATTGGGACCGACAGGTTCGCTCCATCACCGGTGATCGGGGCGTGGATGTGGTTTACGACTCGGTGGGTCAGGCCACCTTCATGCAATCCTTGGATTGCCTGCGGCCCATGGGGATGATGGTCTCCTTCGGCCAGTCTTCCGGCCCGGTTGCGCCCATGGATTTTTCCATTCTTGCCCAGAAAGGTTCGCTGTTCCTGACCCGTCCCACCCTGATGACCTACACGCACCATCGGGAGGATCTGTTGGCCCATGCCCGCGATCTTTTTGAAGTGGTGACCAGCGGCGCCGTTCGCATCCAGATCGGGCAGACTTATGCGCTCAAGGATGCCGCCAGGGCGCATATCGATCTGGAGGGACGAAAAACCAAGGGGTCCACGGTTTTAATCGTCTGAGCCTGCGACGGTCATCGCCAGTGAATGGGCATCGGCGTATAGGCCGGGCGCTGTCCGCGCTTTTCAGACGCGGCCCTCGGCTACCAACTCGGCAAAGTGTTTGAAAGTGCGGTCCATGGTCCGTTCGGCATCGTCCGGAAAACAGCACGCGGGCAGTTGCCGGTGCTTCAGGTGATATGACAGGCACTCACAGCAGGCGCCTTTGCGGGGACAAGGTTCATAGGTGCAATTGCACCGGCTCAAATTTTCAGTCTGGTTACATTTCATTATGCGTCTTTCCTGCGTGCGATGTGTGCGGCATGCGTTCAAGGCGAACCGGGGCTGACCCCTCTCCTCATCCGTCCGCATTCCATTTCATGTTCGATAAAAAATAAAAGTTGTGAGCTACGTCACATACTTTGTCGATTTTTTGCGCCATGATAGCGGAAAATCATCAAAAAACAATGGTTCTGTTGCCAGCTAGGTTATTTTCAGCGACAGATGATTCTCGGTTACATACCAGGTGAGGGAGACAGAGCGATGACCAAAGAACTGAAACAATTGGATATCGACGAACTCTACCACTTGAGCGACAGAATTGAGCGGGACCCGCTGACGGTTGCCGATATGCTCTTTCCGGATAATACTCCGGATCGAGAGACGTTGATAAAAAAGATCGGCCAGTGGGCGATCAATCAAACCGCGGTGCTGGAGAGCGCCCGGGACCAACGGCATGATGTCGCCTTTATCTTTCACAAAGTCGGCGAACGGCTCTGGCATCAACTGCCTGGTTTTGCTCAACGTGTCAGGATAAATGTTTTGCAGATGTACAGGTCAGGGATCAGTGCGAACTGCTAATTGACCCCCCCCCTGCAAGCGCTTACCGATATCGTTCGGTAACAAATGACGACGCCTGCGGCCTAAACCCCCACCATGAAAGGCCTCAGGCGTCCTGCCTTTTGAGGAATACGGTATCCAGACGGGCGGGATTTCGAACGTCGCGGCCCTTTGCAGGAATCAATCGGGATAATTTGGATCGTCAATCCCGGCTCAGCGCCAGCTTGACGCCAAGCACTGCGAACATCACGGCAAAAGAACGCTGCAAGCGGCGCATCCACATCGGTTTGCCGGCAATCCAGGAGCGGACGGCGTGGGCCGCAAGGCCGTACAAGACAAAAATAACCAGGGTCATTGCCATGAAAGCAATGCTCATCCAGAGCATTTGCGCGAGTGGCGACGAGGCGCCGGGCGATATGAACAGCGGCAAAAAGGCCAGGAAAAAGATCGACAGTTTCGGATTCAGGATATTGATCAGGAATCCTCTGGTTATGATTTCTCCGAGCCCCTTTTTGGGGCCGGGGGTGTTGAAAGCCAGTCCGCCAGTCTCGCGCCACATCGTCCATGCCAGATAGAGCAGGTAGGCGGCGCCGGCCAGCTTGATGACCTGAAATGCCATGGAACCCATGTGCATAATGGCGGATAATCCCAGAATAGATGCGGTCAGGTGCGGGAGGATGCCGGCCGTGCATCCCAGGGCCGCAGCCATACTGGCTTTTCCTCCGGAAAGGAGGCCGGTGGAGACGGTGTAGATGACACCCGTACCGGGCATCAGCACGACGACCAATGATGTCAATATAAACTCGGCACTCAACATTGTGTTCCCCTTCAGCGGATCCTGCTAACGGCGGCCGGCTTTCCGTCTCAACAGCTGCTGCCGCATCAGTTGCAGCACATCTGCCGGATAAACGGCAGCAGACGGTCACGCATGTCCGCCCGGTCCAGGGCAAAAGAAAGATTGGCCTTCTGAAAGCCGACCTTGGTCCCGCAGTCGAACCGTGTTCCTTCGTATCTGAAACCGTAAATAGACTGCGTATGCAGGAGTTTTGCCATGGCGTCGGTGATTTGTATTTCTCCGCCCGCACCGGTTTCTTTGTTTTCGAGGATGTCGAAGATTTCCGGTGTCAGAAGATAGCGGCCGATAATGGCCAGATTGCTCGGGGCATCCTCCGGTTTGGGTTTTTCCACCAGTCCGCGGATTTTGGTGAGGCCGTCATTGGGAGCGTCGGCATCCAGGATACCGTAGCTGGCGGTTGCTTTGCGATCGACCTCCTCTACACAGACCATGGAGCTTTGAACTTCAGCAAATCGTTTTATCATCTGCTTCAAGACCGGTGTTTCGGCTTTGATCAGGTCATCGGCGAGAAGCACGGCAAACGGTTCGTTGCCCACCACGTGGCGCGCACACCATATCGCATGCCCCAGTCCCAGGGGTTCGTTCTGGCGGGTGTAGACCATGGTGCCTGATTCGGGGACCAGGGTTGTGATTTCCCGCAACAGGGTTTCTTTGCTGCGGGCCATGAGGGTGTGCTCCAGCTCGCAATAATGGTCGAAGTGGTCTTCTATGGCTTGTTTGCCCTTGCCCGTGACAAAGATGATGTCTTCGATGCCCGCCCTCAAGGCCTCTTCCACGGCGTATTGAATCAAGGGCTTGTCGACTACCGGAAGCATTTCTTTGGGCATGGCCTTGGTGGCGGGGAGAAATCGTGTCCCCAATCCCGCAACAGGAAAAACTGCTTTACGGACCTTCATCTTAACTCCTTTCGAGGTTCTATGGCAGGTCTAATGGCGTCCAGCCTTGATCTTCGCATATCTCATCGTCGGAGCCTGCAGCGGCCGGCATTCGCAACCCGAACGCGGTGCCGGCGGCCATTTTGCAATATGTGGTTTGGATAAAGATCGCCGATGGCCGGCTATCCGTCCAATTCCGAGTAGATCAACTTATGACAGTGCGGGTACGATCCAACCCAATTCATCTTTGGCGCGTCCATACTGAATATCCATAATCGCATCGAAAAAGCGCTGCGCCATGGGGCCGACGCTGCCGTCACCAATGGATATGATCTCATCTTCATACTTCAGTTCGCTTACGGGCGATATGACGGCCGCCGTTCCCGAACCGAAGACCTCTTTCAGGGTACCGGCCCGACTGGCTTCGATGATCTCGTCGATGGAAATGGTTTTTTCCGTGGCCGTCAGGCCCCACTGACGGGCCAGTTGAAGCACCGATTTGCGGGTAATGCCAGGCAATATACTGCCATTGAGTTCCGGTGTCACCAGTTCATCATTGATGACGAAGAAGATGTTCATGGAGCCGACTTCTTCCACATATTTCTGTTCGATGCCGTCCAGCCACAAGACCTGGGTGTATCCCGCTTTGGCAGCCTTCTGCCCGGCCAGCAGGCTGGCAGCATAATTGGCCATGGTTTTGGCGCTGCCCAGGCCTCCGCGGACTGCGCGCACGTGATCCCGGGTCACCAGGATCTTGATGGGATTGAATCCTTCGGGATAGTAAGCGCCGACCGGTGATAGAATGATGAAGAACCGATAGGTATAAGAAGCACGGACGCCCAGGAACGGGTCCATGGCAATCATGGTCGGCCGAATGTAAAGGGACGTCCCCTGAGCGCTGGGGACCCATTCTTTTTCAACCTGTAAAAGCGCCCTCAGCGCCTCCATTGCCTGGTCGATGTCCACCGGCGGCATGCACAGCTGTTTGGCGGAGTGGCTGAAGCGCTTGAAGTTTTCCATGGGCCGGAAGAGTTGGATATCGCCGCTGTCGGCGCGATATGCTTTCATTCCTTCGAAAATGCCCTGTCCATAGTGGAGGACCATGGTTGCGGGATCCAGTACAAAGGGAGCATAGGGCTCGATGCGGGGGTTGTGCCACCCCAGGTCAGACGTATAATCCATGTTGAACATGTGGTCCGTAAAATGGGTGCCGAATCCCAAGTTGTTTTCGTCGGGTTTGGGCTTGGGCTGGTCGGTCGTCTTGATGGTTATCTCCATGGAGCACTCCTCTTTGTATCCCTGCTTCTTTTATGGTCCTGGTATGGCGAGAATTATCGGAAGGTACCATACCACCTCCGCTGACCCGTATGCAAGGCGCAACATGCAAATTAGCTCCATGGAGCGGGAACCATCACAGCGCAACACCTCGATGCCGGAAATTGCCATGGGATTTGCAGGCCGTCTCAGCTGAATCCCTTGACAAAGGCGCGCTGCGGCCGTATAAGTGGTTAACCAACTGTAATTTATGTAATATTTCAATGTGCGGTGCGCGGGTGTTTCCCGATGTCAGCGGTTGCTTATCAATTCTACCCTTAAAGACGGACGACCATGGAACTTACGCCTCAGGCTTCGAAAATCTGGAAGACCATACCGGCCTTGGAACGCTTGCGCATCTTGAACAATGTATGGTGTGTGGGATGCATGAAATCGACATCCATGGGAGAAGCACAGGGACGGGTGGAAAAAGGGCGCCTGTCTCTGAAAGGGATCTGCACCCGGTGCGGGGGGGTCGTTGCCAGGGTCGTGGAGTGACCCGTGGAATGCTTTGGATGCCGGCCCGGCAGTAGCTCGATCGAAGGCGGCAGGCCGGGCCGGGTAGTGACTGAATGCGCTACTCCGAAGATTCGGGCGGCGAAAGGTCTTTCCCGGTGCTCGGGTCTTTGGGGTTGAACAGGATCGATTTGAGCCATTTGACGCCAAACTTGAGCAGGGCGACATCATCGGTTCTCAACTCTTCACGGGTGTCATCGTCCACCGGCATCCGCTGCAGGAAGGTGCTCTCGAAGACAAAGCTCCTGAATTTGTCAATATTGTAACTTACCATGAAAAACATCTCTTTGGCCTTTTGGGTCAGCTTGATGTTGGGCGGAAACGATCGTTTGTGAACCACCAGGTCGGTCCATGCGGCATTCACGTCATCGCGCAGATCCACTCCCTGGTCCTCCCGCCACTCGGCCACCGTCCATTGGCAGTCCTCGTCGAACCCCTTGCAGTGCGGCTCGTTGACGAAGAAAAAGAATCCTTCGTCATCCGCTCCTTCCTTATGCTGCAAAGCGGCGACACCCAGCGGGTAGTAGCGGCACGCCGTGGGGCGGTCCTCGTATAGGATGCACCCGTCTTCCCGGACAAAGGGGCACGACTCCTTATCGTCATCCAGGTGTTTGAGGGTGACCACCGGCAAATCGGTTTTTTCCAGAATGTGGGGTTCGGTA
The DNA here is from genome assembly GCA_050302315.1 of Desulfobacteraceae bacterium. Lineage (GTDB taxonomy): Bacteria > Desulfobacterota > Desulfobacteria > Desulfobacterales > Desulfosarcinaceae > JARRKU01. The sequence goes on from JBNLAV010000202.1 coordinate 15,053, forward strand.
TAGATGGCCAGGAACTGATCAGACGGCAGACCCAGGCGCGCTTTGAGCCGAATGACATCGTAAGGGGTCAGTATGATATGCGTTCCCCGGCAGCATTCGGTAAAGCACGATACACCGGGATGGCATTTAAACTTGAATTTGCTGGAATAGGTCAACCGCACCGGATCGAGATGGGCGGCTTGGTCTTTGTTTTGTTCCATTGAGGGTTCTCTCCTTATGATTAATCGGCAAACCATATCCGAGCACCTGAGGGATGTCAAACGGTTCAGGCCCTTAAAGGCCCGGCGGTCATCGAAATCGCCGGTGCGGGGAAGGCGGTTCGGAGCCGGTAGGGGGTACCGATGGCATCGGATGGCGACGCGGACGGTTTGGTGCCGGGGTGTTTATGGTAAAAGTGTCAGATTCGGGTAAAATGCTGAACCATCCACCCCGGTCGGTCCGTAATAATGGCATCGACGCCGACGCTGAGCGCTTTTCTCACTTGCCGCGGTCCATTGCAGGTATACGTAAATACTTTGAGGTTCCGCCGCCGCGCCCACCGGACCAGGAGGGGCGATAGATTGGTGACCCGTGCGCCCACCGCCCACAGATGTCGCGTCTCGTGTTTTTCTTTAAGGGGGTTTTTTTCCGGAAGATTGAGGAGGTAGCGCAAGCCCGCGTCGCGTCGGTGTGCCGTGGCAAGCACGTTGGGGTCGAAGGAGAGGATGAGAGCGCGATCTCTGATGCCGCGCATGTCCGGCTGGTTGAGAAGGTCGACAACCCGCCTTGCAAGGCGATAGGCATGGCCCGAGGTCTGGTCGGCCGGATGGGCTTTGATTTCGATGCAAATATGGGTGCAGCTTCTGAGAAGGGTAAGGGCCGCCGGCAGTGTCGTCAGGGGTTCGCCTTTGAATCCGGACCCATACCAGGCCCCCCAGTCAATTTTTTCCAGATCACTGAGGGCAAGGTCGGCGATTCGGCTGCGGCGCCGGTTGACCTTCATGAGGGTTCGATCGTGGTGCAGTACCATGGCACCGTCTGCGCTCATCTGGACGTCGAACTCCACGCCGTCAATGGGCAGTTGGGCGGCGCGCCGCAGCGCCGACCCGGTGTTCTCCGGGGCCTGGTCCCTTGCTCCGCGATGCGCGATAATCCATGGGGTTGATTCCTTCATTTGCCCCCTCTTGCTATCAATGGCGATGCCTTCCGCTACCGGTGTGTTTGACATCTGATGCGGGCATGGACTGGTCGAGGATGCCTGAGCAATATCGTTTCAAATATATATGTCCTCCTAAGGGCGGGTCAATCAAAAGCGCATTGTGCAGCCGGGTGCAAGGTCAGGGGCAATATCTACGGACTGATCGCCCACAATAAAGGCTTGGGCGTTGAAGCCGGTCCTGGGGGCCGGCCGGCGCCCTGACCGCATATGGAGACGGATTGCGGTCCGATTACAGCGACCTTGATTGGGTTGCAGCGCCGTATCCCCAGGACATTAAAATACATATATGTTATATATTTGTAAAGGACAGACATATTTGTATTATCAATATAATTTCGGTATTTCCTGCCGTCGCTGGCGATGTCTATGTAGGTATCTGGTATATTTACATATATGGATATTATTGCCTGCTGATATTTTTCTGGCATGCAATCTGCTCATGAAATGCTCCTCAGGCGCTGAAAAACACCGGCGGAAATTATGGAAAAGGGGGTGAGCCGCATCGCGACACAACGCTCCGGCCGGTGAAAAAAATAAGCTTCAGCTCAATGGGACTCAACATAATTGATGACAACGTTCAATAGGAGAAAGAGACTGATGAAACGCTTAATTTCTATGGCAGTGGCAATGGTTACCCTGGTTGGAATGGCAGTGACACCGGCTGTGGCGGCAGATGCAACGGCAGCGATTGATATCGCCTCTGCCTACGTCTGGCGCGGGCAAACCTTTAATGATGGTGTGGTATTGCAGCCAAGCGTGGATGTTGCTGCAAAAAGCGGTTTTGGAATCAATGTCTGGGGAAATTACGATGTCGATGACTATGATGGTACGCTGAACAGCCATGAGTTTTCCGAAATTGATCTGACCGTATCTTACGGCACCACCTTCGGTAAACTGGATGTAGGGGTCGGCGCCATCGGTTATTTTTTCCCTGCCGGAGCTGAAGAGACCTGGGAGCTTTATCTGAGCGTAGGTATGCCCATTGTCGGCGGACTTTCCGCTGCACTGGATATCTACTATGATGTGGACGCCGTTGACGAATTTACCTATTCCACGCTGAGCCTGGCATATGCTATCGATATCACAGAAAAAATCGGGCTGGAACTCGGTGGGTCCATCGGCTATGCCGGCGAAAAATTTGCGGAAAATGCCGGTGGCGAAGACGGCGGTCTCTATGACTATACCCTTTCGGCCTCGTTGGGTTACACGATTACCGAGGCCCTGAGCGCCTCAGCCGGTGTGACCTATGTCAACGCATTGGACGACGACAACCTGCCGGACGTGGATGATGGCGGTCTTGAAGATACCAACATCGTGTTCGCCGTTGGCGTTGCATATGCCTTCTAATCCTGCTGCAATGAAGATGTAGAGATACAAAAGCCTCCTTAACCTCTCCAAGCCTGTACTGTGAGTTTGGGACCCCGGTTCTCATGCCGGGGGCGCAGTACAGCTTGGAGAGAGCGTTTCCTTCTTCCTCCAAACCCCCTTTACCTCCCGGCCGCAACAGGCTATTGTGCTCCCAAGTGTTGACCGGTATCGCTGCGGAAGGGGCGCTGATGAAGGTTCAAAACCGCCTAGACATTTTGAAACAGATCTACGAGATTCATGATGGTTACGCCTCGAATGTTCAAACGGCCTGTGCCAAGGGGTGCGCTGCCTGCTGCACCTGCAACGTTGCGGTAACGACCATGGAGGGGCTGCTGGTCTTCGAGTATCTGCTGGCTGCCGGTGGCGGCGATCGCTTGGACCAAATCATTGGTTTCAAGCCTTCCTCGCGGTATCAGCCGCGTTTAACCCTCAACCAGATCGTCGCCCTCTACGCTGAGGGAAAGCAGCCTCCCGAAGAGGAGAATGATCCCTCTGCCGGGGCCTGCCCGCTGCTGGAAGATGGGATATGCTCCATCTACCCGGTGCGTCCCTTCGGGTGCCGCGCCATGCTATCGTCTTCGGATTGCGCTGTCGAAGGAGAGGCCGATATGCCGTCCATCATCCTATCGGTCAACAATGTCATGATACAGTATCTCGAAGCCGTTGACAGGCCGGGGTGGACCGGCAATTTGCTGGACATTCTGGAGCTGCTGGCGCAGGATGCGTTCAGGCAGGACTATGCGGCCGAAAAAGATCCGGATCCATCGCTTCGGCTGCCGGTCAACCATTCCTTTCCCGTTCTGATGGTGCCGCCGGAGCACCGGTCCGCCATCGGTCCGCTGATTCAATCCCTCAATACCGCTGTACAGGCTTCGGCAAATCGCTTCTAAACAATCCGGTTGCGGGTGCGCAAAGGCCTGTGGAGGCAGGCCGCCGGCTGCATCACGGCTTTTCGGGAGTTGTCCGGGACGCAGGCGCGGTCTGATCAGCGGTGCGATCAACCTGCTCCACGTAGAACATGGTAGCGCCCACCGGCGCGAAGGAGAGCAGCAGGATATTTAAGCCGGGGACCAGGAACCCAAGCCCGAAGCCGACATGGAATCTGACGTTCTCGCGCAGGAAGCGAAAACGGCTTCTAATCGGCTCCAGCCTTCTGGCAGGCACCAGATCGGTATTGTCCCAGGCCAGGAAGGTGACGGCGATAATGGGCGACAGCACGGTGAGGACAGGTGAAAGCGGTGTCAACCAGCCCACGATCATCAACCCCATGGTGATCAGAATCGGGATGACGGCACGGGGAATTTCCTGCTTCAGAAGGTAGAAAAAATATGGAAGCCAGGGCATATCGGGGGGGGCCAGCTCTTTGCCGGCGATCTTGCGTTCCGTAATTCGGGACATATAGTCCATGATAACGATGGCGAACATGGTTTGGGCGACCAAAAAGGCAATGAGGCTGGAAACGGCCGCCAACAGCAGGACCAGCAACCAGGAGAAGACATGCCACAGCCATAGCACCCAGGCGCTTTCCGGCTGGGTCCAGATCAGGTTGGCGATCTGCTGGTACTTGGCCACGACCAGGCCAATGGCGAGCAGGGATAGCGCAAGGATCAACGCGAATCGGGTCATGCCCAGGATCAGCAGGGACGGGGTCTTGATGCCTAAGGTAAATCCGCGAAAATTATAGGATATTCCGCTTAGTAGGGTCATTGTTGTCTTGTCCTTGGGGTTGTGGGTGGCAACGGTCGCGTCGGCCCTTCTCTCTTATTGAGAATTACCCCGGGATGCAATAAGATTTCTTCTTCCGCGAGGCCGGGAGGTCATGCAGGGCAGCAGCGCCAAACGATTCATTGGACAGAAATCCATAAGGAGGGGTGCCCATGAAATATATCGGAGCCCATGTCAGCGCCGCCGGCGGCGTCGAAAACGCCCCGTTGAATGCCCATAATATCAAAGCCAAAGCCTTTGCCGTTTTCACCAAAAATCAGCGCCAGTGGAAGGCCAAACCCCTGACCCGGCAAAGCATCGAGGCTTTCAAACAAAATTGTGAGACATTCGGGTATGGGCCGCAACAGATTCTCCCCCATGACAGTTATTTGATCAACCTGGGGCACCCCGACGAAGATGGACTGGCCAAGTCTCGGGAAGCTTTTCTGGATGAATTCCAGCGATGTGAACAGTTGGGGCTGATGTTTCTGAATTTTCACCCCGGCAGCCATTTGCGCAAAATTTCAGAGAGCGAGAGCCTTTCGCGCGTCGCACAATCGATCAATATGGCGCTGGAAAAAACCCGAACCGTGACAGCCGTCATCGAAAACACATCGGGCCAGGGCAGCAATCTGGGATACCGGTTCGAGCACCTGGCGGAGATGATCGATCAGGTGGAGGACAAAGCCAGGGTTGGGGTCTGTCTGGATACCTGCCACAGCTTTACGGCAGGATACGACCTTAAGACCCGTGATGGATACCGGGACGTGCTGGAACAATTCGATCGCATCGTCGGTCTGAAATTCCTCAAGGCCATGCATTTGAACGACTGCAAAAAAGGACTGGGCAGTCGTCTGGATCGTCATGAAAGTATCGGCAAGGGCGCCCTTGGTTTGGAACCGTTCCGGTTCATCATGGAAGACGCCCGGCTGGATCACATGCCGCTGATTCTGGAGACCCCCGACAATGACCGATGGGCCCGGGAGATTCAAATGCTCTATCAGATGGATCACCGGCAGGCTTAGATGATCGAGGTCAGGTCTTGATGGGTTGTTTTCAGGCCAGGTGCCATGCCCCTGGTTACAACCGCAACGATAGAAGTAATGTGCTCTTTTTCTGGGCCCGTGGCCGGGCGCGAAGCAATGCCTGTGCATCAATCCAGGCCTCCCGCTTCGTGAGTGGTCGTTGACTTCGGGCAAGGATGGAAAAAAGGGCATTTTCACCGCACATGAAAATGCCCTGTTAAAGGTTTATACGGAAACGAGACTTACACGACTTTTACGTTGACGGCCGACAGCCCTTTCTGTCCCTGCTCAACATCGAATGTGACATGGTCGCCTTCGTTGAGCGTGCGGAAACCCTCCGCCTCGATGCCGGAATGGTGCACAAATACATCCGGCCCGTCCTCCTGTTCGATAAAGCCGTACCCTTTTTTTTCGTTAAACCATTTTACCGTACCGTTTGCCATTGTGACGTCCTCCTTGTTGTAACAATACCTCGGTCCCACACTTCAGGTCGCCACTACACAGCACAGCAATTAGACCATTCGTTGGTATAGCCATTTGGAAATACCTGGTTTGCATGTGTACATGTCGTCGATGTTGCTAGTTGGTGCATATGTTACTTGCAACTGTTCCTGAACAAAGGACCATCTCAACGATCAACACCCTTCCCTGTCGGCGACAACCGGAGTGCGGCCTGAGGTGACGTGCCACCAAAGTGTCCGGACTGTCAGCCTGGTGAGTCGGAAGATGTGATCGATCAAACACGGGTAAACAAAATGTATCGCTGGGGGACCTGACCGTTTTCCAATGGGAAAAACGAAAGTGTCGGCGTCAAATGGTGCGCCAAAGCGAGGTTGAACTGCGATCATCGATACTTCATACATCTTTAGTTATGCTTTATAAGGCACCCATTGGGATTTAATAGGGATTGACATCCTGGGTTTCATGGGATTAGCTGTGCAGACCTTTTATTTGAATAATAATATCACGGCAAGCGGAGGTGTGCAATGGCTGATTTTGATGGTTCTCAACAAATTGATTTTAAAGTGGATCAGGGCAATTTATACCGGGAGGAGTCCATTACCGACCTGAAGGTGGCTTCCATTCGGCAACTTGTTCCCATCAAACCGGATGGAACGGATGACCCCAGCCGTACCTCCATTTTCATGGGGCATACCCAGATCATGACGCCGGAAGGCCCCTTGCCTTTGCAAGCGCCATTAGAGGCAAATAATCTTTCCGAAGCTTATGAGGTCTTCCCTGACGCCATGCAAAAGGCCCTGTCTGAAATGATCCGGCAGATCCAGGAGATGCAGCGCAAAGAGCACGAGAAGAAGATGGATGAATCCCGAATAATCGTCCCCGGCCGATAGCTGGGAGGGTGGAGGACTCCATATCCTGTGTTGCCAAGGGCTTGCAGTAGCGATGCTACGGCTGCGCCCTTGGACGCCTTGGCTATGGAGCCCTCCACCCTCCCAGCTTCGCTGACGTTGGTGTCATTTTCTTTCGTTCGACGATAATTATTGTGATAGTGTACTCCCATCTCTCCGCCTTGGCCCTTAGGCTTTTTCAACTTTTATCGCCAACAGGATGGATTTATCTTCTGGAAGCGAGTTCTTCCCAAAGACAAGTTTTTAATGCAAAGATTCTGAGTGGGATTATCTTCTTTTATCACAATAGCCAGGTTGTTGCGCGGAGCTTGCTCTCCTTTGGTGTGGCTGAAATTTGCTGTTCTCCCATTCGTTGCTGATCAGCAAGTCCATGGTTCATAAAACGAGAAGCTCGAAACTAAACGAACCTATAACTCAAAACAAGGTAGATGCAATTGGACCGATATCATCCTCGACGGGTTGGCCGGCCCACTGACCGGCTTTAACGCGCTTTGCCTAGTTGAGAAGGGTTATCGATTCGAAAATAAATATTGCCTATGACCTGCACTTTGGGCATGGTGGGCCGATCATGATGATCGTTGCCGACAATCTGCATGTGGTGAATCCGGAGGTGGCCAAAGCGGTGGCCGACTTGGACCCAGGCCCCATTCGTCGACTGGTGTTGGACTGCCGTGAGGCCGGCGCCCAGGCCATCGATATCAATTCCGGCCCCCTTCCCAGGTCTCCAGAAAAGCATTTTTCCTTTCTGGTGGAGACGGTGCAGGACGCCGCGCCCCTGCCTTTGCTGCTCGACACCACCAATCCGGCAGCCATGGAAGCGGGACTGAGGTCATGCCGCCGGCGCCCCATAATAAACGGATTCTCCCTCGAACCTTCCAAGCTCCAAAAGATCCTGCCGCTGGCGATCGCATATGATGCCGACATCATCGGCTACCTTCTGGACGCCGACAGCCGGGTGCCCATTGAAGCCGACGAGATGATGGCTTTGGCCGTCGAGCTGTTCGATGCCAGCACCAGATCAGGGCTTTCCGCCGAGCGCCTGATCATCGATCCTGTGATCGCTCCCGTATCCTGGGACAATGGCATTCGGCACAATCAGGCTGTATTGTCCCTGCTGCGCTCATTGCCCGACCTGCTGGGCGGTCCGGTGCGATCCATTGCCGGTGTATCCAATCTGGCAACCGGGCCGATGCCGATCTCCCGTAAAATCGAGCTGGAGCGGACCTATCTTCCCATGCTGGCTGCCGCAGGACTGGATATGGCCCTGATGAATGTCTTTCACAAGCCGTCGGTTCAAACACTGAAAACCTGCGGTGCCCTGCTGGGCAATACCATTTTCGCATGGGACGCCGGCAGCCCGGACAAATAGGACAAAGGGTATCATTTTTGAGCCGAGACTTTTCGCCCGACGCCTGGATGGCATCCCTGTCGGAGCCCACGCCGCAGGTGAGGGCCGGGCAGGAGCAAGATTCTATAATCTTTGAAAAAAGCATTGGGCTGGATCTTGCATTTTGGGTCCCGTACGGGTTACACTATCCGGTACTGGCGGCGGGCATTGTATTCAAAACGTAAATCCTGGTAAGCACCAGAGACCGGCAATCAAACACATCCAGATTCCCCCTGTTTTAATCTTGATTACAAACTGATTTTGCTTATCTTTTGTTGGTTTGGAACCGAAAGGGAACTGAGGGCAGCCTTATTTAGTTGCTACATTTTGTGCTATGGACGTCGATCGCCAAATTTTCGATACACTTGGAATTGTGGATATCAGCATGAGCAATAGCGGTTACAGTCGATTCAGCCGTTTGAAAGCCAGTACGATTCTGGTCGCAATGGTCGTGATTTTAATTTCGGCCTTTGGGGTATGCGCCGAACCGAAACCCATCAAAGTTGGCGCCTCCCTCTCCTTTGAAGGCAAATATGCCGAGCCTTCCGACATGATGCGCATCGGCTACGAGATGTGGATCGACCATATCAACGCACGCGGCGGCCTTTTGGGCCGACCGGTGAAGCTGATTCTGCTCGATGACCGAAGCGATTTGGAAAGCGTGCGTGACAATTATCTGAGATTGCTCGAAAAAGAGCGCGTTGATCTGCTGCTCTCCCCTTATGGCAGCCCGGCCACCATGGTGGCCAGCAACTTGTCCGAACAAGCCAAAGTGGTCATGGTTGCTTCAGCCGCCAGTGCAGAGCATGTGTTCAGAAGGGGTTTGCAATACCTGTTCGGCATGTATGCGCCGGCGGATCGATTTTGTATCGGATTTCTGGATCTGCTGGCCCGCAAGGGGATGACGCGCCTTGCTGTTGTTTACGAAGACAGTGTCTTCCACAAATCAATCTACAACGGCGTTGAACGCTGGGCCAGGATATTTGACATCGATATCGTTCATCGGAAGGCTTTTGGGAAATCGGATAACGATTTCGGCCCCCTCGTCTCCGAATTGAAATCGATCAAGACAGACGCGGTGATTTTCAGCAGTTATCCAACAGAGGGGTACGATTTTCTGCGCACGGCACAGAGAGACGGCTACAAGCCGCCCGCACTCCTTATGACCATTACCTCCATTCACCCGGACTTTTATAACAAGGCGGGAAAATTTGCCGAAGGGGTGTTCGGACCCTCCCAATGGGAACCCATCGAAAGCATCCCTTTTCCGGGAACCAAAAAATTTGTAGCGGATTTCAGCCGCCGCACGGGGCGACTGCCCTCTTATCACGCCAGCGCAGCCTTTACCGCGTGCCAGATCCTGGAGCAGGCCGTCCTGGGCACCCAGTCGCTGGACCACCGAAAAATCAGAGATTACATCGTGCGATTGGACAAAATTACCATCATCGGACGATTTAAAGTAGACGAAACCGGACGGCAAATCGGTCACAATCCCATGGTCATCCAGTGGCAGAACGGCCGTAAGGAGATTGTCTACCCCACTAAGATGAAAACCGCCGAGCCGCAGTTCGCTCAGTAAGGTGAGGCTCGGGATCGATCATTTGAAGCATTTCATAGACCAGAACAGACTTTTATTGAGCATCACGATTCCCGTGCTGGTGATCGGGACGATCATTTCGATTTTGCTGCCCGCCTACCTTTCCCCCAAGCTGTACGACATCATCAGTTCCCGCAACAGGGAGCTGCTGCAAAATGCCATCGGCAAGGCGCTGAACATCTGCGAAGAGCGATTCAACGACCTGTTGGACCTGCGCATGGCGTCGAATGCCGAGATGCGAGCCGCCAGCCTCAATCAGGCCCTGGAAGAGATCAAGGCGATTCATCAGGCCGACGTGGCCGTCCATACGCTGGTGGTTCACAGGAGTGCGCGGGTCCTGGCCGGAACATTGGATTTTTCGGATATGGAGGCCGGTCTGTTGCTGGATCATCAGCAAAGCGGCGATGCCATTTACCGGATTACCATCGGCCAGCGGTCTTTTTACATCACCCACCGGTATTTTCCTTTTTGGAAGATTCATCTCTACAGCATGATCGCCAGCAAGGACTATCTGGCGCCGGTCATGCTGGCCAAGCGCATTGTATACCTGGGCACCTTCGGTGTGCTTTTGACCGTGTTGATTACCCTGGTGCTGGTGTTCCGCATGAAGGTCCATCTGCCTTTGAAGACCCTTATCCGGGGGACCAAGAGTGTGCGCCAGGGCGAACCCCGGAAAATTCCCAACACCCGCCAGGATGAAATCGGCCAGCTCTCCATGGCCTTCAACGAGATGGTGGACAACCTGTTGGAAGACAAGCGCCGGATAAGGGAGATGATGCGTGAACTAAGGGATTCGGAGGAACAATATCGAATCCTTTCGGAATACTCCCTGACCCATATCGCCATGCTTCAAAAAGGCCGATTGAAGTTCATCAACCAGACCATGGCAAAAGCCGCCGGTCTGGATGTCAGGCATTTGCCGGATGCGCCGTTCGCCGAGCTGATCGATCCGGAGGACCGTGCCATGGTCGAAGAGCGCCTGACTGAATTGGAAGACGGTGTTCGCAAAACCGATCACTTCGAGTGCCGGTTGAAGCAGCGCGACGAGGACAGCAGATGGCTGAACGTGTTGGCCACCCTGGCGCTCTACCGGGAAAGCCATGCGGTGCTCTTTCACGCAGTCGACATCACCCGGCGCAAGCGGCTGGAGAAGAAGCTCTCCCAAGTCCAGAAGCTCGAAGCCATCGGCACCCTGGCCGGCGGCGTTGCGCATGATTTGAACAACATCCTCAGCAGCCTCCTGGGGTATCCGGATCTGCTGCTCCTGGACATGTCCAAAGACGATCCGTTGCGCAAACCGCTGGTCCAGATCCAACACTCCGCCCAGCGGGCCGCCGAAATCGTGCAGGACCTGCTCACCATGGCCAGGCGAGGGGTGGATGTCAAACAGGTGCTGAACCTGAATCACATCATCGAAAGCTATTTTCAAAGCCTGGAACATTCCAAAATTGCCGCATCCCATCCCGGTATCGTTTTTGAAACCGAGCTGGACCCGCATTTGCTGAATTTGGAAGGGTCCGCCATCCACCTGACCAAAACCGTCATGAACCTGGTGCGCAATGCGGCCGAATCCATATCCGGCAAGGGCAAGGTAACCATCACAACCGGTAACCATTACATTGAATCCGGCGGTGATGACGAGCAAGATCTCGCTGAGGGCGACTATGTGGAGATGAAGGTTGAAGACAATGGATCCGGAATCTCCGGAACGGATATCGATCACATCTTCGAACCGTTTTATACCAAAAAGGTCATGGGGCACAGCGGGACAGGGCTGGGAATGTCGGTCGTGCTGGGCACCGTCGAGGATCATATGGGAAAGGTGGACGTTTCCAGCACGGAAAACACCGGCACAACCTTCTCCCTCTTTTTCCCCGCCACCCGCGAGGCGTCTGCTGCGAGTACCTGCAAGATACCTTTTGACGACTACAGCGGCAACGGCGAGAAAATTCTCGTGGTGGACGATGTGGAGGAGCAGCGCATGCTGATGGACGACATGCTCGGCCGCATCGGCTACGCCGTGGCGGTAGCGGAGAGCGGAGAGGCCGCAATATCAAAGGTTCGAAACCATCGCTTCGACCTGATCATACTGGACATGGTGATGGATCCGGGCATGGACGGACTGGATACCCTTACCCGGGTTCTCGAAATCGTACCCGACCAAAAAGCCATCATTCTCAGCGGATACTCCGATACCGAGCGCGTCAATGAGGCATTGAACATCGGGGCCGTCGCCTACCTGAAAAAACCGGTGGTTCTGGAAAAGCTTGGTACGGCCGTGCGCAATGCCCTGTGTGCGGATGCATCGGATCGTGGGGATGCCGCCGTGCCCCCAAAAGAATGATCGTCATCGGCCGGGCAATACGATTCGATCTTTCAAGACGATGCGGTAGGCCGGGCGGTATAACCGCCGGTAGGCGGGTGAGTGATGCACCGCAGGATACTGCTCTGCCTGGCGTCTCCGGCCGTAGTCCGACACTTCCCCATCGGTAAAAGGAACAACTGCCGACCGCGCGAACGCCTCGATCCATCCCCAGAACACCGCAAGTTGCGCTTTTGATGGCTTGAAAACGCGGGAGGTCTCGATGAAGGCGTCGGCCAACTTCGCCAGGTCCCCGCCGCGGTCCGTATACGGGCGCAGATTCACCCTTACCAGTCGATGATCCGGAGAGACCGGGTCGATCAGGGGGGCGCCATCGGGCGCGGACGCCAGTGTCCGGACCTCGCTTTTGAGCCGCCGCTCGACCATATCCGCATCGGCAACGGCATGCTCGCTGCCCATGGCCGCCTGGAATGTCAGCTTATACACGTCTTCGACCCTCAATCCGGGATAGCGGGTCAAATGGTATAAGACGATGGACTGGAATGCCGATTTAAGGGCCGCGTTCATGGTGGCTCCCCGGCGCCGTGTGCCGACGGCGAATTTATCCAAAAAACAACGCCCCGCAGGCAGGCCTGTGGGGCGCAATCATCGAATATCGGTTGAAAAGCCGGTTTTTCGTATCGCTGAAACCTGGACCTCAAGGCCCGGATGCTTTACGCCGCGTCGACAATTTCGGCTTTGATGATTTCGATCGGCTCTACCGGTACATCGTCATGCATGCCGCTGCGTCCTGTGGATACGCTCTTGATCTGGTTGACCACCTTATGGCCCTTGGCGACCTTTCCGAAAACGGTGTATCCCCAGCCCTGAGGGGTTTTGGCCGAGTGGTTCAGGAAATCGTTGTTTTTGACATTGATAAAGAACTGCGCTGTGGCGCTGTGGGGATCCATGGTTCGGGCCATGGCCACTGTATAAGCGTCATTTTTCAATTCGTTGTCTGCTTCGTTTTCGATGGGGCTGCCAGTAGGCTTCTCCTGCATGTCTGCGGTCATACCGCCGCCCTGAATCATGAATCCATCGATGACCCGGTGGAAAATGGTACCATCGTAGTGGCCATTCTTCACGTACTCCAGAAAGTTGGCCGTTGTTTTAGGTGCCTTTTCAGCATCCAGCTCCAGGACGATCTCGCCCATGCTGGTCTCAAGTTTTACCATGATCCTATTCCTTTCGGTCTGATTTGGCTGGGCGGTGGCGTCATTAAAGCCCGCCTCCCACCGTCTTGTACCGCCAAGGCTATTAGCGCTAACCCATGCAGGGTGTCAAGGATTTAGGATGGCCGTGGCATCCTGCATTGGAAAATGCCATTCGCACAGGGGCAACTTACGATGAATAAACCATGGGTTAAAACTGGCAAGCCTATTGCAACTGACAACCCTGACGCCGAAATCGTTCTGAGACCGGATCTCGAATACGCTGTGTTTTTCCGACCGCTGAATCCGATTGGTTTTGTAACTATCTGTTAAATAGTTAAAATTCTCTACTTCAATGCCTCGTTGCAATCGGGGCCGTGAGGCCGAACCGAAACGCAGCTCAAGGGCATGTGTACGTTAGTGAAACTCAAAGGAACAAAATTGCACTCGCACGTCAAAGACTCATTGAACCGGCCAAAGGACGCCGCTGCGAAAATCCTGGTGGTGGAAGACGACAAAAATGTGGCCGCCGTACTGGAGGCGCGCCTGGAATCGTTTGGTTATGAGGTGTGCGATGTCGCCGCCACCGGGCACAAGGCCATCGACAGCGCACTTGGTTTGAAACCGGATATCGTCCTGATGGACATCCTGCTGGAGGGGGAGATGAACGGCATCGAGGCGGCCGACAAGATCAAGGAGCAGTCCGACGTGCCCATCATCTTTCTCACCTGCCTCAATGATCCTGCTGTTCTGGAACGCGCCATCAATACGCATCCATATGGCTACCTGGTCAAACCATACGACAACGCCGCTTTGAGATCGGCCATCGAAATCACCCTGATCAAACACCAGGCCAATCTGGAAAAGGAACGGCTCATCGCGCAACTGGAGGAAGCCCTGCTCCAGGTCAAACGCCTGAGCGGCCTGCTGCCGATATGCGCTTCCTGCAAGCGGATCCGCAATGATGAGGGGGGGTGGCAGCAGATCGAAGATTACATCACCGTCCATTCCGAAGCCGACTTCTCCCATGGCATCTGCCCCCAATGCGCCCGCAAGCTCTATCCTGAAGTGTACAAGGATAACCACTTATGAGCGAGAGGATATCGCGGCGGCGATCCTTTGCGCACCGTCAGCGATAGGCGTTTAATTCATCATCATAGGCGTCGAACCCCACAACCGATTGCAGGGTTTTAAAGTCCATCAAGCCCGAGACGGACTCCCCTTTTTTCATCAACGTCAGCGCCCGCTGCATGGCCGATATGGAAGCATTGAGCAGCGTCAGGGGATAGACGGCGATCTTGAACCCCATCTGCGCCAGTTCCGGATGGGGCAGCAGCGGCGTTTTGCCGTGTTCCACCAGGTTGGCCATTTTCGGCCCCGGTACCTCACGACAATAAGTGTGCATCTCTTTTTCGCTCTCGGGCGCCTCCAGGAAGGTAATGTCGGCCCCCAATTCCACAAATCCGTTGCAGCGGTCGATGGCCTCCGCCAACCCATGCCCGGTGCGTGCGTCGGTGCGGGCCATGATGAGGATGTCGGCGCCCTCGTTGCGGGCATCCACCGCCGCCCGGATGCGCCGGAGCGCTTCTTTTCGATCCACTACTTCTTTGCCGGCCGTATGCCCGCATCGCTTGGGCATCACCTGATCTTCGATCATCACGCAGGCAAAACCGGCCTGTCGGTACCCGCGCACGGTGCGCCGGATGTTCAGGGGATTGCCGAATCCGGTGTCCCCGTCTCCCAGGACAGGGATGTCGACGGCGCCGCAGATATTGCGTCCCTGCTCTACCATTTCTCCGTAGGAGATCAATCCCGTATCAGGCAGGGCCAGCCGCGTGGCCGCCACGCCAAAGCCGCTCATGAAAGTGGCCGGCATGCCGGCTGATTCGATCAGCCTGGCGGTCAAGGCATCGTAGCACGCAGAGATCACCATCATCTCCGGTTTGGCCAGCAGGGCGCGCAGTTTGTCGGCAGGTGACATCGGTCTTGGGGTCGGGTTCTTTGCCATGTTGATCTCTCCTGGCATGCCGGACCAGTGCTTGACATGCTGTTTTCGGTTTGAAATAGTGCCTTTGCACCAGAGCCTATCTCTATTGCCATGGGCCAATCTTAAACACAAGCTTTCATAAAACGATCTGCGGTCATACCACACTGCGTGTGGGCGGTTATCGATGCGGCAATTTAAATTGATGGCGGTGACGCAAGTTGCCGAATCCATCGCGACAGGACTTTTAATTGAAAGGAGGAGTAATGAAAACTCTGAACAAGTCGTATACTTGTCTCGGGCTCGCATGGAGACAGACGAGGACCTGAAGAAGTTGCACCGAATCGAAGTCAGCGTCTGTGGCCGTATCAAAAACCAGACCGGGAAAGTAAGGTACGACGGTCATGAGCCGATCTACGAGTGTGAAGTTCCTATACAGAAAATTACAGCCTTGGCAGCAGAATAATCAAAACCCCTGGATCCAGGCTTTCGCCGGGATGACGGTGGGAATGACGGTTGGATGGCGTCGTTCAGGCAATTGTGACACCGTCTCGAAAATCGGGATTCAGTGCTTAACTTTCACTAAATTGTAGACCACACCACCAGGCACTTGGTTGGCTCGTTCGAGCCGATCTTCAATTCATGCTGGATATCGGAGTTAAAGTGAACCGACGCTCCGGCTTTGTACTTTCTGATTTTTGATTCCAGTTTGAGTTCGAGCTCCCTCGACATGACGAAGATGACAATTCACCTTCATGCTTGTACACCACCGCTTCCGCCGAAAGATGCCATTTGAAGTTTACGACAACTTTAACTTAGGCATTAAGTGCCGCTGGCGATCTGTGCCAATCTCAAGTTGTCGTAGGCGATGCTGTAAAAATGAGGCGTTATCGTGATCGCCGTTTCGAAGCTCCGGATGGCGGCCTCGTATTGCTTGGCCAGCAAGTACATGCACCCCAGGTTGTTGTGGGCCTGCGCTTCGCCCCCGCCTTTTTTAAAGGCCTCGAACGCTTCGGCATAGCGGCCCAGCGCCGCCAGGGACGCTCCGAGATTGTTGAAGACCCGGACAGGCGTATAATTGCGCCGGACGGCCTGCCGGAAAGCTGCGATGGCCTCAAGGTTCCGACCGGCCTGTGCCAGTGAGGCTCCCTTGTTGTTGTATAGCATGCCGTTTTCCGGTTGATGCCGGATGGCTGTTTCAAAGGCCTGGACCGCCTCGGCGTGCTCCTTCCGCAGATCGTGGATCAATCCAAGATAGGCATAGGCCTGCCACCGTTTCGAGTCCAGGCAGAGCGCCTTGTCGAACAGCTCCCGGGAGCGGCGGTACTCTTTTTTGAAGAAGTAGACCATGCCCATGACTTCCCATGCCGGCGCCCAATCCGGCTGACGCCCGGTGATGCCGTCGAGCAGTTTCAATGCATCTTCGGAATATCCCCTTCGGCCGAGAAGGCGGGCCATCTTGAGTTGGACGTTCAGGTTGTCCGGAGATTTGGCCAGAGATTGTTCGTATTTGACATAGGCGCCGGCCAGGTTGCCCCGGCGCGCCAGTGCATCCCCCTGTCGCGCCAGCGACCGGGCGCCGGTCTCCTCGGGGTCCGGTTCGGCCGGTCGTGCCTGGGGATCCGTATGCTGCGCCAGGTTTTGGGGCAGCTCCCGTACATGTTTGTAGAATGGGTTGCCGTAGCGCACCGACCCGTTGTGGGCCGATCCGGAGGTGCCGCATCCGCTCAGCACCAGGGCCGGCACAGCGATCATCAGCAACCACCCTGCACCTGCGATGATTTTTTTAAGACCTTTGGGTTCGCGAATCATTGGATTCTCCTTTCCTTTTCCCCTGCGTCATTGCGTAATGATATTCTGCCAGATCCGGATGGCGGCCGGGCCCAGGATGACGGTAAAAAGCGCGGGGAAGATAAACAGGATCAGTGGGAAGACCAGTTTGACCGGAATCTTCGCGGCCGATGTCTCGGCCCGCTGGTAGCGTTGGGTCCGGTAGGCATCGGAAAAGACCCGCAAAGAGGCGGCCAGGCTGGTGCCGAACTTGTCGGTCTGGATCAATAAGGTGACCAGGGATGTCATCTCTTCCAGATTGGACCGGGCGGCCAGGTCCTGGAGCGCCTCAGACCGGGATCTGCCGGCCCGCAGCTCCAGGTTCATCAGTTTCAGCTCTTCACTGAGTTCGGGGCTGTTGAGATGGATCTCTTCGGCCACGCGGGAGAAGGCGCCGTCCAGCCCCATGCCGGCCTCTACGCACACCACCATCAGATCCAGGGCATCGGGCAGCGCCACCAGCAATTTCTCCCTTCGGTGAGCGGCCTTGACGCGCAGCCACAGATCGGGAAAATAGTAGCCGGCCAGGGCGGCCATCACGGCAACGGCCAGGGTGGCGGCGGCGCCGGCCAGGGGAAACAGTACCAGGCGGGCCATCACGGTGGCGGTCGGCAGGGCCGACGCGAAAAGGCATTTCGCCCCCCAGTAGATTTCGGCCGCTCTGGCATGGCGAATGCCCGCTCTGAGAAAGCGCAGGCGCATGCGGGAATAGGACTGGGCCGTAGGCGTCGCCACCTTGCGCCCCAGAAGCCCGAACAGGGTCAGGACTTTCGAGGTGTCGGCGCCCGGCGGTTCAATGGCGGCAAGCGGCGTCGGGCGCACATCGGCGCTTTGCCGGATTTTTTGGATCATCCGGCGTCGCTGGGATCGGTTGCGCACGAACTGCCAGACCCCCACACTCATCAGGAAGAGCGCGCAGAAGGCGGCGACGGAAAAGATGGTTTCGGCATTGGGATATTGGGCGAACATGATCGCTTCTCCTTATTCAAAATTTGATGTGGATCATTCGGCGGATGACGAAAATCCCGGCCACCATCATCGCTGCCGCACCGACAAGCATGAACCGCCCGATGGATTCGCTCAACAAAAGGTTCAGGTAACCGGGATTGACCATGCGGATGTAGGCCACGATGACAAACGGCAGCATGACCAGAATCACTGCCGACAACTTTCCTTCGGCCGTCAACGCCTGCACTTTGCCCATGAGTTTGAACTTCTCGCGGATCAGATAGGCGAGGCTTTCCACGATTTCCGCAAGGTTGCCGCCGGTTTCGCGTTGCAGGATAACGGCGACCACGAAGTATTTCATTTCCTGGCAGTCGATGCGCCGGGTCATGTTGCGCAGGGCTTCCGGCACGCTGACACCGAAATTGATCTCATCCAGGGTCTCCCCCAGTTCAGGCCCCAGCGGGGCGTCGAACTGGTCGGCGGCCAGTTTCATGCCGCTGGTAAAGGCGTGCCCGGCTTTCAGGGCCCGGCTGATGAGTTCGAGGGCTTCGGGCAGCTGTTTCTGGAATTTATCGGTGCGTTTTTGCTTGAGTTGGAGCAGTTGCAGGGCCGGCAGCAGACCCGACCCCAGGGCGACCAGCGTGGCGGTCAGGGTGTGATGGAAGAAGATCCTGGTCACGGCAAAACCGATGGCTGTCAATGCCAGCGACCATGCCAGATAGTGATCCAAGGGGTGTTCGGCGCTGGCCTGCAACACCAATCGGTCCAACCGGCGCATACCCGGCAGCCGCCACAACAGGCGGTGGATGAATGGGATGTTGCTGAGCAGGCGCTTGCGCTCGATGCCGGTGCCGCCAGCGGCGGACCGCAGTCCGGAATATTGTTTCAGCCGTTTGCGGATCTTGATGCGCTGGACTGAGCGCATGTTGTTCCAGGCCAATCGAATCAGTTCGATGCACGCCACCAGCGTGAAAAAAATGATGATGCCGATGAATAAACGCTCCATGATAAACCTCCTGAAAGTGTCCCGCCCAACCTCTGGTTGGCGGCGCGTATCAGACCTCCAGGGCCTGAGAGGGGTCGAACAGCTCCGGCGGCAGCACGACGCCGGCGACCTGCAACCGGTCGCAGAATTTAGGCCGCACCCCGTGAAACCGGAAGCGACCTTTGACATCGCCGTTTGGATCGACGTGGCTCTGGTCGAAGGAGAAGATCTCCTGCATGGTGATGACATTGCCCTCCATGCCGGTGATCTCCTGCAGGCTCACCAGTTTGCGGCGACCGTCGGCCAACCGCGAGACCTGAATGACCACATCGATGGCCGAGGCGATGTA
>JBNLAV010000203.1:0-13935 GCA_050302315.1 Desulfobacteraceae bacterium
GCCATTTTTCGAGCTCACTTGTTAAGTTGTTGCTACATGCCGGTCATCCACGGTCCAGGGTTTTACGAATTATGGTGGCCATATCGCGCCTTAGTATGGGTTTGAAAATAACGTCCTTCAGACCATGTTCGGCGATCTTAGCTTCACTCATGGCCGCATCGAATCCCGTGCATAGCACAATGGGAAAGTCCGGTCTTATCCGTAGGATTTTTTCGGCCAGCTCCAGGCCTGACATTTTGGGCATCACCATATCGGTAACCACCAGATCAAATTTGTCCGGGTTCTTTTTGAAGGCCTCCAGGGCTTCGATTGCGCTGGTTCTTGAAACGACATGATAGCCAAGGGATTCCAGCATTCTTTCAATGATATCCACGATCATGATCTCATCGTCGACAAACAAAATGGACTCACTGCCCGTGGGGGCGGGCTTCTCCAGAATGGCGTCATGGACCGCGCCTGCTTTCTGGGCCGGAATCAAGATTTCAAAAGTGCTCCCTTTTGCCGATCGGTTGCGAGCGTAGATATAGCCGCCGTAGCTCTTGACAATGCCGTGGACCACTGAAAGGCCCATGCCGGTACCTTCTCCTCTTTTCTTGGTCGTAAAAAAAGGATCGAATATCCTGTGGATGTATTGCGCATCAATGCCATACCCCTCATCTGAAACAGCCAGGCGAATATATTCTCCCGGTTTGGCATCTGGATAGTCCTGATGTTTATCGGTATGGCTTACGGTGATACTCGTCAGCTGCACTGAGAGAAGTCCTCCTTTCTCTTTCATGGCGTGCGCAGCGTTGGTGCACAGATTCATGACGATCTGGTGAACCTGGGTGGGATCTGCCATCGCATATGCACTGGACAGAATCTCGGAACGTATTTCGATGAATGCCGGCACCGATGCCCTGATCAACTTAAGCGCTTCATTCACCGGGAAGGCGATGCGTATCGGCCTGATCTCCTGATCGGTCTCCCGACTGAACATCAAAATCTGATTGATCAGGTCTTTGGCTCGCCCGCTGGCTTCCATCACCTGGGATAAATATTCAAAGGTTTGTGATTCCGGCTCAAGCGTAGACATCGACAGTTCGGTGTACCCGGTGATGGCGGAGAGAATATTGTTAAAGTCATGGGCGATGCCGCCGGCCAATTGCCCGATGGCTTCCATCTTTTGGACCTGCCGAAGTTGCTCGTCGAGCTTCTTTCGTTCGGTAATATCCTCCTTGACCGCTACATAATGGGTGATGGCATGGTCGGCATTTCTGATGGGTGCAATGGTGGCCTGCTCCCAGAACAACTCTCCGTCTTTTTTACGGTTTTGAAACTCTCCCTGCCAAATGCCGCCTGCGCGAATGGTCTGCCACAACCGGCGATACTCGTCTGGTGGCGTTTCTCCCGATTTAAGGATGCTGGGATTGCGTCCGATGGCTTCAGCAAAAGAATAACCCGTAAGATGGGTAAATTTGGCGTTAACAAATTCGATTTTCCCGGTAACATCGGTGATAACGATGGACACGGGGCTTTGTTCGACGGCCTCGGAAAGCTTACGGATGGACTCCTCGGACTTTTTTCGTTCGGTAATGTCTTCTGAAATACCCAACACGTACTGCGGCACTCCGGTGTCGTCCAGCAGTGGAATTTTTTTGGTGTGCAGAATTCGCATTTCGCTGCTTCGGTCTATGATGGTTTCTTCGGAGATATCCAGGGGTTTTTTGGATTCCAGGACCTGCCGGTCTTTGGACGCAAAAGAATCCGCCATCTCTTTGGGAAAGAAGTCGTGATCGGTTTTGCCTACCAGGTCTTCCCGCGGATATCCCACGAGCTGCTCACCGGCCTTATTGAATCTGACGAACCTGAGGGTCCGGGCATCCTTCACAAAAATCATGTTGGGAATGTGTTCCACGATGTTATCGAGAAATTCTTTGCTCTCGCGTAGATCGCGATAACTCAGCAGATTGCTCAGGCTGTCGGCCAAACGCCTGCCGATCGCTTCGAACAACTTCATCTCCTCGGCTGTCCAGTCACGGGCATGCGTGCATTGATGGATGCCGAATTGCCAGGGGTTGTCCGCTCTGGGGTAGACAGCCATGGACAGGTAAGATTTGATGCCGAATTCCTCTGAAACAGTATCCGGGAGTTCATTCGATGTCCCAGGGCCAAAGGCGACCGGACCGTCCGAGGCCAGTATAATACGAAGCGTCTGCGCGACCTGAGGATCCATAGGTGTTTTGTGCTTCAATTCCAGGATCCCGGGATAGTCTTGCCTATGGCTCTCCATAGGGCAGAACCAGGCTTGTGCATTTGGATCGCAAGGGTACATGAGAAAAGCCCGGTCGCAATCAAATATCGACAGCACAACATCGAGCAGATCCTTCATCATCTTTTCCAGATCGCCGGCGCCCTGGATGGCTTGATTGACCCTATCCATGCTTTCAAAGAATTTGAAATTGGCCAAGCGCTCACGTTCTGCCTGCTTGCGTTCAGTGATGTCCACCATGGCTCCGACCGAACCAGCCACTTGTTTTTGCGTGTCAAGAAATGTGGCCCTATGGTAAATGACATCATGATGTTTGCCGTCTCTGCCTTTGTAGCCGAGTTCATATTCCTGCACACCCGGGTTGGAAAGCAATTCCATCTCCATGACATGATGTTTGTCGGCACGCTCTCTGGGGACCACTTCATGAACAGTTCTGCCTACGATATCCTCTCTCGGCGTGCCGGTGAAGGTTTCGAAAGCCGTATTGCAACCAAGATACAATCCTTGGGCATCCTTATAATAAACGGGAATGGGTATGGAATCGAGCAACTGCTGAAGAAAAAGAAGTTGTTCGTTCATACGGATCTGAGCCCTTTTGCGCTCGGTGATGTCCACCAGCACGGCGATATTGCCATTGACGCGGCCCTGGTCATCGTGCAGCGGCGAGGCATAGATGCTGTAATCGATGGGCGTGCCGTCGCGCCGCTGCCGGCGGACCTCCACACCATCCAAGGTCATTCCCTTGCGGATCTGTTCGCGAAATCCTCTGAACTCCCCTTGCTTGTCCTTGGATACTGTGGGTAGCGACCGGCCCATCACTTCATGTGCGCTCCAGCCGAGCATTTTTTCGGCGGCGGGGTTCCACACGGAATGCACACATCCGTTCAAATCCAAACCGACGATGGCCACGGGTGCCGCCTCAATGATCGCCCGAAGCATCTCGTTGGTTTCCTGAATGACCTTTTCGTCCCGCAGGTGTTCCGTGATGTCATCGACCATTTCGATGGCTGCAATCACTTCGCCGTCTGTGTTGTAAAGGGGGCTCGACACAACGCGGTAATTGCGTATCGAACCATCCTTGGGCGTCTGTGTGGTCGCTTCGTGGACCAGGCCGTCTTCAAAAGTCTTGACGCTGGGGCAATAGCTGCACACATCCTGGCCTGGAGGCGAATTGAAGGATTGGTAACAAATGGGGTGCTGTCCAGGGTCGACGCCGGGGAACCACTGAGACATACGGCGGTTCATTTCAAGGATTTCCATCTTGGGGCTGATCAATACGACGCCGACGCCGATGTTTTCCATAATGCCGCGCATTTTGTTTTCGCTTTGCACCAAAGCCCTTTCGGCGTTACGGCGCCGTCTCCGGTTGCGAGCCTCATCCAATGCCCGATTGACGGCTGGGGGGAGGCGTGACAAATCATGTTTAAGCACATAATCCGTTGCGCCTTGGGTCAACCCTTCGATGGCGGCCTCCTCGCCCATGGTGCCGGAGACAAAGATAAACGGAACATCGGGTCGCAGCTCTTTTGCCAGCCGCAAAGCAGACATGCCATCATATCCGGGCAGTTTGAAATCCGCCAAAATGATCTCATGTATGTCCTGCTGTAAGGCTTGCACGTATTCATCCCGATCCTGGACGAGGGTTATGCGACAGGTCAGGTTCGTTTCTTCCACCTTGGCATGAATCAGTTCTGCATCGATCGGATCATCTTCCAGGTGCAGAATATGGATCATGGTTTCCATGTTTTGCCAATCCTTTCTCAAAACAGCACCCTCGTTATTCATTTTCCCCTCGAACCTTCCTGCGGCGGTTGATTAATCAGCGCCCAGAAAGCACCAGTTTGCTTTACGGCATCTACAAACTCTCTAAAGCGGACCGGTTTGACCACGTAGGCATTGATACCAAGCCGGTAGCACACTTCCAGGTCCGACGATTCCCGTGACGAAGTCATGATGACGACCGGAATCAGGCGTAACGCTTTATCC
This sequence comes from Desulfobacteraceae bacterium, assembly GCA_050302315.1. Taxonomy (GTDB): domain Bacteria; phylum Desulfobacterota; class Desulfobacteria; order Desulfobacterales; family Desulfosarcinaceae; genus JARRKU01. Next base: position 4,238 of record JBNLAV010000203.1, read on the forward strand.
GCCTTTATCTTCCTCAGTACCTGTATCCCGTCCATTCGGGGCATCTTAAGGTCGAGCAGGATTACCGCCGGGTTACCTGCCGGTCGCTGGTCGAATCGCCCGCGTCGGTATAGATAGTCCAACGCTTCCACGCCATCCCGGGCGGTCGCAACTTCATTGGCCAGGTTATGGTCCTCCAGCGCCGAAAGGATCAATTCAACATCCTTAGGGTCGTCCTCGACCAATAGAATTTGTTTTAAAACTTCCATCCATTCGCTCTTATGATGTCTGTTGGAGAGAGAAATAGAATGTCGCGCCATGGTCCTCTTCACCCTCGGCCCAGGTCCGACCGCCGTGCCGGGAGATGATGCGGCGCACATTGGCCAGTCCAATGCCGATGCCTTCGAATTCATCCGCACGGTGCAGTCGCTGGAACACGCCGAAAAGCTTGTCTGCATATGCCATGTCAAATCCAACACCGTTGTCGCGCACCATGATTACGCTTTCAGATTCCCGGCCCGGAAGCGTTCCTATTTCGATTCGGGCCTTCTCCCGTGAGCGGGTGAATTTTATAGCATTGGAGATCAAGTTTACCAGGACTGTCCGCAGCATAGCCCCATCGCCGATGACCACAGGCAAATCGCCGATGCACCATTCGATGTTTCTACCGGCGACATCCGGTTCAAATTCCTGGACGACGTCCTGAACCAGGGGGCCCAGCTTGACCTGCTGGAATGACATTCCCAGGCGTCCGGTCCGGGAAAATGAGAGAAGGTCGTCGATCAACTGCCCCATTTTCTGGGCCGATTCGGAAATGCAATCCATGTAATGGCGGCTCTGACCGTCCAGCATCCTTCCTGCTTTCTTTATCAGCAGTTCTATAAAACCATCGATATGTCTCAGCGGTGCTCTCAAATCGTGGGACACGGAATAGGCGAAGGCCTCCAGTTCCTTATTGGTCGCTTCGAGCTGAGCGGTCCGGTCAGCTACGCGCTGCTCAAGTTCCCGATTAAGCTTTCGGATCTCCTCCTCTGCTTGTTTACGTTCGGTTATGTCAAAAAAGGTGAGCAAGAAATCGTCGCCAATTGCGCTGCCTAAGACAACCATGACAAGGTTATCCCCATTCTTGCAGGTTACTCGATAGTCGATGGGTCGAAGGCTGGTATTTTGGCTGATCGCCCTTTTCAATTCCGCTTCGCATACGTCTAAGACCCACTCCCGATAGACCGGATCGGGATAAGCCAGTTGCCACCACTGTTCCGTCGTCGGAATTTCTTCATGCGTATACCCAAAGACTTGTTGAAACTGTGCGTTGAAAATTAACGTGCCATTGTCTTTGTTGACAATGCAAAGAGGGACGGCAGCCTTATTGAACAATTCCTTGAAGCGTTTCTCGCTCTCGCGCAAATCGGATTCAGCCCTTTTGCGCTCGGTGACATCGTGGCCCACTGCCAGCACGCCGGAGATGTCGCCATGCTGGTCGAACTCCGGTACCATGCGATAATCGAGATAGAGAATATTGCCATGGGCATTTGCCCAGGTGAACTCCAATGTCTGGGAAACCCCGGTGTCGATCACTTCCCGAAGCATGGCGACATAATCGGTGACCACGGGATTGGGAACTCGCGGAATATCGGTATGCGGCACACCGACGACATCTCTTGCTGTCAGGCCGGAGGCCTTCTCCCAGGCGGGATTGACATAAATTCGACGCAAGTCCAAATCATAGCGCACGATAAAATCAGGAACACTCTCCACAAGGGTCCGGTACTGGCGTTCTCGTTTGATGAGTTCTTGTTCCAGCTTTTGTTGTTGGGTGATGTCCCGACAGATGGAAGCAACGCCAATGGCATTGCCGTGCTGGTCTATCAGGGTTGTATTGAACCACTCGCAAATAATGATACGGCCGTCCTTGGTGACATTCTCGTTGATGCTGTGCTGGCCGCCGGTTTGATTCATCAAGCTACGGAAAATATCGTCTACCGGCTGGCGGACCTCGGGAGGTAGAATCAGATCCCCGGCATGCCGGCCGATAGCCTCCTGCCGGGTATATCCAAATATCCCTTCACATGCGGCATTCCACTCTACGGCGCGAAAATTATGATCCCATTCCAGAAACCCCAAAGGAGAATGTTCGCTGTGCAAACGCAACCGCTGGTCCGACCGGAGCATTTTCTCCTCCGCAAGTTTTCGCTCCGTGATATCGTGCAGGGTTGATCGTCCGAAAAGAATGTTGCCATTATCATCACTTACGGATGAAACATTCAAACTGACATCCAGTTTTGAGCCGTCTTTTCTTTGCAGCTGGAGCTCTTTGTCATGCACGCTGCCGGTTTTGATAAATGCATTAAACGCTTTTTTTACTTCTTCCAGGCAGTCGGGATGATACAGGTCAAACAGCGGCCGCCCGATGATCTGAGCCTTTGAGAACCCCAGGGTATTCGCCAAAGTCGCATTGCATTCTTCTATGAAAGTCGTCCTGGCATTAACCGAAAGATACATATCCGGAGCATTCTCGTAGAGGTCCATATATCGGGCTTCCGATTCTCTTAACGCTTCTTCGTTGCGAACGTGCTCTGTGACATCGATCATCGTGCCGAACATGCGCAAAGGATTTCCGGATCTGTCTCTGGTTACCTCCCCAATACTATGCACGTGGCGTACATCCCCATCGGGCCTGATCACACGGTAGCGCACATTGTAGGGAGGGCCGCCGTCCAATGCCGCGCCGGCAGCCAGAGCCGATCTACGTCGATCGTCGGGGTGAATCAGTTCAAGCCATTGTTCGTGCCACTCGGACAAGTTGGAGAATTTGCTGGGCCAGGCAAGCCCGAAGATTCGGCAGGCGCCCTGGGAAAGGGAAATGGTTTCGGCCGCGAAATCACGTTCCCAATACCCGATATTGGCAATTCCGGCGGCTTGTTCGAGTTTCTCCAGACTGCGGCGCAGGTCGCGTTGTGCCAGTATGGCGCCTAAATGGTCGGCCAGACGTCGACCGATTTCCTGGAGAAGCCGCTCCTCCTCCGCCGTCCAGATCCTCGCATGGGAGCATTGTTGCAATCCGAATTCCCATGGTTTGCTGCCGTCCGGACGAAAGGACATGGCCATTAAGGACTTTGCCCCATAGCGTTTTGCAATGCCGGCGGGCACGCGAAGTTTTGTTTCCGGGTCGAACCTCACCGGCGCATCGGATTCCTGCACGACCCGCAACGCCGCTGAAACTTCGGGATCCATGGGAACATCGGCACCCACAAGGTCGGCGCCGGGATATTCCGGTGCGGTGCGCTCCATGGGTATACGCCATGAAGGGGCTTCAGGATCGCATGGATACAGAAAATATGCACGGTCGCAGCCAAAGACCGAAATCGCGACGTCAAGCAGATCCGCCATCATTTGTTCTTGATCATCGCCACCATGAATGGCCCGGTTGACCTTGTCCAGGTTCTCAAGGAATCTGAGATGGGCCAAACGATCCTGTTCCAACCGTCTTCGTTCCGTCATGTCCCTGCCGATACCCACAAGCCCGAGGGGCTTTCCGTCGGCATCGTAATAAGGGGACTTAACGGTATCCATCATCAAGCGGCGGCCATCCCGGCCGGTCACCCATTCCTCGATGTGTACGGGTTTACCCCCTTCTATCACCTGTCGATCGGCCATGCGGATTACTTCGGCTTTCTCTCGGTCGAAAAAATCATAGTCGGTCTTGCCGATCTGCTCGCTCTCCGGCATTCCGATGAACGCCTCCGATGCCTTGTTGCAGGCCCGATAGACACTGTCCTGGTCCTTGATGAAGATCAGGTCGCTGGCAGAGTCGATCAGGCAGCGCAACAGCGCCCGATCCCGCTCAAGTTTCTTTTGCGTCCGCATGCGCTCCGTGATGTCCGAGACGGTGCACAGCAAGTGCGGTTTGCCCTCAAAATCCAATCGTGAAATGAAAAAGTCGAGGGTATTGATATGACCTGAAGCGTTTTGCGTTGTCCGTTCATGATGCCCCAACAGATCGTCGTGCCGATCCGCCTCCGCCAGCCGGAACTCGGACGCAAACGCTTGAAACGTCTGTTGGCGCAATGATCGTGAACTCCTGCCGAGCAGGTCCGCGACCGTCCGGTTGGTCAATACGCAGTTCCCTGTATCACCTTCATAAACCAGCAGGCCCACAGGCAAGCCGTTCAGAAGTGTTTTCACCATGGCATTCGGTGAAGATAATAGGTTCATATATCGGCGTTCCTTAGGATTTTAACACTTGAACAAAACCATCGACGACCCCGGGCTGACCGGATCTTATTTTCAGCAGCTCTGGAGGTCGGAGGCGAATAGGGGAGCGCTGCGCAGAAGGGGAAGCGTTCTTGACCTTGGTGAAGCGTCGGCGGCGGATCCAATTGAGCGCGGTCGGTACATCCGTATGCGATTAGTCGGGTGCTGCCTGTCAACAGTACGGTGATGGGGCACCGTTTAATTCACAAAGCCTCTTCTTTCAACCGTGGAAAAGGCCGGATATCGAAACAATGAACCGCAGAATCCCGACCCATGGCCCCGTTACGCTTTGTCTATAAAGAGGCCGTCCGGATGACGGCATACCTCTCTTCGAAACGCTGCGATGAGGCTTTCACAAAAGTATAACATCGAATAACCGTTTTTGACAGATAAGATTTTGGCATGAACGAGATCCCCCTGGCTGGTCCAGCAATCGATGGGCGGCTGTTGCGATTATGAACAAACATAGGTACGTTCGGTTCCAATGGCAGGCGGAAGCGCATCGTTTGATTGTGGCGGGTTGCGGTTTCCCGTACCCCGCAATACGATCTGTACCAATATTTCTTGAAGGACGTATCATCCTCAATCGAGGCGATAGCCCTCATTGACCCCTGGTCCTTGGTGCACAGCAATTGGCGAATTTGATAAATTTTCTGTATGCGTCATGCCCGGTTTTCGGTGAAAAGAGGAAGCGCCTTATTTGTGTCTATTTTCAGCAAAGCCAATTATAATCCGAGCAGACCCGGATAATGCCTTTTCATTGCGATGCCGGGTAACCGTGGGACGGGAATCAACCGGCTTCGGTTGTGAGCCCTTTTCTCACCGCGGTCATCCCCATGCCGGCCTAATCGAAAGGTTGATGCGCAGATCCCAATGACAGCAGTCCTTCCCTACATTATCGGAAAGATCCGTCGTAAAAGCGTATGCCGAAGCATCATCTTGTTGGTCCTGCTTGCGGGCTGTGCGCGGCTGCCGGACTATGCCATGCCAAGAGGCGGCATCTTGATCGAGGATCCAACGGTACTGCAAGATGCCGTAACCTACCGTCGGTTGACCCGGGCCGATTTCAAGGCTTCTGCTCTGCCGCAGGATCGGGCCATGCATGCGGATACGATTGACGCCCATACATGCGTCCAAATCCGTCCTGCCAAAGATTCCCAATTCTCCATCCACCGTGCCCGCTTCGGGGAGGCGTGGGCCTATTTTGGCCGTATTCAAAGCATCCGGTTCGAGGCCATCATGCTGCCCGGTTGCAGTTGGTGGAACCCGGCAACTCCTTCCAGGCGGCATGCCTACGTGCTGCAGCATGAGCAGATCCACTTCGCCATCACCGAACTGACCGCTCGGAGGCTGACGGAAAAGGCGCGCCTGAAAGCAAAATCCTTCCTCTCCATCCATCCGTCAGATCAATCGGTGCGGGAAGAGATCGGCGCCGCCATTCGGGAATGGATTCGGGAGGCTGCCACTGAAGCTTTGGATGTGCATACCGATTTCGATGAAGATACCTCGATGGTCTTCAATCTTCGATTGCAGCAATGGTGGTTCGAGAAAATCGAAAAGCAGCTGTCCGAATTGCAGGCACAAGATGCAGACCGCGGATCGGATCACACGAACGGTCCGCAAACCCCTTAGTATGGCGCGATCAGGTGTTAGCGGGCGCGCAGGTCTTTGCGTCTCAAAAGCTGGGCCATTCAAGATCGAGGGCCGATGCGGTGATCGGTCCGACGATGCCGTCATCGGCGTCCGGCCCGAAGTGCTCCGTCTGGAACCGCAAAACAGCGCGCAGCGTTCTCGAACCGAAATCGCCGTCCACGATCCCTTCGTAGGTGTCTCTGCTTTTGAGTTTCTTTTGCAGCGCTTTGACCAAATCCCCATCGGACCCGAAGCGCAGACGCGGTGACATGGGCTGGTCGCCGGCAAGCACAACTTTTTGAGCATCGCGGCCGTTGAGCAGAACATAAGGAAACTTGCGCTGGCCTCCGACATCGTATGCCTGCCTTCTGAAATAGGACCACGGACCCGTATCCGGTTTTCCCCCGCGTTGCTCGCATTCGGGATATCCCACAACCACCTGGCATCCTGCACTGGCATAGGCGTCATGATCGATACCCATGCACCAGGCCGCATGGATATTGTCGAACGGATTGGTGAACTCAACCCGGTCATCATTATCGTAGTCGAAATCGTCCGCGGTCCTGCGGATGGGGTGTGCTTCCGTCTGCCTGAACGCTTTGTGGCCGGTGGGCTTTCCCCATTTATGAACACCTTTGCGGTAATCGCGGTAGTATCCGGTCATCAATTGGTTGGCCCCGACGCCATTTTTTTCTTTCGAATTTTTCACATATTTTATGTGCGGCACCGTGCTGCCGGGGAAGAGGGCAAAGGTGCCGTCCCGGGGCAGCCACTGCCCGAGTGTGCATCGCGGGTTGATGTAGTTGATGTCCGCCAATATAAGGCGATGTTCCTTTTGAAATGCGCGGTTGTCCTCATCCACAGGGATGCATCCCCGAAATCCGAAAAATACCATATTCTTTTCAGGAACCTGAAAAGCATTGATCTCGCAAAGCCGTCTGAGATGATCTTCGGACATTGAAAACATCATGCCTCGCCTCCTTTCGCTTGATAAAGGGTCAAACCTTCCTTTTGGATTTAAACATGCCGTTCATGGGTACAACCTGCGGGTGACCGGTTCGGTAGCGACGGTACCTGGAGTTCTGCCGCCGATCTCCGCTGACGCGCGAGGGCGATCTGGTTGCCGACAGCGGCCGGGCGCTTGAGCCCGGCTCATTATGAGGCCCACGTGATAGTGGCTGTATCGATGTTGCTCTATCCGAGAAGAAATTGATGTTTGGCTTATTTCTGATCACCTGCAACAGCATCATAGGCGATCATTGAAGCTTTCCACAATACAATAATTGCCAAGGCGCTGCGAGGACCCTCGGGCGCAACCGGTACTATCCCTCATCGGAGTCGGGCCACCACAGTTGCCATGCATATTATGCATGTGGCCTATACGTATTTTGTATACAGCTTGTTTAAATGGAAGAAGGTGATATTTCGCATCATACTGAAAATATATTGTTTATGTCTATACCGACCTTCTGGCACGGCGTGTGAAATACATCCGGGAAATGCGCAAGTGCCGAACTGCAAACACACCATAACAGGAGGTCGAAATGAAGTTGTTCAAGAAACTGGCCATCAGCGTCAATTCCCGGATCGATGCCGTGGCTGATCGCTTTGAGAACAGAGAGGCCCTGTCCAGCGCTTATATCCGTGAGTATGAGCGGATTGTGGCCAAAGCCAAGGTCAGGTTGGCACAGGTCGACAACGAGGTCTTGCGGCTTGAATGCAGCTGCAGCGATTTAGACGTCAAAATCAAATTGTGGGCGGATCGCGCACGCCGGATTCATGAAACCGATGAAGTAAAAGCACTGGAGTGTGTGGCCCGCATGACCAAATGTGAAGAAAACCGCCATCAGGTCCTGAAAAGCCTTGAGGATACGAGAAAATTGAAAATCCGCATGGCCCGGGACGTCGATCACATTCTTCAAAAACTGGAAGCGCACAAACGCCGGCACCAGAATCTGGCCAGCAGGCAGGTTTGTGCCGATGCCGTCCATGTCACGCAAGATGCCGATACCGGCCTCGAAACCGATATCGACGATCTGTTCACACGGTGGGAAACCGATGTGGTGGCCAGCGAACTGCATGCGCAGCTGCCCGACCCGCACAACGATCTGCTCGACCGCGAGTTTGATATGAACGAGCAGGAGCAGGCCTTGCGGATGACGCTCGAAGAGATCATCGCAAAACGTGAACCGGATAAGGAGAAATAACAATGAGCCCGTCAAACAGCACAAGCCTGACCTTGGAAGCCCGGGTACCCGATCTGTCGCTGCCGCCGCACGCGGAAAGTCCAAGCAGCAAGGCCTATCCGTGGCAGGACCACAAACTCACCAAAGTTCTGCGCTGGTGCGGCGGTATCATACTGGCCGCTGCTGCGGCCGCCTTCATGTACCAGGGTATTTATTCATTCACTCCCATGACACGGCACTGGATCATGCTGGCCGTCTGCTTGCTGCTGGGGCTTTGCGGAATGCTCACCGGCAATCTTCTGAAAGAAGAGAAAGGGGCCAGGCTCTTTCTCGGGCTGGCGGCGGCTTCCTTCCCGGTGCTCGGCTCCCAGCTTGGTGCGATGTACTATTCAATCTTCGGCCTGCCGCCGGTCGGCATGCCCGCTCCCCTCGTTTTCACCATGGCCGATTCCGGCGTGCTGCTGTTTGCCACTGTGCTGACCCTGGCCATTGTTCTGCCGGTGAGCCATCTGGCCTTCAGAATTCTTGCTAGGCCGCAGGCCGGATGCCTGGGTATGATGTACGCGCTGGCAAACATGTGCATGCTGATACCGCTGCGGGATGATTTCTGGGCCAGTGCCGTCATCACCATCGTCGCCATTGCCATCTTCTGGATCGACAGCACCCGGTTTGCCAGAGATTTCCGCCTGGACAGTTTTGAGGGGCGTGCGGCCCGGCTCATGCTTTCGGGGCCGCTGGCGGTGATGATCGGCCGGTCGTTTTTCTACCCCATGGCTCCTGTTTACTACGGTTTCATGCTGCTTCTTGCCGGCGCGTGCTTTTCTTTCCACTGGGGCAGGGTCGCGCGCAGGACATGGTTGAGAGGGACCAACCGCATCGCCGGCCTGGTGGCGATGGCGGCCGGTTGGCTGATCTGCTGCGTCCAAATTGTTGCGGCCGTCAAAATAGGACCGGCAGCATCGATCTATCTCGCCGTATTTCCCATAGCCGCGGCGGTGGCGGGACAATCCTTTTTGAGCTCAGAAAATCCGGCCCATTGCCAGAGAATCCTGGCCGCGCTGCTGGTGCTGACCGGCGCTTTTATCGCGCACTTGACCCAGTCGACCCTGCCAACTTCGGTTGTTGCCATCGCAGGAGCCGCTGCCATCCTGGCGCTTGGAACACTGGTTGCCGAAGCGTTGGTTCTGTTCCTCGGCGGACTGACCGCCGTCATCGGGGTAGGAAATATGAGCATTATGGCGTTTCAGATGCATGTCGGATACGCGTGGCTGATACTGGCCGTGATCGGCATCGGCGTCATGCTGTGCGCATCGCTGATCGAGACCAAACGTCCTTGGAGATTTCTGAAGCAAAGCGCCATGTGGGGAGCGCTGAAGCCATCAGCCGAATAGAAGCTTGAAACAAGATCTCCAGATCCAGCCACCAACGGATCGGAGATCTTGTTCCAACCATTGGGTATTTCAGCCTTCCAGGTCGATATCCCGGCGAATCTGGAATTCGGAAAGAAAGTTGTTCGCTCCTTTATCCTTTTGGGCCGATATGCGGGCCCTTAGTGCGGTGACCACTCCTGTCCATGGTTCCATGCCCATCGAATCGACGCACCCGGAGTTTCAACTTTCCGAGGTGCCTGCTTTGAGCCTTGTTTAA
>JBNLAV010000204.1:0-12482 GCA_050302315.1 Desulfobacteraceae bacterium
TTCCCGGCACCGAATTGTACGAAGACTACAAGAAACGGTCCGGTGCGGATGACGACATCTGGCTGCAGCCCATCGAGGACCTGCTCTATTTTGAAACCGACCCGGCATTGGACAAAGAGACGGTGCTGGCTTTCGGGCGGCGCCTGAGAGAGGCCTTTAACCAGTCCCTGCCCCGGTTCGCGCGCCGGATCGTCCTGAAAGACGATCCCGATCTTTATCCCGAGCAAGCGGATTTTCTCTCCCGCCTGGGCATGACCTTCAGCCATGGAGACTATGCCCGGATCAAAGGCGCCGTCTCTCCGGCGATTGTGGCGCGGGAGCTTTACGAGCGCGCCCTGCAACGCTTTCCGGACCACCGGGCGTTCTGGGGGCTGTCCCTGGTGCTACAGGGCAGCGGCGATCTTGCCGCCGCAATCGAAACCCTTGAACAGGGGTTGCGGCACCACCCCCACAGCCAGCACCTCAATATCTGCCTGGGAATCGGCTATGCCGACAGCGGGCAATACCAGGCGGCCCTTGACCGCCTCCTGCCTTTTGACCGGGTGCCCGAAGCGGTTCCCCATATCGTCCGCTGCCTCCACGCCCTGGGACGCCGGCAAGAGGCCGAACGATACCGTCCAGCCCGATCATAACTTCAGTTTCTTTCATTTTGGCCGATAATACCTATATATCCCGACAATGCGGCGATGCCGCTGTGTCTCAATCGGTTCCGGAAACTTCAAATGGACATGATTACGATGCGTTATGCTCCCTCTCGACTTCAGAAAATCTATTTGTGGACAAGTTTGCCGCTGCCTGCCGTGTGGATCGCGATCTTGATATGCTGGCGGTATACCCTGCTCAACTGGACCGCCGTGATGGCGGTTTCCGGCCTTTTCTCCGTGCTGACCATCGGATGGGGACTGTGGCGCTTCGGCCATTTGCCGCCTTCCGGCCGGATCACAGCGGATCAGCCCGGTGAGATAGACCCGCCGGCCGAAACCACGCGATGGCTCGGCGGCCACCTGGGGGATCGGCAGGCCCTGTTCGATGTTTTCATGAACCATTTGCCGGCCCTGGCCTTTATCAAGGACAGCCAGGGACGCTACCTCTATATCAATTCGGCATGCAAAAAGATGCTCAACATGGCCCCGGAGGCGATGATCGGTCGCACCGACTGCGAGTTGTGGCCGGACGATATGGCAAAGGTGCTCTGCTTCAACGATGCTCAGATCATCACCGGCCATCAGGTCTGCAGTTCCATTGAACCGCTGATGGTTGTTGAAGAGCAGCGGTATCATCTGGTGACCAAATTCGGCATCCACAATGCGCATCAGCCGCCCCTGCTGGGCGGTATCGCCTTTGACATGACCGAGAAAATAAGGGCCGAAGAAGCAAACGCCGATCTTGCAGAACAACTGATCCAATCCCAGAAGATGGAGGCGCTCGGTACCCTCGCCGGTGGTATTGCGCATGATTTCAACAATGTACTGGCGGCCATAATTGGCTACGTCGAGCTGGCCCTGTTCGATGCGCCGCCCGGCACCAAAGTGCAGGAGGAGTTGGAGCAGGTGCTCAAGGCCTCCCACCGCGCCACCGATTTGGTGCGCCAGATCCTTACCTTCAGCCGCAAGACCGGTCAGGAGCGACAGCCGCTGGATCCTGCACCGCTGGTCAGCGAAGTGCTCAAATTGCTCCGGGCGACCCTGCCCACCACCATAGAGATCCGTCAGCACCTGGATGCCGAAGGTATCCGGCTCGAAGCCAACGCCACCCAACTCCACCAGGTGATGATGAACCTTTGTACCAATGCGGCCCATGCCATGGAGGAGAGCGGCGGCGTTTTGGAGGTCCACCTGGAGCCGCGCCAATTGTCAGGGGTCGGGGCCGGATTGCGCGGGGTCGGCACCGGCCGCTACCTGGAAATACGGGTTGCCGATACGGGACACGGCATCGCACCGGCCTTGAAGAACCGCATTTTCGACCCCTATTTCACCACCAAAGCCCAGGGCAAAGGCACCGGCATGGGGTTGGCGGTGGCCCGCGGCATCGTTGAGGGCCACGGCGGCGCCATCGAAGTGGAGAGCGAGCCGGGCAAAGGCACCTGCTTCAAGTTGCTGCTGCCCATATCGGCGGTTTGCCCCGAATCGAAAGGTGTCAACCATCAACCGCTGCCCAGGGGGCAGGAGTCGATCCTCTTTGTCGATGATGAGCCTGTCCTGGTGGATATGGGGGTGGAGATGTTGACGCGGTTGGGGTACCGGGTGGAGGGATGCGATCAGGCCCTTGCCGCTCTGAACCTGTTCCGGAATGATCCCCATCGATTCGATCTGGTCATATCGGACACCACCATGCCGAACATGACCGGCGATGTCCTGCTCAGTCGAATGATGTCCCTTCGGCCGGACCTTCCCACGATATTGTGTACGGGATACAGCGAACAGATGACGCCGGAAAAGGCCTCCGACGCGGGCATTTCGGCGCTTCTCATGAAACCGCTTTCAATTCACGATTTAGCCCTTACGCTCAGAAAGATTCTGGATGCGATGAGCCGGCAGGTGATGACGAGGCGTCTGAAGGTTGTCCAATCGCACCGTTGATGCACCATGCGTGATGTTCTTCGATGCGCCTGACAGTGCAGCCCCGTTGCTTGTTCGGTTTATTGCGCGACCCCTCAGTGAATCAGGTTGGCGCCCATTTCGGTCAGTATCAATACGGGCACGGGCCCTTTCTCGTATTTGACCACACCTCTTTTGGCCAACTGGCGAATGGCCTTGTCAAAGTCTTTTCTCTCAAACATATCCAGTACAGGGAGGTATTCATCCCTCAGCCACTCTTTGGGCAGCACGTCATTCTCTTCGCCGTCCATGGCTCTGAATTGGTCGAGGATTTCTTTCTTAATGGTCTTGATGTCTCTGCTCATATTTTAATCCTTACCGAATTCGCTTTCGCGATGGTTCTCCTGCCGGTTAAGGGTGTCCGGGCAACGCCACAATAGTTCGAAATAAAATAACGCCATTTGGTCGATTGGCAAGGGCTTGCATTACAAAAGAATGTCGAATTTCATGCAGGCGGAAAGATGATAGATTCCGGACTGTTGGATGGTGGCATCAGGTGGCGGGAGGCAAAGGGTGGCCGGGCTGTGGCGGCCGTTGCCCCGGTGGGCCGCTACAGGGATCCTTTCAATCCGATCTGCTCGGCCACTTTGCGCATTCCCATGATGGTTTCAGTGATCAATTCGGTGCGCTCCATTCCCAGCATCCCGGCCCCGCGATCGATGATCTCGCGATTGACACCCGCGGCAAAGCGTTTGTCTTTCCACTTCTTCTTCACCGATTTGGCCGTCAGATCCAGGACGCTCTTGCTGGGCCTTACCAAGGCGGATGTGGCCACCAGTCCGGTGAGCTCATCCACGGCGTACAGCACCTTCTCCATTTCGGTTTTGGGCTCGATGTCAGAGCAGATGCCCCAACCGTGGCTGACCACGGCGCGGATGTACGCGGCCGGCCAATGGTGCGCCTCCAGTATCTCCGCGGTTTTTTTGCAATGTTCCTCCGGAAAGCGTTCGTAATCGAGATCGTGGATCAGTCCGATCAAGCCCCACGTCTCCTCATCCTGCCCTTTAAGACCGGCAAAATGGCGCATAACGCCTTCCACCGCCAGGGCGTGTTTGATCAAGCTTTCGCTCTGGTTGTATTGCTTGAGCAGGTCGAATGCCTCTTGCCGGGTAGGCGTGCGTTCCGTCATTTTGGACTCCGGACTATTCGTCGGTCTCTTTATACCGTTTGTGGATGGCGCGGATAATGTCGAAACGGTTGAAGAAAATTTCCACCAGTTCGGGATCGAAGTGGCTGCCGGCGCCTTTTTCGATCTGCTCCAGGGTGGTGCTTTCTTCCCATGGTTCCTTGTAGCTGCGTCTGGAGCTCAGGGCATCGAAAACGTCCGCCAGGGCCACAATCCGTCCGAACAGGGGGATTTCAGCGCCTTTTTTACCCCTCGGCTGGCCGTTGGGCAGGATAAACCCTTTGATGGGCAACCCGGTCCTGAAATCGACATAGCCCGGGTATCCATTGCCATCCCACCGTTCGTGATGGCTCAGCGCGACCACCCCGGCGGCTTCGTCAAAATCCGACTGTTTGTTCTGGAAGAGCCGGGCGCCCTGGATGGTGTGCTGCTTCATCACCTCGTATTCATCCTCGCTCAAACGCGCCGGCTTCCTGAGGATTAGGTCCGAAGTGGCCACCTTGCCCACATCGTGCAGCATGGCGGCCATGCGCAGCACGTCGCGGGTCTTGTCGATCTCGTGTTCGGACAGGCGGCGGCGCAGCGCCCACTGCTCGTAAATCTCCACTGCCACACCGGCCACCCGGTTGACGTGGGCGCCGGTCTCCTTTGGGTCGCGCATCTCCGCCATGCGGATCATCCGCAGGATCAGGGCGCGGGTCATCTGGGCCCGCTCCAGCGCCACAGCGGCCACGGAGGCGAAGTGGTGCATCATTTTTTCGTCTGTTTCCGAGAACCAGACGATATGACCTTCATCATCCTGGGGATTGATGATCTGCAAAATCCCCATTACCTGATCGCTGCTGTTTTTCAGCGGGATGCTGAGCATCGATTGGGTTTTGTAGCCCACTTTTTGATCGAAATTCTTGCTGAAGCTATACGGCAGGGTGGGTTCGAGGGCGTACACATCTTTGATGTTCAGTGCCTTGCCCGTCGCCGCGGAGTATCCGGCGATGCTCTTTTCGTTGATGGGAATCTGAAAAGTGGAATAGATCAGTTTTTCCCCATTGGGGAGCTGCTTTTTCAGGGTGTCGTTCTGGGTGTAGGTAAAATGGAGGCGGTCCTTCTCCCGGATATAGATCGATCCGGCATCCGCATTGGAAAACTGGCGGGCCCTGAGCAGAACACGCTCCATCAGGATGTCCAGGTCGTTGATTTGGCTCAGCTCAATGCCCAGACCTGTCAGGCTGTCCAGTTTTTCCTGTTCGCTCAGCATCTTCGATCCCTTAAGCGCGCCATTTCAAGTCATCCGTACGGGGCTGAACTCGGTTCGAAGCGGATGCCCGTCGATGTTGACCAAAACCGATAAGGGCCCGGCGGATTCCGTGCATGCGGCACCACCGGACGTCCGGAATGGAGCCGGCAGAATGCATGCCTCGGGGTCGACCGAGTCCAACCTAAAGAGTATCGATACCCTATACCGGCGTCAAGCCTTTAATACCATACCCTTTTTTGGCGGAGCCGTGATGATGCGGTGCGGTGAAGGTCCAGGCGGAAACACCGGCAGATGAGAGCCCTTGAAAGCAGTGATTATACGGGCAGATGCAAGGTAAAGGTGCTGCCTTCCCCCTGGGCGCTCTCCACCGTCACCCGGCCGCCGTGGGCCAGTACAATGTGCTTGACGATGGCCAGCCCCAACCCGGTGCCGCCCATCTTGCGGCTGCGGGCCTTGTCCACGCGGTAGAACCTTTCGAAGAGCCTCGGCAGATGTTTTTGGGCGATGCCGATGCCCTGGTCTTTGACGCTGAGCTGGATTTCGCCGTCCGCGATGCCGGCACGGATCGCAACGGCGCTGCCCTCCGGGCTGTACTTGACGGCATTGTCGATCAGGTTGATGAGCGCCTGTTCGATCATGTCGGGATCGATGTTGGCCTCCAAACCGGGATCGACATCGATCTCCATGGCGATCTTTTTCTCTTTGGCCGTTCTGCCGCAAAGCAGGATCGCCGCGTTGATGCGTTCGGCGATGCTGCTGCGCCGGTATCTCAGACGGATCGAGTCGTTGTCCTGCTCCAGCCGGGAGAGCTGCATCAGGTCGTCGATGATCGTGGCCAGCCGGTTGACATGCTTCTGGATGATGTCCAGAAAACGTCGCGCCTGCTCGGTATCGTCCCCCGTGCCATGGACCAGGGTATCCACGAAGCCCTGGATGGCGGTCAGGGGGGTCTTGATCTCATGGCTCACATTGGCGGCAAAGTCGGTGCGCATGTTTTCCAGGCGCCGCAGCTGGGTGACATCATTCATCACCAGCACGATGCCCAGGCTGTTCCCGTCCGCTGTCAGCAGCGGGGTGCAACGGATGCCCAGGACCTGCTCACCGTTCTGGTAGAGGGTGATGTCCCCATCGGTCTGGGTGCCGTCCACCAGCGTGATCTGCACCATGCGATGCAGGTCGTGGCTGCGCATCACCTCCTGGATGCTGCGGCCTTTCAAAAGCGCTTTGGACCGGTTGAGCAGCCGCGCCGCCGCATCGTTGAGGTCCAGGATGCGCTCCTCGGGATCCAGGGCCACCACGCCTTCGACCATGCTGGAAAAGACCGCCTGGGTCTCGTTGCGCTGGTTGATCACCGTCTGGATGCGCTGTTCCAGCTCCTGGGCCATCTGGTTCATCGCTTCGGCCAGCGCCGCCAGCTCGATGGTGTCCGGCGGATGGATTCGGTGGGAGAGGTCGCCGTTGGCAAAGCGTTCGGCGCTGCGGCGCATGGCCTCCATGGGTCGGGTGATGCGCCGGGAGATCGCCAGGCAGACCACCGACACCACCACCGCGATGATGATGCCGCCGATCAGAAACCGGAATTGCACCGTTCTGAGCTGGGTGTCGACGTCATCGATGGCGATGGAGACGCGCACGATACCCCGCAGCAACGGCCCGTCGTGGATGGGCAGGGCCACGTACATCATGTGCTGCCCCAGGGTGTCGCTGAACCGGGTGGCCGAGCCTTTGACGCCTTTCATGGCATCGATGATTTCAGGCCGGTCGCCATGGTTCTCCATCTGCGCCGGCTGGGCTTCCGAGTCGCCCACCACCGTTCCATCGGTCAGGATCACCGTCAGGCGCGTCGCCACCCGTTTGCCGGCCTGTTTGCAATAATGGTCCAGCTCGGCATACATGGCAGGCTCCAGCAGGGGCAGGAACTGGTCTTTCAAAAGCTGGGATTGGTTGAGCAGGTTCTGATGGATCTGTGACAGGTAGAAATCCCGCATGGATCGGCTGGCGTACCAGCCGGTGGCCAGCAAGGCCACCAGGGCCAGGATCAGGTACGACGGATAGAGCTGCCAAATGAGGGGTCTGCGCTTTCTCATGGGTCATGCATACCCGGGTTTTATGGCGCAGGTCAACGGGACTGTCCGGAAGGCGATTTTTCCTTGAAGCGGTACCCCACTCCCCGAACGGTTTCGATCAAGTGGCCGCTGCCGCCCAGTTTTTTTCGCAGGCCGACGATCTGGACGTCCACACTGCGGTCGGTGACCGGATAATCGTCGCCGCGCACCGCGTCCACGATCTGGGTGCGCGTAAAGACCCACCCCGGCCGCCTGGCCAGAAAGGAGAGCACCTGGAATTCGGTATAGGTCAGGTCCACCGGGCGGCCGTCCACCGAGACCGAGCGGCGGCCGTTGTGGATCACCAGGTTTTCGATCTCCAGCACATCTTCCAGGGATTCCTCCGGCTGGGTGCGGCGTCTGAGCACCGCGCGGACCCGCGCGGTCAGCACCCGGGGGCTGAACGGCTTGGTGACGTAGTCGTCCGCGCCCAACTCCAGACCGGCCACAATATCCGCCTCTTCCCCTTTGGCGGACAACATGACGATGGGGATCGACTGGGTGCGGGAATCGCCTTTCAGGCGGCGGGCCAGCTCCAGCCCGTCCATACCCGGGAGCATCAGATCGAGCACCAGCAGGTCCACCGGCTGGCTTTTGAGAAGGCCCCAGGCCTCTTCGCCGGTCGCCGCGCAAAGCAGGGTGAACCCCTCGCGGCTCAGGTTGAAGCGAACCAGTTCGAGGATATCCTCCTCATCATCCACCACCAATATGGTCTCTTTTGTCATGGCCCGGTCTTTTCTCGTGCTGGCATGTTGGTATGGTTCTCGGTCGATACTAGCCGTTTGCGTCATTCCGGCAACTCATCGCCGCTGTGCATTGTCGTGGTGTTAGCATATGGTTAGGATTTGGTTAGAAGCGGTTACAACATCTTCCGATCCTGGATTTTGAAACCGCTCCCGGAAGCTATGGCCGAAGCTTCGCCGTCGGGCCGCAGTCGTCCGGTCGGACTATCGCGCCCGGCATCGCTCCGCGCCCCTTGGCGTCATTTGCAGGTAAACGGGTAAAAATGGTGAAAGCAGTATCCCTTCGGATCGCCGTACAGCAGTTCGGTCTCGGCCATGCAGGTGCCGATGGCCTCCCGGGAGACCTTTTCATAATCGTCTTTTTTCTCTTCAGCGTTTTTGCAGGCCATGCAGATCGGTTCGTGGTCGTAGACCGACAGGATCCGCTGTTCGGTCGGTTTCAAAGCGGCTTCGCATCGGAAGCACGCCACGGCGCAAGCCAGTTTCTCTTCCCATTGATCCATGCAATCCATCCTTTTTTGTAGAAGTCCCATGGTTTTTCCAGCGTTTAGCGCTCTTTTTCATGCAACATTCGGGAAAGTCGTTAGGGTATTGTAATCACATTAGCATTGAATTCAAGCCAATGGCTGTTATGTTACCTGTTAGCGTTTCCCGCGTCAACGACGTCCCCAAGGAGGAGGAGAGCGCCTTTGACCCTGTTCAATATCATCGCCATCGCCGTCGCCCTGGCCATGGATGCCTTTGCCGTGGCCATCGCCACCGGCATCTGCCTGGGCACCATTCACTGGCGCCAGAACTTCCGGCTGGCCTGGCACTTCGGATTCTTCCAGGCCATGATGCCGGTGATCGGCTGGGCCGCCGGCCTGACCGTGCGCGATCTCATCGCCCATTACGACCACTGGGTCGCCTTCGGGCTGCTGCTCTTCGTGGCTCAGGGCATGTTTCGCGAGGCCCTGAAAAAAGACGACGCCTGCGACACGCCAAAGGACCCCACGAGGGGGTGGACCATGGTGATGCTTTCCGTGGCCACCAGCCTGGACGCCCTGGCAGTGGGCCTCAGCCTGTCGGTGGTCAACGTCACCATCTGGATGCCGGCCGTGGTCATCGGCGTGGTGGCCTGCGCCTTCACCACAATAGGCCTCCACCTGGGAAAGCACATCTCCAAAGCCGCCCGGTTCAGGCGCTACGCCGACGGCCTGGGCGCGACCGTTCTGCTGCTCATCGGCATCAATATTCTTCGCGAGCATGGGGTGCTGGACGGGCTCATGTAGGCGCCCTGTCGGTCGGTTTGGGCGGGCGAGCTGTTGTCGATACTGTCGGGCGGCATGGCGGGATCGTCGCCCGAGTTTTAAGTTTTAAGTGTAAAGTTTTAAGTGGATGTATTCTGCCGATTTTAGCTGATATTGCGTTTAGGGCTGCAGCAGTTTCAGGCCCAGCGACGCGTCGGGCACCCGCTTGGCCGTTGTCCCCACCAGTTCGAAGAGCACGGCTTCCATGACGTGCCACACCTTGACGCCTTCGCGGATGCAGCCGGTGGTGGTTTTGTCTTCCCGACCGCAGGCCATGTGCATGTGCAGAACCGGATTGCCCTGATCGTCCTCGAAGATGGTTCCCGTGCCGGTCACCTCGTGGGCATTTTGCAGGGCGCGCTGCATGGCGTTCAGGGGCAGGGCGCGGTCCTCTTCCGGGCCGACCACCAGCCGGCTGCCGCCATCGGCGCCGCCGATGATGATCAGCGCAGCGGCCCGGATGCCCTGGTCGACGGCAAATTGCTCGATCACCTCGTGGACGATCTCGCCGTCTTCCAATCGCAAAATGAAGGTCCGTCCTTGTTGTGCCTGGGAAAATTTCATATGGTTTTATATCGTTTGCAGCTCTCGGCGGTCCTATGCCGGGTCCGATGGGGCCGCACCATCGTCGGCAAAGGTGATGCCTTTGATCTGCGCGTCCCTGGCGATTTTAAACACCGAAGAAAAGCGCAGCACTTCATGCCGCGCTTCATCATACACCACCGCCTCGCCGTGCAGATGGCGGCCCTGCCTTCCCACCACCCCGGCCTCGGCCGTCACCACCCCTTTTTTCACCGGGTAGAGAAAGCGGCTCTCACACGAGATGGTGGCAAAATGGGTCTGGGGCGCCACCACGCTTTTGATCGCCATGACCACCGCCGTATCCGCCAGGCTCACCAGCGCACCGCCGTGCATCAGCCCGGCGCCCTGGGCCAGCGCCACCTTGAACGGCATGGTCAGCACGGCCTTTCCCCCGGCTGCCCTGACGATGGTCATGTCCAGCAGCTGCTCGAAAGGAGCGCAACTGATCCACGCGTCCATTTCAAATCGATGCGGCCCCGTGTCGTCCATCGTCGCAGATCCTTACCCGTCGCCTGGATTATAATGATCGGCGCACTATAGCCCAATTGTCCACGGGGTGCAATTATCGGTCGGAAGCGACAGCGATTCTACCGAATAGCCTGCAA
Source organism: Desulfobacteraceae bacterium (assembly GCA_050302315.1). GTDB lineage: Bacteria > Desulfobacterota > Desulfobacteria > Desulfobacterales > Desulfosarcinaceae > JARRKU01. The sequence goes on from JBNLAV010000204.1 coordinate 10,303, forward strand.
TGTAGGAGCGGCGTCCCGCCGCGACCGTATGCTGCCAATAGAGCATATCGCGGTGAAACGTCGCTCCCGCAACCATGCCAATATCGCGAAACATACTGCTGCGGCTATGTGAAAAGGATTTAAAAAGGATGCTGCGCAGGTGTCGGACAACCTGAATCTTCTGTACCATCGGGATCAATTATAGGCCCGGGCCCATTTGACTTCGGCGGTATCCACGCGCCGGCGCTTGTTCCTGCGGGTTGACGCCGTCGCTGCGGAAGAATCGCCGCCCAGCTTGGGGAGCGCCGCGCCGCTGAGGGCGGACATCGCCGTGTTGAGCCGCTGCTCCAGGATCTGATAGGAGAAATGCTTCCGGGCGATCTGAAAATTGGACTCGGTGACCCGGCTGCACAGGTGGGGCTGGTCCAGCAGCTCGCCGACCCGCGTCACCGCCTGGGGGGTGAGAAAGCCGTCGATGGAGACCAGGTCGAAGCCCAGCGGTTCGATATCGCGCACGTAGGTGGCGTACCGGTTCACCATCACCGGCCGTTTGAAATAGATCGCTTCCAGCAGACCGTTGCCGAACCCCTCGCAAAGGCTGGGGTAGGTGACGAAATCGGCCCCCGGATAGATATCGTAGAGGGTGAACTCGGGAAACCGCCGGCTGTGCGTGCCCCAGGGATCGTCCATGTGGGTGTCCACAAAGCTCAGGTCCACCTTGAGCATCCCGGCATAGCGCTCCAGCCATTCGGCATACTCAAAGCCCTCGTCGCCGGCCTCGTGGGAGATCACCAGCTTGGCGCCGGGGCGCCCCAGGGCCTGGACCAGGTGGATGGCATGCTCGATCCCTTTGCGCTGGACCACGCGGGTGGGCTGCAGAAAAACCAGGTCCTGCGGCCGAGCACCGATGTGGTCACGGAAAGAGCGGGCCGCATCCCTGTCGACGGGTGGCGGCTGATGGAAATCGATCACGTTGGGCACCACCGTTGCCGCAATCCCCGTGCGCCGCGACAACTCTTCGCGGGCTGCGGTGTTGATGACCACGTGCGCCACGTTGGGCAGCTTGGGCGGAAAGGCGGACTGAAAATAATCGCCCACCGCATTGACCAGGTAGCGGTCGCGCTCCCAGTAAAAATCATGGTGGTGGGCAATGGCTGGAATGCGGGTTTCGGCCAGGACCTCGGTCAGCGCGATGCCCAGCGGGATCTGCATGGGCAGGGAGAGAATGTTCTCCGCCACCAAAATATCGAGGTCGAATTTTTGAAGGAAGCGATAGAGGTGGCGTTTCAGAACCTGGCTCTGGCGATGGATCAGGTCGGTGGCGTCCGGCGGGCGCTGGCCGGTTCCGATCACCGCCGCATTGATGCGCTCGTTGACCTCATGTTGAAAATGCGCTTCCGGCGCCAGGTAGCTGGCCGAAGGGTCTCGATCGAGCTCCCCGGCAAACCAGAAGCATCGATAACCGCCGCGTTCGAAAACCTGCGCCCACTTGCTGGTCTCTAAGGTAACCCCGTCCGTGCCTGAAAACCGCGTCGATATAAAGCCGATATTCATCATCCCACTCCAACATCTGCCACAGTGCTGCCACAATGTCCTGATCGATTCAGCGTGCATTGTAAACGCTGTTCCATCATCCTCTGGATCGAAATCATGCAAACGTTGTGCACGAACCATCCGCCCCGGACAATAATCGATTTCTCGAATAAGAATTTCATATAATAACGGATAGTAAAAATGCAGTGTGACCTTTGTCACACCAGTCGGCGCCCGTTGAACAGTGTGAAATCCATTACCTAATTTGGTGCGAATTTGAAAAATATGGGTAATGAATTACAGAGTTTGCCGCCGACGGATGGGGTGGGAGATGGCCCCGGTCCCCACCGGGCGCACAAGGGTGAAGGGCAATCGAACCATGCCGGAAGTCCCCAGAAAAAGCGATAATTTTCGCTTGACATCAAAAAGGCGAGCTGGTAGCAATAGCTCCTCTTTTGGGGACCTTCCCCAAAGGGTGTTTTCGAACCAAGGGCGGATAGCTCAGTTGGGAGAGCACCGGCCTTACAAGCCGGGGGTCACAGGTTCAAGCCCTGTTCCGCCTACCAGCTTTCGCAAAACAAGTTATCCGGGGGCGTAGTTCAGTTTGGTTAGAACGCCGGCCTGTCACGCCGGAGGTCGCGAGTTCGAGTCTCGTCGCTCCCGCCATA
>JBNLAV010000205.1:0-1585 GCA_050302315.1 Desulfobacteraceae bacterium
GGGGCATGTTCTGTTGGTAGACACCCCGGGTATCCACAATCAACCGGGCATGCTGTGCGATCAATGCATAGTCAAACGCATCATGGTCTGTCGCCAGCAGAACCGCATCGTAGGAGGCCAGACTGTCAGCGGTCAATTCAATGCTGCGTTTTTCCAACGCATACTTGCGCATCCTGGGCAGTACGGGGACATGCGGATCGGCATAGTCCACATCCGCACCCTTCTTCTGCAATAAAACGATGAGTTCCACCGCAGGGGATTCACGCATGTCGTCCACGTTCTTTTTGTAGGCGGCACCCAGAACCAATATTTTCGAGCCCCGGATCGCCTTGCCCTGTTCGTTGAGCGCATCCATGGTCTTCGCCACAACCCATGCCGGCATGGCGGTATTCACTTCCCCCGCCAGCTCGATGAACTTGGCGTTGATGCCGTACTCCTTGGCTTTCCAGCTGAGATAGAAGGGATCGATGGGAATGCAGTGTCCGCCGAGTCCCGGTCCGGGGTAGTAGGGGGTGAAGCCGAAGGGCTTTGTGGCCGCGGCACGGATTACTTCATGGATATCAATTCCCATGCGGTCACAGACAATCTTCATCTCGTTGACCAGACCGATATTCACGGCGCGATGGATGTTTTCCAGCAGTTTCGCCATCTCGGCGGTTTTGCAGCAACTGACCGGCACCACCGTATCGATTGCAGCACCATAGAGCGCAGTCGCAACCTCAAGACACTGCTCGGTAATTCCACCCACCACTTTGGGAATGGTGCGCGTTTCAAAATGGGGATTGGCTGGATCCTCACGCTCCGGTGAATAGGCAACAAAGATATCGCGACCCACGGTGAAACCGCGCGACTCGATCCGTGGGACGATCTCTTCATCGGTCGTGCCGGGATAGGTGGTGCTTTCCAGTGACACAAGCTGACCGGGACGCAGAGCCGGTAGCAGCGATTCAAGCGTTCCAATCACATAGCTGAGGTCCGGTTCGCGGTGACGGGTCAGCGGCGTGGGCACGCAGAGGATCAGGGCATCTGCCTCGGACGCCCGTGCGAAATCGGTGGTTGCCTCGAATCCGGCGGATCTCGCCGACTGAATTTTTTCCGCAGGTATGTGCTTGATGTAGGTCTCACTGCGGCTGAGTTTGTCTACTTTGACGGGATCGATATCGATCCCAAGCACCTTGAACCCAGCTTCGCAGTAGCGCAGCACCAGTGGCAACCCGACGTATCCCAGGCCGACGATGCCGATCACGGCGGTGCGTTGTTCTATCCGTTTGATTGCTGACTGTGCGTCGGTCATTGCGCGCTGCCACCCTGACAAAGAAAAGCGGGCCACTCACTGGCCCGCCCGGTATCGTTGAGTGCTAGAGACCTGCCATCCTAGAAGGGGATGTCGTCGTCGAAGTCCCCTTCCGGTCCGGAGGGAGGCGGCGGAAAGCCATCGCTGCCACCACTCGAGCCACCGGAACCACCTCCGAAGTTGCCGCCACCGCCGCTGCCGCCCCGACCGTCGAGCATCTGCATTTCACCGGCGACGATCTCGGTGGTGTAGCGGTCCTGGCCATTCTTGTCCTGCCACTTGCGGGTCCGC
>JBNLAV010000206.1:0-31542 GCA_050302315.1 Desulfobacteraceae bacterium
AGCTTGTCGTAGTTTTCTTTCAAGAGAGCGGCCGCCGCATGGGTGGCGCGGATGGGGTCGCGCCTTTCGTCCAGCACATAGCCCACCTTCATAAAGCGCTTTCCGGTCGAGCGCGTAAACTGCCAGATGCCGGCCGCGCCGAATTTGCTGTAGGCTTGATAATTGAAAGAGGATTCCACGTGGGGCAGGTAGGCCAGTTCCACCGGCAGCCCTTTGGCCGTAACGATCTTACGGATTCGATCGATGTATGCGCCGGACCGGATGAGGCCAGCCCTGAAACGGTCGCTTTGGCCGATTTGACAGCGCACCTGTTTGGCCGCCTTTTGAAAGGTGAGGGCTGATGCGTCGGGGCCGAACAATTGGGCGACTTTTCGTGCAGCGCGGTTCTTCGATGCGGGGTTGGCGGCCAGATGCTCGAGGATTTTCTGGTACTTTGCCTTGGCTCTCATCATGCGTTGACGGTTGATTTTGCGCGCCCGGTAGGCATCATGGGGTTTGAGTTCGATCACATCGTAGATGATGTCGAGATGCCTGGCATCATGTACAACGGCCTGGCGAGTGGTGTATTTTGTATACGCTTTTACCCAGAAAGAAATATTGGGTTCGATGTTCTCGTATCGGGGAAAGGGTTCGGCAACTGCCGGGACCGTAAAAAATGTAATCCCCGCGATAATTGATAAAAACAGCGCCAATGGCCTGATGGTCGCCTTATGCATGTCGGCAACTCCTTGTGCGATTATCTCGAAGTCAACAACCACCTGCAAGGCTGGGGTTTGGAATGCCCGCCAAGGGCCGCAATTCCAAAAAGTACGTCAGTGCATTGGTCGTTGCAGTTGTCACCGGGTGCGTGGCACCCGGTTTGGAACAACGAATTAATTAATAATACCTGTGATTTGAAGCAACTTCTGTACCACATTTCTTCCAAACGGAATCCGTAGTAATGTTTGAGGGTTATTCTGGAGCTGGTTCACGGGAGACGGTCCTTTTGGCGTAGATCGTCAAAATAGAGTCGAAGAGCGTCAAAATAGAGGACATCGGGACCGGCATCACTGCCGACCGGGCGGCCGTTGACTTTAATCGGGTTCGATCCTACACTACAGCCGAGCAGCATCGGACAGTCCGTCATTGAAGCAAATGACGGGACGGCATCGGAGACAATCGATTTTCTGCACGACTGCGGTAATATCGGCTATCGCCGAAAAATTCGTGACCATCGAACACGCCAGGACAGGGTTATGAAAATAGAGGTTCACCATATTCCGTCAAGTGGACTGGATCTGGAATTTGAAGAGCCGCCCGAGCGATTTACTTCCGTAAAGGAAATGATAGATGACGGCGAATGCCAGTTCAGCGCCCCGGTGGCCATTGCGCTGCAAGTGATGCCCATGCCGGACTTCTTCCGCGTGGCCGGTCGCCTTTCGACCACCATCCGACAGGGATGTGTCCGTTGTCTGGAATCGTTCGATCAGCCACTGTCGTGTCAATTTGTATTGGACTATTCCAAAGAGATCCCGGACGAATTGCATCGTGACGACGGCGAGTCGGTTCAACTGACGGCGCAGCAGATCGGGATGATACACTATCAAGGGGATGAAATTGACTTCACTGATGCAATCCAGGAACAGATCGTGCTCGCCGTGCCATATCATCCGATCTGTGACGATGCCTGCAAGGGCCTTTGTGCACAATGCGGTCATAACTTGAACCTCAGCGCTTGCCGCTGCGGCGATCAGCGCATCAGCGGGCCTTTTGATGTCCTGAAATCATTGAAACTGCCATTGAAATAGGGAGGGGGGGACCGATGGGCTGGAGAACGACATTGATTTTTGTGGCGGCTGCCATGGCCCTTTGGGCGTGTACCACAAGCAGCGGTATCGTGGTCAACGTGAACTTCGAACGGTTGTCCGGGTTGGAAAAGGACGACCGGGTGCTGTTCGAGAACAATACCGCCGGACGCATCAAATCCGTCAGCTATAACGCCGACGGCACCTATACGGTCCAGGTGGCGATTGATGAAGGGTTCGTGTCGGCGGCCACCGAGTATGCTCAATTTCAGGTCGTTGAAGATCCGGAACGCCAGGGTCGCAAAGGGATCCGAATCCAAATCTCCCAGCCGGGCGGGGTGCCGCTGGCCGATGGTGCGACTGTGGTTGGAGTGCCCCAAGATGAGGATTTGGCGGCCATGATTCGCAGAGAACTGGATGCCGGCATCGATTTCCTGAAGAAGAAAATGGAAGAGATCGGGCGGGATGTTCAGAACTTTCCGGAGAGCCGGGAGTTTCAGGAGCTGAAAGAATCGTTGGAGGAGCTGGCGGACGAACTGCAGCAAAAGGAGAAGGCGACCCGGGAGCGGTTGAAAAAAGAGTGGCTTCCCAAACTTCAGCGTGAGCTGGATGCCCTTCGTGAGCGCCTCAGGGAAAAGGGCAGCGAAGACCAGATGGCGCCTCTCGATCAGGAGATGGAACGCATCCGACGAATATAATAAGGTTAGGGCCGGTAGCGATATTAGCCGGTCATGGGGATACAGTCTGCCATGTCGATTAAACTGCTGGCGAAGGATCTTTACCGCATCCAAAAAGAGGTGGAACGACTGGAGGCGGAACTGGCGGGCGCATCGATGGATGATCGGAACCGCCTGGAAACGCTCCTGCGCAAAGCCAACGCGCAGAGAACGCTGCTACGCCGGGCCCTGGATGGTAAACTCCAGCGGTGACCCCGCCAACCGATTGCCAGGGCGCATTACACTCCCACTTCAAATGAGCACCGCTCACCGGTTATTTTTTCGACTTACGTTGCATCAACGTCTTATAATAGTGTGTCACCCGGCGAAACGCTTCGGCATCTCCGCCCTGGTCGGGATGGTGTTTGAGGGCCAGCTTACGGAAGATGCGGGTCAAGGCCGGACCGTCCATGCGTTTGAGGGTTTTCCAGTCATGACCGAAAAGCGCTTCGGCTTCCTTGATTTGCGCAGCTGTTTTAGGCGGCGGGCGGTAGACGCGGTGACGGTTGATAAAATCCCGTATATACTGCTTCTGCGGATCAGTCCGGACGGGTTCGTGGTCGAACCAGAAGAGGGCATACCGGATCAGATGAGGGTAGAGCCCCCCTGAGGGCTCGGTGCCTGAGCGAAAATGCGCGTCATCGTTCAAACAACACAATTGGTCGAGGAAATACCGGTCCAATTGCGCCAGAAGGGGCGGCCCGGTTTCGGATTGGGGATGGAAGCCGGAGAGCCGGAAAATAGTTGCGATGTAGGGGCCGATTTCACGGTATGTGAGCCGCCGCTCCTCAGTTTGAAAATAGCATTCCAACTCGTCCCTGGATTTACTGTGCAAATACTTGAACCGTTTGTCGGGGACATTGTGAAGATAGCGCTGACTGCTGGGACCGAATCGCAGGTAATGGTACCGGCGTTTGTCAAAAATATGCGGCGGCAGTTGACCTCGCGGCCGGTTCTGGGATGGCGGATCCGGACTGTTCCGGAAGCCGCGATCGAACCCCGCGATCACGCGCTGGACCTCGGGCGCCAGAAATTCGAAAAAGATCCGGTCCAGGTCGGCGGCCGAGGGTTCAACTCCCTGCGCTATGATGGCTTCTTCCACCTGGGAATCAAAATAGTAGCTGTTGCCGCCGGGGTAGTGGATAAAGCGCCTCGGGTCCGGTCCCAGGTCGAAAAGGTCCCGGCTTGTAAAGTGGTCATGTTCGGGGTAGGAATGCCGAATGACATAGCGGATGCGTTTATCGGTTTGCAGTCGTGCCAGGTACATGGGGGGTCCTGAATGCAGCTGGTTTAAAGTGGCGGCGTCGCTGGACCTGATATTGTGATTCCAAGTTAATCACCAAGTTCTAAGCCAAAGCATCGGGTCTGATTCAGAGCGGCGTTTAAATGGGGAGCAATCCGGTTTGAATCCAATCCATGTATTTGTCCAAATTGTAGCTGTGGCCGAACTTTTTTAAAGCCGGGAATTTCAATTCAACCGTTACTTGCCATTTCTTTCAGGAAGTCATCGGCTTCTTTGATCGACGTTTGTATGTCGCGAATCAGGCGGTCCACGTCGGTTTCGATGCTGGTCACCTCGCTTTTCAACGAACCGATGGCCTGGGCGTTCAGGTTGTGCTTCAGGAAAAGGACGTAGTCCCGTAAGGTGTTCAACACTGGGGTCATGCGTTTTCTCGAAAGCTTGAGGGCCTTGTCCAATCGAGCATAGCGGGTTTGGGTGGCGCGGAGTTTTTCCCTGCTTTTGTTACGAAAGGAAGCGTTCTGAATCTGCTGGATCTCTGCGCTCCATTCCTCAAACAGATCCGTTGCGATGCGGTTTACTTTTTCTATGCGCTCGTCGATGATCCCGGCACGCTGCTCACAATCTTCGTAGTCGTCCGACAAACGATCGTACATCTTTTCGAGATCGCCACCATTCAGCCCGTACATCTCTTTCAACCGCGTTAACGCGTCGGTGAATTCCTCGGAGGCTTTTTGTTGATCCTTCTGTGACTTTTCGACCTGGTCCCTCAACAGGTGTCGTTTCTCTTTGCCCATTTTTTCCCAGACGGCATAGTAGGTGGACTGGCAACCGGCCAGGAGTATCCATCCGGCGAGACTGCAGATTAGGATGATTCCATATTTTCCGATTCGCATGCCTGCTCCTTTGGAAACCGTATAAGCCTAATTATTTTGTGCCATTATAACGCCTGCACGGATAAATGCAATGCCCGCTAATGATGGGTTGCTTTCAAACCGGGTGCTATTCGCCCGGTTGCAAGCGCAACGGTAGCAGCACTGCGTGCTTTTGTATTTCAGGCCGGTGGCCGGGCGCGAAGCGATGCTGATGCATCAATCCAAGCACCCGCTTAGTGGGTGGTCTTTGACTTGGCAGAGGAGGGGGATGCTCCTTTATAACGGTCATCCGGTGGCATTGGTACTGGGCACTAAATAAAATTCAATAATAGAATGGCAAATATAAAAAATAATACAGAAAAATTTAAATAAATATTCCTTGACGAAATGAAATATGTGTTATAAAAAGAGGCAGGTTTCAATACAGTTGGGTGCGTTTAAGAATTGCCTCGCGATCCTTGCGAGGGACACTGGCAACTGCCGGCGTTATCCAAAAGTCTGGCACAGCTCCTGCGGCCTGGGGTTGTGCCAGACGGTCCCAAAATCAATAGCACTTTACTGCCCAAAAAAAGTGCGTCTCCCCACCTCAGGTCCCCGACATTAAACTATCATTCTTAAATTCACAGGCATTTGACCAATGATGCACGTTTGGCATATGAATAGCTGTTGTGCACTGCCACAGGTGGTACCCGGTTTGGGCTGATTGTTGGACACACTCGATACCAAGGGCAGGGGCAGGACCATGAGATAAATGCTATAGCCACGTACTCAACTGATCTTTCGGGTTTCGCTCAAATTCAGTTTGAAACGCTGTGTAGGAGCGGCTTTTAGCCGCGAAAATGGTCCTAAAGAGCCATTCGGGTCGCGGCGAAAAGCCGCTCCTACATGAAAACCGAAAGTTGAGCATATCAATATAGAATGATGAACAAGCAACCGCCGATTGACGAAATGAGGTCATCTGCCATTTTATTAGACCGATAGAGCGAAGCGATACCTTACTTCGACATTCCTTGTTCGATATTCGCAATTCGATAGTTCATAAGTGTGTCCTCATGTCAGCGATTAGGGAGGTCGGGCGAATCATGCCATATTTCAAAACCCAGGACGGATGCAGTCTCTACTACGAGCTTGTCGGTGACGGATCTGCAAAACCTACTATTACCTTCGTGAACGGGACATTGCAGACCACCATTTATTGGAAAGCGATCTGCAAGTCTTTGACCAGCCGATACCGACTCCTTCTTTATGATTGCCGGGGACAGGGGGAAAGCGATCTGGGGGAAATCCCGCTTTCCATTGAAGTGCATCGCGATGATCTTACGGCGTTGTTGTATGATTTGGATATCCACCAAACCCATCTGGTCGGCATCAGTCACGGCGCCCGGGTCGCATTGGCGATGGCTGAGCATACCCCCGAGTTGGTCGCACGGTTGATTTTGTGCAGCCTCTCCACCCGGGCGACGTTTCGGGCGAAAATGATCGTGCGCTCCTGGTATGAAATTCTGCAACGGCACAGCCTGGACGCCATGGTGTGGGCCGCGGTACCGCATGTATTTGGCCGTGACTACCTTCGTAAGAATGTCAAGGTATTGGAGCGCATCGTTAAAACCATCGTTCGAAGGAATCGGACCGAGTCGCTTCGCGCCCATATCAAGGCCATGCAGCAATACCCGCCATTGATCAACAATATCAAGGAGACCCCGTTTCTAATGCTGGTTCTGACCGGTGAGGACGACCCTCTGGTCACCAGAGAGGGCGGCCAGGAGATCGCCAGGATTTGTGGCGGTCGGCATGAAGAGATCAAAGGGGTCGGCCATTCGATTCCAGCTGAAGCGCAAGATCGGTTTTTGGAGATGGTTCAAGAATTCTTCGGGACATGAGTCGATTTTTGGGGCTATCGCCATCCATTGTTTTCTGAGCGTCGGCATGCTCTGAAAAAGCCCGCTGTTTTTGCACACCTGAATCCTATGCGGTCGATGGCGTCGCGCTTAACCGTCGGCGTTGAAAGGAGCTGCAACAGAGCGGTTCTTTTCGATATTCTGAGCGCATCCCTGCCTTCCGGATGAAATGATGCATTTAAATGCTTCCGTGGCTTGACGGATAGCAATTTTAGTTGTAAAAAAGGTGAGATGCGGCATTATGCTGAAACGCGAAGACAAATGTGCGGAATTCAAAGCCTTTGACAGAGGGCGCCTAGGCCACACCGGAAACCAACATGAAACCCGAATTGTATGAGCAGTGGGATGGAATGAACAGCATGAAGATCGCCGGAACAGAGCCGCCGACGCACCGAGGGACAGCCTGCCGATTCATCTTTTCCACGATGGGCCAAAATCCTTCAATTCTAAGACAAGCGGTTACATTTATTGGTGAAACGATTATCGGATATAGTTCGATGTCAAAAGAGATGTGTTGCTTTTGAATCGATTGGTGAGATATGCGCCGACAATAGGCTCAAGTTGCGACAGCAGTTGTCGATAGTACTAGAGATCTGCCCAAGTTTTACAACAAGACAATTGCTTGGGGTTGAGGTGCAATGAGGATGTATTTGTTTGGAAGCTACCAATCTGTACCGGAATTAAGCTCGTTGTCAGGATTCGACAGGCTATTTCGGAAAATTTGGACAGGAGGCATAGTATAATGTGGGACAAACTTAGAAACTTGGGATTGAGGCCGAAAATGGCCGCATTGATCCTGCTGGTTGGTGCACTTGCTATTTTCGGTACGGTGCTCTTTATCGGCTACAACGCGCGGGAAGTTGCATTGGACGAAGCGCGGGAAAAGGCTTTCGAGGTAGCTCGCCGCTGGGGAACCGTGGTTCAGAGCGATATTCAGGTTGCTATCGATACCGCCCGCACATTGGCTCAGTCCATCGAAGGTATGAAAAGCCGTGGTGTCCCGCCCAGGGACATGATCGACGGTATGATGAAGAATATTCTGGAACAATACCCAAATTTCATGGCGGTGTGGACCTGTTGGGAACCCGATGCCTTGGATGACCAGGACTTCCAGTACAGAAATGCGGTTGGCCATGACAGTACCGGCCGCTACGTGCCCTACTGGAACAGGATCACCGGCGAGGTCGACGTGGAACCGCTGAAGGATTACGACAAACCTGGTCCCGGAGACTACTACCTCGAAACGCTGAAATCCGATAGGGAGGTGGTATTCGATCCCGTTCCCATCGAAATCAACGATGAGAAGACCTGGAAGATCGTTCTGGCGCTGCCGGTTCGGTTTGAAGGTCAAAACATCGGTGTGGTGGGCGTCGATATTCCGGTGCGGTCCTTTGAGCCCATGATCAAACGCGTGAAGCTGTTCGGCGTCGGATACGGCTTTCTGATTGCCAATAACGGCAACTTTGTGGCCCATCCCACCAAATGGGCCAACGTCGGAAAGCACATGGAATTTTTCAAGTTCACGCCGGCATCCATCCAGGCAGTAAAAGATGGAAGGGAAGCATCGGAAGAAAAGGTATCGAAGACCACCGGGAGAAATACCTTCTATGCTTTCTCACCGATTACAATTGGTAGCGCAGCCAAAAAATGGAGTCTTGCCACCAATGTTCCCACTGACGTGGTAACCAAAAGAGCCGAGCAGATCATGATCACAGCACTCTTGATCGGTACCGGCTTTGTTGTCGCATTGGGTATCGTGGTGTGGTTCCTCGTCGGCGGCATTACCAAACCGATTCTGAACATGGCCGGCGTTATTCGTCGCGTTGCCCGTGATCGCGATCTCACCCTGGACGTACCGATCAGTTCCCGAGACGAACTGGGCGTCATGGGCCGAGAGTTCAACAACATGATGAAGGCGCTCCGGGATTCATTCGCCATGGTAGAGGACGCAGCCAAACACGTTAACACCCAATCGGCCGATGTGGCCCGTCGCGCCACCGCCAACCGGGACCGTGCGGAGGATGAAGAGAAGCAGATGGCCATCATCCTCGATACGGTGGCCCAGATGGGTGAGACCGCCGGCCAGGTACAATCCGCCTCCGCCGGTCAGGCCGACACCGCCAATGACGCCTTCGGGCGCGTGGAGCAGCTTTCCAGTGGTATGAAAACGGTGGACCAGTCCTCTGCCGAACAGATTCAGGAGGCCTCCGTCGCCACCGAGCGTGTGGCCGCCATGGGTGAAACCGGCGCAAAGGTTACCGCAACCGCCCAGACGCAGTCTAAGCAGGTGGTGCAGATGACCGAGGCCATGCGCACCATCGCCAAATCGGTTGAAGAAGTGGCCCTGGCCGCAACCCGCGCCACCGAGCAGGGCCGCACGGTGCTTGAGGCCGCACAGGAAGGTCAGCAGACCGTCGACGCCACCGTGGGTGGTATGCAGGCCATTAAGGACTCATCCGAGCAGATCGGTGAGATCATCAGCGTGATCACCGACATCGCTGAACAAACCAACTTGCTCGCCCTGAACGCCGCCATCGAGGCTGCCCGTGCGGGCGTCCATGGTAAAGGTTTTGCGGTGGTTGCCGACGAAGTTGGTAAGCTGGCGCAGCGTTCCTCAGAAGCGGCCAAAGAGATCACCCAGTTGATCAAAGACTCTACCAACAAGGTAGAGGAGGGAACCCGACTCACCGACCGTTCCCAGGATGCCCTGCGCAAGATCGCCAAGGGTGGTGAAATCAACATGCTCGCAATTGAAGAGATCGGCCGTTCCGCCGACCTGCTGGCCGACAACAGCCGCCAAGTGACGGCCCTGGTAGACGACTTGAACAAGCTGGCACAGGAGATTGCCGGCATGGCCGGTCAACAGGGTGAACGCCGCCAGGCTGCTCAGACCGCTCTTACGGCTCTGGTGCAAAAGGCCAACGCCATTTCCGAACAGGTGGCCAAAGCCACCGAACAGGCAGAAACGGTGGGTGGTGAGATGCGGGGCATCGTGTCGCAGTCGGATGAGATGAGAAAAATGACCGACATGCAGGCCGAGCGTTCCAAACGACTGAGAGAGATTACCACCGCATCGTCCGAGCGCGCCAAAATGACCGCCACCGGCGCCGGCGAGGTTGTGGGCATTACCCTTGAAATGCAGCGCCTGGCCGCCAACTTGACCCGCCAGGTGTCTCAATTCAAGATCAGCAAACGGATGGCCGGCGTGGAGTCTGCAGCAGAACTTAAGGCTAACCCCGGTGAATAAATCGTAGTGTAAGAGGGGGCAGCCCGGCTTCGAAGATCCGCCGGCTGCCCCTTTGATTACGCTTCAGTGGCGATAATCGCCTGTAAACCAACTTGGAAAGACGGATAAGCGACATTGGAGCTTCTTAATAACACTGAAGACATTATTCAGCTCATCGGTTTTCATGTGGGCGAAAAACTTTTTGGCGCCGATATCTTATCCATCCGTGAAATTCTGCGCGAACCCACCATTGAGAAGGCCGAAAAAATGCCGGACATCGTTGCCGGCATCATTCGCCTCAGGGGAGAAGCCATTCCCGTCGTGGACCTCAGGCGGCGCATTGGAAGAACTGCAGGAAAAATCGACGAAGGGGCACAAACCTGGGTCCTGGTGACCCAAATTGGCGAGGCGACGATGGGATTGGTCGCAGACGGCGTCACGCGCATCCTGCGCATCGATCCAGGCAACATTCTGCCGGCACCCGAGATCATCGTTTCCGGCTTGGCCACGCCTTACATTCGAGGCGTCTGTGAAACGGATCTGGGGATGCTCGTCGCCTTGAATTTTGATCGGCTGTTTACGGCAGAAGAAATTCAATCTGTAAAAATGATGGATGTGAAGTAGACCCAACAAGCGATCATGTCCTTAGCCCCCCTGTTTCGCGCTACTCTGACCGGCAGCCACTAAGCCGCAAATGAAAAATAACGGATTATCCTACATACAAAAGTGGTTGGCCATCTACCTGGCGGTGGTGATTTTATTCACCATAGTTCTGTTCCTGGCGGTCTACTTGGAAGTTTCCGGCACCGTGGCGGCATTGGAAAGCAGCCAGGGGAGCGGGGCCATGATCAGCTCCGGAAAAATGGCCCACGCCTTTACCGGCATGCGGATTCGGCTGATCCTGGTATTGTGCGGGGGAGCGCTCGCATGCATGGTATTGGGATACGCCTGGTTGCGTTGGACAGTACGGCAGATGGGACGGCCGGTGCGGGCCATTTCGAACGCCATGTCCAAGCTGGCCAAGGGGCAACTCAACGAAACCGTCGCCATCGAAACGGGGGACGAATTCGAGCGCATCGGTGCCAGCATCAATGAACTGGCGGCCAATTTGCAGGAACTGTTGCTGCATATCTGGAAGCAGACCGGCCAATGCCTCTCTTTGTTGGAAAGTATTCAAAACAACCCTGATATGCGGCACGACAGGCAATTGACGCTCGAGGGGTTGGGCCATCTGAAACAGCTCGCCGAAGCGGTCGAGGACCTGCGTGAAATGGCAAAGGCTTATGTGTTCTACGATGTGAGCATAGAGGGCACCAAGACCATGGCGGTTAACCGCCCTGGTGAAGATGCCAACGCTCCTGCGCTGGATAACTCATCCAACGATTTTAATTAAATCGCCATTTATTTCAAACCCGCGGCCGTTTTCGGACACCTGCCCGCGACAAGACATGCGGATTGCGGAAAGCCGAACGCTGAAATGCTGGCGAAATCAGCGTGATGCCTTGTCATTTTTACTTAAAACTCTTTAATGTTAGTATTTTATGGTGTGGATACCATAGCGGACACCATGTGAACGATTGTATAAATCAGACGGACAAAGACCAAACCCTCATCATTACCAAATTTTTCGAAATCGACCGATTTAAAGACAATTCGGCAAGGGAATTGGCCCGCTATTGAGGAGTCGCGGCAGGCGGCTGCTTTCGACCGCGACCAAGTCGGATAAAACGCATCTATTGCGGCAGGAAGAATACCTCACGGTTCCTTGACACCGAAACGCAATCGGCATATGATTTGCAGGCAAATATCGATTGGAGTAGGCAAAACTGTTGAAAAACAGCGACGCAAAGCCACGGGTCTAAAGCGTAACGCCATGATCGCCGAGCTGCAACCGATGGTTATCAGGCGTTCTGAGGCAATGCTCCTCGACGCCGATTTTTTTTAATGCATCGATCTGGCAATCCGGGCTGGAGTTTCAACTTCAAATACAGGAGTTTACCATGGAGAACGCATTTTTATCAGGCATTGACTCCATTCCCCTCGTTTTTGTCGTACCGCTGATCGTTCTCGTCATCCTTACCATGTATCTGGCGAGAAAAGTCTTCCACCGAACCATGGCCACCTGCGGGCGTATCATTTACAATGCCATGCGTTTGTCGGCCGCCTCGGTAAAACTGGCGGATAAAAGGCTGCAGGTGCGCAACCGGGAAGTTCTGATGAGCAGCGGAATGGAGATGGCCGAGCGGAAAGTCGAACGGGAGTTCGAGCGTATCAGTTCCGTGGTTCAGCGTGACCTGGAGGGCTATCCCCAAATTCAGCGGAAAATAAATGAAGATTTGCTGCAACTGGAGGAGGATTACCACAATTGCGGTGAAATCCCCCAAACGCTTCCCGACTGGGTCAAGGTCATCGATGCCATCGCCAACATCAAACCCACCGGCGACCGCATGGTGGTCAATATGCTGGAAGAGATCCACCGCACGCTGGAAGAGCAGCACAAATCCGCTGTGGAAGAGCATCGGCGCAACGTCTCCAAGCGGCACGGCATTCTCAGCCGTATGACGCCCACATGGCGCGGCATGGAGAAAACACTGAGCGGCGTCCAAAAAACAGTTGCCCATCTCAACCAGCGCACCAAGAAGATAGACCGGTACATGGACAACTACGAAAAAATCCGCAATCGGGATGACATCGCCGAGCGACAGCTCTCATCGTCATCGCTCACCCAGTTCTTCATCTCCGGACTGGTGCTGGCCGTTGCGGTCATCGGCGCCATCATCAATTTTAACCTGGTGGCTCTGCCCATGTCCGAGATGGTCGGGGGGGCCAGTTACATCGGTGTGTTTAAAACTTCGGATGTGGCCGGCATGCTGATCGTCAGTCTTGAGATCGTAGTGGGTATCTTTCTCATGGATGCATTGCGCATCACGCGACTGTTTTCCATCATCGGCAGCATGGAAGACCGCAAACGTAAGCTGATTTTCTGGATCATGTTCGGCCTGCTGACCATTTTCGCACTCGTGGAATCCTCACTGGCCTTTATGCGGGATCAGATCGCCGCGGATATGGAACTGTTGCGGCAATCCCTGGCCGGTGTGGAGACCACCGAAGTGGCCACCAGCATGATTCCCACCATCGGGCAGATGATCATGGGATTCATTCTGCCCTTTATCCTGACATTTGTCGCCATTCCCCTCGAATCCTTCGTCTTTTCCTTCAGGACCGTCATCGGAGTGCTGACCTCATGGGCGCTTCGCGCTTTGGCCTTTGCCTTGCGGTTGCTGGGCAACCTGGGCTACTACCTGGCCCGCATGGTGACCAACATCTATGACGTGATTATCTTTCCGGCCCTGTGGTTTGAAAACGTTATTATACGAGCGTTGAAAAAGGACAAGGGCGAGAGAGACGAAGCAGACGGAAAACCTGGTAATGAGAAGGATTATAAACGGACTTCAGACCTAATGGAGGGAGCCGCGCCATGCAAAGAGGCGAGCAAATAAGAACTCTGCGCGTATTACTTTTACTGATCGTTTCAGCAGCATTGGCATTGACAGCCGGCTGTTCCAGGGAGGGCAGTCGCGCCAAGGGCGTCTACATGCTGCTCGACACTTCGGGAACCTATGCAATCGAGCTGAAAAAGGCCAAGGCGATTATCAATTATTTGCTCGGAACATTGCAGCCGGGGGACACGCTGGCGGTGGGAAGAATTGACACGGGCAGTTTCAGCGAAAAAGATATCGTTGCCAAAGTGACTTTTGACTCCCGTCCCTCGGTGGCCAACAACCAGAAACGCGCCTTTCAGAAAAAGGTCGATGATTTTGTGGCCGGAATCGACCGCAGCCGCTATACGGATATTTCCGGCGGCATTCTGCAAGCCATCGAGTATCTGAACGAATCAGGCGCCGGCAACAAGTTTATATTGATTTTTTCGGACTTGAAGGAAGAGTTGGCCAAAGGCCATATTCGCGACGTACCGTTTCAACTCAAGGGGTTCAAAGTCGTTGCGTTGAATGTGACAAAATTGCGGGATGACATCCGCGATCCGAAGCAGTACATGAAGCGTGTGGAACAGTGGCGCCAGAAGACGGAAGATGGAAATGGGGAGTGGAACCGCATCAACGATCTTGAGCGGTTGGATAATATTTTTACGCATTAACTCGCATTGCCGGTACCAGATCCTGCGCGACCATTTTCCGCTCCGGTGAGACATTTAACAAAGCCCCGTTTTCATACGGGGCTTTTGTTTGCTTTCGATCGGTCAGCGCAATGGTTAGACGGTTACGGTTCCGGTAACGGTCAGATCGGATTCAACGGACCGGACTTGCACCTGGACGATGGTATTTTCTTCAGCAACCATGCCGGGCAGCACCATTGGCAGATAGTTTTCGCTCGTTCCCCGGGACTGCCGCTTTTCTTTATCACAGTTTTCGATCAATACATCCACTGTGCGATGCAGGTTGGCTCTGTAGAAGGCCTCCCTTTTTTCTTCTCCCAGCATCCGTGCACGCGAGCAACGCTCTTTGACGACCCTGTCCGGCACTGGATCCTTGAAAGTTGCTGCAGGCGTGCCTTTTCGAGGCGAAAACGGGAAGACATGCAGGTATGTGATCTCCAGCGCTTCGATGAGAGAGACGGTTTGGAAAAATGCGGCATCGTCTTCACCGGGAAAGCCGACCAGTACGTCTACACCGATGGCCGCATGCGGGAGGCGTCTGCGAATCTGCTCTACGGTAGCCGTGAATTGCTCGCGTGTATAAGGCCGGCCCATGCGTCTGAGGATTCCGTTGTCGCCGCTCTGCAATGGGATGTGAAAATGGGGGCACAGCGGGCTGCCGCTATCTGCCATCAATTCGATCATATCCGGATCGATCTCGGTGGGCTCGATGGAACTGATGCGCAGCCGGGGAATCGCTCGGTTGTGTTGCGAAACGGACATCAACAACTCTGCCAGCGACGATTCGGGGTCGAGATCCTTTCCGAAGGCCCCTAGATGAATACCGGTGAGCACCACCTCTTTGAAATCGGCTGCGGCCAATTGGTCCATATGCGTCAGCACATCGGCCGGCGGCATGCTGCGGCTGCGGCCGCGGGCGTGCGGAACGATACAATAGGTGCAAAAGGTGTCGCAGCCATCTTGAATCTTGAGAAAGGCCCGGGTGCGTGATTGCGGGGCTACCGAGGGGAGCGGATCAAAGCAGCGGGTTTCCTGAATCTTCTGATGGATGATATTCGGCCCTTCATCGAGCGGTGTCATCTCCTCGACCAACTGGGCGATAGCCATCTTATCCGCATGGCCGACGATAAATTCAACACCCTCGATGGTCTTGATCTCATCAGGCGCGGTTTGGGCGTAGCAACCCGTCACAACGATTCGCGCCCCGGGGTTCCGGCGAATCGCCTGACGGATGGCCTGCCGCGATTGCATGGCCGCTTTGCCGGTGACGGTGCACGTGTTGATCACCACCAGGTCGCTTTTTTCGGACGATGCGGCCATTTTCAATCCGGAACCTTCCAGCAGGGCGCCCAATGCGGATGACTCACACTGGTTGACTTTGCATCCAAGGGTGGTGATGACGTATCGCTTCACTGAATCCATCCTCCCCCCAGCACCTCGTCCGCATCGTAAAAAACCGCTCCTTGTCCCGGTGTTACGGCTTTTTGCGGCCTGTCGAATACGATTTCGGCTCTTTCATGACCGACGGGGGTCAGCGTCGCCGGCACGGCCTGATGGCGATAGCGCACCCTTACCTGAATCCGAATGGGGCTCTGGGGGCCGGGGATGATCCAGTTGATCTGTGCCACCTCGAACCTCTCGGCGGACAGATCGGTTTTGCGTCCCACGATCAGCCGGTTGCGGGCCGTGTCGATGCGCACCACATAATACGGCTGCGAAGAGGGGCAGTTGATGCCGCGGCGCTGGCCGATGGTAAACAAATAGAGGCCGTTGTGGGTTCCCAGCCGGGTCCCTTCCAGATCGACGATGGCGCCCGGCTTGGCACAAAAACCGGTTTGTTGTTGGAGAAAGTCTCCGTAGGTACCGTTCTTGATAAAGCAGATGTCCTGGCTTTCCTCGATGGCGGCCGGTTTAAGGCCTCTATCCCGGGCCATCCGGCGGATTTGTTCCTTTGTGAACGCGCCCAGCGGAAACATGGCGCGACGAAGGTGGCTCTGGCGCAGGCGTGAGAGAAAGTACGATTGATCCTTAAAGGTATCCACGCCGCGAAACAGGCGTATGCGGCCGTCGGCAGCGGTCTTCAAACGGGCGTAATGGCCGGTGGCCAGGCGGGTGGCGCCGAGTTCCCGGGCCGCTTCATACAACAGACCGAACTTGATGGATGGATTGCATTTCAGGCACGGGTTGGGAGTGCGCCCATCCTGATACGCTTTTACAAAATAATCTACCACCTGGTATTGGAATGCACGCCGCATGTCGATGATGTGCAGCGGAAGGTCGAGCTGGTCCGCCATGGGCGATAGATGGTATCGTGCCTTTTCCTCCAGGACAGTGAAGTCGTCGGCCGTGGCAGGCTTTGGTTGATCTTTAGGGCGGGCGGTTTCGAATCCGGTAATGAAGTGGATTCCGATCGGCTGATGACCTTGTTCCTTGAGCAGCGCGGCGGTCATGAGTGAATCGATGCCGCCACTGAGTGCGATGGCGATGGTTTCCGGCATTTAAAAAAACGTCTGGTTAATCGGCCTTACCTTCATGGACCGGGTCGGACATGTCGGCACGCAGAGTTCACAGACACTGCATTTTTTCTGATCGAACCGCACGGCCATTTCCGGCCGTTCAACGGATAAGGCGCCTGTTGGACATACCGCGGTGCAGGCGCCGCAGTGGGTACAGGTCTCTTCGTCCCGCTTGACTTCCTGGGAGGCATTCTGGACATCAACCCCTTGTGATTTAAGGAATTTGACGCCTTCCTTGAAATTTTTGCGGCTCCCGGACAGTTCCAGGACCATGTAGCCTTCCTTGCGCGGCAAAATACCGGCGTTGAGAATATTGAAAAGAAGGTCGTAGTCCTTTGCCAGATGGCAGACGATGGGTTTTTTTACTTCGGTCTTGGGAAACCGCAATATGAGGATCTTTGAATGCACGGGGCGCCTCCGAAATTGCTTTATTTATTAAACGTAACTGTGTAACTTAATTTTAAAACAACACACTGTCAACCTAATAGGTGCCATGAATCCCATTGCGTATCGGACAACCGGGCTCGCTATCAAGACGTTGGAGAACCTGTCCAAGGCCAAGGTCAACCTCCATGGTGCGGATAATATTCCGGATGGCTCTAAAATCTTCGTGATCAACCATTTCACGCGCCTGGAAACATTTCTCATGCCCTACTACCTGCACAAGCTGCTCAAGCAGCCGGTGTGGTCCATTGCCGCCGCTGAGCTGTTTGTGGGCGCATTCGGCCGCTACCTCGAGTCGGTGGGAGCTGTTTCCACGAATCATCCCGACCGGGATCGGTTGATCGTCAAGAGTCTGCTGGCCGGTGAGGCCTCCTGGATCATATTTCCGGAAGGTCGCATGGTCAAGGACAAGAAAATCGTGGAAAAGGGCCGCTACATGATCTCCTATGCGGGGGGGAAGCGACCGCCGCATACCGGTGCGGCTTTTCTTGCGTTGCGCACCGAGTTTTACCGCCAGCGCATGCTGCAGCTGGCCCACAGTGCGCCCCAAGAAGCGCAGCGCCTGCTGACGCTTTTCAATCTCAAGGGTGCGGAAGAGATCTCTCGCAACGGCACCTTTATCGTGCCGGTCAACATCACCTATTACCCCCTCAGGGCGCGGGTGAACATCCTGAACCATCTGGCCAAACGCCTCGTGGATAAACTGCCGGAGCGGGTGACGGAAGAGCTGATGACCGAAGGGGCCATGCTGGTCTCCGGGGTGGACATCGATATCCGGTTCGGGGCGCCCATCGATACGGGATCCTACCTGCGTCAAAAAACCATTCTAAAAGATCTGCGCTCCACTCGCTCATTTGACTTTGATGATCCTTTGCCGTGCCTCAAACGCATGCGGCACGCGGCATTGAGAATCATGCGGCGTTATATGGACGCTATCTACCGGATGACCACCGTGAACCACGACCACATCTTCGCCTCGCTTATCCAGCACAATCCCGTCGACAGGATGACGCAGGACAATTTTCGCAAGCGGGCCTTTTTAGCGACCAATGTGGGCATCGAAAAACTGTCGGTCCATCTGCACGCGAGTTTGAAAGAGAACCAAAGTCACCTGCTCATCGACGACCGTTTTCAGAAACTGGCCGATTTCCTGAGCGTTGCGGAAGAGAAGGGGGTTATCGACAACGACGGTACCTACATCAAACGGGACCGAACCAAATTGCGCCATGCCTTTGATTACGACCGGGCGCGCATCGACAATCCCGTTGCGGTGATTGCCAACGAGGTCGAACCCTTGTCGGCGTTGCACAGGAGAATTTCTCAGTTGTGCTGGATGCCGGGCTTCATGCTCAAATCCAGGATTGCCAGATGCTTCATCGAGAAAAACCTGCAGGAATTTGATGAAGACTATGGACGGTATTTCATCGAAGGTGAAAGCAAACCCAAGGAGATCGGACGCCCCGTGTTGTTGCGGGGAAGGTCGCGCCGGATCGGGGTGGTGCTCTCCCACGGGTACATGTCCGCACCGGCTGAAGTTCGAAAATTGGCGGATTATCTGGCGGCGAAGGGATATTGGGTCTACACGCCGCGGCTGCGGGGACATGGCACCGCCCCGGAAGATCTTGCGGGGCGGTCCTTCAAGGAGTGGATTTTTTCCATGGAAGATGGCTATATCCTGATGCGCAATCTGTGCCGTTATGTAGTGCTGGGTGGCTTTTCCACCGGCGCGGCCCTGGCGCTGGAGTTGGCATCGCGTTTGAACGGGGTAATCGGCGTGTTTGCGGTTTCAACCCCCCTGCGGCTTCAGTATCTGACATCAAAATTTGCGCCCCTTGTGGATACCTGGAACCGGCTGATGGGAAAAGTACATCTGAACGACGTGCGCATGGATTTTGTTGAGAACCAGCCAGACAATCCCCACATCAACTACCTGCGCAATCCCGTCTCGGGGGTGCGTGAACTCGAGCGGTTGATGAGTTATGTGGAACCCAAGTTGCCCGACATTCAAATTCCCGCCCTAGTGCTGCAAAGCAAAGACGACCCGGTGGTGCGCCCCGCCGGATCAGAGCGCATCTTCAATTTATTGGGAACACCCGATAAACAGTATACGCTTTTTAATTTCGACCGGCACGGCATTCTCTTAGGAGAGGGATCAAGCCGCGTCCACCGCGCCATCGGAAATTTTATCGACCAACTGGCCGCACCTTCGAAACAGCCGTCTGGTGAGGCGTCACAACCGTATTAAAGAAAAACAAAAAGAGAAATCATGCACCCCATTGCCATAGCGATACTGATCTTCATGCTGTTGGACTTCATCGTCGGACTGGTGGCTGACATCTTGAATATCAAGGGCATCCACACCCGGGTGCCGGAGCAGTTTGCCGGGTGGTATCCGGACGATCAATACGAAAAATCCCAGAAGTACCTTAAGACGACCACACGCTTCGGTTGGGTGGTCGGCAGTTACGACCTGATTCTTTTTCTGGCGTTTTGGTTCAGCGGCGGGTTCGCCTGGCTGGATACCCTGATCCGCAGGTTAGATTTGCCGGACATCCTTTCGGGATTGGCATTCATCGGCGTCCTGTTGGTTGCCCGGTCCGCCCTGAGGCTGCCCTTCGGCGTTTACGCCACCTTTGTCATCGAAGAACGCTTTGGATTCAACAAAACGACCTGGAAGACCTATATCAAAGACAGGATCAAGGGGGCGGTGCTGGCCGTGCTCTTGGGCGTTCCCCTGCTGAGCGCCGTATTGGCTTTTTTCCAGTATGCCGGCTCCAATGCCTGGTGGTATTGCTGGTTTGTGACCGTAGGGTTCATGCTGGTGATGCAATATATTGCGCCCACCTGGATCATGCCCCTCTTCAATCGGTTCGACCCGCTTCCGGAAGGAGAACTGCGACAAGCCATACTTGATTACGCCAGAGGTATTGACTTTCATCTGAACAACATCTTCGTGATGGACGGCTCCAAGCGCAGTGCCAAATCCAATGCCTTTTTCACCGGATTTGGAAAGAACCGTCGCATCGTGCTTTTCGATACCCTGATCGAAAAACACACGGTGGAAGAATTGGTGGCGGTGTTGGCCCATGAAATGGGGCATTTCAAGAGGAAGCACATTCTAAAAAACCTTGCCATCGGCGTCGTCCAATCCGGCCTCATGTTTTTCATTTTATCCCTGTTTATTTCTTACCCCGGCCTGTTCAACGCCTTTTACGTCGAGCAGGTGTCGGTTTATGCCGGGCTGGTCTTCTTCGGCGTGATCTACGCACCGCTGGACGGCCTGCTGGCGCTGGCCCTGAAGGCGCTGTCGCGGCGCCACGAATACGAGGCTGACCGGTTCGCCGTGCAGACCAGCGGGAAAAATGCCGCCATGGCCGATGCCTTGAAAAAGCTCTCGGTCCATAACCTTTCCAACTTGCAGCCACACCCTTTTTATGTCTTCCTGCATTACTCCCACCCGCCGGTGCTCAACCGAATCGAAGCCATCGATAGCACACCCGTTGGATGATCTTTCAGCGTTTAGGTTGGGCTGTAGCCAGCGAAGCCCAGCATTGGGATGCGGTTTTCATCGATCCGCCATTACCTTGGTTCTCGCAGGGACGGGCGCTGTCCCGGTCTATGGTAACTCATTGCAGTATCAGTCCATCTGACCGGCCCAGAAGAGCACTACACTTGAAGGGCTGCGCCGCGGCGATTTCATAAGAGAAAGTCGAACGCCTGTTGTGCGACCGGTTCGCGATTCTTACCGGGCTGGTTTTGAGCGCTGTCGCAATGTTGGGCTCCATCTCATTCAGCGTGCCGCGCAGCAGGCTGGCGAGCAGCGGCAGGATTATGGGTTGCAACACACCCCTTTTTTCTGTTACAAAAGGCCGGCTTTCAGTCATGCGCCGTAGCTACAGCGCTTGAACAATCGATAAAATGAGAAGGATGAAAAGAGACGATATGATGAACGAAGAAAACGCCGATAAGAAAATCGACAACAATAATGTACTAGGTCCGGGTTATGAGCCGCTGGCGGTGTGCCTGATGATCCTATTCGTCTGGATGTTTTTCGTATCCTTTGCGGGCAAGTATTTTTTTTAGCGCCCAGTGGGCGTGACCGGGATATCCCGGCCCGGACGTCTCCACCCTGCGCCATATCGGCGGAAGCGGTATGGGCGTTTTGGACCCGCCAACCACAACGTGTTTCTAAGCCAGCCCCTGGGCCGCATGTTGCTCTGCGGGGGCGTCCAAATCTTCCAATTGCCATGCCTTGGCGACACAGCTTAGTATCGCTTTCACCAGCGGGTCCTGGGACCTCTCCTTGAGATAGATCAACGAAAGATCCAGAGTGCCGATACGGGAGCCGACGATGTAGAGTTGCCCTTGTCCGGCTGCCGAAACGGCTTCCAATTCCGACAGGATGCTGATGCCCACCCCGTTGGAAACCATATGGCGTATGGCCGATTCCTGATCGGTGATCACCGCTTTCGACGGTTCGCACCCCATTTGATCGAATAGCTTCTGCGCAACGGCCAAATAAGGGCATTGGTGGCCGGTCCAGACCCAGGGATAATCGGCAAGGTCCTCAAACGCGGCGGTTTGCAGGCGGTCCTGCCAGGCAATGGGCCCAACGACCACCAATCCGATTTGGTCCAGTTTCCGGGCTTCAATGGTGTCGTCGTCGGGGCGTGCGTAGACGAAGGCCGCCTCCAGCCGTTTGGCCGACAGCGCTTCGGGCGCCTCCCATGTCATTTTGGGGTTGTAACTCAATGAAACTTTGGGGTAATCGCGCTTCATCGCCGCCAGAATACGGGTGGCCCGCAGAAACTGGGGGTCGGTATTCAATCCGAGCCGCGCCTCCCCGGTCAACTCCCCCTGCAACTGATCGGCCGTAAAGCGCATGGCATCGGCGGCCCGCAATACCTGGTCGGCTTTTTGTTTCAGCACCAGGCCTTGGGGGGTGAGTTTCATGCCTTTGGGGGTGCGTTCGAACAGGATGACCCCCAACTCCTCTTCAAGGGCCTTGATGTGGGCGCTCACGGCGGGTTGGCTCGTATGGAGCCGCTCGGCGGCGCGTGTCAGATGTCCCTCTTTGGACACCGCTGCAAAGGTTTTGAGTTGATAAAGTTCCATGGATGCCATCCTTGTCTTTTTGGCCAGGGGTGCGGCGCGGCGCACGGCAGCTTGTTTGCCGCCATGGGCGGGTCATTTTGTCCCGCAACATCGCCCGCCTGATGACAGGTGCCCCACCATAGCATACCCATGTACCCCCAGGACAATCAGAATATCTGAAGAGGCCCATCGGTTCTTATGATTGGATTTGTGATCCGCGCCGAATTAACTTCTCGTACAGACAGTTAAAGATAAGTCGCCGTGTCGACATGACAACGCCGACCTCACCGCGTGAAAGGAGGAGATCATGAACCCATGTTCCTCAGCGATAGAATGTCAATCCTTGCCCTCCGAACGTTTAAGTTCCGTCCGTCTGCATATCCTGCCGCAATGGCACATTTTCATGTGCCGCGCCCGCTGGCTGGTAACGCCCCATCCATCCGATAGCGGTTCCACGGTGGTCGAACCCGGCGGCCAACCCTGGTTGGGAGCGGCCAAGGCCTTGTTATGGATAGTGGTTTCGATTGGCTGCGGCTTGTTGGTAGCCGGTTTGAGCGGGTGATGCTGCAAACGCCTCGATAATTTGAGGTTCCAATTTCGATCCCGGCAACCGCACTCCGGACCGTAGTCCGTAGGTTGGGCTGAGCAAAGCGAAGCCCAACAATGAGCAGCCGACTTCAATCATTGATCGCGAGCTTGGAAAATCCCTACTTCCGGCTTCGGATCAACATGGTCTCCGGATCGAGAACCAACGCCGGTTCCGATTCGTCCTTCAGGGTGCCTTTGATGGCACGGATGTGGATGGCGTCCTTTTCCGGCTCGAGGGCCAGAGCGGCGTCGAAAAGATCCTGGACTGGCGAGAGCTGCACCGGCAGGCCGTCTTCGGCCAGGTCTTCGTGGCGGTGGGTGGTGATGGTCAGCCAGACCGGCAGCTCCAATTGCCGGGCCAGTGCCTTGAGCGCCTCCAGATCCGACCGGTTGTCGTTTTCGAAAGAGAGGCCGTCGATGATGATCATGTTGGGCAGGAAGATATCCTGGGCCGTCAGGTCGGTGAGGCGTTCTTCCAGGCGCGCCGCGTTGAACCCTTCGGACCGGAAGGTCATGATGAAGCGATGGGGGACAATGGCGTCCCAAAGCTGATCGATCTGGGCCACCTGGTATTGCTGGGCCAGGCCTTCGAACATTTCCTGGTACCAGAGGCTGACTTTGCCCACCGGTTCATCCAGACTGATGTGGAGGATGTTTTTCTGTTGCAGAAGGCTGTTGAGGGCGATCTGGATCACCATGGCGGTCTTGCCCACGCCGTGGCGGGCCAGGATGGCGCCGAAACTGCCCGGCCTGATGATATCCTCGTTTTCTTGTCCCAGTAAGCGCAGTGGATTGCGCAGGATGAGGTCTTTTTTCAACATCACCAGGCTCCTTTCTTTCAGGTGAATCACCTTTTTCCCCGGGGTGCGCTTGACCGCGGGAGGCGTCCATGTCCGCCAGCGGGCGGGTAGTTGGTTCGGTGTCACAGTCGGTTCCATCGTCGTCAGCCTGCCGATTGATGATCAGGCGACTTTTTGCTTCTTCTCGTTGATGGACTTGGTGATCTCTTCCGCAATGGACTGGGGCACCTGCTTGTAGGTGGCAAACTCCATGGTAAACTGCGCTTTGCCCTGGGTAAGGGAGCGCAGCACGGTGGAGTAGCCGAACATCTCTGAAAGGGGTACATGGGCCTCGATGGCGCACATTACCCCTTCGTCCTGGGTTCCGACGATGATACCCCGGCGCTGGTTGAGCGAACCCATGGCGGCGCCCTGGAATTCGGTGGGGGATTCCACCACCACCTTCATCACCGGCTCCTGGATCACCGGTTTGGCCTTGGCATAGGCTTCCAGGAAGGCGCCGCGGGCTGCGGCCTGGAACGCCATGTCCGACGAGTCCACGCTGTGGGATGCACCGTCGTTGATAGTGACCTTGATACCGGTAACCGGAAACTCCAGTTTGGGGCCCTTGGCCATGCAGTCGCGGAATCCCTTTTCGCAGGCACCGATGTACTGGTTGGGAATGGACCCGCCGGTGACCTGGTTGTCGAAGGCAAAGTCTTCGTCGCTGATGGGTTCCATGAAGCCGGCCACGCGGCCGAATTGTCCGCTGCCGCCGGTTTGTTTCTTGTGGATATAATCGAACTCGGCCATCTGGGTGATGGTCTCACGGTAGGCGACCTGGGGCGCGCCGGTTTCGACAGCGGCCTTGTACTCCCTGCGCATGCGCTCGATGTAGACTTCCAGGTGGAGTTCGCCCATGCCGGAGATGATGGTTTCGTTGGTCTCTTCGTTCACGTAGGATTTGAAGGTCGGATCTTCCTTGGTAAAGCGGTTCAACGCTTTGGACATGTTGATCTCGGCCTTGTTGTCCACCGGCTTGATGGCCAGGGAGATAACCGGCTCCGGAACGTACATGGAAGTCATGGTCAGGTTGACGCCCGGCGAGACAAAGGTGTCGCCCGAAGCGCAGTCCACGCCGAAGAGGGCGCCGATAAAACCGGCGGGCAGCTCGGGAATGTCTTCCATCTGGTCCGCGTGCATGCGCACCAGGCGGCCGATCTTGATCTTCTTGCCGGTGCGGACGTTGACGACGCTGTCGCCTTTGGCCAGTTTCCCCTGGTAGACGCGGATATAGGTCAACTGGCCGTACTGGCCGTCTTCCAGTTTGAAGGCCAGGGCCACCGTGGGCTGTTTCGGGTCGGCCTTGAGGTCAACCGGCGCTTCGTCTGCGCTCAGGTCCAGTGCCTGGTTGTTGATTTCCGACGGGCAGGGCAGCAGGGTCGTGACGGCGTTGAGCAGTTTCTGGACGCCTTTGTTCTTGTAAGCGGAACCCATGAAGACCGGTGTGATCTCACGTGTGAGGACGCCGGTGCGCAGGGCGGAGATGAGCAGATCGGCGTCGATCTCCTTTTCTTCCAATACCGCTTCGGTCAGTTCATCCGAAAAGAGGGTGGCCGCGTCGATGAGGGCTTCCCTTTTTTCTTCCGCCAGGGAGACGAACTCCGCCGGAATTTCTTCTTCCCGCAGGGTCTCGCCGTTATCGCCGTCGAAGTAGACGGCTTTCATGGACACCAGGTCCACCACACCCTGGTGGTCGGCTTCCAGGCCGATGGGAATCTGCATGGCCACCGGGTTGTGGCCCAGTTTGTCTTTAAGCTGGTCGATGACCTTGAACGGGTTGGCCCCGCTGCGGTCGCACTTGTTGACGAAGGCGATGCAGGGGACTTTGTAGCGCTTCATCTGCTGGTCCACGGTGATGGACTGGGACTGGACGCCGCCCACCGAGCAGAGCACCAGGATGGCGCCGTCCAATACGCGCAGCGAACGCTCCACTTCAATGGTGAAGTCCACGTGGCCGGGGGTGTCGATGATATTGATCTCGTGGCCCTTCCACTCGCAGAAGGTGGCCGCCGAGGCAATGGTGATACCGCGCTCCTTTTCCAGTTCCATGGAATCCATGGTGGCGCCGACGCCGTCTTTGCCTTTCACATCGTGGATGGCATGGATGCGTTGGGTATAGAACAGGATACGTTCGGTCAAAGTGGTCTTGCCCGAGTCGATGTGGGCGCTGATGCCGATGTTGCGTACGGATTGAAGGTCGGTATTCATTTGTTTTGTCCTTGTAAAACCCTTATTATTAACCTGTTATCGCCGCCGGGGCGAAACTTTTTGGTAAAACACCACGATCCTTGTCCCGGGCTGGCGGGGCGTCGGATCCAAAGTTCCTCGCGCATTTTCAAGTCTCTTCTAAACGGGAATTATTAGCTTCAGATGAGGTTTTGATGCGTGATCTATGTGAGCAAACTCCCTGTGAACATTCCAAAATCACGGGGCAGGCCATTGCCGCCGGCCTTAAAAAGTAGCGATAGTTAGAGAGTTTTTTTTACATTGTCAAGCCTTAATTTGAGGGCCGCAACTTTTTTCGCTGTGATTTGGTCATGGGGCGGCTGCGCAGCAGCACATATGTCGCGCCGGTCCCTCCATCGCACGACTGCGCGCTGGTCAGGGCAATGACCCATTTGCGCAGCGGACCACGGGTCAACCACTCGAGGACTTTGCGCTTCAGCACCGGCCTGCCGGGGGAGGTCAACCCGCGTCCGTGCACCACCAGTACCGCCCTGAGGCTCCTTTGGATGGAGTGGCGGATGAAACGTTCGAGGGCCGGGGCGGCTTCGGAGCGGCTGAAGCCATGCAGATCGATGTGGTCCTGGATGGCGTAATGTCCGTTGTGCAATCGCCGCAGGACTTCATCGCTCGCCCCTGGATTGGCAAACTCCATGTATTCGGGGGTCTGCGAAACGATGAATCCCTCTCCATACCGGATCAGGTCGCGCAGGGCTTTCAGCGTGTCCCGCTCTCCGACGGTTCTGTTCTGTTGGCGAAGCAGGGCATGCGGCAGGATCTTGCGACGGGCGTGGTCGACATTGATGGGCGTTACATCGGCCATCGCCTCGAGGAACAGGTCGGCTTCCTGCCGGGGCGACATGTGGGGGGCGCGTGGATCCGGTTCGGGTCTCGCCCGCTTCCCGGTCTTCGGCGCTATTTTGTGCTGCGCCAGCAGATTCGCCAGGTCGCGGAACGGCCGGTTAAGGTACTGGGAGCGTTCGTCCTTCATGGATCGGGTCCTTGGCTGTGGTAATGCCGAACACCTTAGCACGAGGCCTGCCTTTTTTATAGGCGAAATAGTCTGAAAGAATCTCTGCGTGGTCGAACACGATGGGCGAGGGCAGGGTTTCGGCCTCGAAGACCGCGGCGTTTCTGGCGTCATCGCGTGCCTGCAGCGTTCCCTGTCCGGTTGCGATGAAAACGGTGGATACGGTGTGATGGCGTGGATCGCGGGCGGGGTCCGAGTAGGTGTGCATCTGCTCTGTCAAATCCACCGTCAGCGAGGTCTCTTCCCGGGCCTCCCTGACCGCAGCCGTTTCCAGGGATTCGCCGTAATCAACGAACCCGCCGGGCAGCGCCCAGCCCAATGGAGGGTTTTTTCGCTCGATGAGCACGATGCCGTGCTGGTACTCGATGATGATGTCAACTGTCAGCAGGGGGTTGCGGTGCTGCATGGATGGTCTCCCTTGAACGGGTTCACCGACGCCGGATCATGAACGTTATGGATCTTCCGCATCGATGATGACCACGCCGTCATCATCCCGGTGGACGCGGGTGATGCCGGGGGCTTGTTTTTCCAGGCTTTCGAGCAGGGAGATGTGCTGCTCGGCCGCCCGTCCGCCGGCCCTGTTTTTCAAGCCGTCGTCGATGGCCTTGTACAGCTCCCGACTGCTCACAGGCTTGGTCAGCAGGCGATAGATTTCCCCCTCGTTGATCGCCCGGATCGCGGTTTTCACCGATGCGTGGCCGGTCAGAATGATCCGCACCGTATCGGGATAGCGCTTTCGAACAACGGCCAGGAATTCGGAGCCCTGCATGCCGGGCATGCGCTCATCGGATATGACGACGTCGATGGTTTCGGCTTCCATCAATCTGAGCGCCGCTTCAGCTGAACCGGCGCTGAAGACCTGATAGAAACCGCGCGAGAGGATTTGACGGACCACATCGAGCACCATGGGCTGGTCATCCACAACGAGAACTCTGGCGTGCATCATGATCAACTCCGTTGAAGGCTATTGTCGCGTTTTTGTACCTATCCCATCAATCAGTTGGTTTCGTCAATTACTTTAAAGTGTTCAGATGGCAAAGCCGGTTGGGGGACCGTGTAAGGAATTATAGATTATTTTTTTGCACGAACTTCAAGCTTTCGGTATGGTGATAACCACACCCGACGATTCAACTCATCAGGAGGCGCGAATGGACCCGGCAAAATATTGCCCGGAAAAGGTGGTGAACGCTGACGAAGCCATGGACCAGATCAAGAATGGCAGCCGGATTTTCATCGGAACCGGATGCGGTGAGCCCCAACATCTGGTGCACGCCATGGTGCGCAATCCCATGATTCAGGATGCCATGGTTTATCAGATGCTTTCCCATACGTTGAGCCAGTATGTGGACGACAAGGACTTCCTCAAGCGGTTTGCCATCAAGCTCTTTTTCATCAGCGCCAGCATGCGTCAGGCGGCATTTGACGGAAAAATCGACTATGTGCCCACCTACCTCTCCCAGATCCCCCGGTTGATGGCCAGTGGCCGCATCGGGCTGGACGTGGCCCTGGTGCAGATCAGCCCGCCCGACCGGTTCGGGTTCTGCAGCCTTGGCGTATCGGTGGATATCACCCGCGCCGGCATGCAGGCGGCCGACCTGGTCATCGCACAGATCAACCCGCGCATGCCCCGGACCTGGGGCGACAGCATCGTGCACCTGGATGATATCGACTACCTGGTTCCTTTCGAGGAACCGCTGGTGGAGGCGCTGCCCGATGAAAAAGATTCCGAAGTGGCGTCGCGCATCGGCTATTATGTCAGTCAACTGGTCAATGACGGCGCCACCCTCCAGGTCGGCTTCGGCCGGCTGCCATATGCAATCTTGCCTCACCTGATGAACAAGAACGACCTGGGGGTGCACACCCAGCTGATTACCGACGGGTTCATCCCCTTGCTGGAACGCAAGGTGATTACCAACCGGAAAAAGTCGCTGCTGCCCGGCCGTCTCGTGGCATCCCTTTGCATGGGGTCGCAAAAGCTTTATCGATACGTGGACAATAACCCCCAATTTTATTTCCGGTCATCGGAGTTCGTGAACGATCCCACCATCATCGCCCGCAATGACAACCTGATCTCCATTTCATCCGCCCTGGAGGTGGATCTGACCGGCCAGGTGTGCTCAGACTCGGTGGGCTACATGTTCTACAGCGGCATCGGCGACCAGGTGGACTACCTGCGGGGAAGCGCCATGTCCAAAGGCGGGTTTTCCGTCATCGCCCTGCCGTCCACCGCGCAGGGCGGCAAGGTTTCAAGGATTGTGCCTGCATTGAGCGAAGGCGCCGGTGTGGCCACCACCCGGGGGGACGTCCATTTTGTGGTCACCGAATACGGTATCGCGGAACTGCAGGGAAAGAGCATCTATCAGCGCGTCATGGAACTGGCCCAGATCGCCCATCCGGACTTCCGGGAAGAAATTATCGATGTGGCCAAAAAGCGGCACTATATCTTCAGCGACCAGGAGGCGCCGATCCAGACCGATCTGATATTCATCGAGCGTTATAAAAAGCGTCTCGACCTAAAGAACGGCAAGGGCATGGAGATGCGGCCGCTGCTGCCGTCGGACGAGTTCGCCTACCGGAACTTTTTCTACTCGCTGAAGGAAGAGACCATCTATCTGCGGTTCTTCTACCGGATGAAATTGTTCTCCCACGAGATGGCCCAGAAGCAATGGTCGCGCGTGGACTACCGAAAGAACATCTCGCTGGTGGGCTCTATGCAGATCAAAGGGCACAAGGAGATCGTGGCCATCGGCTCCTACGCCGACGACGGCGACGATCGCGCCGAAGTTGCCTTTGTGGTGCGCGAGGACATGCAGGGGCAGGGCATCACGACCCAATTGTTGGCCCAACTGGAATACATTGCCAAGGAGAACGGGTATAAAGGGTTCGTCGCCACGGTGCTCAAAGAAAACAAGCCTATGCTGCATGTGTTCAAGAAACGGTATCCCGAAGCCGATGTTCAACATCTGGGGGGCAGCGAGATGCTGGTGGTCATGGACTTTGACGCATGATGAAGATCGGCTCCGAGGCATGGATGGCCCTGATCCGGGAGGCGGCGGCCCAATTGGGAATAACCGTCACTCGCCGTCAGGCCGAACAGTTCTCGCGGCACGCCCGGTTACTGCTGGAGTGGAACCGTAAGATCAACCTTACAGCGATCACCGATGCGCGCGAGGTTGCCATCAAGCACTTTGTCGATGCCATTGCGCCGACGGCGCACATCCCCAGAAAAGGCCGCCTGCTGGATATCGGGACCGGCGGCGGATTTCCCGGCATTCCCCTCAAAATCATGCGCCCCGATCAAAACATGACGCTCATCGACAGCGTTCGCAAAAAGGTCAACTTCGTGCGGCATGTCATTCGCCAGATGCAATTGGATGACATAGAGGCCTTGCATACCCGCGCCGAGACGCTGGCAGACGCCGGTCCGGCAGTGTCCCTGTTCGATGTCATCGTCTGCCGCGCCCTGTCTGATCCCGGTTCGGCGCTGTCACTGGCACGGCCGCTGCTGGCGCCTGGCGGGACGATCGTGCTCTACCAGGGGCCGGGTTCAAAGGATGAAGGCGATGGCGGGCTTCGGGAACCTTTCAGGGCGGAAGGGTCCGATTATCATTTGACAGCTTTTACCTATTCATTGCCCCGTTCCGACTTTATTCGCCGGGCCATTCTTATACAAATGTAAGACAAAACCGGGTCAAAATTACTACCCATCTGGTAAATGCCGGTATGGTAAGGGTTAACGCGCCATCGACCTTCCATAAACGGTAGATCTTACCTGCCATTTATGGATGGCCACCTGTTAACTTTTTTACTTCTGCAAGGTATCCTTAAGTATACTTCCGTTTGTCCGACCTGCACGCGGCATCATGGACCGAGCCGCAATGAATATACGTCTTGTTGTTATTCTAGTAGGTTGTGCACCACCAAGGAACACGCCGAAGAGTTGGCATCCTAATTGCTGATAGTCTCCCCAGAGACAGTTCGTAAAGACTGCTCGAGAAGGGCAAACCACTCCGAAAGGGTGGGACGCAAAACCACTGGCCTAAATCTTTCAAAGGAAGACATGGCAGCAGGGTTGCCGAAGGCAGGCGGTTGCACCTCACGTGGAAAAACCGGTTGTCTATCAAATTTTTCACGGAGGTTTCGCTACATGTCCATGTTCTTTAACCCACCGGTCAGACGCATTATCTTATGGTCCATGGTCGTCACCCTGTTTCTATTTACAGCGACGATGGCCATCGCCGCTCAAGTCACGCTGACTTGGGATCCCAACAATCCGGCTCCCGACGGCTATCGCGTGTTCGCCCGTTTGGAAGGGCAGAGTTACGACTATACATCGCCTGTCTGGCCGCAGTCAGGCGACGATGCAACCCAAAACACTTGTACTTTGGACAACCTGGCCGACGGGGCTTCCTATTATTTTGTGGTGCACGCATTCGTCGGCAATGTCGAAAGCGGCGATTCCAATGAGATCAATTACATTACCGATCCGCCAGCGCCGACTGCTTACACCATCACCACGAATGCGGGTGCGAACGGATCTATTTCACCGCATACGGCGACGGTGTCCGCAGGCGACAGTCATAGCTTCACCATAGCAGCTGATGCCGGCTACCATATTATGGACGTTCAGGTTGACGGCAACTCGGTGGGGGTAGTATCGAGCTACACCTTCAGCGCAGTGGACCGCGACCACACGCTCAGCGCCACCTTCGCCGTGAACAGGTACACGATCACGGTATCGTCGGGCGCCAACGGCAGCATTTCGCCGTCGACGACCACGGTGAACGCGGGCGACAGCCAGACCTTCAGCATCAGTGCCGACGGCAACTATCACATCGCAGACGTTCAGGTCGACGGCAGCTCGGTGGGGGCGGTGTCGAGCTACACCTTCA
>JBNLAV010000207.1:0-144365 GCA_050302315.1 Desulfobacteraceae bacterium
CGGCACAGGCAGTGGTACGCCCGGTGGCGGTGCAGGTGGTGTTGGCGGCGGAACAGCCGCGTCAGGGGACGGCTCAACCGCCGGAGCCGGCACAGGCAGTGGTACGCCCGGTGGCGGTGCAGGCGGTGTTGGCGGCGGCACAGGCGCGCCAGGGGACGGCTCAGGCGCCGGCAGCGCCACCAGTATTGGGAGCGGACCAGCCACGGGCGGGGACGATGGCGCTCCGCTGCAAACCACGGCACAGCGCATAGGCACCGAGGCAGTTTCACCTACCTCCGCGGAGAATGTTCGAGTTTCCGCTCCCGAAGGGACCCCTTCGGGCGGTACGGCCACAACCGGTCGAGTTGCCGAAGGCCTTAAGGCGGGCAGCCATGGGCATATGCTGCTCCACCAATTGGACCTGATGCAACAGGAGGTCCGCAAACATCTGGAGGGCGGAGGCGATGTTTCGATAGAAGAGCTTGCCGATGCCGTATTCGAGATGAAAAAGCAGCTTTTCGAGGATATTCAGACCCAGAAAGCCTTGGGTATCGCATACGCCAATGAAGAGGCCATTGTAGACAATCTCAACAACCTCACCGATCAAGTCCTCCTCAGCTTGATTCGGGAGGAGTACAGCGACGGCAAAATCACCACACAGCGCCTTGCCCAGATCATCACGCGCCTGATCCCGAATGCCAAGGATCTCAGACGGTTGATGCCCCAGATCAAGCAAGTATTGCTGGAGTCCGGCATGACACCGGATGCTTATCTGGAGCTGGTGGATGAATTGAAACGTTCCTTCCAGAATGAAGACCTGGCCCGCATTATAGAGGAAAGCTCCGAAGCCATTGGTGTGGATAGCGAAGAGCTCATCCAGGAGTTGAAAGACGACTCAGGCCAGGCCGCCAAACTGATCTACCTGGCAAGCGAAATTCGCAAGGGGGGCGGCGATGAATCCGCCTTGGCGGACATACTGGTGGACTATGTCGAGAAGCAGACCCAGGAAGCGGCCAAAGGCGAAAAAGGCGGAGAAGATCATCTCAAAAAAGTCATTTCCGATGTGGAATCCACCGTATTGGGCCAATTGGCCAAAATGGATGTCGGGCAAGACGTGTTAATGCGCATGGAGCAACGCATCAACGAGCGAATGGATTCCATGATGGACAGGATGCGCGTCGAATGGCTCCGGACTCAGGCAGGGGCCATTAAGCGTGAAAAGGCCAAACCCCTTACTGTTTTGCAGACCATCGAGCACAATGTCGGCGACGATGAAGCCATGGCGGAGATTATCAAGGCCGTACGCGCCAAAGTTGAAAAAGGAGAAGTCGCCGAGAACAATTTCAGCGCCATCCACCGTGAGATCGACAGGCAAAAGGAGATTCTGGCCGCGCGGGCTAAAAACCAGGGACTACCCGACGGTGTGCTGTCGCCAAACGAATTGATGTTCATCCTGGAAAAAGAGATCGCACGGGCCAACCGCTACGATGCCCCTTTTTCGGCACTGGCCTTCTCGTTTGTCAATATCAAGCCCAAGATGAAAGCGTTGGAAAACCTGGTCAGCGAGGAGGCCGTGATAAATGCCGCCTTGGAAGAACTGATCAATACCATCCGTGAGGGGGATTACATCGGTCAAACCGGTAAGAACAGATTGGTGGCGTTGCTGCCCATGCAGCCCCAGGCGGAAGCCAAACAGGCGTTGAGGCGAATGATGGCCCTGCTCAATAACGAACCGCTGATGGTCAACGAGGTCCCTGTAAGTTTACGCGTAGCCGGTGTCTGCGCCGAGTACGACCGCGAACAAAACGCAACGGCTCAGGCGTTTGCCAAATCCCTTTCCACCCAATTGATGGACATGGTGTCACGCCTGAAAAACATCCAAGTCCTCTTCTGAAAACGATTGAGGGCCGCAGATCCTGTGTTGCCGGGGGCTTGCAGTAGCTTGACTGCGGCTGCGACCCCTCCGCCTTGGCTCTGCTGCCCTCACGCGTTTTCAGGCTTATATTCTTTTTCATTCAATTCTTCAATTACCATTACCTTGCAGCAGTCTGACTGCGACTGTGCCGCATCCGCCCTGGCTCCGCTTCATCAGCTTATTTCAACTTATAAGCTCAATATTCGGTTTTCGTCTGTGGCACTTCAAGGGGTGCCTTGACGCATCTTTTCAATCGCGCAAGGGTTTCCCAGGAGAAGGATTCGCGTTGGCAGGGGAAGATGGCGTTGTTGGTGTAAACCGGATCGGCCTCTATGTCGTATCGTGAAACGGCGACAGCTTCCTTCCACAGGCGGGTGTGGGGAATCGGGGTGTAGTAGGCCAGTATGGGTGTGATGCCTGCTGCTTTCACCACTTTTATGGATGCCTCTGCTGCTGAAGCGGTCTGACGAGGCAACCCGACCAGCAAATAGGCACCGATCTGGTTGGCTTCAAAACCGGCGTTTTTCAGATGGTTTACTGCCATAAGGAATTCTTCTTCGGTGACCTTGCTATCCAGATCGGATCGATCTTCGAAAGCGGTTGTTTCCAGTCCAAGCCGCAAGGTATGAAACCCGGCACGCTTCATCAGCCGGGCCGCCTCCTTTGTGATCGATCGGATATGCACAGCGTTCGGGGTATGAAACCTGACGGGCAACTGTTTGCCTATGATACGCTCCAAAATGGGCAATGCATGTTCTTTCGCATCGACCATAAGTGCGTCATCGTAAAATGCATAGTCGACGACATCATATTCACGGTGCCAGTATGCGACTTCGTCAGCGACATATTCGGGTGATTTTCGGCGAAACCCCGGCTCCAAATATCGCGATGCGCAATAGGCGCAATCGAATGGACAGCCTCGGGTGGTCAGCAACGGTACATAATTGATTTGCCGTTGAAGATCAAAAGCCGGATAGGGCCACGCATCCATGTCGTTGATATCGAACCGCGGTGCAACGGCGCAGCCGGTATGGCGTTCGACCAGGTTGAACAGGGTTTCACCCCGGTCCGCCGCCACCTCGTCCGCACCACTGAATTCTACGGCATGCCGATGACACAGCCGCGCATAGATCCCCCCCAACACCACGGGCGTGTCCGGATAGATCTCCTTGATCACGGCGATGGTCTCGATGACGCCGGGATACCAATACGTCATCAGCGACGTCACCAGGACCAGATCGGGCCGTGTTCCTTCCAGCAGGTCTAGACGGAACCAATCCGGTTCGATGCCGTAGCGGCTAAATGTGCGGTCGATTCCCTCCAACCCCCTGGGAGGCGCGATGGGCCGTTTGTGATAGGGACCGCGGCCATGTCGGGCGCGGGGATCTGCGCCGGGTGCTTTGGGATGAAACCGGTCCAGACAGTCGATATAGGAGACCCGCAACCCGTGGTCTCTGAGCCACGCCGCCATGGTCAACAGTCCGTATGGTTTGGCCCATACATCATAGGCCGCGAAATCATGGATCCAGGGGTTGACCAGCAGAATATGCGGCCGGTCGAAGCGAGGGGGCTCAGGGGGCATCGTTTGAAAAGTACTTCATGGATGTCTTTTTTAGCTCCCGGCGGCTGAACAGCATGGCGTAGGTTTCAACACCGGCCTTGGCCGACATGGACGCAGCGGTCTCGCGACAGTGGTCTTCACTCTTCCCATGAATCATGGTGTACAGATTGTATTTCCACTCCGCGGTGGGGTCCCGGCGATAACAATGGGACACCT
Organism: Desulfobacteraceae bacterium; assembly: GCA_050302315.1. Taxonomy (GTDB): domain Bacteria; phylum Desulfobacterota; class Desulfobacteria; order Desulfobacterales; family Desulfosarcinaceae; genus JARRKU01. Next base: position 3,672 of record JBNLAV010000207.1, read on the forward strand.
CTTTGAAGGACGCCATGATCTTACCCACCTCTTCGATGCGGGCTTCATCCACCTGCCATGCGGTCATGGCGTTGGCCCGGAAACCCGATTTCTGATGCCGCAAGGTCGCGCCGAATCGGCGAATCACACCGCGGCCGACCAGGTCCTCCAGAACGCCAAGCAGGGTCTGCTCATCAATACCGATCTGTTCGGCAATCCGGGCAAACGGGTTTTCGATGATGGGCATATCTCCCTGGATGGCGGCGATGACTTTTTTTTCCAATTCATTCAGCATGTCGATATCCGGTTTCTGGTTCAGTTTTCAACGTTCGCGGTTTATATCCCCCGGCGATAACCGTTACGGCCGCTTTTCCGGGAAGAGATCCAGAATGGCTTCTTCGTTGGCGGCGCAGACCCCGCGTTCGGTGATGAATCCGGTGACCAGGCGCGCCGGGGTGACGTCAAAGGCGTAGTTGGCTGCGGCACTTTCTCTAGGGGGCAGCAGCACATGGTCGATTCCGGTCAACGTTAACCCCTGTGCAAACCTTACTTCGTCGGGATTCCGCTCTTCAATGGGGATCTCCCTGATTCCATCGCGCTTCTCCCAGTCAAACGTCGAAGAGGGCAGCGCCACATAAAAAGGGACATTGTTGTCTCTCGCGGCCAGCGCCTTGAGGTAGGTCCCGATCTTGTTGGCCACATCCCCGGTGAAGGTCGAACGGTCCGTACCGACGATCACCATGTCCACCATGCCGTGCTGCATCAGGTGGCCGCCGGCATTGTCGGTGATCACCGTGTGGTTGATACCGCCCTTTCCCAGCTCCCAGGCGGTGAGACGGGCCCCCTGGTTCAGGGGACGGGTTTCATCCACCCAGACATGGACATCCGCGCCCTGTTCATGGGCAACATAAACCGGGGCGGTTGCCGTGCCCCACTCCACACACGCCAGCCAGCCGGCGTTGCAGTGGGTGAGGATGTTGACCGGCCCCTGCTTCACCGCGGCCGCTTCGGCGATGAGCTGCGCTCCATGCTCTCCGATTTTGCGGCAGTTGTCCACCTCCTCTTCGGCGATTCGATCAGCCGCCTCCAGGGCGGCGGCCAATCGAAATGGGCCTCCCGGGGCCTTGAGAACAAGGGGCTGCACGCGGTCCACCGCCCACGCCAGGTTCACGGCGGTCGGCCTCGCCTCTCGAATCCGCCGGCATTCATTGATAAAGGCGGCTTCATCCGAGGTGGTGTTCAGCGCCACCCAGACGCCGTATGCCCCGGTGACGCCGATGAGCGGCGCTCCCCGGACGACCATCTCCTGGATGGCATAAATGACCTTGTCCACGGAATCCAGCGTCATGATTTCCAGCTGGTGCGGTAATTTGCGCTGATCGATCACCATGACCGATCGGGACGCTTCGTCAAACCAGATGGGCCGCATATCCTTTCCATCGACCTTCATACTTCTATTCTCCTTCAAACTCTACCAGACTGAACACATTGTGTCCGTTGAGTTTTTCTTTGCCTTTGAGATCCGGCAGGTCGATGACGAAGGCGCACTCCAGAATCTCACCCCCCATTTTTTCGACAAGATTGACGGCGGCGGCGGCCGTTCCGCCGGTGGCAATCAAATCGTCCACGATAACCACTCTTTCGCCTTGGCGAATGCCGTCCCGGCTCATTTCCACAACATTGCTGCCGTATTCCAATGTATACTCCTGGCTGATCACCGGCGGCGGCAGTTTGCCTTTCTTGCGCACCGGTGTGAATCCAACGTCCAATTTGTAAGCCAGGACAGCACCGAACAGAAAACCGCGGGCATCGATGCCCACCACCTTATCAAGCCCCCGGTCTTTATACCGATCATAGAATTTGTCACAAGACCACTTGAAGGCTTCCGGATCCTGCAGCAGGGTCGTAATATCCCTGAAGGTTACCGGATCGATGGGCCAGTGGGGTACCGCACGAATTTTTTCTCTCAGATCCATGGTGCTCACCTCAATTTTGAATTTTAGGAATGGTGTTCAACAGCAACTGCTTCACATTGGCGGCGTTGCTTTGAAATACCGCCAGGATCTCCTCCCATGTCACCGGAGCCTCATCTTCTTTCCAGCAATCGTAATCCGTCGACATGGCCACGGCCGCATAGGGGAGATCGATTTCATTGGCCAGAATCGCTTCCGGCGCAATGGACATATTGATCACATCCGCCCCCCAGAGGCGAAACATTTTCGATTCGGCTCTGCTGGAAAATCGCGGGCCTTCGATGGTGATCACCGTGCCCCGCTCATGGACACTCAAATCGAGTTCCCTGGCGGTATCGAACAATACTTTGCGCAATCCGGCGTGAAAAGGTTCGGCCATGGAGGTATGCTTGGCGCCCTCTTTAAAGCAGTCGAAGAAGGTGGTTTTCCGGTGGCGGGTCAGGTCGATAAATTGGTCTAAAATCACGAAATCGCCCCGACCGATCTCTTCCCGCAGACTGCCGCATGCCGTGGTCGCAAGGATATGGGTGACGCCCTGCTCCTTGAGCGCGTGGATATTGGCGCGATAATTCACCTGGCTGGGGCTGAATTGATGCTTGCGCCCGTGCCGGGAGAGCATCACCACCGATGCGCCGTTAAGGTGCCCGCACAGCAGCGGCGACGATGGCTTGCCATAGGGCGTATCCGCCTTGACCTCCCGGGCGTCTTTGAACATGTCCGGATCATCCAGCCCCGAACCTCCGATAATTCCAATTTTGACCATATGTCCACTCTCCATTGCGTACGGCAATTCCCTATAGATAACGAGTATTCATTCCAAACGGACTATCAAGATCTATTTAAAAAGGGTTCACGTGTCAAGACGCTCAGTCCCGCTGAGGCTGCGCTGCGGAACCAGGAAACATGTGCAGATTGCGGATTTCCGATAACCGCTGTTCAGATTTGATCCGAACGCACCCGTTTCCTGAGGACCTTTAACCGCCCCCTTTTGACTTTGCCGTGGATGCGGCGTTCAATCGAATTTCGGCTGGGACGGGTGGCTTTGCGTTTTTTGGGCTTCGCCATTGCTTTGAGAATGATTTTTTTGAGACGATTGAGGGCGGCGTCGCGGTTAAACTCCTGCCGGCGGTGCTGCTGGGCCTTGATGACGATAACCCCCGATTTTGTCATTCTCCGGTCATGGGACCTGAGAAGTCTCTGTTTGACCGGCCACGGCAAGGAGGAGGCCTTGACGTCGAACCGCAAATGAATGGCGGTGGCCACCTTGTTGACATTCTGGCCGCCGGGTCCGCTGGAGCATACAGCCTGCATTTCAATCTCATGCAGCGGAACAGAGAGGTCTGCGGTCAGGTTTAACACGGCTAAACCTTGCTCGCCTGCCCAGCGGCAATGGCGGCTCCCAACTTTGCGGCTTCGCTCATGATTGCAGCAGCATCGATATTCAAGGGGCGTCCGGCCTTAACCACCCATTTTCCGGCGACCATGACCGCCTCCACGTCGCTGCCTTTTGCGGCATAAACAATATGGGACGCAGGATGATACATGGGCGTCAGGTGCGGCCGGGCGGTATCGATCACGATGAGGTCGGCCGCCTTTCCCGTCTCCAGGGACCCGATTTCACCATCCATCCCCAGGGCCTTTGCACCGCCGATGGTGGCCATGCGCACCACTGTTTCCGCATCGAGCACCGAAGGATCCGACTGGTGCGCCTTGTGCAACTTGGCGGCCATGTCCATCTCATTGAACAGGTCCAGATCGTTGTTGCTGGCACAACCATCGGTACCCAATCCAACAACGATGCCTTTCTTCAACATATTCGGGACGGGGGCGATACCGGACGCCAGCTTCATGTTGCTCTCCGGGCAGTGAATCACCGGAGATTGGGTGCGCAAGATGATGTCCAGATCCCCATCGTCCACCCAGACCGAATGGACCAGTAAGGTCCGTCGGTCCAACAGGCCGAGACGGTCCAGGTATTGGATAGAGCTGCAGCCATTGGTCCGGCGGCACTGTTCCTCCTCCGACCGGGTTTCAGACACGTGGATTTGAAACAAGACACCGTGTTTGTCCGCGGCATTTTTTGCCGCCCGCAACGTTTCCGCCGAGCAGGTATAGGGTGCGTGACAAAAGATCGAGGGGGTTATCAGCGGAGAAGCATTCCGCCAGCTATTGGCAAAGCGATCCGCCACAACGATGTTCTGTTTGGGATCCGGCACCCCTGGAGCGGGGAAATCGATAACACCCTGTCCCGCCACCATCCGCATTCCCGTCGAAGAGACCGCCTCAGCGATATCAGACGCGAGAAAATAGCCGTCGCAGCAGGTGGTGGTGCCGCCCAACACCATTTCGGTGACGGCTAATCGGGCGCCGAGACGGACCCGTTCGGGTGAAATGAATTGTGCTTCTGCAGGAAAGATATGATCCTGCAGCCACTGCTCGAGGGGCAGATCATCCGCAAGGCCCCGGAACAGCGACATGGGCGTATGATTGTGGGCATTGACCAGGCCCGGCATGATCAATTTCCCACGGGCATCCAAGCGCTCTTTGGCCGCAACATCCGACAGATCCGAAGCCGCCCCCACGGCGACAATTTTGCCTTCCGAAACGACTACCGCCCCATCTTCGTAGCACGCACCGGCCGAATCGACGGTCAACACCATACCGCCGGTAATCAAGGTATCCGCTGTCTCCACTGTCTTGCCATCCATACCGACAAACCCGCTGGTTACATTTTTTTACGTCCGATTAATAACATTGAATCCAACATTGTCTCAGCTGATGATCCGAAAACCAGAAACCAATGGCCATAACCAATAACCGGAAACCGTTCAATCCCTTTCATCATCCAAATGCTCAATCACACGGGTAATGATGGTTTCGAGATGGGGCGCGGCGCCTTTTGCCACCCCTATGATTTCCTCGACGCTGGACGACGACGGCGCATCCGGAACGCACATATTGGTGATCACCGAAAGCGCCAGCACCCTCATTCCGGCATGCGCGGCGACGATGGTCTCCATAACCGTCGAAAACCCCACCGCTTCTGCACCCACTAGCCTTAGAAAACGCATTTCGGCAGGGGTCTCCAGCGAAGGCCCGGAAAGTCCCGCGTAGACCCCTCTTCGCACACCAACCTCAAGATGCCGGGCTGCGTCCTGGGCCATTTCCTGAAGCCGCCAGCTATAGGCCTGAATCATCTCCGGGAATCTCGCTCCCCACGCGTCATGGTTGGGGCCGATCAGCGGATTGGCGCCGGTCAGATTGATATGGTCCTCGACGATCATGATGTCCCCTGTGGAAAACAATGGGTTCAATCCACCGGCGGCGTTGGTCATGATCAAAACCTCGACGCCCAATGCCTGCATCACGCGAATGGGAAGGGTGACCTGTTGGGGGGTGTATCCCTCGTAGAGATGGCACCTTCCCTGACAAAGCAGGATCGGCCGCCCGGCGATCGTACCGGCGGACAACCGACCGTCATGCGACGGCACCGTGGATTGGGGCCAGTTGGGAATTTCCCGGTACGCCATGCATCCTTCGACTTTAAGGGAGGAAAGACTCTCCCCTGAGCCCGTGCCGGTCAATACGGCGACTTTGAATGAGGGCGCAAGACCGGCAGCAACGGCATCGGCTGCATCGGTGACCTTACGGATAAGAGAAGACGGTGATGGGGGCATGGGCTACCTTCCGTGGCCTGGTTGTCGGATCAGTCTTTAACGACCACCCGCATGGTGGGCGGTTTGGATAGAATGCATGGGCAACTTCCGGCACCCGGCCATAGGCCGGAAAGACAAGAAGCGCTCCAGGGCGTCGCTCGTTGAGGTTGCAACCGGGTGCATCGCAGCGCTTTTGAAGCGACCATTTCACATAGCCGCCCTGCATCAGAGGAACCTGTCTCTTTTTCTCGGCGACCGTCGCAAATCTGACCCGCACAGTGTATCCCCACCCGATGCCGCCGTCAAGTTAGAGGCATGGTGCACCCCGGAAGGCATTTAAGTTATAACCGCCTGACAATACGTGGAATCGATTTTTCTCAGGCGCGGTGTAAAAACTGCCATTGCCAATCGGTGTCGGCCGATGCGACCGCCGCACCTTTTCCCCTTTTTATGAACGCGGGATGATTGACTTTTAGTCCTCTTTATGGGATGTTGGTCAGCCGAATTCGATATACTGGACCATGGCGGAGCGCGCCCCATGAAAGGGCATGCGGTAACTGCTGCGCCATCCAAAGATAAAAGAAGGAGAAGCCCCCTATGAATCCTGCTGTGCACCCTGAGCACCCGGATATCACCGATGAAATGTGGACACAGATCGACAGCATCATTCAAACCAACCGCCCCATTGCCGGCTCCATCATAACGGCCCTCAGAGAATGCCAGAATGTGGTGGGCTATCTGCCGGTCGAACTATTGGATTACATCAGCGAGGGATTGAACCTGCCGGCCAGCGAGGTTTACGGCGTGGCCTCATTCTATGCGCTTTTTTCGATGACCCCCAAGGGGCGGCATACCATCAGACTCTGCCTTGGCACGGCATGCTATGTCAAAGGTATCAAAGAAGTGATGAACCGCATCGAAAATACATACAATGTGAAAGAGGGCGGTACCTCCGAGGACCGACGTTTCTCGTTGGAAGGCGTGCGATGCCTCGGCGCTTGCGGGCTGGCTCCGGTCATGGTGATCGGTTCGGACACGCACGGGGATGTAAAATCAGACAGCATCATCGATATCCTTGAAAAATATGAATAACCGACCGCTTGCCGGCCAAATGGATCCTGACAATGAAAATTGCTGAAATCCGTGACATACTCAATGCTGAAGTTTTCGTAGGTGAAGATCAGCTGGACGAGGTGGTTCTGAGCGGCGGTGCAGCCGATCTGATGGAAGATGTGCTGGCCGCGGCAGCAAAAGGGTGCGTTCTGCTGACCGGCGTCACCACGGTGGAGGTGCTGCAAACCGCCAAGATCGCCCTTGTCGGGGCCGTTGTTCTGGTGCGCGGTAAAGCCCCCCCCGAAGAGATGATCGAGTTGGCGCGGCAATACAAAATCCCTTTATTGTTAACAGAATACTCACTGTTTGTCGCTTGCGGCAGGCTCTACATGAACGGAATCAGAGGACTGGACGGATCTTGGTAAAGTCCGGCCGACATCGCTCAACCGATATAAAAATGCGATGGTGCCGGAGGCCCAAGCCCTTAGGAGTATAAAGAATGCAGAAATTTTCAGTGGATGACCTACAAAGGATCAAAGAACAAGGTGCAGAGAGAACGGGGTTCAGGGATAAGACCTACCTGTTGATCTGCGGCGGTACAGGCTGCCATGCCACCGGCAGTATAAAAGTGATGGATGTGTTGCAACAGGAACTGAACGAAAAGGGATTGCAGGACAAGGTGGAGATCGTCGAGACCGGCTGTAATGGTTTTTGTGCCATGGGGCCGATCATGGTGGTGCACCCCGGCGAGATATTCTACCAGAAGATCAAGCTGGACGACATCCCGAAAATCGTCGAAGAGCACCTGGTCAAAGGCACACCATTCAAAAAGAACCTTTACAAAGATCCAACGACAAAACAGGTCATCCCCTGCCTGGACGACATTCCTTTCTTCTCCCATCAGGAGGCGGTGTCCCTGCGCAACAAGGGGTTGATCAACCCCGAATCCATCAACGACTATATCTGCCGGGACGGATACTTGGGAGCCGCCAAAGCACTGTTGGAGATGACACCGGAGCAGATCATCGAAGAGATGAAGATCTCCGGATTGCGCGGAAGGGGCGGCGCCGGATTCCCCACCGGATTGAAATGGCAATTCGCCAGCCAGAGCAAGAGCGACGTCAAATATGTGCTCTGCAACGCCGACGAGGGCGACCCCGGTGCATTTATGGACCGCAGTATTCTGGAGGCCGACCCCCACGCCGTTGTGGAGGGTATGGTGATCGCCGCAAAGGCGATCGACGCCACCAAAGGGTATGTCTATGCGCGGACCGAATATCCCCTGGCGATCAAGCGGCTGCAGAAGGCCATAGATGACGCCAAGGCCCGCGGCCTGCTGGGTGAGAACATTCTTGGATCAGGCTTCAGCTTCGATATCGAAATCTACCAGGGCGCCGGCGCTTTCGTATGCGGTGAAGAAACCGCCCTGATGCGCTCCATCGAGGGCAAGCGAGGGATGCCGCGGCCGCGGCCGCCTTTCCCGGCCCACAAGGGATTGTGGGAAAAGCCCACCATCCTGAACAACGTGGAGTCGTTTTCCAATGTGGCGCAGATCATGACCAAGGGCGGCGCCTGGTACGCCAGCATGGGCACCGAGACCAGCAAGGGAACCAAAGTGTTCGCCATGTCCGGCGATGTCAACAACATCGGACTGGTGGAAGTTCCCATGGGCTACAGCCTGCGTGAGTTGATCTTCAATATCGGCGGCGGCATTCCCAACAAGCGGGAATTCAAAGCGGTCCAGTTAGGCGGACCGTCGGGTGGGTGCATACCGGAAGCGTATCTGGACACACCGGTGGATTACGAAGAAATCGCCAAGGTTGGCGCAATCATGGGATCCGGCGGCGTGATTGTCATGGATGAAAAAACCTGCATGGTGGATATGGCGCGCTTTTTCATGGAGTTCATCCAGGAAGAGTCGTGCGGCAAATGCACCCCCTGCCGGGAAGGCACCCGCCGCCTACTCCAATTGCTGGAGAAGATCTGCGAGGGCCGCGGCGAGCCGGGTGATATCGAAAAAATGGAATCGCTCTCCGACATCATCAAGGAGACCGCTTTGTGCGGTCTGGGTCAGACCGGCCCGAACCCGGTCCTGTCGACCCTGCGTTACTTCCGGCATGAGTTTGAAGCGCACATTTATGAGAAAAAGTGCCCGGCCAAACGGTGCGCAGACCTGCTGGAATTCAGGGTTGTCGAGCAGGACTGCAAGAAGTGCGGCCTCTGTTTCAAAGCCTGTCCGGTGGATGCCATCACCTGGAAAAAGAAGGAGCCGGCCTTCATCGATGCCGACAAGTGCATCAAATGCCTGACCTGTTTTGATAGATGTAAATTCGACGCCATCGTTTAAGGACGATTTTTGCTCCGTAACGAACTATGGTATATAATTCGATATTCCGCATGGGAGAAGAAGTATGCTCACTGCAATTTTGTTAATGGGTGGATTGGGGCTGACCGTCGGCATTGGTCTGGCCATCGCCTCCAAAGTTTTCTATGTTTACGTTGACCCGCTGATTCTGGCGGTGGACGACGCGCTGCCCGGCGCCAACTGCGGCGGCTGCGGCCTGCCGGGATGTAGCTCCAATGCAGAAGCCATCGTGGCCGGCAGGGCCGCACCCAACTCCTGCGTGGCCGCGGGACCGGAGACGGCCGAAGCCATTGCCGCCATCCTGGGCGTCAGCGTGGAGGCCAAAGAGCCCGACATTGCGCTGCCGGGTTGCACCTACGGCGTCGCCGATGCGGATACCAAATTCGAATACGACGGCATGAACGACTGCCGGGCGGTGGCCATGCTCGGGGGCGGCATGAAGGTGTGCACCATCGGATGCCTCGGACTGGGCACGTGCGCCAAGGTCTGCCCCTTCGACGCCATCGTCATGGGTCCCAAGGGACTGCCTATCGTACATGAGGGGCGCTGCACCGGTTGCGGCACCTGCGAAAGGGCCTGCCCCAAACATATCATCACGCTCTCTTCAGTGACACGCCGCATCCTCAAGGAGTACACCACCGAGGACTGTACGACACCATGCCAACGGGCCTGCCCGGCCGGCATCAACATCAGCGGGTACATCGGCGCAATGGCCGAGGGCGACCATGCCAAAGCGGTGCAGATCATCAAGGAACGCAACCCGTTCCCCACGGTGATCGGACGCATCTGCCCGCGTCCCTGCGAAAACGAGTGCCGACGCCAGTACGTGGACGAGCCGGTGGCCATCAACTTCCTGAAACGTTACGCCGCGGACCTGGAAAAGGAAAACGGCGTTCATATCCAGCCTTTCAAGGCACCCAATACGGGACGTAAGATTGCCGTGATCGGCGGCGGTATCGAGGGACTCTCCGCCGCCTTCTTCAGTGCGCGCCTGGGGCACATGACCACGGTTTACGAAGCGGCTGATAAGATGGGCGGATTGCTCAGAAGCGCCATCGCGCGCTACCGCCTTCCCATGGATATTCTCGATTGGGATATTGAAGGCATTGCCGACATGGGCGTCAAAACCGAGACCGGCAAAGCGCTGGGCCAGGACCTGTCCGTTGTGGATCTCATGGCCCAGGGCAATGACGCCGTCTTTCTCGCCGTGGGCGGATGGGACAGCCGGCTGGCCAGAACCGGCGGCAAAGGCGAATCGAGCCCGGTCCCCGGATGTCACCTGCTGATCGATATCATGAAGAGCGGCAGCGAAGGGTATCCGCCTGTGCAGCTCAGCGGACATGTGATCGTGATCGGCAACCCGAATTTATCATCCGCCATGGTCCAACGCTGCAAAGATCTGGGAGCCCAGAAGGTATCGGTCCTCATGCGCGATGCGGCCCCCACCAACCTGGAAGTCGCCGACGCCATTGTCCATGGCGCCATCAGCCGACTTTACGGGCAAGGCAGACGGCTCACGGCCATCGATCTCACCGACCTGAGCTCTGGTGAGTTGAAAACCGTTGGAACCGACCACGTTGTCTTCGCCGCCGGACGCTTTCCCGAGCTGGTTTTCATTCCGACCGCAAACCAGGAAGAGGAAGAAAGCGCCGGCGACCGGAAATGGGAAGCCCTGCCCCCCTATAAGCAACCGGCCTATCACAACGAAACCGGTTTGATGGCCGATGGTGACCAATTGACCGATTTCAGCGCGGCCATCAAGGCCATTGCCGCAGGACGGCGGGCGGCCGCCTCCATTCATCTGACCTTGTATGATATCCCGCTCGACCTTCCCGATAGCGTGGTGACGCCTGATACGCTGGTGCAGAATGTCCACCAGGTCTCTCTGGTACCGTCACGCATGCGGGAAATCATGCCCCTTGCCAATCAGAACCAAATCACCAAAGGTGCTGAGTTGGAAAAGGGTTTTGACGAGAAATCCGCTCAAAGCGAATCCGACCGATGCCTCCAATGCGGCTTGATCTGTTATCTGCGGGAGTCAAATGAAGCGGAGGGCCAACCGCAAGCTGTGAACAGTTAGCACTTCAGGTATTATGCCTGTCGGCCGATGATTTAATCCGGGCCGCCGGAAACATGACCCGAGCGGCCTTAGAACTCCATATGCTATGGGCATCGTCAAAGGAGCGCACCATTGGCCACGGAACAAGGCATCGTCGTTAAAGCCGCTCTTCCCTACAGGGAAAATATGGCGCTGGTGAAGACCGTTCGAACCAGCGCCTGCGAGGCCTGCTCCGCCCGGGGCCAGTGCAATCCCGATGTCAAAGGCAAGGACAGGGAAGTCGAAGCGGTCAACCTGATCAATGCAAGGACGGGCGACATCATCCAGGTCTCAATGGATACCACGGCCCTGCTGCTGGCCACCTTTTTTCTATACGTTTTTCCCATCATCTGCATGCTGATCGGCGCATTTGCCGGCCATATCATTGGAAAGGCAATCGAAACCAATGCATCTGCCGTATCGGCTTCTACCGGCATCATCTGCTTGATTGCCGCCATGGTGCTGGTTCGAAAGCAGGCCGGCTATATGGCGCTGAAATCCAAATATCAACCCAAAATCACCCGGATCATCGGACGCGGTACTTCAGAACCACCGAACGGATGCGGACAAAATTCGCCCGGCAACATTCAGGAGCGTGTTGCATGACCCAAAAAGTCTTTATCACGAGTAAAAATACCGCCACTTTTGTCTGTCCCGAATGCGGGAACACCTCCATCGTCAATGTCTCCAAATATGCCGCAATGGACAAGAAAGTGACCGTCAGCTGCAGGTGCGTCTGCGGTAACCACTTCACGGTCTCCCTTGAAAAACGCCGCCAGTATCGTAAGGGAACCGACCTCCCCGGTGTTTACTATTGTGATCTCGGGCACGGTGACGTGGACAAAGGGATTATGAGGGTGGTGGATATTTCAAGCAACGGCCTCAAACTCAAACTTAATGTAGAGCGCCGATTCAAAAGCGGACAGCGGCTGAGGGTCGAATTCCATCTGGATGATAAGCGCCATACTTTCATCAAACGCGAAGTGATCGTCCGAAACGTTTTCAAAAATCTGGTGGGCACCTCCTTTTCCCCACACGATGGCGACGACCCGGCATTGGGTTTCTATCTCATGTCTTAATAGGCTTGTGCGTGGCGGCCGGGGTAACGAAAGCGGCTGCACCGTTACAGCATGCATTGACAATTCCCGCCAAAACCCTAATGATGTTGAAATAGCTTTAAGTATTGGGCACTTTTAGCCGATAGGGCCAGGTGATGGCAGAGTGCCGCACAGGCACCGGCGAGTGGGACGATATCCGCCGGATAACCATTCACATGAAGACAATTGGGGCCAATGCCCCTGGAAGCCGCCAAGGGGAGGGCGCGCGATGACCTATTGTGACCACTGCTCACGGCAACACAACGTCGGGTTCGTTTCGACCCGCATAGCCGGAACAGACGGCGTCTCTCTGGAGACGGAGAAGTGGGCCCGTATTTTTGAGAAAGAGGGCATGACCAGCTACTATTTTGCAGGGGAACTGGACCGCGACCCCCAACGTTCATTTCTCGTGGAAGAAGCGCATTTCCAACACCCGGTCATCCTGGAGATCAATAAGAGCTGTTTCGGCGTCAATCAACGCGACCGCTCGCTGACCGCCCAGATCCACCGCATCAAAAGCCTGTTAAAAGACCAGCTCTATAAATTCGTGGCCGACTTCGACATCGACATGCTGGTCACCGAAAACTGCCTGACCATTCCCATGAACGTACCGCTGGGACTGGCGCTTACAGAATTCGTTTCCGAAACCGGTATCAACACCATCGCCCACCATCATGATTTTTTTTGGGAACGACAGCAATTCATGGTCAATGCCATTTGGGAGTATCTCAATATGGCGTTTCCGCCCCATATCCCTTCGATCAAGCATGTCGTGATCAACACCAGCGGAGACAACCAGCTCAGTCTGCGCACAGGCATCTCATCCACCGTTATCCCCAATGTAATGGATTTTGAAAATCCGCCCGTCCAGGTCGATGACTACGCAGCAGATGTCCGTGAGGCCTTGGGACTGCAGAATTACGAACTGCTCATCCTGCAGCCCACGAGGGTGGTCAAGCGCAAAGGCATCGAACACGCCATTGAATTTGTCAGTCGCCTGGGCGCTAAAGCCAAACTGGTCATCTCCCACGCCTCCGGAGACGAAGGATACGATTATGAAAAACGGGTCTGGGAATATTCGCGCATCATGGGCGTAGACACCCTGTTCGTTTCGGACATCATCAACGATCAAAGAGGAAAAACCCCTGGTGGACGAAAGATCTATACCCTGGACGACATCTACCCCCATGCCGATCTGGTCACCTACCCTTCCAATTTCGAAGGCTTCGGCAACGCCTTTCTGGAGGCCGTCTATTATCGCAAACCGATATTGGTGAATAATTATTCCATTTATTCCACCGATATCCGCCCCAAAGGATTTTCGGTCATCGAAATCGACGGGTATGTGACCCGGTCGGCGGTCCGGTTGGCCAAAAAGGTCCTCAGGGATGAAGATTTCAGGGATAAGATGGTTGAGCACAATTACAAGGTGGCCACGCGCCACTTTTCTTACAAGATCCTGCGCCATAAGCTCAAGGCGCTTATCGCCGACTGCCTGCCGTGCCGCTTCGGTATATAAGCCGGATGGCCACCAATTGGCTATTGAGTTGACAAATGGGTATCAGCCGTCTTAAATGGTGCGATACGTATCGGTCGAAGCAAGGATCCGACCGCTATCAAACGATCTGGATGTAAGATCTATGGCGTGGACGTCCGTTAAAATTTCGAATATTCGGGTGTTGGTGACAATCCTGTTGGCCTTGCCCCTATGCATGGGCATCAGCCCCATGCCGACGGCCGGTGCATGGGCTGGTGCGAAGGCGCCCTTCGAACCCGGCGAGCGGTTGGAATTTGCGCTCCGTTGGACGGTGATTCCGGCCGGCAAGGCGGTGATGGAGGTCATGCCCATGAAGACCATCGACGGCTCCAGATCCTATCATTTTCGCCTGACCGCCAAATCCAACGCATTCGTGGATATGTTTTACAAAGTCCGGGATTGTATCGAGGCGTATACCGATTCAGGCATGACACACGCCGTACGCTACCGCCACCGACAGCACGAAGGCAAAAAACGCCGTCAGGTCAAAGTCGATTTCGACTGGGACGCTGAAATGGCCTCCTATAGCGATGGAAAGACCGATAAGCGGATCGAGATCAGACCCGGTACTTTCGACCCCCTTAGCGCTTTTTACAAAACACGGATGGTTCGTTTTCAAAAAAACGAGATCATCGAATTTCCGGTCAGCGATGGGAAAAAGTGCGTCACCGGTCTTGCCCGTGTCGTCAAGCGAGAGACCATCACCACACCTATCGGTACTTATGAAACCTATCTGCTGGAGCCGGATATGAAGGATATCAGAGGTGTCTTCGAAAAAGACAAGGACGCCAAAATCAAACTATGGGTCACTGCCGACGAGCGCCGGTTACCGGTAAAAGTCGCCAGCAAAGTCGCCATCGGCAGTTTCGTGGGCGAATTGGTCGCCATCAAATATGTAAAATCGTAACCAAAGGGCTCACCGGCCTTCAATTCTAGCAATCACCGGATTCACCGGTACGGCACCTTACTGGCACGCCAAGAAAAGAAGAGAATATGCGATCTACCTCCCTAATCTATTGGTTTTGTACGTCCCTTGTGGGGGCATGCCTGTGCGGCCTTGTTTTCTCTACGGCGATGGCCGATGAGGAGGTGCTGGCGGTGGTCAATGAGGCGAAGATCACGCGTCAGGATCTTGAAGAAGAGAAGTCTTTGCTGGAGGCCGAGATGCGCCACAGAAGTACGCCGCTTTCCGACAGCAAACTGGATCGGATGAAACGCCAATTGGTGGAAAACCTGATCGAAAGGGAATTGCTTTACCAGCGGGCACAGCAAAGAGAACTGAAAATCCGACCACAATGGGTGGACCGCGCCATGCTTGACCTGAAGGATGAATTGAAGACCAGGTCGGGATATCGGGCCTATCTTGAAGATGCGAACATCAGCCAGGAGCAGCTCAAATCGCGCATCCGAAAAGGATTGATCGTCCGCCGTCTGCTGCGACGGGACGTCATTCGCCAAATCAAGGTCAGCGAAGCCGAAATGCAGGCCTTTTACCGGAGCAATACCGAATTCTTCCAACGACGGGAGCAAATTCGAGTGCGGCACATCATGGTGGCCTTTGACAGCCAAGGCGAACAGGCCAGCCGCTCGGAAGCCCGACGGAGAATCCAGTCGATTCAAGACAAAGTGAAACAAGGCGGCAACTTTGCCGCACTGGCCCTTGACCACTCAGAGGACAACAGCCGGACCAGCGGCGGCGATCTGGGCTACCTGCATCGCGATCAGATGATTCCGGCCTTCGCAGATGCCGCCTTTTCTCTAAAACCCGGCCAGATCAGCGATATTGTCGAAACCCATTTGGGTTATCACCTGATCCAGTTGGTGGATCGCGTCCCTTCTTCTCATTTGGCTTATCGTAATGCACGCACCAAGATCGAAAGGACGCTACGCCGCAATAAGGAGAAAAAAGCCACCGACGACTATCTCGCCAAGCTTAAGCGGCAGGCCTCCATCTCCCGCCTGCACCGCTTTTAACCGGCAGTAGCAGTACCAACAGGCCCCATATGCCGGGGGCCGAAGGCATTCCGTGGGCAAATACGCCCGTCATGGAGCCAACTTAGACATAAGCTTACTTTTTGCTTGACCTTTTTTTGCGCATTTGCTTAATGTCTGCGTGGATGATGGTCTGATTAGCGTTGATATTCACCCACTTATTCTCAGGCCGTGCTCTTTCAGGACTGTCGCCCAGAGGCTGGTGCTGCGGTGTAGATAGAACGCATTTAGGACAGGAGGATAACGTTTTGGCACAAGGTACAGTGAAATGGTTCAATAACAAAAAAGGATATGGCTTCATTAACGAAGAGAGCGGCCGCGACATCTTCGTACATTTTTCATCGATTAATATGGACGGCTACAAAAGCCTTACCGAGGGAGAACAGGTGGTTTTTGACGTCGAAGAGAGTACGCGCGGCCCTGAAGCCAAGAATGTCCGCAAAGCTTAACACGCCTCATATGCTCCGCTAAAGGCATCATGTCTGGAAAGGCATGATGCCTTTTTTTTGTTGAACGCCCCCACCGCACTGCGATGTCGCTATGCTTCTCCAAAGCTATCATCGGTTGGATACCTTGGGCGCTGTTTGGCGTTCATTTCAAAAGGGCCTTCATTCTCCGATAATCTTGACCAACACTCTTTTCCTTCTCCGGCCGTCGAATTCTCCATAGAAGATCTGCTCCCAGGTCCCGAAATCCAGTTTACCTTCCGTAACGGCCACCACAACCTCACGTCCCATCACTTGCCGTTTCATATGGGCATCGGCATTGTCTTCTCCCACATTGTGACGGTACTGGTCCACCGGCGCATGGGGGGCAATACGTTCCAGCCACTGTTCGTAATCGTGATGCAGACCGGATTCGTCATCGTTAATGAACACCGACGCCGTGATATGCATGGCGTTTACCAAGACCAGCCCCTCTTGAATACCGCTCTCCCGAAGGCATTGGGCCACTTCATGCGTAATGTTGATAAACGCCCTTCGTGTGGGCACGTCAAACCATAGCTCTTTTCGATAACTTATCATTTTCTCTCCTCTTTTTACTTCCAATGACCAAAATCTTTCCGACATGCATGTGGTAAAGCCCGCATACTTTGGTCAGGCCATTTAGCCATTATTTCATTCCAGCGCTAAGTAGTACTTGACTACAACGCCTTGATCAATTGATTGGCCGCAATCAGCAGCGGATCCCATACACCGCCAAATGGCGGCGCATAGGCCAGGTCACACTGGACAAACTGTTCCACGGTCATGTTGGCGTGCAGTGCGACAGCTGCGGCGTTGATCCGATGGGCCACACTCTCTTTGCCCACCATCTGCACCCCCAGCAATCTGCCGCTGGCCTTGTCGCCGACCATGTGAACCCTGACCTTGAAGCCGCCGGGGTAAAGATGTGAGCGGGAACCGCTGGTGATGGTCACACTGCGGGGATCGAAACCTGCTTTCACCGTCTCGGCAAGTGTCAGGCCGGTGCGGGCCACCTGCTGATCGAATACTTTGAATACGGCCGTACCGGCGACTCCCGGCAGGTGCACCGGCTTGCCGCAGATTTGATCGGCTACCGCCCATCCGGCGCGATTGGCGCGCAAGGCCAGGGGAACCCAGGTTCTTTGACCGGTGACCACATGGAAGGCATCGGCGCAATCACCGCCCGAATAGATTGCGGCGTCGGAGGTTTGTAACCGATGGTCGACGGCAATGGCACCGGACGGCCCAAGTGCAAGACCGGCGTCGGCCGCTAGCTCGCTGTTGGGGCGCACCCCGACCGCCACCAGCACCATATCCGTTTCAATCGACCGATCGGCAGTGACGGTCTTGAGCCGCCGGCCGGCACGCTCGATACGCTGGATCTTGGCGCCAGGATGCAATATCACCTGGTGGGCCTCCAACTCGGCCTGAATGTCGGTTGCGAGTTCACGCGGCATCCAGGGCAGCAGGTCCGGTCGCGGCTTGACCATCTCAACCCCGACTCCTCTGGCGCGCAAGGCTTCGCACATCTCAAGGGCGATATACCCCATGCCGATGATGACCGTATGCCGGACTTTGCTCTGTTTCAGATAGGCTTTTAGAGCCCTTCCGTCGGCCAATTGTTTCAACACCATGACACCGGGCAGATCACCGCCTGGCAAGTCCGGTTTGACCGGGCAAGCGCCAGTGGCGATCATAAGATGGTCGTAGGGCAACGTCAGTTCACCGGCGTCGTCCGCCCGTACCCGCACGGTGCGTGCTTCGGGGTTGATCTTAACGGCCCGGTGCCCGGTCCTCAGATCGATCCCCTGCCGATCCCGAAACACGTCGGCGGTGCGCACCACCAAATCATCCATGCTGCGTTGAGGATCGGCCACGTTATAAGGCATATTGCAGGCGCTGTAGGAGACGTCAGGCGTCTGCTCCAACACGGTTACCGACAGCTCGGGTTTCAGCCGTTTGGCCCGGCTGGCCGCGCTCATGCCGGCGGCGTCGCCTCCTATGATCAGAAATTTCATGAATCCCCCTCGCCGGTCGTATTCAAAAATGCCGAAAGGTATGATAATAATACGGTTTTTATAATATGGCACGCTTTTGCGCCAAGGCTTGCCCCGTTTTTTCATATTGATTACTGCAGGTTAACCATTGACGTCAATAGCCCGACAACTAAAAGCCCTGACACGGCAACTCGACGATGCGCTGCCGGTGGACCGCATCTACGCACGACGGGAGATCCAGCGTATCCGTAAGGCTGCCCGGGACGGCGGCAGCCAACCCAAACTGCTCGAGCGATGCCAGCGCCTTGCCAGACGCCTGGACGCATCCCAATCCGCACGAAGCGCCCGCAAAGCGCATCGCCCATCGTTGACATACGATCCGGATCTTCCTATCTGCGCCAGGCGCAAGGAACTTGTTGAAGCAATCCAAAAACACCGCGTGATCATCGTGGCCGGTGAGACCGGTTCGGGGAAAACCACCCAATTGCCAAAACTCTGCCTCGAAGCCGGCCGCGGTGTCGATGGTTGGATCGGCGTCACCCAGCCCCGGCGCATCGCCGCAACCACCGTGAGTCGCCGTATCGCCGAGGAGCTCAAGGAGGAGATCGGCCACAGCGTTGGATTCAAGATCCGATTCCAGGATACGGTCAGCGCCAGGACGCGGATTAAGGTGATGACCGACGGCATTCTCCTGGCCGAAGCCCATCGGGACGGTTTTCTCAATGCCTATGACACGCTCATCATCGATGAGGCCCACGAACGCAGCCTTAACATCGACTTTATACTTGGCATTGTAAAACAATTGATGGACAAACGGAGGGACCTGAAGGTGGTAATCACCTCCGCCACCATTGACACGGATAAGTTTGCCCGGGCCTTTGATGGGGCGCCGGTCATCGAAGTCTCCGGCCGCATGTACCCTGTCGAAACGCGCTACCTGGCGCCCGACGACGACGCGGCCCCCCACATAGAACGTGCCGTGGAAGCCGTCGACCGGGTCGTCAGCGAACGCAAGAATGGCGATATTCTGGTCTTCATGCCGACCGAGCAGGACATCCGGGATACCTGTGAAATGCTCAAAGGCCGTCTGGCTTCCGCCGCAACCGTTATTCCTCTCTTCGCGCGCCTCTCTTCGGCGGAGCAGCAGAAAGTCTTTCGATCCGCAAAAGGGCGCAAGATCGTGGTGTCGACAAATGTCGCCGAGACCTCCCTGACCATCCCCGGCATCCACATCGTCGTGGACACCGGCCTGGCGCGCATCTCCCAATACACGCCGCGTTCGCGCACCACTACCTTACCGGTAACGGCCATCTCCCGTAGCAGCGCCGACCAGCGCCAGGGACGTTGCGGCAGAACGGCTGACGGCATCTGCCTTCGGCTCTACTCAGAAGAAGATTACGAGCGCCGACCGCTCTACACCGCGCCCGAGATCCTCAGGGCCAACCTGGCCGACGTCATTTTGCGCATGATTGCGCTCAGGTTGGGAGACGTGGAAGCCTTTCCCTTTATTGACGCCCCTGCCCCAAAGAGCATTCAAGACGGGTATCAGCTTCTGCTGGAACTGGGGGCGATCGTTCCGAAGAAATCGAAGAAAGCCGGACAGGATAAATATACCCTGACCGAAAAAGGCCGGCTGATGTCCCGCCTGCCCCTGGATCCCAGGTTGTCCTGCATGCTGTTGGAAGCCCGCACCCGGGGCTGCCTGGACGAGATGGCCGTCATCGCCGCGGCATTGAGCATCCAGGACCCGCGCGAGCGACCGGCCGTCCGCAAAGCCGAAGCCGACCAGGCCCAGGTGTGCTTTATCAACCCGTCCTCCGACTTTCTGACCTTGTTCAACATCTGGCATGCCTATCAGACCGTTGTACGGAGCCGGCGAAGCTGGGCCCAGGTCAAAGCGTTTTGCCATGACCGCTTTCTCTCCTTCCGACGCATGCGCGAATGGCAGGATGTCTTCGGTCAGATCCGTCGGGTGCTTGCGGATCACCGCATCATGGCCAAACAGTCATCGAAGCCCCTCGAAACCGACACCGGCTTAGACAACAGCCGGTATGTCGCCATTCACCAGGCCATCCTGTGCGGCTTTCTCTCCAACCTGGCACTGAAGAAAGAGAACCAGGTCTTCCAGGCCTCCCATGACCGCCGGGTGATGGTATTCCCCGGATCGGGGCTGCTCAAGAATCCAGGCCAGTGGATCGTATCGGCGGAGATGGTGGAGACATCCCGCCTCTTTGCCCGCTGCGTGGCCAAAATCGATCCATCCTGGATCGAGCCCATCGCCCGAAACCAATGCCGCTATACCTATATGGATCCGCATTGGGAACGGAAACGTGGCCAGGTGGTCGCCACGGAGCAGGTCAGCCTGTACGGCCTGATCATCGATCGCAGGCCGAAAGCGTACGGCCCGATCAATCCGCAGGAGGCCAAGGAGATCTTCATCCGCAGGGCACTGATCGAGATGGACCTACAGCAACCCCTGGCGTTTATGACCCACAACGCGAAGATAATAGCCGATGTCGAAGAGATGGAGCACCGGCTGCGCCGCAGGGATATTCTCATGGGCAATGAAGATCTTCTGGCTTTTTATGCCGAACGTCTTGGATCGGTCTGCGACCTGCGGTCCCTGAAACGACTGATCAAAACACGGGGTGGCGACCGGTTCCTGCGCTTGACGGAAGAAAACGTGCTGCAGACCCGTCCCAGCGACCAGGAACTGGCCCAATATCCCGATCGCATTACCATGGGGCGGCAACAGTTTGCGGTGGACTACCAATACCAGCCCGGCGAATCCACCGACGGGGTCACCACCATCGTACCGGCCCGGATGACCAAGCGCATCGATGCACAGGCCCTGCAATGGCTGGTACCGGGACTTCTGGAGGAGAAGATCACTGCCTTGATCAAGGCGCTGCCCAAACACTATCGCAGGCGATTGGTGCCGGTGGCCCAGAGCGTCGAGGTCATCATGACCGAAATGTCCGTCACGCGCGAAAAGAGTCTGATCAACAGCCTCTCGCAATTTATCCGGCAGCGCTTTGGTGTGGAGATCCCGGCCACCGCCTGGGATGAACGACAGCTGCCCGATCACCTGCGCATGCGTGTCGCGCTGACCAATGAAGAGGGCAAGGTGATAAAGAGCGGTCGGGATACGGCCGCGATGGGCTTTGGGGATATCGGCTACCCCCTCTCCTCCGAGTTTGACGCGCAAAAACAGAAATGGGAACGTCAACCTGTCGAAGAATGGGATTTCGGCGACCTTCCGGACACGGTTACCCTCACCGGACCGGCGGGGCGGAAGTGGACCGCATTTCCGGCCCTCGAAGTGCGGGAGCAAACCCTTGCCCTGACCCTTTTCACCGATGAAGACCGCGCCCGAACCGCCCACCGCCGGGGCGTCAAGCACCTGCTCCTGAAACACTTCAACCATGATGTGAAATACCTGCGGCGAAACCTGCGCCTGCCCCTCAGCAGCGAAAGCGCCGCCCGCTATTTTGGCGGGCGCAAAGCTTTGGAAGATCAGCTGGTCGCCCAGGTGGCGGATGATCTGATGTTCAAGGACATCCGGTCGGCCGAAGGGTTTCAGGCCCATCTCCAGAAACTCGAGCGGGCCGGCATCCCCGGACGAGGACAAACCAAGCTCAAGCGGGTTGCCGACCTTCTGGGGGCATTTGCCGACCTTCGCATCCAACTGCATAATCTTGAGAGATCGCACGCCGGGAAGAAACCCGCATTAGAATTCATAGATGGCCTGCGCAGTCATTTGAACACGCTGATGCCCAAAAACTTTGTTCAACTATATGACAATAGCCGGCTGGAACGTCTGATGCGCTATCTTCAGGCCATATCGATGCGCGCCGAACGCGGCCTGATCAATCTTGAGAAAGATCGGATCAAGACAAAGGAAGTCGACGCATTCGCAAAGCGGCTTGAGCGCATTATCCACTCACTGTCATCTCAATCCAGCCGAGAAAAGCGCCGGGCGGTCGAAGATTTCTTCTGGTTGCTGGAAGAGTATAAGATTTCAATATTTGCCCAGGAGATCAAAACGGCGCAACCGGTCTCCGCCAAGCGGCTTCGCACCCAGTTGGATAAGATCGAAGCGATGGTGTGACGGCCCCGCCTGAACGTCGAACAGCGAACATTCAAGATTGAGGTCCAACACCTTTAATTCTCTGATAGCTTGAACCGGATGCTGACGATCCAGATCCTTTGGCGCAAAGGACTGAATAGCCTCCAATTCTGTTTTCCCGGGTTTGCCAATCCCGATATCCTGAGATTAGCATCCTGCAAACAATAACAAGATCCCCGACAAACAAACCGTTATATACGAGATATCGGCCGGTATTGTCCTTTTCATTGCGAGGAAGATTTCAACTTCTCCATCAAAATGTTATATCCTTCCCTGCAGTTTTCAGATTTTTCATTGATTTCCAAGCATCGCTTATATAAGGCTGCTGCCTCTTTTGTCTTACCTTCGACAATATAAAGGGAATGAGCATATTGCGAGTATGATCTCGCATTTTCCGGAAATTTTTCTACCAATAACTTGGCCGCTTGGACTCCCCTTTTTTTGAATTCCTCACTTATCCGCAAACCCTCGTTTGTTCGTGGATGGCCTTCCAGCGAGGCTGCGATTTCAATGTATTTAGTTGCTACGATCAGATGCAAATCAAAATTATTGGGGTTCAACCGGGCACTCAACAGATTAAATCGCATCACGGTTTTAAAAAATTCGATCAAATTGTTGTCATCTTCAAAATACTCGGGAGAATTTTCTTGGATATAATCCAGATGATGGATAATTTCGTTTAGCTCATCTTTCTCCGCTTCGGGGATAATCGGTAACACCTTATTAATCAAAACATCTTTAATTCTCTTGACATCCCCTGGCAACATTTCAGTTTGAAGTTCGGTTTCAATATACGTGGTCCCGTCTACCTCAATTGCATCCATATCTCCAGCGGCATTTTTATCCATCGTATTTCCATCACAGCCAAAAATTAGCTGCACAATAACGATGATGAAAAAGATATACAGAAATTTTGTTTTTTTTAAGGTGCCGGTTTCCAATAGTCTTTCTCCTGCTTATCAGTTCGTAAATTTTTAGCTCTTTCATGTGATGGTAGCCTTGAAAACCACACAAAAGCCTTTGTACCGTAAACCATGCCCTCTCGTGGAGCTTGTTTTATCGTGGGAACTCGCTCCTTCATCTTATATTTTCTGAATGCGCTTTGTCTGTTACTCGCCGCCGGCCCAACATACATATTGAGGAAAAAAAGAGGTCTGTTTCCCGCCTCATTTTTCATCTCCCATTGCTGGTACTGAATAATAACGAGTACTCCGTTATATCCTACCATTGCCTTATGAATGTCCGGGTACAGCTCATCCAGTTTTTTATCAACCTGTGAATCCACACGAATATCGAATACTTTGCTGACGCCCCAATTCAATGCTTCAGCAGCAGCGGCATAAGGATTCCCCCCGCCATCTTTCCTAACTGTTTTTTTGGGCATTGGATACGAAACCGAGTATACTAAATCTTTGTATCTTCCCAAGATTTCCCCCTTAATAAGTTAATCATACCTTACTATTTTTTTCCAAGTCCCATCCGGCAGCTATCTGGCCGGTTGGCCCTCCCCCAGATCTTCTTTGCACGATATATCGCCATTCAATCTTGATTTGTCACTTCCGGTCACTGGAAAATTAAACGTATCCCCACAAATGGGCTATTTTTAGACCGAAAATCCTATGAACACTTGAACACGGATGACCCGTTGTACTGAAATGCTGATAATGGGAACTATCGTAGATAGCGCGGCTCTCAAGATTGCATAACCGCCTGGGAATGCTCTGATTGTCGCTTGATACATCAGCGCCTACGCCCTGTCAAATCATTTATCCGACTTTCGATATCCGGTTTCTAGGGCGGGGCCTTCGAAGGAGGAAAAGAATATAGTCCCGGGTGTCAACCCGGGGGATGGATGAAAAATGAGATCAACTCCAAAGGAGTGATAGAAGTGTTTCTGCCGCAGTTCGATGTTCGACGTTGGATGTTCAATGTTGGACGTTCAGATAGAAACACATCCCTATGATGTGCAGCATTGGACATATAAGGGGAGCTTGTTCTTCTACTCCAGGCTCCTCACCGCCAGCGCCCGGTATCCTCTGCTGTGGACCTTGCGCACGGTGTAGTGGTAGATGTTGTCAAAATTGAAGACCCGCGCCGTTGGCGCCATGGGATCGGATTCGGAGGTCCACACCCATCCGCACGTCAGACGTATCAGGGGTTGGATATGGGCTTCATGGCCGCAGTCCGTCTCGTAGCCGGTCTCATCCACCAGGCTCTGCAGCTCTTCGAGGGTCGGCAGACGCCAGTTGTCATAACTGGTCTGCAGGGTGAGCGGAAAGGTGAAAGCCACCCATTTTTGTGCCTGATGCCAGTTGATATCGCCCTGATTATCGGTTTTGGCCCACATCAGCTTGCGCTCGTGATCGGTGACAGTGCCGTCCCCATTGTCGGTGAACCGCTCGGCGGCCGTTCCGATGGGCGGTGCCACTGCACAGATCAACAGCACCAGGGCGAATACCAAAACACGATACGTTGCCATTGCAGCCTCCTTTGATGTCGGCAAATCGAAAAGAGCGGTGTGTGCTATCGGGGGATCCGCTTGCGCAACCGGCCGGCCAGGTCCGGATCGCGATAAGAAACCACCGTTGCCGGGCTGCGCCGGAAGAGTTTCTCGGCCACCGAGCCGACAAACACATGCTCGATATCGCTGCGTCCCTTCAATCCCATGACGACCATGTCGATTTTTTCACCGTCAATTATCTTGAGCAGCTCGTCCACCGGATTGCCGACCCGGATAAACACCTCAACCCGGCCGGGGTCCAGCCCGCAATCATGGATCAACCGATCCAGGATATCGCGCCGCTCCTTTTTGATGTCTTTCACATAGCGCTCACCGTCGACATCGTACCCCATGTCGGCCACCCGCTGAACGGCGGAGACATCCCGTTCATTAATGATGCTGGCTACCGCCATTTCTGCGCCCAACTGGGTCGCAAGCCGGGCGGCGTACTCGAAAATCCCCTGGGTATAGTTGGAAAAAGCAACCGCCACGAGCACCTTGTGTATATCCGGCATGGGTTCATCTCCTCTGTAAAGTCCAAACTCGGCAGCGAAACCGTTTTCGACCGCCCCGCGAAACCATGATCCGTCCGGGATCAGGTCTCGACGGGCTCCGGTACGCCGGCATTTCTCGGCCGCTGCATCAGATAGAGCAATCCGAAGACCGCCAGGCCAATCAGATAGCACCAGTAGCGCTGGTCATGCGGCAACCCGATAACGCTGGCGATGAAATCGGGGCGCATTAAAATGAAGGTGACCAGCAAGAAAATGGGAATCTCATAAAATCGATTGCGGGCCACGAACCACCCCTGTGTGGCGGACGCAAAAGCAAAATTTCCAACACACGCCATGGCAAAAATCAACAGCCCCTGAGCCCAGCTGTTGACGTTGTGCAGGATGAGGTCCGAATTGAAGATGAACATGAACGGCAGGATTGCCGTTCGGATGTCATACATGAACCCCTGCAGACCTGTCGGTATGGGGGGTGATTTGGCGATGGCCGATGCGGCGTAGGCCGCCAGTCCCACCGGCGGCGTATCGTCGGCCAGGATGCCGAAATAAAAGCAGAAGAGATGGGCGGCCATCAGCGGCACGATGAAGCCCTTGGCCATTCCGATGGTCACGATGGCCGGTGCCGTCAGGGAGGCCATGACGATATAGGTGGCGGTGGTGGGCAGCCCCATGCCGATCACCAGGCTGGCAATTGCGGTGATCACCAGCATGAGAAAGATATTGCCGAAGGAGACGATCTCGATGATTTCGGTGATCCGGGACCCCAGTCCCATGGCCACGACCCCCACGATGATGCCGGCCGCCGCGGTGGCCAGGGCCACGGATACCATGTTGCGGCCGCCTCCCGCCAAGGCGGAAAAGATGTCCACGATGCCGTCTTTGAAGGCCGGCCCGATGGGTTCTTTTTTCATATACGCTGCGACCGGTCTCTGGAAGAGCATGACCAGCGCCATCAGCCAGATGGCATGAAATGCCGCCAGTTCCGGTGAATGGCGCACCACGATCAATTCGTAGAGCAGAACGGACAGGGGCAGCAGGTAGTGTGCACCCGATAAAAGCGTTTTGAAGAAAGGGGGCAGTTCCTTGCGGGGTATGCCCTTCAATCCCAGCTTGGAGGCTTCGATATGGGTGATGTAAAAAAGCGCCGCATAGGATGCAAAAGCCGGAACGGCAGCCGCCTTGATCACCTCCACGTACGGTACGTTGACATATTCGGCGATGATAAAAGCCGCCGCCCCCATGATGGGCGGCGCCAACTGACCGTCGGTGCTGGCGGCCACTTCGACGGCAGCCGCCTTGGTGGGCGGATAGCCCACCTTTTTCATCAATGGAATGGTAAAGGTGCCGGTGGTGACGATGTTGGCGATACTCGACCCGGACACCAACCCGGAGAGCCCGCTGCCCATCACCGCCGCCTTGGCCGGTCCGCCTTTGAAACCGCCCAGCAGGGCCAGGGCCAGTTTGATGAAATACTTTCCGCCGCCGGCCTTGTCGAGCATGGCGCCGAAAAGGACGAAAAGAAATACGATGGTGGCTGATACATCGAGGGGGATGCCGTAGATCCCCTCGGTGGACATGGACATCTGCCCCATGAATCGGTTGAGGGAGACGCCCTTGAAAGCAATGAAATCGGGCATGTAAGGGCCGAGAAAGGCATAGATGATGAAAACCGTGGCGATGGCCGGCAATGCCGGTCCGATCACACGGCGCGAGGCCTCCAGCAACATGACCACCAGGACGCCGCCGATGATCAGGTCTCTGAGGATGGGGGCGCCGTAGCGGGTGGTCAGGCCTTCATAGTCGATGGCGATATACAACGCGGCAAATGCCGCCACGATACTGAGCAGGTAGTCCAAAATGGGGATGCGGTCCTTGGCGGATAGAAATTTCAGCCCCAGGATCGGCTTTTTGAGCAGAGGATAATTGAGATAGACAAGCAACAGGGCAAAGCCCAGGTGGATGGCGCGCGTGAAGGTGGAATCGAGCACCCACCAGCTGGCAATGGAGAGTTGAAACAGGCTCCAGACCACCGCGACAGCGGGTATGATATATTTGGAAAAACCTTTGGGCCGGCGGCCCATCCCCTCTTCCTCTTCAGCCATTCGCCTGGCAACATCGAGACCGTCATCTTTTTCTTTGGGATGGGAATCACTCATGAATATCCTCTTGTCGGTTGTCTATCACGGTGGATAATCGGCGGCCGTAGGCCGTACCGCCAGGTAGGCGGCCGCCGACCTCGAATCTTACACCCCTTCGCGGTACACGCATGGTTTAATCTTCCGGTCGGGGGGACAAACCGGCATTCGGCTTCCATTGGGAAGCCGAATGCCGATAGCCGGGTCTATTTCATCCCGACTTCTTTGTAATACTTCATGGCGCCCGGATGAATTTCCGCAGAGAGGCCTTCCAACATGCCTTCTTTGGTCAACACAGCATATGCCGGGTGAAGCTTTTTGAATTCATCGAAATTTTCAAAGACTTCTTTGGTCACAGCGTAGACCACATCTTCCGGAACTTTGGCCGAGGTAACGAAGGTGGCCTTCACACCAAACGAGTCCACATCGGATTCGTTGACCGCACCGGGGTAGAGCTCAACGGGAATTTTCGATTTGGCATAATACGGATATTTGGCCAACAGCTCATCGATTCCGGTAATGCTGACAAATGCGACCTTGCGGGCGCCGGCCGTAGCCTCTTTGATGGCGCCGGACGGATGGCCGACGGTGTAGAAGAAGGCATCAATCCGACCGTCCTGCAGCAAGCCGGGCGCTTCAGCCGCCTTGACGCCTTCGGCGTTGAGGTCGGTCTCGTAATTGAGCCCCACCGCTTCCAGTGCGTCGATGGAGTTCTGGCGCTGGCCGGAACCGGGATTGCCGATGTTGACCCGTTTGCCTTTCAAATCGGCGATGTCTTTGATTCCGGTATCCACTGCCGCCACCAGGGTGACTGACTCGGGGTGGATACTGAAGACCGCCCGCAGGTCAGCCTGGGGCCCCTTGTCACTCCATTCGGCCTCACCCTTGATCGCCTGGTATTGACGGTCGGATTGCACGACGCCAAACTCCAGGTCGCCTGCCATTACCGCATTCACGTTGAACACCGATCCGCCGGTGGACTCAACCGTACAACGAATATTATAGACGTCGCGCTTTTTGTTGACGATTTTGGCAATGGCGCCCCCTGTGGGATAGTAGACCCCGGTGATGCCGCCGGTACCGATGGTCACATACTGGGTCTTGGATGGTGCTTGAGCAGCTTGCTCTGCGGAACCGGACTGCGCCTTTTCTTCGCCGCCGCAAGCCGCGAAAACCACTAAAGCCATCAAGACCATCATGCAAGTAAACGCTTTTTTCATAAACTCCTCCTGATCTGTGTGTACGTTAACAAACCAAACATACCCCTGTTTTATGTGATTTGCTCATTTGGGTAAGGGAGCGCTCCCATGAGCACGCCCAAACATGTGCCGACGATAAGCAGTGCTTTACCATCTGCATCCGATTGACACATCCATGCCTTGAATCCTATAACGATATCGGTCGGACGGTGACAGACCCCGGCACCATGCAACAATGCGGTTGACGCCCATCTCCGAAATGGGGGGGCTTCCATCGACGGCCGGAGCATACGATGAAAAGGAAACAGTACGTCTCGGACAACAACCTAAATTGCCGGGTGCATCCATCCGGCTCACAATGCAGCAAAAGCCTTTATATCAGCCGTTCGTTTGCCCAACGAATGGCCTGTTGATTGCCGGAGCGCACCCCGGCAACAGATGCCTAATGCTGAATGTTACCCAAGCGTTCGTTTGAATATGATAAGAACCAAGCCTTAACCTATAATGTCAAATTATTGCTGATGATTATGAATATGTCAACCGATGACCATCGCCATCCCTCTGCGCCTTCAAACCAGGACCAATCTGTTTCGGTGATCCTTCCCACTTTCAATCGACGCGCATTTCTCCAACAGGCGATTGAATCCGTGCTGGCACAGACTTGCCCGGCGGATGATTTTATCATAGTGGACGACGGCTCAACCGACGGCACAGCTGAATTGCTATCGGATTATGCCGACCGCCTACGGGTTATTCGACAACCGAACCAGGGGGTGAGTGCAGCGCGCAATACCGGTATCCGCAGCGCCAAAGGGGAACTCATCGCCCTGCTGGATTCGGACGATTACTGGCTGCCGGAAAAACTGGCCGCCCAGAAAGCTTTTTTCGAAACGCACCCGGCCGCAATGATATGCCAGACGGAAGAGACCTGGATCCGAGGGGGCCGGCAAGTCAATCCCAAAAAACGTCATAAGAAATTTTCCGGCATGATTTTCGAAAAAACCTTGCCGCTCTGTCTGGTCAGCCCGTCAGCGGTAATGATCCGCAAAGCCTTGTTCGACGAGGTAGGCTTGTTTGATGAATCGCTGCCCGCCTGTGAGGATTACGACCTGTGGCTCCGGATCAGTTGGAAATACCCGGTCCATCTGATCGACACCCCTTTGATCGTCAAACGCGGGGGGCACGACGACCAGTTGTCCGCCATGCCGGAACTGGACAAGTACCGGATCAAGGCATTGATGAAGATACTGAACCAGGGCGTTCTGTCTCCGGCGCAACATCGTTCCGCCATGGCCATGCTTCGCCGGAAATGTACCATCTACGCCAATGGTTGCCGTAAAAGGGGGCGGCAGCAGGAGGCGGAGGACTACTTGAACCTGCCGAATTCGATCGATCCGGGCCGTCAAGAAACGATGGAAGATGAAGATTAAGGATGGTGGCCTTCAACCAATCCAGCAAAAAACGCCCTCGCCTCACGCTTGACCGCTCATGCCAATCCCGTAGACCGGTGTTTGACATTCCGGGCATCTATCGTTGCGAACGAAATTGTTTCGGACATTAAAACCGGTACGCTCTACCAACAATTCCTGACATTTGTGGCAATGGGTGTTCTCTCCCCCATGCCCGGGGACGTTGCCCATATAAATGTAGTGCAAACCGGCGGTTTTGCCGATCTCATAGGCCCTGCGCAAAGTGTCTACCGGGGTGGGGCCGCGGTCGGTCAGCCGGTAGGTGGGGTGGAAGCGGCTGATGTGCCACGGTGTCTCGGGCCCCAACTCCCCTGAGATGAATGCGGCCAGTTCGGACAGCGTTTCCGGATTGTCGTTTAGTTCCGGAATCAGCAGTGTGGTCACCTCCACCATGATCTTGTGCAATTTCATCCTTCGGAGCGTCTCCTTCACCGGCTCCAGTTTGGCACTGCACTGGCTTTTATAAAAGTCATCGGAATAAGCTTTCAAATCCACATTGGCGGCATCCAGATAAGGCGCCACCATCTCCAGCGCTTGCGGGCTCATGTAGCCGTTGGTGACAAAAACGTTTTTCAGGCCCTTTTCATATGCGATCCTGGCCGTTTCATAGGCCAGTTCGAAATAGATGGTGGGTTCGGTATAGGTGTAGGCAATGCTTTGACAATCCCGGACCAGGGCGTCGGCGACAACCGCTTCGGGTGAAACCCGGCTCCCCATGATGACACCCTGACGATCATTCGGCATCTGCGCGATGTCGGCGTTTTGGCAGAAACGGCACTTGAAATTGCATCCCACGGTGGCGATGGAGTAGGACCTGCTGCCCGGCAGCAGGTGGTAGAGCGGTTTTTTCTCTATCGGATCCACATTCTGGGCAATGAGACGGCCGAACACCAGTGTCTCCAATACGCCGTCCCTGTTCTCGCGCACACCGCAAATCCCCCGGCGCCCCGATTTGATCAAACAGTGGTGGGCGCACAGGTTACACCGCACCTTTTGGTCGTCAAGTTTCTCGTAGAGGTAGGCTTCCAATCTGAAACTCCCGTTCAAGGTTCATCGTTCAATGTTCAGCGTCAGCATTCCAATCAATCGCTTTAGGCTTTGAACTTTGAACCTTGAACTTCAAACCGCAGAACCGGGTCGCCAGGCGGTACGGTTCAGCAGGTGAGCGGTGATTTATTTTTTTTGGGCCGATATCGCATGGTCAGCGGCCGGGTGCGGAACCGCGGCACCAGCGTCACCACCATTCCGGCAAATGCGCCGAATGGACAGCGTTGAACAAACTGCGATTGCTCAAAAGCCTGGGTCAGTTTTCCCTGGGCATTTGTGAGTTGAAGCACGGTCCGCCATTCAATGGGGACCGGCCCGGCCATGCTGCGGGCCAGCGCCTTCAGCTCCCAAACCGAGAAGAATCGGGCCTTGTTGAAAATCGTCGAAGTGAACATCCCCTGCAATCGACGCTGAATCCCTTTAAGGGCGTAGCTGTTCAAAAAACCGACAAACACCTTGTCTTTGGCCACCCGGCACGCCTCCTCAATGGCTTTGGAAGGATCATCCACGAACTCCAGCGCGGTAACAAATGACGCATGGTTGAAGGAGTTGTCATCAAACGGAAGGTCTTCTGCATATCCCCGGTAAAGATCGACTTTGTTTCCCAACGCCTCGTTGGCCAGGTCGAGCATGTAAGGGGAAGGATCGATGCCGGTCGCATTGAGGCCGCTCTCCAGCAGCGGCTCGATGCTGATGCCGGTGCCGCATCCGATGTCCAGAACGGTTTCTCCGGGTGAGGGGTTGAGCAGATTGAGCATCAGACGACTCTCCTGCTCGATCATACAGCGGTTCTGATGTGCCAGAATCGATTCTGCATAGCTCTGAGCATCGTGGAAGTCGAATACGTATCCCATGTCCCATGTACCTTGATCGGATTTTTCAAGCATAGAGGGAGGCGGCGCCCTTCTCCCAAGCAATCCTATATTGAACATGGGAAATCAGGTTGTCAATTAAAGAATGAGAGTGCTGCCACCCGGCTGAAAAAACGCCATGCAAGGGCCCATCGTCCATCTGCCGAGGGACCGCATCACCATCAAGAATGAAAGGAATACTTTCTTCAAGTCGGCGCCGGCTGCTCCGGCCAGTGGTGATTAGACTTTGACCCGGACGCAACGGCAAGGGTATAGTACTGCGAAAGTGGCACGTTGCCAGTCGCCCGGTGCGTTTGGCATATCCATGAGGAAAGCGCGGCCGCACCACGACTTTCCCGGCCGATTCGGGAGTAGTCATCGACGCGTCATTCATGCCAGGTCCAAAACAGGCTATCTTCTTCTGGCAGGATTGGACAGAACCCGCAAGGCAAGATCGAAACACATATGTCCGACCATCCAAAAACATCCCTGATCGAGATCAAAGGAGAAATTGACCGCGTCACCTATCGTGATGATGCCAGCGGCTTTACCATTGCCCAGGTGCACATCCCGGGACAACAGACAACCACCACCGTCGTCGGACACTTGAGTGTTCCAACCCCGGGCACCCGAATAACGGCCGTGGGACGGTGGATCGATCACCCGAAATTCGGTCAGCAGTTCAAGGCTGTTGAAATGGAAGCCCGGCCGCCGGCGACCATCGACGGCATCCAAAAGTATTTAGGTTCCGGCGTGATCAAGGGGATCGGTCCGGAGATGGCACGCCGGATTGTTCACCGATTCAAAGGCGATACCCTCGACATCATCGAAAACCACGTCTCCAGACTCGCAGAAGTGCCGGGGATCGGCGCCAAACGGGTCGCCGTCATCGAAAAAGCGTGGCAGGCGCAACGGGACAATCGTCATGTCATGCTCTTTTTGCAGAGCCATGGCATCAGCCCCGCCTACGCGCACAAGATCTACCGGCACTATGGCGATCGCACCATCGAGGTGGTTCACGAGAATCCCTATCGGCTGGCCCACGATATATTCGGCATCGGCTTTTTGACCGCCGACGGCATTGCCGCCAAGCTCGGGTATCAAAAAGACGCCCCCTTGCGCCTGCAAGCCGGGATTGTCTACGTGCTCCACCAGCTGAGCGAAAAAGGCCACCTCTATTACCCGTATGATGATCTGATCGCAAGATGCCGGTCGATCCTAAAAACCCCCCGCCCTCCCATCGATACAGCTTTGGCCGTGCTGGCCGCAAAAAAGAAAATCGTCATCGAATCCACCCGTGGCGACACATCCCCCGAACCGGATGGCAAGGCGGTCTATCTCAGCAGTTACCATCAGTGCGAACGCTTCATTGCCCGGCAGTTGCATCTGCTGATGGCAGCACCGCCCTTTCCGCTGCCGGTCGATCAGCAACAAGCCATCGATTGGGTGCAATCGCGATTCAAGGTCAAATTGGCACAGGCGCAGGAAAAGGCCGTGGCCATGGGCCTGACCGAGAAGGTCCTGGTCATCACCGGAGGACCAGGTACCGGGAAAACCACCATCGTTAGGGCCATTACGCGGCTTTACGAACATATGAATGCCCGCATTATGCTCGCCGCCCCCACCGGGCGGGCCGCAAAACGTCTCGGAGAAGCCACGGATCGACCGGCCAAGACCATCCACCGGCTGTTGGAATACAATCCGAACCAGGGTGGATTTCAAAGGGACCTGCACAATCCCCTGGACGGAGACCTCCTGGTGGTGGATGAGGCGTCCATGATCGATGCAGTGCTCATGCATCACTTGCTCAAAGCGGTCCCGGCAACCGCCACGTTGATCCTGGTGGGGGATGCTCATCAATTGCCCTCGGTGGGGCCGGGCAACGTACTCCAGGACATCCTGGCGTCGGAGACCATCCCCCAGGTTACCCTCAACCAGATTTTCAGGCAGGCCAGGGGCAGTCGCATCATCATCAATGCACACCGCATCAATGCCGGCAAGATGCCGCGCATTGAGCCGGTCTCACACCGAGCATTGGGCGATTTTTACTTCATCGAGCAGGAGGACCCGGACAAGATCCTTTCCACCATCCTCACCCTGGTCGGCCAACGCATACCACAACGCTTCGGCCTGGACGCCATAGAGGACGTTCAGGTGTTGAGTCCCATGCACCGCGGCATCATCGGCACCGAGAACCTGAACCGGCAGCTCCAGCTGACCCTCAATCCCCAGCAGGCCTATATCGCCCGCGCCGATCAGCGCTTCGGAGCGGCCGACAAGGTGATGCAGGTGCGTAACAACTATGACAAACAGGTGTTCAACGGGGACATCGGCCGCGTCCTGCAGATCGACCCTGCCGGTAAATCGCTGACCATACGTTTTGACAACCGCCAGGTCTCCTATGCCTTCGATGAGATGGACGAGGTCGTGCTGGCCTATGCGATCTCGGTGCACAAGTCCCAGGGGTCCGAATACCCGGCGGTGGTGATCCCGGTCACCACCGCGCACTATCTTTTACTGCAGCGCAACCTGATCTACACCGGCATCACCCGGGCCAGGCAACTCGTGGTGGTGATCGGAACGCGAAAGGCCATGGCCATGGGTATCGGCAACAATACGCCGCAATTGCGCCACACCAGCCTGTCCCGGCGGCTGAGGGATGTTAGGCGCAAATAATTGGGCTATTCAGTAACAAAGCCTAATACCTCAAGGTTGGGTCGTTGCAGCATGGGGGAAACCGCAGAATATCGAATGCCCCCTCCACCTTGACATCGACACGGTATCAGGCCTATACTTCGCCCCTCTTTTGACCCCGAACCGCCATATTTCATCGCAAAGAAAGGGTATGAAATGACAATCGATTCCCTTGAGGCCGTCTCGCCCATCGATGGCCGCTATCGACGCAGCACAGCACCTTTAGCCGCTTATTTCAGCGAAGGTGCCTTGATCCGATACCGGGTGCGGGTGGAGATCGAATATTTCATCGCCTTGTGCCAACTGCCACTGCCCCAGCTTGCACAATTCGATACCGGCCGATTTGGCGACCTGCGCGCCGTTTATGAAAACTTCACCATCGAAGACGCGCAAAAGATCAAAGAAATTGAAAAGGTGACCAACCACGATGTGAAAGCCGTGGAATATTTCATCAAGGAGAAATTTGACACTTTGGGACTGGCCGGCGACAAGGAGTTTATCCATTTCGGACTTACCTCCCAGGATATTAACAATACGGCCGTCCCCCTCTCCCTCAAGGAGGCATGGCATACGGTGGTAAAACCGAGCCTTGAGAAGGTCATATCGAAGCTGACCGACCAGGCACGGCAGTGGAAGAATGTTCCCATGCTGGCGCGCACCCATGGACAACCCGCTTCTCCCACACGGTTGGGCAAGGAACTCTATGTTTATGTGGAGCGGCTGAACCGACAACTCGATCTTCAGGCGGCCATCCCCTTTGCCGCAAAGTTCGGCGGCGCCACGGGCAACTTTAACGCCCACCTTGTGGCCTACCCTCAAATCGACTGGATCGGCTTCGGTAACCGACTGGTGGAAGAGGTCCTTGGTCTCTATCGCACCCGGGTCACCACCCAGATCGAACCCTACGACCACCTGGCCGCATTCTGTGACGGTCTGCGGCGCACCAACACCATCCTCATCGACTTGTGCCGGGACATCTGGACCTATATTTCAATGGAGTATTTCAAGCAGAAAATCAAAGCCGATGAGGTGGGATCTTCAGCCATGCCCCACAAAGTCAATCCCATCGACTTTGAAAATGCAGAAGGGAACCTGGGGGTGGCCAATGCACTTCTGGGTCACCTGGCGGAGAAACTGCCCATCTCGAGATTGCAGCGCGACCTGACCGATTCCACCGTTACGCGCAATCTCGGCGTTCCCCTTGCCCACATCATGATCGCCCACAACTCAATTATGCGCGGCCTGGGAAAACTGTTATTGAACGAAAACATTGTACTTGGCGATCTGCAGGCCAATTGGGCGGTGGTGGCGGAAGCCTTGCAGACCATTCTGCGGCGGGAGGGGTACCCCAATCCATTCGAGGCATTGAAGGCCCTCACCCGCACCCATGGCACCATCAATGCCCAGGCCATAGCCGATTTCATCGATGGTCTCGATGTGGCCGATGAGGTCAAAAAAGAACTCCGGGCGGTGACGCCTGAAAACTACGTCGGCATCATCGATTTCTAAACCCTGCGGCCAATGGAACCCACCGGGCCTGCAGTGTCGATGCCATGCGGTCTGGGTCCGGGCATTTTTCAAAGTAAAACAGGTGCGTACGGCACCCGCAGTCGGATGCCCCGAAACCGGCGATCGGCTGGCCTGAAACGGGCTGTTGTCCGAGGCATTGCGCCCATTCGTGCTCCCTTTTGACCGGATCGGCCGCCATGCAAATCCCCTCGACACGCATGGCCGGTCGTAAATAGTCGATATGCCAATGTTTCTTCTTTTGGCGCCGGTAGTGGCGGCCAATTCTTGCGGCAAGCCCTCCCGGTCCCATCGCACTTCCAACGTAGGCATACCAACCGGACCGGAATGCGATCCTGCCCATGCGTCCGACTGCGATTGATCTGGACGTGGTTAACCGCGACAACACCACATAAGTTCCTTGCGCCGCTGGTATGATTACTGGCAATCGTCCCATTATACCACTGTAAACAATAGGTTTTCAAAGGGCAAGCCCCCCGCTGAACCAATCGCAGATCCAACCGCCGCACGCCCGAATGCAGCCGATTGCGGCTCAAGTTTACCCCCCGCCGGTCGATGTTAGAGGTAACCCCCAAGGTGATCAACTGCCATGGGATTCTTCCCCGCTAAATCGAAAAAAGGTAGATGACATGATGCCCAAGGCTCGTCATTTAAAAAACGATCTTCCGCATATCGCCATATCGATTGATGAGTTGTTTTCCGCCGCCTTCCAAAAATCTCATCAAATTTACCAGCGTGAAAGTCTTCTGGGATGGCGGCCGGTGGCGCCGGCGCCCAACCGCTTCCACCTGGATGAGACGCCGACATTGGTGCCGCCGGAAGCACCGCGATTCAGCAATTCCCCAGATGTTAAAATCAGGGAAACGGCGGAGATGATCCTCATCGAAATTGAATTGCCGGATATAGATGAAGAGAGCCTCTATCTGGAAGTTTCCGGAGACCTGCTTATCATAAAAGCGGAAAAAGCAGCCATGGCGCCGGCGACTCCGGGACCGAACAAAGCAAGAAGGCCGTCCCCGGTTCATCGGTATGTCAAGCTGCCGGTTACCGCTCGGCCGGGCAATATCCAGGCGCGCCTGGAGGGCGCCTTTTTGAGAATAAAAATCAACAAACCCTTGGTGGCGCAAAATCAAGATCCCGCGGAAAGGTAGTGGCCCCATGAAAGGTCCCGGCCGTTATTTCATAGCGCTCTTGGCAGGTACATGGCTGATATGGTCTGCGGCTCATGCAGATGTGGTGGTTTTGACGTCGGGGGAGCAGTTCAACTCCGATAAAGTCTGGGAGGAAAAAGGCAAAATCCGTTTCAACATGAATGGCCTGGTGGTCAGCGTTATAAAATCCGATGTCGCCTCAATCGTACGCGATGACGCTTCAGCGGGCGAACGTGAACTACCTGCGATCGAAGCCCGGCCGGCTCCCCAGGATCGGGTGCAGCCGCCCCCTGTACCTCAACCTTCCACCACTAAACAAATTGAGGAATCCGCTCCTGCGCCGCGATCTTTTCCCCCGCCCGATCCACCGGACCCTCAAAAACCGCAGCAGACTGCGAAGATAAAAGGCATCGGATTTAGCGGTATCTTTTGGCAGATGCGGCCCACAGATCTTCCCGGATTGTCTAAAATCGAAACGGAGGATGCTTACGGCGGCATCGATCAATACTGGCAGCCCGATGCTTCCCTCTCTTTGGGAGGCGCCCTGCTGGATGGTCTGGTTTTCGGTTTTTGGCAGGACCGTCTCTATACCATTATGATGTGGGTCGATGGGAAGCCCGGGTATCGTCGTCTGAAACAGGCGGTGTTTCAGCGATACGGACCGGGTGAGGCAAGCAAAACCCAACCGGATCGATTTGTGTGGGTGAAAGACCGGACTACCGACCGTCTCTTGGAATTCGACACAGAGCGAAACATCGGCATCTTCTGGATGCGGTCGCGAGACCTCGATGCGCACATAAAGCAACAGTATCCGGCGACCCAACCGGGATAACCGCCCCCATCATCATACCCGGCACGAAGATCGACGCTCAGCGCACCGTCGACCTGCCCCGTCCTCGGGACCGGAAGGCCGACGGGCCACTGGAAGCGCTGTTCAAAACAAAAAACAACTCATTAATTTTCTGAAAAGGACAGCACGTTAATGGTGTACTTACCGTCCGCCTCTTCCACGGCACCGGTAACATTTACGCTTTTCCCCACCATGGAGGAGAGGTCCTGTCCGGCGATGACGTAATCTCCAAGATCGGTCACCAGCATGATGTCGTCCCCTTCCTGGGCAACGGTACCGGTCAGGGCCAGCGTCTTGGGCATGGCGGCGGGTTGAGTGGATTCAGCCTGTTCCGGCTGTACCCCGGGCAGCTTTTCCTGAGTGGCTGCAACCGGTTGTTCCCCTTGCTGCTCGGCGGCGGGTTGGGCCTCTTCTGCCTTGCTGGTCATCTGATTGGAGGAATCTTTGCTGGAACACCCGACACCAAGGCCTAAAAACGCAACCAAAGTAACGATAATTGCCAATGAACGAAAAATAACCATTTCTTCAATCTCCTTCTCTTAAAATGAATGAAATTTGCTCATATACTCGAGCAGCCCACATCAAAGCACAAAACAACCCCTGTGGTCGTTTTAATTTCAACCCTTTGATATTCAAATAGTTTATCTGTTAGAGCTGCCGGAAGCCGTATAATTCGGGAATGAACCGTCAGATATTCGGATAAATAAAAGCAAGAAAAATACCAGAAAAGAACTCTAGAATAAAAAAATCGCGCCCGGCACCGCCTGGCTAATAATCAGACACCGAACTGAACTCGGCCAGGCTTGAATATAACGATAACATACTAATATAACATACGTTTTCGCTCTACTCCGACATCAAAGAAATTTATCGCGCGCCAGGCCGCCTGCGGGATGCGCCAGCGTATGGGATGCAGGGCGGCATCGGGTCGACAAGGGGATGAACCTTATTTGCGCACCATGGGAACCAATAGCCCGCATCTGCACATGACACAGCCGAAGCGATCAGGGAACCATATCCACATTTAGATGTCCGGCCACTTCAACCGGCCGGTTAATTTGTTGATGCTGCAGCATCATTGTTTCGGTTTGCTGCCAGGCGGCGACGTCAATGGCCCCTACCACCTGGCCGGGGGAGGGTTGAACCAGTCTGCGGGTGGCCTGCAGTTGTTGCTCAAGCACCCCGTGTGCGGTATCCCGGTCGTATGACCGGACGACTGCGATTGCGCGGGTGCTGTTTTGCGGCATCATTGCCTGACGCCACCCCTTCAACAATGCCAGCACAAATCGCCGGACCATCCGGGGGTGCTGCTCGATCAGTTTCTCCGAAGTGACCACTGAGTTGGCCACGAACCGAACCCCGTATTGGTTGGGATCCAAGAAGCGGACCTGCTCCCCGGAAGCGTTCATTTTTAAACGTAGTTCAATTCCCTGGGTATTGACATACACGGGCCACAGGTCGACGGTTCCCTCAAAAAAAGGCGTATAATCCAGCCGGACGCTGTAGAGTTGGACCTGGCGCTCCTCGATTCGCGCACTGGCCAACAACGTCCGCATGATGATTTCGTCATTCTTTCCGAAGGTGACCCCGAGGCGCATGCCTTTCAAGTCCTCCAGACGCTTCAGGGAGACGCGATCGGCGCGATAAATCCATTGCAAGGGATTGACCTGAAAGAGCTGGGCCACCACCACGACGGGAGCCCCTTTGGCAAGGGCGCGAATCACCTGGTCGGCGGAGGCGACGCCAAAATGGGCATACCCCAGCTCCAACTCCCGTATGGCATCCCTTTCCGGTCCGCCGGGCTTGATGGTGACGTCGAGTTTCTGCTCTTCAAAAAAACCTTGGGATAAGGCGTAGTAGTCGCCCACCGTGGACATATTCGCCAGCCACTTCAGACGGTAGGTTACGGCCGCTGAATCGGCGGAAGCCTCTCCTGCGCAAACCAGGAAAAGAACTAACAACAGTATGGCGCGAAGATGAGACATGGCGGTGACTCCTTATGCAGCGATACGGCCGATCCACACCCGCTTGATCAAGCTGCCGCCTACTTCCAGCACACCTTGATACAGGGAAAGGGTAATCCCGATGACGAACAGCGCAGCAAGGATCTTGGCCAAATCACTTTGATAAAGGGCGATCCGAATGCTGTAGCCGATACCGGCATTGGCGGCGATAAACTCCGCCACAATGGTGCCGGCCATGGCCAGTGTGGAACTGCCGGCCACCACAGTGGTAAGTTTTTGCAGGTTCTCGAACGCTCGGATTTTGACCTCCAATTGCCATCGCATGCGGCCGGTCTGCCGGTAAAAGTGTTCGATATCGTCAATGGGGTCCGACATGATGCCGACCACCGAAAGCAGCAATGGAAAGTAGCAGATCATGGCCGCAATCAGCAATCGGGACAAAAAGCCATCCCCCAACAAGATAAAGATGATTGGCGCGATGGCCACAATGGGGTAGGCCTGTACATTGTAGGCGGCCACCTTGATGAACGAACCAAGCCAGGTCGCTTTGCGGCCAGCAATGCCCACCGCCAGCGCCATGGCGATGGAGAGCAGCTGCCCCACCACGGCGACGGTGAGGGTATCGGCAACATCTCCGAGATACCGCACGGCCACGCCGTTCATTGTCTCCCACAAGAGGATAGGGCCGGGAATTACATAGTCGGAAAGCCCTAAGCCGTATTTCAGCCCGCCTAACAAAACCAGCGCCAGGGCGTAGATCATTAAAAATTGATAGATTCGTCTATGCAGCATGGACCATCTCCAGCATGGTCTGTTGCAATGCAGCTGAATCCGCCTCCCGCAGGGAATGCAGATCTTGTCCCTGAACAGAGACGGCCTGCGGTAATTTGCCGGCCTCCCTCAAGACCCAGATCTGTCGACCAAATTTGGCGACTTCCGCAAGGTTGTGGCTGATGTAGAGGAAGATCGCCCCGGGAAAGGTCGACTTGATGGTGGCCATGATGCGGCCGCGTGTCTGTTCGTCCACATTGGCCAGGCTTTCGTCCATGATCAGCATCTGAAAATCCTGGATCAGGTACCGAAGCAGATTGACACGGTTCTGCTGTCCCAGAGAAAGCTGGTGAAAACGCTGTTTCAAATGGGCCTTGAGACCGAATTTGTCCACCAATTCGTCTTTCAACCCATTGGCGCCGTCGGGGGTCGTGCGATCCAGGTGGCGACCAACGCTCGCCCAACCGGGCAGCCTTTCATGGTTGTGGGTGTAAAGGATCGTCCTGATGCCGCTGGTTTGAATATCCCCTTTGGTCAACGCGATGCTGCCCGCCAACAGTTTGGCCAGCGAAGTCTTGCCCACACCGGAAGGACCGAAAAGTGCGTGAAACCCCGGCGCATCGAGTTCCAGACTGAGATCTTGAAGAACCGGAATTCGGGTGCCCGGATAGAAAAAATCGATATGGGAACAGGCAATGTGCATAGCAACCATCCGTTCGTCCTATAATCACACGATATCTATCATAAATCCGAACCATTGACCAGATCGCCCCGCAACCTTCGAAAAGGCGGATGGACATTTCGGGACGGCATTGAGACTTTCGATGCCTAAATTTTTATGTTAGGATACGGAAACTTATAAAACTTGTGGACATTCGATGACACGATCTACCGACCTGACCGATTTCATCTCCAACGTGCCGCTGTTTGAGAACTTGTGCCGTGAGGAGCTTGAGATGGTGTCCGCCTATATCGGCCGCCAGCGCCTTGAACCTGGTGAAACCTTGTTCAACCAATGGGACAAGGCCGAATGCGTCTATTTCGTCGAGACGGGAGGTCTGGACGTGCTGACCAAAAAAGCACCTGATGCATTTGAAACGGTGGCCTCACTGAAACGCGGTAGATCCATCGGAGAAATGTGCCTTATCGACAACTTTCCAAGAACCGCAACCGCCCGGGCCACATCTGAAACAACGGTGATCGTTTTTACCCGGACGGATTTCGACCGCCTGATGTCTGATCACCATGAACTGGGTATCGCCATCCTGAAAGGCCTGACCAGGTTGATGGCCCAGAATCTGAGGAAGACATCGAGTCGGCTGGCCGATTACATGTTGCCCATGGGGTAACGCCACAGGGAGTGACGGCATGGATTTTAAAAATCACCTGGAAGCCGCGTGGAGCACCACCCTTCAACACATCGCCATGCTGATCCTCATGACGCTTGTGGCGCTGGTGGTCAGTGGTCTTACGGTAGGCATTCTCCTGCCGGTGGTTATGGCCGGTTTCACCCAATCCATCGTCCAATTGATGCGCGACGGCAGAGAGCCCCGCATTGAAGATCTTTTCTCGCAGATGAAACTCTTTCTGCCCCTCTTCGGCTTCTCCATCGTGGTATTCATCGCCATTGTGGTGGGCTTCTTTCTGTTAGTGCTGCCCGGGCTGGCGGTGGTGTTTGCCGTGACCTTCGGCTGCCTTTACATGGTGCCGCTGATGACAGACCGCAACATGGACCTGGTCGAGGCCGTCAAGACCAGCTGGAAGATGGCCTTTGACGACAGCATCGCAGACCATATTGTGGTGGTCATCCTCTTCATCGGATTGATTTCCATCGGCACATCGGTATTCGTCGGCATCCTGCTGACCCAGCCTTTTGCCACCGTATTTCTCATCTCGGTCTACCTTGAAAAGGTGGACGACAATGAAGATGCCGCGGCGAATGCGACTGCCACGAAGACGGTGACAGACGCCGAGAGACACTGAGAACTCAGGAAAGGGGCCATCCGTAAGATCCTCCCAGCCGACCGGGACTATCTCGAAGTAGAAACCGAGGTGATAACCTGAAACCTCATGACCGGTTGCCCTTATTCTCCTGCTTTCATGGCATCGATCCGCTCAAGCAATTGGTTCAGCCGCTCTTCTGAGAGGATGCCCCTTTCCAGCAGGATTTCTTCGATACCCGCATCCCGCAGGATATCAATTCGCAGGGTTTCAAACGGGGAGTTCGTCCGTATGCTGTAAAAGGTATACTCCAGAGTCGGCTCCGCCTTTTTCAGCAGGTCGAAATCGCGAAAGCTGCTAAAAATAATGTGGTGCGTCAGCAGAAAGTAAAAGGCCGCTATGCCCAGTGCAACCCAGAAATAGTTCTTCAGCCGGCTTACCATTTATTTGCTCCTTTTAATCGTTACGGCAATCACAGGTCATGGTCCAAGGGCTTTGTCTATTGCCTGCCTGAAACCCGCAAGGCTTTTGTTGTTTAACACTCTTCCGTCGATGAAGACGGTGGGGGTGCCACGAATGCCGATTTGACGCCCCTGGGCCAGATCTGCGTTAACCCGGTCCCTGGTGTGCGCCGCAGTCATATCTTTCTTGAACAAAGCGATATCCATCTGCAACATCTTGCTGATCTCATCAATCTGCCGATCGTTGATTTGTCTGTACTGTCGAAACAGCAGATCGTGGAACGGCCAGAACTTTCCCTGCTCCTGGGCGGCCACCGCAGCCTGGGCCGCTTTAAAAGCATAGGCATGATTGCTAAGGGGATAATGTTTAAATGCAATCTTAACCTTATCTGTGTATTGCTCGAGCACCTGCTCGAGTACCGGCACCAGCTGGGCACAGTAAGGTCACTGAAAATCACTGAACACCACAATGGTGACCGGAGCATCCGGGTCACCCTTCAAAGGCGACCCCGTGATATCGATCGTTTCGGTGACGTTGATGGATATCGATTGGATGGACCGTCCCTGTCGGCTCAGCAAAAACAACATGCCGTCGCGGGGGCCGGCCTTGATCTGCACCACGTCGGGTCCGACATCCACCTTGCCCTTTATACGGCCATTGAAGCCGTAAACCAATATTTCGCCAGCTTCGTTCAGCACATAGACCCTTTGAATGCGGTTGTCGATCAGCATATCGAGGGGCTTTTTTTCGAGGTGCAAGGTCTGGTGCACCTGAAGCTCAGTTTTGCCGAAAACCACCGTACAGGGGGCCAGAATGAGCAAGATAAGGGCCGCAATGCCAATTAATCCATATCGCATGGTTGATCTCCAGTTTAATGCGTAGTTCTCGCGCATTGTATCGGGCCCTGCCGGAGGCGGACACCGGCAAGCCGTCCTGCCTCCATTTAAAGCCCACCATAAACCGATGCTCCGAATCAGGGCTCTGATATCGAATTTTCTATTATATGGGGACCGCATCCACCGCGCAAGAGCTATGAATTTTCCGTGCTTTGTTTCAAAATGAAAGCCTTTATCATTTTGACACAAACCGCTGTTTATCTATGTGCCGCATCGGCCCTGCCGCGCGGCCTTTAAGCCGGCCGCATACTTCCAATGGGGTGTTATACACTGTTATTATAATATTTATGGCATCGATCACCCTCAGCACACTTGCAGGTTTTTTGGGTTGGCATGACGACATGTGCATTGAATCATTTAACGTCGCGGCGCTGGGGGCATGCATTCTCAATCGCATCCTTGATCCCCATCTGAACTGCAATCGAAAGACCT
Source organism: Desulfobacteraceae bacterium (assembly GCA_050302315.1). GTDB lineage: Bacteria > Desulfobacterota > Desulfobacteria > Desulfobacterales > Desulfosarcinaceae > JARRKU01. The sequence goes on from JBNLAV010000207.1 coordinate 48,416, forward strand.
GCTGCCAAAAACCATCCGCAAGCCACCCCGCAAAGGTTATGATCCGTCCGGTCCCGGCAGCGTGCCCCCAGCGGCCCTGAAGCGGACATCCTTTACCCCATAACGGTTAAATAAGTATCTTTTAAGGTTTGTAGACATCGCCTGCCGCTGCTGATATGGTTTTTTTCGACCGGTAGGCAAGGTTCTGAACTACCTGAGATTCTATCATCCACCCCAGACCTGAAAGGGGATATGCCATGAAAATAGAACGCCGAAGCGCCAGGCGCATATATCCGGATCGCCCCGTTCAACTGATATTTAATTGTGGCCATCAGATCATCGGAAGCGTGCATAACATTTCCAGCAAGGGGGTTGCCGTTAAATACGACGCTGCGTTGTTCTCGTGCCGAAACAACGAAGATGTGTCGGCCAAGATTGCCGTTGATCAGCAACGCCGATTAAAGGTTGAGGGCCTATGCTGCACCCCTGTTTACGACATCTCCACCCTGGCCCACGACCAGAGCTTGCGAGGTGCAAATATGCGATTGTGCGGAATGAAGTTCCGCGGCCTGAACCAAACCCAGTACAACGGATTGCACCGCGTACTTGCCTCGATCATCTGAGTCAAAGGATTAAGAATGGCAACAGGCCCACCGGGACCGGCGAGCCAGTTATAAAGTGCGCTCATGTTTCTATCGATTGCTCCGCGTTATACAGTTGACAGCCGTGGATTTACGAGCGGAATAGTAGGATTTGATTTTAGTTGCGCTCGTCCTGGCTTCATGCAATGTTAGTCCCAAAAGGTGGCTGTCCGAACAAGTAAAGCCTCGCCCCACTGGTACGCGCAGCAGCAACCTGTCTCATTACAATTGAAGCATTGCAAACGCAATATCAGACAAGTACGAAGAGGGTGAAATGAACTCATTCAATAGGCATCGAATATATTTTCTGCTCCTGGTGGCTGGCATCCTGATGTCCGTTCCGACAGTTGCGCTGAGCAGCGGAAACGACATTGCCCAAATCCCCACTTGCTCGATTTGCGGCATGGACCGGCATAAGTTCTCCCATTCACGAATGCTGCTGCACTTTGAAGACGGATCAAAGTTCGGCGCCTGCTCTCTCCACTGCGCTGCTCTGGAGATGGCATATGATCCAGGCAAAGTTCCCGCCCGAATCATGGTGGGAGATTTCAACAGCCGAAAACTTATCGACGCCGAAAAGGCCGCCTGGGTCTTGGGCGGCAGCAAGATGGGTGTAATGACCCAAAATGCCAAATGGGCGTTTGCGGCTGAGACAGAAGCAAAGCAGTATATCGCACAGCACGGCGGTCGCATCGTCTCATTTGAAAAAGCGCTTTCCGCCGCATATGCCGACATGTACGAAGACACCCGCATGATCCGGGAAAAGCGCAAAAAAATGAAACATATGAAAAAAAAGAAAGCGCACTCTCAAGGTGGCCAACAGCAAATTGAGAAGAACGATGACCGGAAATCGAAGTAAAAAACTGCCGGGAATATGCGTACAGTACGAATACCAATCCTATGAAATACAGATACGTTATTTACGCGATGGTCGCAGCCGGCTTGATTTTGGTGGCTGCGCTTTCATGGGGCGCCGATCCAGATCGCAAAAAAACACCGGCTCCGAATAAAAAGGATAAATGCCCGGTTTGCGGCATGGTGGTTTATCGCTACCCTGATTTTGTGGCTTCAGTGGCACTGGATGATGGGCGCATCTTCTTCTTCGATGGCTCCAAAGATATGTTTAAATTTCTCTTCAATATCGAGAAATACACGGCCGGTAAAAACACCTCCAGCGTCGCTGCAATTTTTGTCACCGAATACTATGACATGACCTGCGTGCCGGGCCGCAAAGCATACTATGTGATTGGCAGTAAGGTCTATGGGCCCATGGGGCATGAATTAATTCCTTTAAAATCCATGGAGGACGCGATTGAGTTCAAGAAAGATCACCAGGGTAAGCGGGTGGTCACCTTTGATCAGGTCTCACCGGGGCTGATACGTCAACTGGATTGACCACCGCTTCGGATTCACGGCAAAAAGGGCTGGGCACGGGATGGGCGCATCTTCAAAAACCCGAAGCCGCCCTGAAGTGACACAGGCATGCAGAAATCAATACTCTACCTTATGGGCACAACGGGGGCAACGCTGCTGCTTTTTCTAATGATCGGGCTCTACCCCCATTTATCGCATGAGGAAACGGCCCAACGTCTGCTTGCCGAAAAAAGTACGGTTCAACGATTTTTGCTGACCGACATCTGCCTGTTCACCGAAGCGCCTCACACCCGGCACCCCAACATGTCCGATCGATTCGTACCGTTTCAAAACCACCCCTCGGCCTCGGCACACTTTCCATCCGAAAGTTTTATACGGCCGCCCCATCATCTGGTCTATCCCCGGGAGGTCTCCTCTGAAGGAAAAATACCGTAATGGCACCTGTCTGGTGGAGGCGCCAGCTCGCCTTTCTCGATTTCAGCCTGTCGGCCCTGTTGCGCCGTAAAACCAAGAACATTGCCTTGCTAACCGGCTATGCCCTGATCATATTCGCGCTGACGTCAGTTATCTTCTTTGCCGGCGCCTTGCGGAAAGAGGCAACCAGCGTGCTGGTCGATGCGCCGGAGATGGTAGTGCAGCGCATGGTGTCCGGCCGATTTGCACCGATCCCTCTTTCCTATCGAAAGACGATCGAGAATATAAGGGGTGTGCAAGCTGTGGCGCCACGTCATTGGGGGTATTATTTCCACCCCGCCGCTAAAGCCACCTACACTGTGATCGGCCAACGCGGTGATATCTCTCCCGGACAGGCCAAGATTGGCGCCGGTGTTGCGCGAACATGGGAGAGCGGAACGAATCGGAAGCTTTTCTTCAAGGCGTCTTACGGCGGCATTATCTCCCTGACGGTTGCCGAAGTTTTTCCCAAAGAGACCGATCTGGTCAGCGCCGATCTGATCGTCATGCACCTTGACGATTTCAAAACCCTTTTCGGTCTGGATGATCAATACGCCACTGATCTTGTGGTCAACATTCGCAACGAGCGGGAAGTACAAACGGTCGCCGAGAAGATCGCCTTTCATCTTCCGGACACCCGTTCAGTGTTGCGCGAGGAGATGCTGCGCACCTATGGCGCGCTGTTCGATTGGCGCAGCGGTTACATGCTGGTGATGCTGAGCGGCGCAGTTTTGGCTTTTTTCATTTTTGCTCTGGACAAAGCGACAGGCCTCAGCGCAGAGGAGCGCGGAGAAATTACCGTTCTCAAGGCTATCGGCTGGGACACGGCCGAAGTACTGGCATTGCGTTTCTACGAAGGGCTGGTGATATCGCTATCGGCATTTCTGTTGGGTACGATTGCAGCGTATCTTCATGTCTACATGGCCGACGGCGTCCTGTTTGAGCATGCCCTAAAGGGGTGGAGCGTTCTATTTCCTGAGTTGGATCTCATACCATCCGTCAATCTCTATCAACTGGCCGCCATTGCCGGTCTGACCGTCTTGCCTTACGCGTTGATCACCATCATACCGGCCTGGCGGGCGGCGACCATGGATCCTGAAACGGTTATGCGGCAGGTGTAACATGATACGCCTCGAGAATGTATCCAAGGTTTTCCAAAGCGGCATCACCGGTATCCGCAAGGCGGTGGACGACATCACGCTCGATGTAACCCGCCGGCACATCACCGTTCTCAAGGGCCCTTCCGGCTCAGGCAAGACCACTTTGCTGAGCCTCATCGGTGGTATGGCGCGTCCCTCCACCGGAAGAATTTTCTTCGCCGAAAGGGAAATCACGAGCCTGCCTGAGCATTTCCTGGCCGAACTGAGACGTCAACATGTCGGCTTCATCTTCCAAAACTATAATTTAATCAAGGGGATTTCGGTGTTGGAAAATGTCATGCTGCCGGCGCTGCCTCTTGGCGGGCAACCATCCCGGCTGCGACGGGCCGCAAAAGCGCTATTGGCCGAATTGGACATCGAACCACTTGCATCTCTCCCGGTCCAGCAGCTCTCCGGCGGCGAACAGCAGCGGGTGGCCATTGCCCGGGCCATGATCAACCAGCCTGAGTTGATCATTGCCGATGAACCCACCGCCCACCTGGATACCGCCCTCTCCCGCCGGTTCATGGCGATCATGTCCGGCCTCAAAGGCCGGGAACGCACCGTTCTGATCGCCAGCCACGATCCATTGGTCTGCGATCACAAGGCCGTGGATCGGGTGGTACGCCTCCACGACGGCCGCATCGAGAACAAAGGTTCGGAAGCATGATCATCAATCCGGCCATTATCGCACTGATCTGCAGCGCCATATTGAGCGCCGGTTTCTGCGTCTATGCCGTGGTATGGGGGAGCCGGATCATTCGGCACTGGGACCTGAAGAGCGGTTCAACGCTTCAGCTGCAATTAGAGCGGCGAACCTACTTGATCTCCACCATCATGACCTGCCTGCTCAGCGCGGAGATTTTCAACCTCTTCCTGTTTATCTACACGGCCGACCATATTCACCCGATATTTATCGGGGCCATGTGCGCAGCAGGATCGCTAAATGTCAACGGATTCGGTTACCCGACACTATTGACCAAAATCATCACGCTGCTCTGCTGCGGTATCTGGCTGGTGGTCAACCAGGCCGACAACCGGGCCGAAGATTATCCCTTGATCCGCTTTAAGTACAAATTGCTTTTCTGCATCGCCGGACTCCTGGTTTTGGGCGCGCTTCTGCAAATCGCCTACTTCAAGGGCCTGAAGGCTGAAGTGATCACGACTTGCTGCGGCACGCTTTTCAACACCGACGCTGAAAACATTGCAGGCGGGATTGCCGGCCTGCCCGACGGCATTATGCGGATTGCCTTTTTCACCGCCGCCGCCCTGCACCTCCGGTCCGCCGTTCACCTGCTGGCCAGCGGCCGTGGCGGTCAAATCCTGGGTTGGGTCAGCGCCGTGTACTTCCTCGCAGCCACCCTTTCTGTCATCTCCTTTATCTCGGTCTACTATTATGAACTCCCCACCCACCATTGCCCATTCGATATCCTGCAGTCCGACTACCGCTATGTCGGCTATCCGCTCTACGGCGCCTTATTCGTTTTTGCCGTCTCGGGGATGGCTGTCGGTGTCCTTGACGGTTTCACCGCACTACCCAGCTTATCCTCAATTTTGCCGGGATTAATGCGCCGATATGCCTGGATCAGCCTGTTCGCCGGTTTGATTTTTCTCGCCATCTCCGCCTATCCCATGGTCTTCAGTGATTTTAAACTGCCGATTTAGCCTGATATCCCGTCGCCCGCATCCTTCCATTGTCCACCTCGGCATGCTCCTTGTGCTATCGCTACCGGTGAAATTTAGTTCTGTACTATTCTATCGTCACACTCCCTATAAAGTGGTGGAATTCGATGTGGCCATGCAAAGGCGACAACAGAACTTCGATGGATGAGAAAGCACAAAAAATGGGATTTTGTATGGGAGAGATGGGCTGAGGGGGGCCGGTGCCCACTACCTTCCGGCATTGAACAAAGTGACATTGACCCGTAGAAACACTGGCCTTCCGCCTTTGCTGATGAAGATGTGTCGGAACTATATCCCAAACCGGAAAAGTTGAACCGTTTTCCAGCAACGGTACTGTCGCGCACAACAGAACCGTTGCTATTTCTATGCCTAATGGTAACGGAAGGTCAACTGGGTATACACGATATGAATGTCGTAATCCTCCGGCAAGGTACCGGCAAGCAGGGCGCCTTGATAGTCGCCGGCGCCGTTGATGGGAACTAAACTGAAACCGTTTGTGGCAAAATCATCATATTCAAACTTTTCCCAAAGGTAGCCAAGGGATAAGGTGAAATTTTTTGTGAAATGATACTTGATCTTGGAATTGAACGTATGGATTTTTGTATCGTCCACGGCTTCAAAATCAGCAAAGGTGCCGGAGGGGCTGGAAAAGGCGATGTTGCCGTCGACTTCGCTGTAAGTGTAGGTCAGGTCCAGATCCAGGCGCTCGGGAATCAGCGCCAGCTTGAGCCCGGTGCCCACCGAGTGGATCTGATCTTCACCATCGGCTGTATAGTCGGCAACGCCGTCGTTGCCCCGCTGGGTGTTGTCGTACTGTTCAAAACTGTAGAAAAAGTTGACCGATGCACGGTCACCAATGGCATAATCGGCATCAAAAGAGAGCAGCAGGTGGGCGTCCTCCGACAACCCATATGGTGACGATTTGTAGTCGTCCCTTCCATAAATCCCGGAGACACCAACAGCAAGGGACTCGGTTGGAAAGATGGTGGCCTGGAGCTGGATGCGATCCCGATCCATGTCGGCCTGGTCGTATTTTCTCAATTGGGGCAATTGCTGCAGGTCATCGCCACTGAGGCGATATACCTCAAAATTGTAATCACCGATTTCTCGCTGGGTGCGCTCATAGGCGGCTCGTACATCCAGCCAGTTCAGTGAGCGGTTGTCGGCTGACAACTTTATAATATGGTCGTCCTGCTCTTCGACTTCGCGATTCTCCCGGTCGGTTCTTTCATACTGGTAGCCGACCCCCAATCCGGTCCGCATGCCGGCGTCAAAACCAAAATCAAGGCCGGCCCGCGTCTTTGAATAGCTTGTGGGCCGGTTGATCAGTGCCGTGGCATCCACAAATGCGTCGGTCTCGACATAGCCATTGGCAAAATTGATCTCCTTCGTCCGGTTGTCATAGTCATAGTACTGTGCGTGGCCCTTGATGCGCATCCACGATATGGGCTTGGATGTCAAACGCAGTTTATATAGCGAAGTATAGACCTTGGCGTCAGCGCTGCCGGCCGGCAATGCCGGTTCCGCCAGGGCGGTATTGGTGGTAAAGGGAACCAGATCGTCGTCTTGCAGCATGACGCCCCATGCGAGATTGGCGGTAACTTGACTGTTGCCTGGCAGTTTCGAATAGATACCGGTCAAAGACAAATTATGATACTGGTTGTCCGGGGCCAGATCGATTCGTCCGGATGACGGTTCAAGCAATGCATCCGTAGCGATCAATGGATTGTCAAAGGTCAGCGTATCGATGTTGTTGGAAAATTGGGAGTAGTGATAGGCAGCGTTGAGGTATACCGGAGTGCCGGCGTATTCACCGCTGACCGTCATCTCTAATGTTTCGTAGTCGATGGGCTCAAACAGTTCGACCATTTCGGTGGACGAGAAACTGCCGGCATACGGCCGGGTCCCCTTGCGGGTTTCGTGGGACAAGTTCACCTTGAAACTGAAAGGATCCAACGCAAACACGTTCAGTCCCAGCTTCAGCTTGTCACGCGTCACATCCGGATCGCCATTTCCGGCCGAAATTAGAAATCCGTTCAGGCGATTGGCGATTTCGGCCGAAGTCGGTGCCGCCTGGACATTGGCCTGCAATGCATCATCCAATGACATCACACCGGACCCCACGCCGGAATACAAAGTTTTCGCATCATAGGCGTACCGATGAATGGAACTATCCCAGCTCAGATCCAGCGCATACTTCCCGTACGTCCCGGCTTCACCACCGATGTACTGGTCTTCCCGACCCAGGTTGGTGGCCTTGCCCCGGGCAAAATGACGGCGATCTTTCTGGGCGTCTATCATCACATCGCCGAATACCGATTGGGTGATATCACCATACTCATCAGATTTGGCGGATTCCTCCTTACCATCGACGCCTTGCAAGGTTGCACTGACTTCTCCGGAAAATGTCCAACCTGATGGCGCTTCATCTGCATCCGCGACATCGGCAACTGCTCTATCTCTGTCGTCAGGAGTTTCGGTTACCACCGGTTCTTCCTCAGGTGCCTGCTTTGAAGCAATCCGGGGCTGATCCGCAGCCCGGCTCTCACTGGCGGGCAAATCTTCCGAAGGACTGGTTTCTTCTGCCGGCGAGCCATATCCGATAGACGGAGCGGCTGGGGTCACCGCCGGAGCCGCAACCACCACGGGTTTCGGTACCGTTTTAGGAACGGGCTTTTCTTGGGAATCTGCGGCTTGACCGGACGGAAAAACATCGATCACGACGCGGTATCCTTTATCCGAGCCTTCCTCTGCCTTCAAGACAAACGATCTGGTTCGTGTTCCCTTCTCTTTATAGGACAGTTCAATTACAGCCGTACCGTTTTCTTCTCGGTAGCTAATTCCCTTTACGGCACCACGCAACCGGCGAGAAATCCGGTTAAGATCCGTGCCGATGCGCAAACGCTCGAACCGCACGGCGATCGAATCGGTACGGGCCGGACCGATACCGGCGGGCAAAGCCCCCTCACAATCCAGAACAATCCTGGAATGATCTGCGTGGATCCCCTCTCTCACATTGATCAGCTTCGATTCCGCCGCAAAAACAGAAGAGACACCAACTGCAGCGAAAAGAAATTGGACTATAGCCACCACTGCGACCGTGGGTAATTTTTTAAATGCAATCTTCATCATTATTCTCTCCCGATACAGAAACATGTTTCTATCGAACCAGGCTTTTGCCCGACGGATGATTGGACCCGTGGACCTGTACATGGCAGTTCAGACACGCCCGGTAAAAGGCCCGGTTGGTCAAAACGGTGTACGCCGATTGACCCGCATCGGTGCTGCTGCGTGCAGCCAATTCACTGGGATGGCCGACGTTCGAATGACAGCGCTGGCATAGATACGGGGCCCTGCCTTTCAGCAAACCCGAGTGGGTGGAACCATGGGGCGTGTGGCAGGTTAAACAATCTTCCACGGCCGGAGGGTGTTCCCATAAAAACGGCCCCCGCGTATGGGCATGGCACTCAAAGCATTTCTGATTGACGGTCTGGGCGTCGATCAGTTTATCGGCAATAGTGCCATGCGCATTGTGGCAATCGGTGCATTTCACCTTACCCTCCCGGATCGGATGCCGGGACTGTCGCAACATCTGGGAACGAACGTTCTGGTGGCACTTGAGACAAGTACTCTCCTGACGTTTCTCGACGAGATTGTTCTCATGGTTGCGGTGGATGTTGTGGCAACTGGAACACGAAAGATTTCGACTCTGGTGTCCGCTTCCATGCCACAACGCCTGCTTGCCTTTGGAATGGCATTTCAGACAGGAAGCGCTTATCGTATCCGGTTTTTCTTCTGAACCGGATCTCAGTGTTTGGATGGGGCTCTCCCCTTCGGACTCGGCATGCTCCGAACCGGGACCGTGACACGACTCGCACTCGAATTTTGCACCGGGTGCCCGTGCATCCGCTGCGATGGAGTGCCTATTGTTGCGGTAACTGTCATACGCCTCCTCATGGCACTCCATACAGGTCTCGGCGCCGACGTACTGTCCGTTGGTGCTATCAGCCGAAGTGGCACCGATATAACACAATGTCATCAGCAGACTTAAACTGGTGGCTAATACAACATCTCTCATCACAACTTCTCCTTGAAAAAAACCCGGTCAATGAACAAGTATGTTCACCATGATTGTTGCTGAAAAGGCGAGCCGTGGGGCATTGGGCCTTTATCGGCTGCATAATAGCGGGTTTGGCCTGAGGTGAAAGGGTGAGAGGCGGCAGGCGGACAGTGCATGTTTTTCCAGCGTGACAGCTTGCGAACTACACAGCTGTGATCCAAGCCTTTACCTGTCAAATTATGAAATGAATCCACCGTGGCGTCAAGCGCAAACCTTCAGGCAAGCATCGAGATTTTACCCAAAATGGAAGCAAACCGGATCGATCCGAAGGGGGCGTTGAAATACGCCCCCTTCGGAATGGATATTCAGTGGAAGGGCGAGCCCATCAAATTTCCGGCAACGCTACAGCTTATGCCGTCTGGCAGCATAGATCCGCTCAATGATCGCCAGCAGCATGAGCGTGCCGACGAAATAGAGGAGCGGCCAATCCCATCCATCGATGCCGGCGGCTGTTTGGATAAAGCAACCGCCTCCTCCGCTTCCGCCAAACGCATTGGACCCGACAGAGAGAGATGAGGATGTCGTGGTGCCCGAGCCCACGCCACCTGGGTCCCGGATGATACCAACGGACGGATCGTCATCGTACTGGCTGTTGTCATCGATATAGATGGTCACGTTGGTGCGATCAGGGCTGAACACGGCCCCTTGACCTGTACCGCCGCTGATCAGATTGCGATCGAAGTCAAACCACCCTTTGGCGGCCGTGTATTTGAACCATTTATAGTTCGAGGGTACCGGCGCTGGGAAGTAAATGGTGACGGACGGATTGCCTGGATCCTTCACGTGCAGTTCGAAATCCACCAATCCATAAATCAATTCGGTAGGCTCAGCTGCTGCAGGCGGCATGTCCGCCAGATCCATAGGCGTCAATTGGGTACATGCATTATTTCCGGAGGCGCTGACGCCGATGGGATCGCCCCCGTTGGTGAGGGTGGAGACCACACCTGAAATACCGTCGAAATCGGCGATACCATTGTCACTTACGTCGATATTCACTTCGTCGCTGCCCTGGGCGCCGTCTCCATCGGTCACCGTCAGACGGAAGGTCAAGGTAGCGCCGCCGACGCCTACCGCCGGCGTCATGAAATACGGTGTAATACTGGATGCATTCGACATCGCTGCAGCGACGGGGTCATTTGATGCGATAGCACTGCCACCGGGACCGTCGAGTTGCACCCATGCATAGGAGATGATGGCGAGATCATCGGTCGAACCGACTCCGCTGAGGTGAACAGTTTCCCCTTCAGTTACAATCTGGTCGGTGCCGGCGGCAGCCGCAGGCGGCGTGTTCACCCGTTGATCGCTCGGCGTGGTGTCGACCTGGGCGCTGCTGCTCGTCGAAACGTTGCCGGCAGCATCCTTGGCCCAAGCGTAGAGGGTATGAATATCGGCCGTCGGACAAGTATAATAGGTCGGTGCCGTTGCATTCCAGCCAGGATCCCCGGCATTCGGGGCTGTGGCAGACAGGGTCACCATGTAACCTGAAACGCCGATGTCATCCGTCGCCGTAAAGCTCGTGATGGCCACTGTCAGGGTATTCGAAGTTGCCGGAAGAGAGAACGCCGTAACGGTCGGGGCCGTTGCGTCCACTGGAAAATCAGTGGCGTCACCGGGATTCGTCCCGGCGTTGATTTCTTCCAGGTTCGTAAACAGGTCGAGGTCCGAGTCCATGTTGTCGAGCCCCGAACGTTTGATGGGATATCCTTTTCCGGGATGGCAGTTGTTGCAGTCCCCGGTCACGGCGATTGGGCTGGGATGTTTATTGGCATACTTGGACGCGTGGTTCGGATCGAGGAAATCAGTCCCGTATGGATTCATGGTGAAATCGCTGTTGGATGTGTGGCAGGTCGCGCACTGATTCAACGGCGGGCCCAGCGTATTGACGATGAACGACCAGGCATGGGCAGACTGGACGGCAACCATTGAGAACAGGATGACGATTAACACGGGTGTGAGCTTTTTTAAAGGAAACATGGCAGACCTCTTGATACTGAATTTGATCACTGTAACGAAATGCATTTTCATATCGTTGATCGTTTATATGGATTCAGCGGTGGGGGTTATGTACCGGCTGATGAATAAGAATACTCACCCCGGATGGGGTGCATATATAGCGACATGCAATGGGATCCTGGTCCCGGAGATGCACGATGGCATGGAATGATAATATAAGATGATCGACATGGGTTTGGTTGAATCTGGAGCTTTGACACATACAAAATCCTTTCCTGATGATATTAATCAGCAAAGAGCATGCCACAGCATCAGAAAGGAAGATTTGCCTTCTTCTACAAACCCTTAGGCAGATTGGCAGGGTTAAAACGCATTGTTTATAATGATAAATTACACGGAACGTATCTTCTGGTATACAGATGTGTCGAGCGGTATCCAACCGAATGGCATGCCATGGATCCGAGTTGGAGTTCGATTTTGTACCTCAAAGGCAAAATATTGCCTGTCAGTCGTTTGGCAGTACGCAACAAAAAAGGGCTCGCCCATATCGGCAAGCCCTTTATCTTCGAATGGTGCCGGAGGAGAGAATCGAACTCTCAGGGGCGCAAGGCCCGGCGGATTTTGAGTCCGCTGCGTTTACCAATTTCACCACTCCGGCAATGAATGTGGCTATATATTCAAATTACCTGCCCTTGTCAACTCGCCAGGTGCTCAGCGCTCTCAACGGCCTTGGAAATCTCCCGGGCGGACACGGCTCCCTCCCTCAAGATCCGGGGGGAGCGGCCGGTCACATCCACCACCGAGGACCCCGCCCCACCACCCAGGACACCGGCGTCCAGTATCATGTCCACCGCATCGATGACCATGCGGTCTATCGCTTCGATACGGTCGCAACCGCCCGCGCCGGAGAGATTGGCACTCGTTCCGGTGACGGCCCTTGCGACATCTTCCACCAGAGCGGCAGCGACCGGATGCCCGACCATCCGCACGCCCACCTTGCCGGTACCGGAGCAGAGCCCCGATGGCAGATCCTTGCGTCCCTTCATGACCAAGGTCAACCGTCCAGGCCAAAATGCGGTCATCAGGGGTTCGGCCAGCGAGGGGATCGATGGAACGACGTCGGCCAGCATGCCGCGGTTGCTGATCAGCACCAGCAGCGGTTTTTCAAGGGGCCGTTTCTTGATGTTGAATATGCGTCTCACCGCAGCGGCATTGCGCGCGTCGCATCCCAGTCCATACAATCCTCTGGTGGGTAAAATCACCACACCGCCGTCTCGCAGTATGCGCGCCGCCTGCTCGATGCGATCAGGCTGAGGATGGTGCGGGTCTATGGAATAAACGACGGTCATCAGGCCGTTCCGTTTTCCACGGCAAGGGCTTTCTTTTCCACCTGCTCTGCCATCTCCTTTTTAAAGGTTGCCAGACGCGCATCCAACTCGGTATCGGCGACCGCCAGGATCTGGGCCGCAAGGATGCCGGCGTTTTTCGCACCGGATTTGCCGATGGAGACTGTAGCGACAGGAATACCCGGCGGCATTTGAACCGTGGACAACAAGGCGTCCATGCCTTGTAGGCAGGATGAATCGATGGGGACGCCGATGACCGGCAACGTAGTGTGCGCTGCAAGCACGCCGGCCAGGTGGGCGGCATGGCCGGCGCCGGCGATGATGACCCGGACCCCGCGGCTGCGCGCCCCGGCGGCAAAGCGCATGGCCCGCTCCGGTGTGCGGTGGGCCGAAGCCACGGTCATTTCATATGCAATGCCAAACTGCTTCAAGATATCGGCGGCCGCCTGCATCACTCCAAGATCAGAATCACTTCCCATAACGATACCCACTTTCGGGGCGGCTTGGGCTTCATTTGCTGTCACTGTCGTCTTCCTCCTTTAACACTGTTGATATGAGCGCCTGATGGGGTCGTCACCCGGCTGCTTGTTAACCGACGGTGCGCCTGTTTAACGGATCGCGGCAGGCGATGTTCTGTCATTTATCGCTTGAGCCAGTTGTTCAATCCGCTCCGCTTTCCGTCGATCCAATTCCGAACGCTCCTGGGAACTGCCTTGAATACCACCGTTCAGCGCAATTTCAAAAATATACAACCTCCCGTCCGACATGATCTGCAGGTCCAAATGGGCATATGGGAATCGGGCGCGCTCTACGATCCGCCGGCAGTAGCCGGCCTGTTCCGGCGAAAGGTCGTATGGTTCATATTGCCCCCCGCCCGATAAATTCCCCCTGAAATTGTCCGGATTGTTTCGGGCATAAGCCTCGATCAGATCTCCGACCAGAATGACCCGCACGTCTTTAAAACCTGCCGCAAACGGTTGGAGTACAAATGGATAGTGCTCCTTTTCCAATCCCCGGAAACTGTAAACCGTCTCGATGTGATCCCACTTGCGCACGCCATGGCCGCAGTGCATATGCTCCTCTTTGGTCACCACGGCGTCAATACCGGCAGATGCATATGCATTGACGGCTTCCAGCAAATCCTTCCGCCGTTTGATGGCCATGGTCAGCGGCAGCATGTATTGTCCGAGAATATCGACTTGGGCGACCTTAGAGCGGCTGAGCAACTGTGCCAGCGGAGAGGGGATGCAGTGCACCCCCCGCTGCATCAGGTCAACCAGTGCAGCGGTGTTTTGACGCGCCGCAAAAATTTCCCCGGTTATGATATCACCGGCTTCCAATTCCTGGAAATGTGTCCTGATCTCTTTGCTGGAGTAAATGGTCACGGGTCAACGGCCTCGCTGATGGTCTTCAATACTCAACTGGATCAATTTGTCCAGCAACTGACCGAACCCATAGCCGGCCACGTTGGCAGCCTGGGGAAAAAGGCTCGTTGCGGTCATGCCGGGTATGGTGTTGGTCTCCAGAAGGTAGAATCGTTCGCCCTGCAAGATCATATCGGTCCGGCTGTAGCCGCGACATTGGAGCGCGGCATGGGCCCTTACCGCGTATTGCTGGGCTTGGGCAGTCAGTTTTTCACTGATGCGCGCCGGGCAGATCTCCTGGGTCACCCCCGCCGTGTACTTGGCTTCATAATCAAAGAAGTCGTGTGAGGCATCGGGAATGATCTCAATCAGGGGAAGCGCTTCAGGTGCGTCGTTGCCCAATACACCGCCGGTCACCTCGACACCCTCGATATAGGCCTCGATCATCACCGAGTGGCCGTGATCAAACGCGGTCTTCAGCGCGCCGGGCAAGGCATCGATGGTACGGACAATGGACATGCCGACACTGGACCCCGCCTCGATGGGTTTGATCACCACCGGCAGGCCCAGTTGTTTTTCAACTGCTTCGGGCGCCATGTGATCAGGCCCTTGGACCACGACATAAGGCGCCACCGGCAGCCCTGCGAATTCATAAAGCTGCTTGGCCACCAATTTGTTCATGGCCACGGCGCTCCCCAGGACGCCGCTGCCCTGGTAGGGGATATCGAGGAGATCCAGCAATCCCTGAACGGTTCCATCTTCGCCATAGGGCCCGTGGAGGATGATAAGGGCCGCATCGATCTGGCCGGCATCGGCCACCAGTTTGGCCAGATCTGTCTTGGGATCATAGCGCCGGATGTCATATTTGGATTGATCGAGGGCTTCGTAGACTTGTTCACCTGAGTTGAGAGACACCTCCCGTTCGGATGAAATACCGCCGGCCAAAAGGGCAAGGGTAATTTTTTCCATAGTCGATCTCCCGGGTAAAGGTTAAGTGCGCTTCTTTCCAATTAACAAAAAGTGATCCTTGGAAGCAACTTTTCATTTGGGTTTCCAGCCCTTTCTTGCCACTGGCGTCACCATGGGGTTTATGGTATGAGTCCTGTCAACCAATGCCCCTGACAATGGAATAGAATAGGACCAGACATGACCAAAATCGCTTTTGCCGGTACCGATGGAAGAACCTTGTTGTGCGCATATGTGGTCTCCACCGCCACCAGTGAACAATACACCAATGACTTTCAAGGTGTTGTGGTAAGAGGCACGCCGGCCATGCCCCACTATTGCGAGCAACTCAACTGGCCGGTACAATTTGTGGCCACGCAAAGCAACTCGGTGGACGATTATGCCACCAGCATCATCGAGGCGTTGGCATCGGGCTGCATCGATTATGTGGTGCCCATGCCGGAAGCACTGCTGTTTGAAGGGCTGGTCGACCGCGTCAGCGCAGCCGGATTCGAAGACCGTATTCTGGGATTAACCGCCGAGGCGGCCTTTATCGAGGGCGACAAGATCCGCTGTAAGGAAATGTGCCGGGATGCGGGTATTCCCGTTGCCCATGCATGGACCCAAGTGGATGCCAGAGATTACGACAGCGTACTGAAAACAGCACTGGACTACCTGTCCGAATTTGGCGGCGCTGTATTGAAATTCCCCTATAGCGCAGGCGGCAAGGGCGCCCGGGTGATCTTGAACGCCTGGGAGATCCGGGAAGTATACGACACCCTGATCAAAGACTACAAAAAAAGCTACTCAAGGCAGTTTGGAAAGAAGCGCCCATGGCCGTTGCTGATCGAATCGCGCATGTCCGGCATGGAGATCAGCTTTACCCTGCTGGTGGATCGAAACGGGAATTATCAAATTCTACCCACGGCAATGGATTATCCCGAACGTTTTGAAGGACCGGCCAGCAAAGACAACCCCATCACCGGCGGAACCGGTGCCATCTCCCCCCATCCAATGGAAACACCGGCCATGCTGGACCTGGTGGGCAAAACCATCGCCGATCCTTTGGTCAACATCATGCGGGAGAGAGGATATCTCAGGCCGTGCATCCTATACCCGGGCTGTTTTGTCTCCATGAAGGAAAACATGACCCCGACGCAGATCCGCGTGTGTGAGATCAACATCCGGCCGGGTGAGCCGGAAGCTCAGCCGGTGGCCCGGCGCCTGAGAAACCTGGGCGCTTTGGTTGCCGCAACCTTGGAGGGAAACCTGGACAAGGTCAAACCCGAGGTTCGCGACGATCAGGTGGCGGCCTGCATCGCCCTGATGACCGGTCCCGGCGGACCGGACGGCCAAAAGGGCTATCCCTGGTCGTGCACCAGGAATGAGCCGCTGGAGCTCGACGCCAAATACATGAAACGCAAAGGGATCCAGGTGATACCGTCCGCCATGGATTACTCCGGCGAGCGCCAGGGGTTCATGTCGGACGGTACCCGTGTCGCCTATCTCAACGCCAACAGTACCGTCAAACAGGGGCAACAGCGCGGGGAAGTGGCGGACCGGCTGCGCCAGAAGCTGCTTTCCGCCTACGACAATGGAAAAATCCGGGTAATCCCGCGGGAGGATGACCAGGGCAATCGACTGGCGCTGCGGCGCGATATCGGGGGGCACTATCTGATTGGTGAGAAGCTGTTTGGAGCGAAGTAAGATGGCCCCGACAGAAAACCCTGTCAATTAATGGAACGTCGGACATCGAACTTCCATCGGCGGCTATCCCAGCAACCGTCGCTTGGCCCTGTTGAACTCTTCCAGGGTGATCAGATCTTTCTCCAGCAAACGTGCCAGGTCGTTGACCTCCCTGATGCGGGCGGTTTCCGGGTCTTCCAGTTGCAGCGGCGGCTGCCGTTGGCCCTCATCGATGGCCTTTTCCAGCCTTTGACCCTGCTGGTCCAGTTTAAGGGTGGCCATGCCGCCCAGCAAGCTCACCTCCACATTGCGGCCTCGAAAAAGCGGAGAATGCAGCGTCTCTTTCAAGGATCGCCCCTCCCTGCGCAATCGCCGGTAGAAGAGATAGGAACAAAGGCCGGCAATCCCCAAACCGCCCAGCAGAATGTAGCCCATATACTGCATCATGCCGCCGAGAAACACGACGAGAAAACCTACTGCGGCAAAAAACAGCAGGTGTAGAAAGAGGATCACGTGGGCGGCGAAGATGCTCTTGAAGATGCCGTCACTGCTTTTGTTTCTTTTCGATTTCATGGGTTCGACGGATGTGAATCCCCTGTACCGCGGACCTAAGGTCTGGTGCCGTCTTTGCGGGACGCCATTCGACCGGTCAAAGCGGCCATATAATGTTGGGGCATTTCGAACCGGGCGTCCGAATTGCGGGAAGCGTTCAATTTCATGATCAGGAAGTTAAGCTTTTTCAGCATGCGGTAACGCTCTTCGGTATCTTTCATATCGGCCAACAGATCTTCTGTTCGCCGTATCTCCTTGCGCACTTCCAGCTCAGGCGGGATGCAATCGGCATTTTTCAATATCTTGTAGGCCAGCCGCAAATCTTCAGGAATTAGGCGGTCGTCGGAAAAATCCAACGGCTTGCCAGCACCGGGCAAGTTCTCGAACACTCCCTGATGCTGAGCTTTCTTGATTCGCTCTTCAACAATTCGTTCAAAACCGGTATACATAAGAGCCCGTATATTTAAGCCTGCATGGTGTCGATGCATTTCCCTATTGATGGCGCAGGCGACTTGGGTTATGGGTCAATCTAATACAGATTCGGATATTAGTACAGACCGCGTCGGATTTTCAAGGACAATTCCAGACATGAACCAGGAACGAAGAAGGGGCGATAACCAGCGACAGCATCCGCGCCGAGCGTCATTTATCATCGTTGAATATACGGTCCAGGAGGGCAAATTCCGCGATATCATGAAAAATGTCGGCGCAAACGGCATGTTCATCAATACCCAGCGGGCCATTGCAGAAGATCAAAACATCCTGCTGAAATTCCCCCTGTTTAAATTCGATCACCTCATCGAAGCCAGCGGCCGCGTCACACGATGCAGCGCCAACGGCTTTGCCGTCGCATTTGACCAGCCCATCCCCGGCTTGATCTGCAAAGAAGGCCACCTGCCTGAAATCGTACATGAAATTGATCGCATCGAGGAAGAATAGGCCTGGCACCGGCCGGTATCCTTTATCGTAAAGCATCCGGGGCCGGGAGCCCGGCTGTTGTAAACCGCAGAATGTCGAAGTGTTGAGTCGCTGCGCTCCGCCATCTTATCAAAACGATAGAATACCTTACTGCGACATTCTGCGGTTCCTTGTTCGATATTCATTATTCAAAAGCTGTAATGCGCCGATCTTCGTAAATTCGCTTCAGCTCCTGCACGTCCTCGTGGTCCGGGACATTCGCCAGCAAGTACTCCAGGTGCGGCTGGGCATCATCCAACCGGCCCGTATCCAGGTAAATTCTCGTCAACAGGATATGGGCCTCCCAATGCCTGGGATCCAGATTGACGCTTTGAATCAAAGCGTTTTCAGCCCTTTCCGTCTGGCCGTCCCAGGTAGCGACCAACCCCAAGCCGAAATAATTTTCCGCGTTCTGGTGGTCCAAGGATATGGCCTGTTCAAAGGCGGACAGGGCATCATCGATCCGGTTCATCTCACCATAAGCCATGCCCAGATTAAAATAGAGACGATCATCCCCTTCCAGGCCACAATCAATCGCTTTTTCATAGAAAATGGCCTCTTGTGGTCTGTCGTCCAGTTTGCCGTGAATGTATCCCAGATGATAGATGGCCAGGCAATTATTGGGATCACGATTCAGCAGTGCCTGGTGCCGGGACAAGGCAATGTCCCATTGCTGGCGATCGACGGCCGCATCCGCATCCCTGTCGCAGGACCACTGCCTCCGCAGCTCCCGCTCCGTGGAGGTCTCCATCGTAGCGCAGCCCGCCAGCCAGCTGAAGACCATCAGCAAACAGACGATCCACAGATCGGCAGGCCGCGTGCGGCGCTGGTATGACATCGGCGGTTCCCTTTTATCGGCTGAGGTTCGAATGGCATCGGCATTCCGATGCAATGCAATCGGTCTGTTGCCATACTAAAGCACAATCACCGTAAAGAATGCAAAGCATTCTGTGACCGCTTCAGGGATATCGCAAGTCAATTGTCGGGCTTCGCCTCGCTTCCCCTGGATTCGGGAAACGGGCAATCGCAAGTACCATTTGGCACGAAACTCAGGTGCTGCCAGATGCCATATTCGAACTTAGGCGGCCATGGGCCCGTTAATGTGATGGGTTGCACCGCCGGTGAGTCCCTTGCCGTGGGGTGGCATCGGCAACAAGTTGCCGGTGTCGCCCGCGGTCCTGCACCATCATCTATTGACCCCAAAAATGAACTAATATAGGATTTCCATCCATTGTATCCACTATCCCTTGGAGATGACAGTGAATAGAAGAAACGTTTTCCTCATCCGGGCCATTATGGGGGTTTTGTTCGGTATCTTTTTATCGAAATTTTTTTATCCCAACGCTCCCCTGATATTTATTATCGGACTATGTGCCGCCCTGGTCGTCCTGGCCTATGTGACAGAGGCTTTGCGCAGGCGCAGCAAAGATAAATCTGTCGGTGGACCAAAACAGCAGTAGCTGCCCGGTGCAAGCAATCCCGCGGGGTCACACCGGTGAAACGCATTGCCGCAGTCGCTAAAAGGAGACAGCCGATTTGAAACAAATCATCCTGGGAACCGCCGGCCATATCGATCACGGTAAAACCAGCTTGATCAGAGCCGTCACCGGCGTAAACACCGACCGGCTGAAAGAAGAGCAGCTTCGCGGCATCACTATCGAGTTGGGATTCGCCGCCTTGACGTTGCCTGGAGGGCAGCGTCTCGGCGTCGTGGATGTCCCCGGCCATGAAAAATTCGTCAAGAACATGGTTGCCGGTGCCACCGGCATCGACATCGTCGCCATGGTGATTGCAGCGGACGAAGGGATCATGCCGCAGACCCGCGAGCACATGGAGATCTGCACCCTTCTGGGTATTGAATACGGTCTGGTGGTGCTGACCAAGGTCGATCTGGTCGACGGGGAGTGGCTGGAAATGGTGCGTGAAGAAGTGGTGGAATTTACGCGCCAAACCTTCCTGGAAGACGCACCGGTCATTCCCGTATCCTCGGCGACAGGAGATGGCATTGCCGACTTTTTGAACGCGTTGGACCAGATCGGTGGGCAGGTCACCCAGCGCACTTCCACCGGTATCTTCCGGTTGCCTGTGGATCGTGTGTTTACCATGAAAGGCTTTGGAACGGTCATCACCGGGACCCTCATTTCCGGAAAGGTTCGGGTCGGGGATCGCATCATGATCTATCCGTCCGGCATCACATCCAAAGTGCGCGGTATCCAGGTACACGGGCAAAGCGTCGACACGGCCGAAGCCGGAATGCGAACCGCCATCAACTTCCAGGGTCTCGACAAAGAAATGGTCAACCGGGGCGACATGGTCGCTTTGCCGGATACATTGGCCACCAGCCATATGGTGGATGTACATCTCAATTACCTGTCGAGCAATCCCAAGAAATTAAAGCAACGCACGCGCGTCAGATTTCACAGCGGTACCAGTGAGATCATGGGGATCGTGGTGCTGCTCGACAGGGAGGAGCTTTTACCCGGCGACACCGCTTTTGCTCAGTTGCGGCTGGAGCGCCCTGTGACCTTGATACGGGACGACCGGTATGTCCTGCGCAGCTATTCTCCGGTACGCACCATCGGCGGTGGACCGGTTCTCAACCCCATTCCCGTAAAACACAAGCCCAACAAAACGGAAGTGATCGACCATTTGACGGCGCTGACCGATGACCGACCGCAGGAGACGATTCGTCAGCTGGTCCACGCAGCCGGCTACGGGGGATGCAGCTATCAAAGCCTGTGCCTGATGGTGAACATGACGGAGAAGCAATTGGATCAGATGCTTCAGGCCATGCTTTCTCAGCAGCAGATCATCAGAGTCGACAAAGAGAAACAGGTATTCATCGACCAAAAGGTTTTCGAAGAGATCCAGGAAAACATGCGGGTGCGCATTTCCGACTATCACGAAAAGTTTCCCCTGAAGCCCGGCATCCCTAAAGAAGAGCTGAAAACCAAGCTCCCTGCCGCCATTGACAACAAAGCGTTCTTGATTACCCTTCAGCACCTTTCGAAAGCAAACGTCATCGCATTGGAGGAAGACGTCGTATTTCTGGCTGACCACAAGGTAACGCTGGGCGTCGATCAAGAAGCATTGAAAGAGAAGATCATGGCTGCTTACCAGGATGGCCGATTAACGCCGCCCTACTTCAAGGAGATCTGTCGTGATCTGGATGCTCCGGCCCAAACCGCCAAAGAAGTGCTTGCGCTGCTGATCGGCGAAAATCGGCTGGTCAAAGTCAAAGATGATTTGTACTATCACGCCGGCCATCTGGATGATCTTAAAGACCAATTGACCCGATACCTTGTCGCCAATGAAGAGATATCAACGCCTCAGTTCAAGGATATGACTGGAGCCTCGCGAAAATATGTGATACCTTTAATCGAATATTTCGACAGCATTCATTTGACCATAAGAGTGGGCGATATTCGCAAACTGCGCCGACGCCCCAGTGCCGAATAAACCATACGAACACCATGGTTCACCCCCGAGAGGGCCGAAAGGGAAGCCCATGAACGACCAACCATCCGACAAAAAAGATAACCATGGCATCAATTGGTATGTGGCCAAACGGCTCGGTGTTGTCGCCGTGTTGATCATTCTGGTCGTCTGGGCGTTTAGCTCCGCCCCTGCCCCCCGGTCGCCGGGAGAGGATAAAAAACACGGTGAGGAGGAAATCACAGCGGAACATCCTGAAACCGCACCGCCACAGACAGCCGAAATGACCGAAACCGCGGCCGACACAAAAGATGCAAAAACACACGCTCCCCCCAAGCAAGCTTCCCGGCAGCAGACCACCATTGCGGGCCCCCATGGGACGACAGTCACTCAGCATGAAGATGAAGCATCCAAGAGCGCGGTTCCCGTTTCACAGCCTGCGCACATCGCCGCAACCGAAAGCCATGGTGCGGCATCGGCAGACGCTGAAGAAACACCGCCAAAAGATAGCCCCCATGACAAGAAGGCCGAAGAACCCAAAGAACCCGTCCGTCATGAGGCATCATCCCCTTCCCGGGAAAAAGCACGCCCTAAAGAGCATGAAGACCAACCAGCCGTCCATGACACGGCGACAGAAACCCGACATGAAGATCTTCCCACCGGCGTGGCCTTTGTCGATGCCGCCATCAAACCCCTCGGTCATGAGCTGAACGGGCGATTCTGGGGCTGGCGCCCCAATGATATCGTCAACTTCACGGACAACGTCAACAACTATCAGTTGGGCGTACTGGAGGTCACCCGCCGAACCGTTGTTCTCCTGGCGGAACGCATCTCCCGTACCGGCACCACGGATGCTTTTAACCGGAATCTTGAGAATGCCATGAACTGGCTGATGGTAAAAGCCGATCGATACTGGTTTCCCTCACCGGAATCCAAATACAAGGAGAGCATTGAAGAGCTGGAGGCCTACAAGAAAGAACTGCTCGAAGGCCGGGGATCGTTCTACACACGCACCGACAACCTGATCCCATTGCTGTCGTCCTACGAAGACCTGTTGGGAAGCTGTGACGAGAACCTGGTCAAACAAAACAACGAAGAGGGTTCGCGCGTCAGTCTCTTCAAAGCCGACGATTACTTCTTTTATGCCAAGGGCGTGGCCAGCGCATTGGCGACGATCCTGGAAGCGATCCATCACGATTTCAGCAAAACCCTGGAGAACCGGCACGCCACCGAACTGCTGCACCATGCTTTGGAATCCTGCCGCCAAGCGGCCGAACTGGATCCATTGCTGATCACCAATGGCGAACTCGACGGCATCCTGGCCAACCACCGTGCCAACATGGCCGCCCCCATCAGCCACGCCCGATTCTACATCGGCCAATTGATCAAGACCCTGTCGACGTAATCTCTATCGACGAAGTTTATTTGGCGATAGCGGTTGACGGCTCTGGTCCCGGCTTTCGCGGGTGGCACCGCAGCCATCCTACTACAAGCCCACGACAACGCAGATACGGCGCCTGCTTTACACAATGCCCCAGAAAGCCTGAGGGCGTCGTAGCCAAGGCGGAAGGGGCGCCGCCGTAGTCAAACCTACTGCAAGCCCCTGACAACGCCGGATACGGTGCCTGCTTTACACAAAGCCCCAGAAAGCCTGAGGGCGTCGTAGCCAAGGCGGAAGGGGCGCTGCCGTAGTCAAAAAACCTACTGCAAGCCCCTGACAACGCCGGATACGGCGCCCTCAGGCTTTCTGGGGCCGGTCAATTTCGTAGCGGACGACGGTTCCTATATCCTTCATGCTATAAGGCTTCTTAAGATACCCCCCCACCCCCAGACGTCGCGCCTTCTTCACGCGTATCGACTCCGAATACCCACTGACGATAATTCCCTTTTGACGGGGATGGATGGACAAGATTCTACGGTAGGTTTCATACCCATCGATGCCCGGGCCCATTTGCATGTCCAACAATACGACCGCCGGTCGATAACCGTCCTCGAATTTGGCGACGGCAGCTTCACCGCTTTCAGCACCGGCCACTTCGTACCCAAGCCGCACCAGCATCCGCGAGGCAATCTCACGATGCTCCAGATTATCGTCCACAACCAAGATCTCTTCCCCTTTTCCGGAGGCATGCTCAATGTCACCCGCGAGCCGTGGAAATGTTTGTTTTTCCATGGTGGCCGGAAAGTAGAGACGAACCGTTGTGCCCACGCCGATCTGGCTGTCGATATCAATGAAGCCGCTGTGATCTTCGACGGCCGCCCAGACAATGGCCATGCCGAGCCCGGTACCGCTTCTGCCCATTACCTTCTTGGTAAAAAAGGGTTCGAAGACCTGCTTTACATCATGAGGGGCGATACCGTGCCCATTGTCCTCGATGGTCATCACGGCATAGTCGCCGGGGTCGCCTTTAAGGCGCGCATCTCCGATGCCGATGGTTTCCTGATGGGTCGAAATGCGGATCGTCCCTTCATCGACAATGGCCTCGGCGGCATTGAACACCACATTCATCAAAGTATTGCTCAACTGTACCGGAGATCCTTTAATGGGCATAATATCATCGTCCAGGTCCGTTACGATTTCGACACCCTTGTGGCGCTCCATCAGGTCTTCGCATTCGGGGCTTTCAAGGAAGCGCTGGATGGTATCGCGTATATCCACAACATCGGAGATAGGAACCCCCCTTCGCGAGAGGGTCAACAGGTCATGGACAATGGCGGCCGCACGATAGCCGGCCCCTCTAATTTTGAGCAGGGGGTCGTGCAGCGGACTGTCCGGCGGAATATCCATCAGCAAAAGGTCGGGGTAGCTGACGATGGCCGCCAGGATGTTATTCAGGTCATGGGCCACGCCGCCCGCCAGCGTGCCGATGGTCTCCATTTTTTGAGCGTGTTGGAGTTTTTCCTCCAAATACTTCTGTTTGGTGATGTCCACGAGAATGCAGCGACCTTCCACAATATCGCTTGATGTACGCCCGAACGGCTCGAGAGACACGTTGACCCAGATCGATCGTCCGCCGGAATCAATCAATTCGATGGATTCGTTATAAAACGGCTGCCCTCCCCGCAGAAGCTCAAGCATCCACTGCGCTCTGCGTTGACTCTCCTGGTCCGGCGCCACATAGCCCAGCAATGAAGAACCGATCAGGTGGCTGCGCTCATAACCGAAAAGACGGACAGTTGCCGAATTGCAATTGACGATGACGGCATCTTCCACTCGAAGCGAAAGGTAGGCCGTCGGCGCCTTCTCGTATAGACTGCGGTAGCGCTCTTCACTGCTTTGTAAATCCTCAAAAGCCCTGGCGCTGAAAAGACTTACGGCGGTCTGATAGGCAACGCCCATCAAGAGGTTCATATCGCTTTTTGTCAACGGCCGTTTGGTGACGATGTTGTCGACTGCAAGAATGCCAAGCGAAGTATCTTCATGGACAATGGGAAGACAGATCAGTGATTTAGAGCCAATGCGGTCAATGAGCCGCTTGCTTTTTACGGAAAACGAACCGCGCAAGGCTTCGATGTCGTCGACCAATACCGGTCGCTGCTCACGGTACACCTTGATGAAAACGCCCTTCGCATCAGGATTGTCGAGGCGAAACTGGGTCTTGTTGAGCAGATCGACCGAAGCGTCTTCAAACCCGAATCCGGCCGCATAGACGAGCCGTCTGCGCTCTTTATTCGCCAGCATGATCATGCCGCGGTCAAAATCAAGATAGTCTTTAATATTCTGCACCACGATCCGGGCCAGTTTATCGGTGTCGAGGACCGAGGAGGTCGCCTGCCCGATCTTTTGGACCAACCGTGCGCCGCGGTACCGGTAATCGATTTCCCGAATGTGCTCTTCGGCCGCATTGCCCTGGTTTTGAATGACGCGGGTCAATTCGCGCTTTTCAGAAACCAGGGTCAGGATCATCCCGGTTGCAATCCCCGCGCCTCCGACCAGACAGATGATCAACCCAACCACCAGGGGCCAATACACAAGGGAAATGATCAGGGCAAGGAGCGTCATCCCGACGGCCAGCGACAAAAAGCGTCTCATCCGGGGAAAATCGGGTTCTTCCCATGTCACAGCATAACTGCACCGGTCATCCCCGTTGTGGATACACTTGACGTGGTCGACCTTGGCCTGTTTGCCGGCATACATCATCGGCAAGGACTCGAATATGCCGATTCGATTCTCACATTGATACGGCTTTTCTTCTATGTCTGCGCCGGGAACAACCTCGATCTCTACCTTGTTGGAGGCCAGCTTTCGGCTGGTGACTTTCGCACCCCGGCTGAGCATGGGGTATAATTTGGTCAGCAGCAGATAAATGGTCGACACTTTCAAAAGACCCAGCGCGTGCTGCTTAACGGGTCCGGATGTATCAGAAATAACGGCATATTGACCGACTTCTCGCGATATGGATGCATTCCCCGTCAATTCAACTATTTTCTCTTGAAAACGATCGACCTGTTCCTGGTTGAACCAGTGGCCGGGGTCATCCAGTTCAAATTTGGATACACCGGCGTAATTCAATATGAGTTCGATGTCGATGGAAGGATATTTTTCGCCCAGGTATCCGCTGTAGGATTTGAGAATACGGCTGTTGTATATTTGGGCGAGATCGGGCATGCTTGCAGGCTTTCAACTGAGGAAGAGGCAGTCCAGACGCGTGTCTGCCACATGCGATATATGTTGAACCCACCGGTAGCGGAGGGTGCATTATTGTTGTGCCTTTTCCGCCGGTCCTGGCAGATCCATCTTTATCACTTCGCCAAGCAGACAAATTGCAACAATTGCGTGACTGTTTCCCAAACCGCTCAGACCAGAGAAGATAAGCGCACTTTTTACTTTATGGACGAAAAGAATTTGACTTGTCAAGCATAAATACTGATTTTGATAGAGAATTCACCAATTTCAAACATTGGAGTTCTCCATCGGGCGCACCAGCAGAAAGGTCTGTGAAGACCCGGTCCGCGGAGAATGCAGAAGGCAAACGCTATTCCGCAGCGCGGTTAAACTGCCCTTAGCCAGACCCTTTCTCCCTGCGGCACTCCAATGTTTGGGGATATTGACATCCTTCCATTTTTCAGCTTATCCTCCATTCACTTGAAGACGTATGATTTGCCAAAGCTCCATGCAGCCGGCAGGGTAACTTATAGATTGAAAGTATTCACAAGACTCTTTTTGGGGATTATCATTGCAGCCACAGGCGTGCTGGCATGGCAGGGTGCGGCCCTGCACAGGTTCGCCCACCGCCCGGCAGGCATCGATCAAACGCAAAGAATCGTATCCGTTTCACCGGGCGAAAATTTCACGACGCTGGCCGCCAAATTAGAGCAGAATGAAATCATCTCCAACACAGCAAAATTCAGACTGCTGGCGGTACTCAAAGGCGTCGATAAAAAACTGAAGGCCGGTGAGTACCCGTTGTCGCCGGCCATGACGCCGACACAAGTCCTGGATGTATTGGTCGGCGGAAAAAGTTACTTGTACCGGCTGACCATTCCGGAGGGATATACGCTTCGCCAGATTGCGGAGGAAGTGGCCGGAAATGAATTGGGACGAGCCGATGAATTTGTCTCCATGGCAACATCACCCGAATATGCGGCCAGTCTCGGCATCCAAGCCGACACCCTCGAGGGCTACCTCTTCCCCGACACATATTATTTCCCGAAGCGTGTGTCGACTGACACCATTCTCAGGAAAATGGTGGCCCGCTTCAATGAACAATTTCCAAACGAATGGCACTTGCGCGCAACCGCATTGAACCGCTCGGTCCACGAGATCGTCACTCTGGCCTCCATCATCGAGAAAGAAACCGGCGCCCCGTTTGAACGCCCCATCATCTCATCGGTATTCCACAACCGGCTTAAAAAAAGAATGCGGCTTGAAAGCGATCCGACGGTGATTTACGGTATACCGGACTTCGACGGCAATATTAAGCGTATTCACCTCTCGACTCTCACGCCTTACAACACCTATAAGATCAGAGGATTACCCCCCGGCCCCATTGCCAATCCAGGACGTGATGCGATCAAAGCGGCATTGTATCCGGCTGAAACGGACTATCTTTTTTTCGTATCCAAAAAAGATACTACCCACCATTTCTCGACCAATATAGGGGAGCACCAGAAAGCCGTGCGTAAATACCAATTGCGCCGCAGGAAAAAGTAATCGCGGTGATGTTGCAGGGCGATGGCCGTCCACCAATGAACGACAGGAACCCCAGGAGACCGCATGAAGGATCAGCAGCACCTCACTGCAGCACAACAAGCCGGACAGCGGCTGATGGTAGGGTTCGACGGAACTGTGCTGGATGACACGCTGAGATTCTATATCGATCGTTTGAAGGTGGGGGGAATCATCTTATTCGCCCGCAACCTCCATGAACCCGACCAAATCGGACAACTGTGCAAGGATGCCCAGGACTTTGCGCGGCAATGCGGACAACCGCCCCTTTTCATCGGCATCGATCAGGAGGGGGGGGTGGTGGCCAGGCTCAAGCCGCCATTTACCCAGTTCGCTGGCAATCCCAGCATGAAAACCGTAGAAGATGCGGTAGACTTCGCCCGTACGACGGCCGGGGAGTTGACCCGGATAGGCGTCAATATGAACATGGCGCCGGTGCTCGATGTTCTGCCGCAGCAGGGCGACAGCGTGATGAAAAAACGCGCCTTCGGCCGGGATCCGCGATATGTTTCGCAGATGGGAAACGCCATGATCGACGCCTTTCAGCAGCTTCGGATCATGGCTGTGGCCAAGCATTTTCCCGGCATCGGCCGCACGGTTCTGGATTCTCATCTGGACTTGCCGGATCTGGATACCGCGATGGAGCAACTCGAGCCCCGGGACATTGCGCCATTTCGTTCGGCAATGGGTGCCGGCGTCTGCGGTATCATGTTGTCCCACATTCGCTACCGGTCCCTCGACCCGCAGTGGCCGGCAAGCCTATCCCCCTACATTGCCGGTGACCTTCTACGCCGAAAATATGGGTATCAAGGGCTAGTGCTGACCGACGACCTCGACATGGGCGCCATCGCCAACCACTACGAACTGGATCAAATCGTCGGACAGTGCCTCAAGGCGGCCGTTGA
Organism: Desulfobacteraceae bacterium; assembly: GCA_050302315.1. Classification (GTDB taxonomy): domain Bacteria; phylum Desulfobacterota; class Desulfobacteria; order Desulfobacterales; family Desulfosarcinaceae; genus JARRKU01. Next base: position 77,117 of record JBNLAV010000207.1, read on the forward strand.
TATCTTGCTGATTTGTCATCCTGGACCGAAAATACAGGCGGCATACGATCTGATCGACAGAATCCAGCGCCATGATGCGGCGACGGCCCGGGCGACATCCAATGCGGTCAGACGCATCCTGACGGCAAAATCAACTTTTTTGTCGACGCTTTGGGAAACGTGAACCCCTAAACCGGAATTTGGCGGTGACGCGAATAGACATCTTCCCGCAGCGATGTCTTTTCGCCATCGATGAGATGGTGGTTGGCGACGGCGGCAATCATGGCCGCATTGTCGCCGCACAGCGATAAAGGGGGAATGTGCACGCTGATGCCCTGCCGGGCGCTCTCCTGCAGCAACCGCTCCCGCAAGCCTTGATTAGCAGCGACGCCCCCCACGACGGCCACATGACGGCATTGTTTGACTTGGGCCGCATACAGCACCTTGTGGATTAGCACATCCACCACCGCAGCCTGGAAGGCGGCGGCGATGTCGGCCTGAAGCGCCGCATCCAGCGGTGTGGTCAGCGTGTCGATATACCGATGAACTGCTGTCTTGATACCGCTGAACGAAAAATCGAATTTCTCCTTGTCGAGATAGGGCCGGGGGAAAGTGATGAAGTCCGAATGACCTTGATGGGCCAGCCGGTCGATGATGCCGCCGCCCGGATACCCCAGTCCCAACATCTTGGCCACTTTGTCATAGGCTTCTCCGGCGGCGTCGTCGCGGGTCTGCCCCAACAGATCGTAACGCCCTTTTTCCCGGACATGATAAATGGCCGTATGGCCGCCGGAAGCCAGCAGCGCCACATAAGGGAACCGTGGAGGGGTTTCGGACAGCAGAGCTGAATACAAGTGCCCTTCCAGATGGTCTACGCCAATGAATCGCAATTTCTTCGCATAGGCGTAGGCTTTGGCAAATGAGAATCCTACCAGCAGGGCGCCCACGAGTCCGGGGCCCTGAGTTGCCGCTACGCCATCAATCTCGTCCGTTGTCAACTTCGATGCGGCAAGCGCCTGTTCGACCACCGGAACGATGGCCTCGATATGCATGCGCGACGCCAGTTCGGGAACCACGCCGCCGTATACGTGATGCACGTCCACCTGGGAGGCCACCACCGAAGAAAGGATCCGCTGCCCATCTTCTACGATGGCGGCAGCAGTTTCATCGCAGGAAGTTTCGATACCTAGAATTCGCATGATAAAAAAAGGCCGGACTTCGAGCCGGCCAAACCGCCTGATGGAATTGGAACAAAAGGGTTATTTTCGTTTCACCGGACCGGTGCTTCCTTTCGGATGTCAAGAAGCGCAAGGCGGATGCTGGCGAGCGCCTCTGGCGATCCAGTGGAGAAAACGGCCGAAGCTGTTTTGCACCAACTCCGTTATCGCTGTCCAGAGCCGCATGGGGCTAAACCCATTGGATACGTTCGTCATCGTTCGTACTGCGCTCAACTATCTCGCCGATCACGTACGCTTTCTCGTCCATGGCGGATAATCTGGCCAGCACGTCCTGGACCGCTTTCTCCGGGACTACGGCCACCAATCCAATGCCGTTGTTGAAAACCCGCAGCATCTCGCTCTCCTCGACATTTCCGGCATCTTGCAGGTAGCTGAAAATGGGCGGCACTTCCCAGCTGCCGCGCCTGAACACAATGCCGCACGCCTGGGGAATGATCCGCAACGTATTATCAACGATGCCGCCGCCGGTAATATGCGCCAGACCTCTGACAGGCAATCCCCGTATGAGGTGCTGAATGGGTTCGGCGTAGATGCGGGTCGGTTCCAGCAACTCTTCTCCAATGGTGCGGCCCAGTTCAGGGATGTGCGCATCGATCTCAAGTTTGAGCACATCGAAACAGATCTTTCGCACCAGCGAATACCCGTTGCTGTGCAAACCGCCGGACGCCACACCAATGATTTGGTGCCCGACGCGGATCTCAGATCCGTCAACGATTTTGCTGTTGTCCACAATACCGACGGCGAATCCTGCCACATCGTACTCGTTTTCAGCGTAAAAACCGGGCATCTCTGCCGTTTCACCACCGATCAGCGCACACTTGGCCAGTTGACATCCCTGCCCTACCCCGTGAACGATGTCCTTCACCGTTTCACTTCGAATCTTTCCGGTGGCAAGGTAGTCCAGGAAAAATAGCGGTTTAGCGCCTTGAACGGCAATGTCGTTCACGCACATGGCCACCAGGTCAATCCCCACCGTATCGTGTTTGTCCATCATGAAAGCGATTTTCAACTTGGTTCCCACGCCATCGGTGGAACTGACCAGTACCGGTTGTTCCATATTGGCCACATTAAGGGAAAAAAGTCCGCCAAATCCACCGATTTCTCCCATCACTCCCGGAACTCTCGTTTTCTGAGCGATATGCTTGATGGATTGAACCAATCGGTCTGCTTTATCGATATCGACACCAGCGTCGGCATAGGTCAACGGTTTGTTCATGAGTACTCCTGCACGGGTTTAATATAATAATTTCACCCATAAACCGCCCCCTTGTAAAAGTCAAAACAAAATTTTTGACTTTTCTCCCGCCCCTGAAACGGATGAGCACATTTTATGATTTTCAGGTGTCCCGCCCACCGCTGCCGATCGGCAATTGACGATTTCGTATCCGCACAAGGTATCCGTCGGCAGTGAGCGTCGGTCATCATCGATAGCGCGACGGGGAGGCGAGCGGGAACGTCTTCGCCTTTTTTATTGACTTTGGGCGTTGACCTATAAGAAGACAGGACTTTGATGAATGAAAGACATAACCGTTGGGGTTGACAAGGAGCATGACATGAAACCTGTGCACCTCGGATTGATTGGTTGCGGTACGGTCGGGACCGGTGTCGCGCGCTTGCTGATCGAGAAACAGCAATTGATTGAACAACGCACCGGAGTCCCGCTGGTGCTCAAATATGTGGCCGATCTGGATACTGAAACCGATCGGGGGGTCGCATTCGAACCTGGCGTTTTCATCCAGGACGCCCAACGCATCATCAACGACCCGCAGATTGATATCGTCATCGAAATGATAGGCGGCGAGACCTTGGCCCGTGATCTGATGACCCAGGCGCTGGATAACGGCAAACATGTCGTGACGGCGAACAAAGCCCTGCTGGCCACCCACGGCAACGAATTGTTCCGTCTGGCGGAAGCCCGCGGTGTCGATCTGGCGTTTGAAGCCAGTGTAGGGGGGTGCATTCCGATCATCAAAGCGCTCCGGGAGTCCCTGGCCGCCAATGACATACATGCCATGGTCGGTATTCTCAATGGCACCTGTAATTACATCCTGACCCAGATCACTGAAAAGGACATGCCGTTCGAGGCCGCCCTGGCCCAGGCACAGGAGAGCGGTTATGCCGAGGCCGACCCGACACTCGATGTCGGCGGCTATGACGCCGCCCACAAGCTGGCCATCTTGACCGGCCTGGCGTATGGCATGCCGATCAATTACGGCGACATCTATGTCGAAGGCATCTCGGCGATCACCCCCCTGGATATTCAGTTCGCCGCCGAATTCGGCTATCGCATCAAATTGCTGGCCATCGGCAAACATCGGGGGGATTCCGTCGAGGCCCGCGTACACCCGACCATGATACCGTTTGACAATATCCTCTCCAACGTGTCGGGTTCGCTCAATGCCGTCACGGTGACCGGCGATGCAGTGGGAGACATGTTCCTTTCCGGTTACGGTGCGGGGATGATGCCCACCGCCAGCGCGGTCCTGGGCGATATCATCGACCTGGCACGCAATCACAAGTCGCAATCCAGCGGCCGGGTGCCGGCGGCGGCTTACCAGCCGAGCTATATCAAAGCCATTCCGGTGATGCCCATCACCGACATCGTGACCCACTACTATTTTCGTTTCGAGGTGCTGGACCGGCCAGGCGTGCTGTCCACAATCGCCGGGATATTGGGTGATAATGGCATCAGCATTAAATCCGTCCAACAAAAAGGTCGCAAGACCAACGGTACGGTGCCTATCGTCATGCTGACCCACCACGCCAGGGAGGCCGACGTACAATCGGCGTTCCAGCGAATTGGAGGATTGGAGGTGGTTGGAAAGCCGCCCATGCTGATCCGCATTGAACAGGAATCAACCGATTGATGCAACGCATTTGAGCACGATGGAATACACAAAAGAAAGTCATACCATGCAAATTCTCTGCACAGATTTAGAAGGCGTCCTGGTTCCCGAAATATGGATCAATGTTGCCCTGAAAACCGGAATCGAAGAGCTCAAACTCACCACCCGTGATATATCCGACTATGATGTCCTGATGCGCAAACGTTTGGACATTCTAAACCAGCATGGATTGAAGTTGAAGGACATCACCGATGTCATCGAAACCATGGCCCCCATTGAAGGTGCACTGGATTTCCTGAACTGGCTGAGGTCTCAAATTCAGGTCATCATCGTCTCCGACACCTATGTGGAGTTCGCCAAACCGCTGATGGCCAAATTGGGATGGCCGACACTGCTCTGCAATTCATTGAGCATCGACGGCGCCGGCGCTATTTCCGATTACCGCCTGCGCCAAAAGGATGGCAAACGCCACGTGGTCAATGCCCTTCGCAGCCTGAACTATGAAGTGATTGCCATGGGAGATTCCTACAATGACGTGACCATGCTCCAAACGGCGCAACACGGCATACTGTTTCGTCCGCCGCACAATGTGGTCGAAGAGTACCCCGACTTTCCGGTCACCACCAACTACGAAGAACTGAAACAGGAACTGGAAAAGGTCTTCAAAAGTTGAACTCTGAACACCTGTCCCATAAAACCCCGTACCGGGTCATCTATGCCGATACCGATAACATGGGGGTGGCCTATTACGCCAATTATCTGCGCTGGTTTGAAATCGGTCGGACCGAACTTCTCCGCGCCTGGGGACTGCCGTATTGTGAAATTGAAGCCCGCGGGCTCTTGCTTCCCGTGGCGGAAGCGCAATGCAAATATGCGGCACCGGCCCGGTACGACCAGATGCTGACCATCGAAGCCACACTCGACCCCGGCTGCAAAGGGGGCCTTAAAATCGATTACCGCATCTTGAGCAGGGACGAGAAGGTGCTGCACGCCACGGGCCACACCCGTCATGCCTTTGTCAACCATGAGGGCCGCGTGATACGCCCCCCCGCATTTATGCGTGAACTGATCCGCCGTAAAACCGCAGAAGCAAAATGATCTCCATCAAAGAGAGCGCCGACGGTCTGATTTTCAGTGTTTATGTTCAGCCCCGCGCGTCTAAACGCACCATCGTCGGTCTGCATGACGATGCGCTCAAGATCAAACTGACCGCCCCGCCCGTCGGTGGTGCCGCGAACAAGCAATGCATCCAACTACTGGCCAAAAGCCTGGGCTTGGCCAAATCGGATCTCTCCATTATCGGCGGCATGCACCATAGGAAGAAGCAAATCAAAATCTCTCCTGGCAACGCCCCCCTTACGTCAAAAGAGTGCACGGCCATTAAGAAAAAAATATTGGCCCTGACCCGGAAATTCTCTTAAAACGGCTTGACGAAGTCCGCATTAGTCGATATAAGCAGTGATTCATCTGATGCGGGGTGGAGCAGTCTGGTAGCTCGTCGGGCTCATAACCCGAAGGTCACAGGTTCGAATCCTGTCCCCGCTACCATAAAAAAAAGCAACCCTTGCGACGCCACGTCCCAAGGGTTTTATCGTTTTTCGTAGAAGGAACTTCTCTTCCGGTTCACAAGACCGCGCATCAAGGTGATCGCCTTTCCATGGCAGTAGGCGGTTATCTTTGAGGCAATCCGGCATGCGCGCCCCTGGACAGGATGGCGGCTTGCCCCATAAAAGCATTGATCGGCATATTTTTGGATGGAATTTAAAGCGTCAAGTAATCCTGGGTAGCGATATCCGCCGGGGAATCGATGCCTAGCGTATTCTTTAATAAATCATCAGTATCCATTTGCATACATTGGCCACAGAGGCAGACCTGCACCCTTAGATCCTCCACTTCATAGCGACACACATGGGTGGCTTGCAGATCACCGCATGCATAGCACGACATCTTGATGCCCGCCGGGAGTTCTTTTGCATTTTTCGTTATCATCATGGCGTCCTTTTCCATGGATTCCCGCGCTGAGCGAATCCATTCTCTGTCGAATTCCGGTATTCTACCAGCAACAGTTATGCCACTTCACCGGCATCATCATGATCATTTGTAAATATAGTCGGTTATATCGAGAATGATGTATGAACCGAGCAAGAACGCACAGCGATATTGATAGCCGGGGCAACAAAGAGCCTATCAATATGAAAGGCAGAGGCCGGGGCAGAAAACCGCCCCGGCATTATACGTGCTTTTTCAGCTGGATGGGAACCTGCACACTCGACATCGACAATGGCTGCCGTTTTTCGATGCGCATGCGGAGATTATAACTGCCAATAGACAATATTCAATTTTTTGGCATGAAGCGGTTCGAAGGCACACTTGACATCAACCACGATGGGCGTTCCATTGGAGCAGAGTTCGGAAACACCCTCCAGCCCCATGGCCGCATAAGAGCTGTGCAAAACAGCCACCACCACCGCATCGGCGCCTTTCAGGTCTTCAATCGGGACGAGATCTATCCCGTAATGATCACGGGCTTCATCGGCATCGGCAAGCGGATCGTTGACCAGAACATCCACGTCGTAATCTTCGAGTTCATGAATGATATCCACGACCCGGGTGTTGCGCAGATCGGGAACATTCTCCTTGAAGGTGATGCCCAGCAGGGCCACCTTGGCCCCCCGGACCGCTTTCCCTTGGCCAATGAGCAGTTTCACCGTCCGCTCGGCGATGTATTTTCCCATCCCGTCATTCACCCGTCGACCGGCCAGGATCATCTCCGGATGATAGCCGGTGGCCTCGGCCTTGAAAGTCAGGTAATAAGGATCCACACCTATGCAGTGGCCGCCGACCAATCCGGGCCGGAAAGGGAGAAAGTTCCACTTGGTGCCGGCGGCCTTGAGCACCTCGAGGGTATTAATGCCCATCCTGTCGAAGATCATGGCCAATTCGTTCATCAGCGCAATGTTCAGGTCCCGCTGGGTGTTCTCGATCACCTTTGCGGCCTCCGCCACTTTGATGGAAGAGGCTTTGTGAATGCCTGCCGTGACCACCCGGCCGTAAACCTGGGCGAGCATCTCTGTGGTCTCCGGATTGGAGCCCGAGACGATCTTGATGATGGTGTCCAGGGTGTTGATCTTGTCACCGGGGTTGATCCGTTCAGGGGAATACCCGACGCTGAAATCACGTCCAAAGGTGAGTCCCGACTCCTGCTCCAGCAAGGGGAGGCAGATCTCTTCGGTGGCCCCCGGGAACACCGTGGATTCGAATACCACGCAAGCCCCTTTCTGCAGCTGCTGACCGGCGGTGATGGAAGCCCCCCGCAGGGGGGACAAGTCGGGGATGTTGTATTCGTCAATGGGGGTGGGCACGGCGACGATCATCAGCCGGCATGCCGCCAAATCCTGGGGCGTTGAGGTATAGTGGATCTTGGCAGCCGCAAGATCCTGGTCTTCCACCTCCAAGGTGCGGTCATGTCCGCTGCGCAATTCCGCCACGCGATCGGCTTTCAGGTCGAAACCCACTACGTCGAAATGCGCCGACAGATGAACGGCCAGCGGCAGTCCCACATAACCAAGTCCGATGATACCGATTTTATCTCCATGCGTCTTCAATGATTCGTATGTAACCATAATATCCACGCCTCAACTGAATGTATTTGATGACTATTATTTAACGGGAGTCAGGGACCACCCGCTCAGGGGGTGTTTTGAATTTGTTCATATATATCGAAAATTGCATTGAAACAAGGATTATGGCAAAATTTGCGCATCATGGGGTCGGCATTGCCGTGGTATCGACGCTCAACGCCTTATGGTCATCGGTCTCGATCTTAGCGCCCGGCGGCTGTGCAAAGCGCCTTTACCGCCTATTGTCCGCCGTTGGAGCATATCCATAAAGAGTAGGAGCTTACAACATAATGCAAATGACCTTCAGCTCATCTTCGCCGCTTACCAACTGGTATGTCATCACCGGCGCTCCCTGTTCCGGAAAAAGCGCGGTGATTCAAGCCCTGGCCCGGCGTGGATACAAGGTGGTCCCCGAAACGGCGCGCGCCTATATCGACGCCCAGCTGGCTTCGGGCCGCACCTTGCTGGACATTAAATCCGACATTTTATCCTTTGAGCGTCACATCCTGCATGAAAAGGTCCGCATCGAAATGATGCTCCCGAGAAACCAGATTCACTTTCTGGATAGAGCGGTGCCGGACAGCGTGGCCTATTTTCAGATAGAGGGTTTGGACTGCGAAGAACCGATCAGTTGCAGCAGCCGCGTCCGATACAAGGGCGTCTTTCTCTTGGAGCGGCTAACGTTCGAGCCCGATGCGGTCCGCACCGAAGACGACGATCTGGCCGGACGAATCGAGTGTATATTGGAAGAATGCTATCTGAAAATGGGATACACCATCATTCGGGTGCCGGTGATGCCAATTGAGCTGCGTGCGGATTGGGTCCTGAAACATACCCACGCCTCATGGCAGCCGTGAGTCGGATCTCCCCTCGACACCGTGCAGAAGGGTCTTCTTCTCAGCGGCGGTCAGGTGGCGCCAAGCACCCACGGGCAAGTTGCCCAAGCGGATATTGGCCACCCGGATACGCTTAAGCCGCACCACTTTATGCCCCATTTTGCTCACCATGCGCCGGATCTGGCGATTGCGCCCCTCTTTGAGCACGATGCGAAAACGGCGACCGGACAGCCTCTCCACGTTCGCCGGGCGGGTCTTGACGCCCTTGAGCACAACGCCGCTGGACAAATGTGAAAGCGCGCCATCGGCAATGGGACGATCTACCGTCACCTCGTAAGCTTTTTCGTGGTCAAACGAGGGATGGGAGAGCCGGTGGTGCAACCGTCCGTCGTTGGTGAGCAGCAGCAATCCGACGGAGTCCTTGTCCAGACGGCCGATGGGATAAATGCGATCCGGAAGATCCACAAGGTCCACCACAAGGGATTGACCCGGATGGTCGCACGATGTCACATATCCTTTGGGTTTGTTCAGGGCGATGTAGATCTTCTGGGCCGGCGCCCCCACCGGTCGCCCGTCCACCTCGATCCGATCCTTGTGCGGATCGATTTTGGTACCCAGAACGGTCAGGATCTCGCCGTTCAGCCGCACTCGTCCGGACCGGATATAGGCTTCGGCTTTGCGCCGGGAGCATATGCCTGCCGAGGAGAGATATTTCTGAATTCTGATTCCGTCCATCACGAACGATAATCTGCATTGATTTTGACGTAATCCAGCGAAAAATCACCGGTGAGCAGCCAGGCCGAACCGCTGCCCTGGCACAGATCAATCCGTACCTTGAACTCCGCCTGCCGCATTACGGCGGTGGCCAGTTTCTCTGCCTGCGGGCCGCACCCCTGCCCTCCTCTGACCATTTGAACGTCATTAAAATAAAGATCAATCTTGTCCGGCGCAACAGCCACTCCGGACCTGCCGATGGCGGCTATAATGCGGCCCCAGTTGGCGTCCTCTCCGAAAAAGGCGGTCTTTACCAGCGGTGAATGGGCCACGGTGTCGGCCACCTGAAAGGCGGCTGCATCCGATTCGGCCCCTTCCACCGCAATCTCTACGACCTTGGTAACCCCTTCGCCGTCGCGCACCAGAAGGCGTGCCATTTCCGTGAGGACATCCTCCAAAGTCCCCTGAAATAACGCCTCCTGTTCCGGTGTCCCGATGCGGACATCCGACTGTCCGTTGGCCATGACCAGCACCATGTCGTTGGTGCTGGTATCTCCATCGATGGTGATCCGATTCAAGGTGCGGCCGACAGCCGAGGTCAGGCATCGCTGCAATTGTGGCCGGTCAATGGCCGCATCGGTACAGATAAAGCAAAGCATGGTGGCCATATCGGGACGTATCATGCCCGCACCCTTGGCAACGGCCACCAGCGTGACCGATCGGCCTTCCACAACAGCCTGGCGCCGGATCAGTTTGGGAACCGTGTCGGTGGTCATGATGGACGCGGCGAAATCCCCGAACCCCCCCGGATGCAGGGCATCAACCAGACCGGGCGCCGCTGCTTCGACGGCGTCCATGGGCATCGGCGCTCCGATCACGCCGGTGGACGCCACCAGTACTTCTTCGACCGGTATGCCCAGACGGTCAGCTGCAAGGCACGCCATCCGGCGGGCATCGGCCTCGCCCTGCGGGCCGGTGCAGCAATTGGCATTGCCGGAATTGGCGATCACCGCCCGCGCCCGTCCATCGGCTAAATGGCCGCGGCTCAACCGCACCGGGGCCGCCTGGACCCGGTTGCGGGTAAACACGCCGGCCGCAGTGGCCGGGTGTTGGGTAAAAATGAGTCCCAAATCCGGCGCGTGGTTCTTTTTGATGCCGGCGGCCAGGCCGGCGGCCTGAAAACCGGGGCATTGAATTATATCCTTCACTTCAGCCTCCACAATGTGACATCCGCTTTATACAAAAAAAGGTGCTCTGACTCATGATCCATTATAGCAAAAAAGTCAACGCGGTTATCTGTCCGCGGTCAATTTACGATTTTGGTTGCCAATCCAGCGGCTTTTCATTAGATATGGCGATCAAAAAGGAGAGAATGCCCATATCATGTTCAGCACCCAAAGGAAACCGCCAGTGTTCGCCTGCCCTGAATGTCTCCAGCCGTTGCGGATGATCCGTTCGTGACGCCAGGTGAGCTGGCACTGCACGGGCTGCAGTGGAACCTTCGACCTGGCGGATCTGATCGACCAAATGGATGACGAGATGGAATCCGCCATCGACTATCTTCAATGCAACAGAATCTGAGGCGCGATGGTCCTCAACAACCTCTTCCCGGTCTTCGCCATCATCGTTCTGGGCGCCCTGCTTAAGCGCAAAAAGATCACCACCGACGCCTTTCTGGCCACCTCGGACCGTCTGATTTACTACATCTTCTTTCCCGCCCTGCTGTTCTGGAAAATCGGCGGCTCTTCCCAAAGCTTCTCGCCGGAGAGCCTTCGCTTCTATGCGGCGGCCCTTTCAGCCATCGCCTTGCTTTATGTGTTGAGCACCCTTTATATCGCGATCTTCAATGTGCCGGCGTTTCAAGCCGGTACGTTTTCCCAGAGCTGCTACCGGTTCAACACCTACATCGGCATGGCAGTCATTTTAACGACATGGGGAGAGACGGGTGTGGCCCAGTTCGGCGTGCTCATCGCCATGGCCATCCCCTTTATCAATGTGATGGCGGTGATCACCCTGATCTGGTTCTCCGGGGAATCGCTGCCTTGGCAAAAGCGCTTGAACCTTATGCTTCGCGCCCTGATCACCAATCCGTTGATTCTAACGTGCCTTGCGGGTATCGCCTACGCACACTGGATCAACACCTTCCCGCTGTTTGTCGAGAACACATTAAGACTGGGGGCTACCGTGACCCTTCCCCTGGCCCTGCTCTCCATCGGGGGCACCCTGACCCTGGGCACATTGAAGCGCCATCTGCATCTTGCGCTGGTCGGATCCATTTTCAAACTCATCGCCCTTCCAGCCATCGGCTGGTATTTTATGCAGCAATTCAATGTCGCACCGATTTTCTATCCGGTCGGCATGCTCTTCTTCACCCTGCCGACCTCGACGGCCATATATGTGCTCTCAGCCCAGTTGAACAGCGATACGCAGCTCGCCGCAGCTGCGGTGGTGCTATCGACCGGGCTCTCTTTTTTCTCCATGTCAGCCGTGCTATGGTATTTCAATGGCTGATGCGAAAAGAAATCTCAAGCTGACCATCGAGTATGACGGAACCAGCTATCACGGTTGGCAGGTACAACCCAACGGCCCGTCGATCCAGCAGGAGATCGAAACCGCCATCGAGATGATGACCCGAAAAAAGGTCAAACTTCTGGGCTCCGGTCGCACCGATGCCGGCGTGCATGCAATGGGACAGGTCGCCAACTTCACCTGCACAACATCCATCACTACGGATGAATTTCAAAAGGGGCTGAACAGCATTCTGCCCGATGATATCGTCATACGAAAAATAGAAGAAGCTTCCCCGGACTTCCATGCCCGCTATGACGCCGTCAGCAAACGCTACCGCTATCAAATCCTCAACCAGTCTTTGCCCTCAGCCATCAGGAGACGCTTCACATGGTGGATTCGCTCACCGTTGGACCTGTCTGCCATGGAACATGGGATGGCCCATCTTGTGGGAGAGCGGGATTTCAAATCCTTTGAAGGCGCCGGAAGCCCGCGTTCGAGCACCATCCGCCGCGTGATCGGAATTGACTTGATCCGGCAGGAAGACGGAATGGTTGCCATCGATATCCATGCCTCCGGGTTTCTGCGCTACATGGTCCGCAACATCGTTGGAACCCTGGTGGATGTCGGCATAGGTAAAATTCCCCCCGCTCATATCGAAACCATTCTCGCCTCCCGGGACCGCTCCAAAGCATCCGCTACGGCACCCGCCAGAGGATTATTCCTCATGGAGGTGTACTACGCATAGCCGATGCCAAAAATTTTGCTTGGCATTTGGACCATACTGGTTATAAGGTTTGTTATCGATCAACGGATGAAACCGTAGCGTCAACCGCTGAAATATAATAGATATCAAGAGGTAGCGGCATGAAAGAGACCACATTTCTGGACAAAAACGAATCCATGCTGGAAAATCTGCGCAATATCGATGTGCTTGAACCTTTTGAGGATCAGGAGCTGTACCGTCTGTTGGAGATGAGCAAGATCCGCAAGTACAAAGCAGGCGAGATGATTCTCCAGGAGGGCCGCTCCGATACATGGCTCTATTTTCTGATATTGGGTCGGATCAGAATCACCAAAAAAGGCAAAGAGGTCGTGGTGCTGACCCAAAAAGGCGAAATCTTCGGCGAAATGGGGGCTATGGATGCTTCCAGACGATCCGCCTCGGCCCACGCAGTGACCGACAGCGTCTGCCTGGCCACCGACATGTTCTACATCGAAAAGCTCTCCGGCAGCGACAAGGTCGCCTTCGGATACGTACTTTACCGGCTGCTGGCGGAAATCCTTGCACGCCGGCTGCGCATGACCACCGAGGCCCTCATCCAGGCCAAAGGCAAACTCAACCTCAAATTCTGGTAGAAGCGGTTTCAAAACCTTCCTTCAAACCCAATCTCCGCATTGTGCGTCAGATTTAAATCCTCGAAGTAGCTGGCTATTCCTCCGGTTTAAATCCGCCGCCGCATCTTGGGCCCGCGTCCACGACCACCGGCAAAGCGGGTGGCTTGTATTTCCGGTCATTGGCCGGAAATACAAAAGCACGCAGTGCTGTATCGTTGCAGTTGTAACCGGGGGCAAAGCGCCCGGTTTGAAGACAACTAATAAAGCTTTTGAAACCGCTTCAAATACTACCTGCGGCCCTCATCACAATATGGTATCGGATTTAGAGGACTTCATTTCGGCCACCTTCTGGTTGTAGAATGCGATGACTTCACGCCGGTTGAGCATGCCGATCAGGATTCCGTGATCATCCTCCTCAACCACCGGCAGGCTGTCCAAATTCTTGGTTGTAAACTTCTTGAGCACGGAGTTCAAATCCTCCGACGGCGTCACCACGATAATGTCCGATGGGCCGATGTCCTTCATAACAACCAGGTGTTCGATCTCCGGGGAGAAAAGCACCCCGCGCACATCATTGATGGAAAAAATGCTCACCATGCGACCGTGGTCATCCATCACCGGGAAGTAATGCTGGGTGGTGTTCGAGAAGTAATGCTTGAATTCCAGAAACGGCAAGTCCTGCCTGATCTGCCTAACCTTTTGAACCAGTGGAAGAACTTCCTTGACAGTCAACGACTGCAGCACGTCCACAAAAAAATCCCCTGCATGGGCCGCCGAGTCGACTTTGCTTTTCACTTGCCGGTGAAAGATCGTCCATCGTTGGGCCGCCAGATAGGCCACCGAGCAGACCAGCAGGCTGGGAAGCAGCAGGTGGTAGGAATTGGTCATCTCGGAGACGAAAATAATGGTGGAAATCGGCGTATTGGAGACCGCTGTAAAAAAGCCCGCCATGCCGACGATCACGAAGGCCCCCGGTTCTGTGACCACGCTTGGCAACACCTGGTGGAAGAATTTGCCCACTGCACCGCCGATAGCGCCGCCGATCACAATAGAGGGGCCGAAAACGCCGCCGCTGCCGCCCGACCCGATGGAAAACGAGGTGGTCAGGATCTTACCGAAGGCCAGTATGAGCAGAAAACTGATGGTGATCTCGGGGAAGGCCTCCATATGGATGGCTTTCTGGGCAAACCCGTATCCAAAGGCCAGGCACTGGGGCCAGAAAAAACCGATCAGCCCGGTGCACAATCCGCCAATGGCCGGCTTGATGTGGTTGGGGACTTTTTTGAGCTTTTCGAAGAAGTGGATGGTGCCGTAGAACATTTTGACGTAGCACGCACCGGTACCCACCAGCACCAGCGCCAGGATCAGATAGGGCCCCAGTTCCAGCGGGTTCTGGAATTTCAACGGCGGTGAATCGAACAAGGACCCCCATCCAAATACCAGGCAGAAAAGGCAATACGCCACCACCGAAGAAATCCCGGCCGGTATGATCACCTCCGACTCGAATTCCGGATCCCGGTAAAGCACTTCGGCAGCGAACAAGGCCCCGGCCAGCGGCGCCCTGAAAATACTGCCCACGCCGGCGCCGATTCCCGCCGCCATCATAATGCGCCGATCCCGGTCTGAGAGCTTCAGTTTGGTGGCCAGAAAAGAGCCGAAGCCGGCCCCGATTTGGGCGATGGGCCCCTCGCGCCCCCCCGATCCGCCGGTGGTCAGGGTGATCGCTGAGGCCAGTGTTTTGACGATGGGCACACGACTTCTAATGAAACCGCCTTGGTTGTGGTACGCATTGATGGCCGCGTCGGTGCCATGGCCTTCCGCTTCAGGTGCAAACGTATAGACGATCCAGCCGCTGATCAGACCGCCCATGGCCGGAAGAAACAGCAGGATCCACCGATTGAACGCCCGCGTGGTGGGCGGTAGCAGGTGATGCTCGCCCGCCGGAGCAGGCGGCCGATAACCGGCCATCAGATCCATAAAATAGTGAATGCCCAGTTGGCAAAGATAGTGAAAGAGAATCGAGCCCAGTCCGGCAATGATACCGATGGCGACAAAATAGACAGCCCATTTGCCGGCATGGGCGATGTCGGCCGAATGCCCCCCCTTAATAATATGCAGCCATCTGTTTTTGCTCGCTCGTGTTTCCGGAGTGTCCATGATCTAAGCGGCCGCTTCCAGGTCCTCTATTCCCTTTAAAATGGTGTCAAAAAGCTCCTGAATCTGATCTTCGTCAATACAGGAGAACGCCACACGCAGTTCATCTTCTCCCAATGCGATGAGGCCGACGCCATAACGGTCCAGCAGATGAACGCGCAGTTTTTCGGCGGCAACCGTCTTGAGCTTGAGACACATGAAGTAGCCGGAGTTGAACGGATAAGGCTTCCATGCGTCGGCATATCTGGTATCGTCCAATACCGTTTTGACTTTTTCGGCGCGGGCTTTGAGAATTTCGAACTTCTGCACAATCTCGGCCGCGTTGCCCTCGGAGCGCATGGAGTTGAGCAGGATGCGCTGGCTCAGGTGCGAAGCGTTGGAAATGTTACCCCGCACAGCGCCGGCGGTCTTTTTCTCCAAAGCTTCATACAGTGCCGAGAGGTCGCCATCGCCGGCGGCACCATAGGTGATGAATCCGATACGCAGCCCCCAGATGAAGTGCTCTTTGGTGCCGCCGTCCAACTTCACGGCCAGCAGGTTGGGATGCCGTCCGCTCAGATACGCGAACAGCGACTCTTTAAATGTCTGGGGCTCGTAAAACAGGCCGAAATAGGCATCGTCCATGGCCGCAATGACACGGGTTCCCCCTTCTGCCACGCGGGTGAGGATGTCCGCCATCGCGCGGGCCTCGTCCTTGGAGATGCTGTAGCCTGTCGGGTTCTGCGGGAAGTTCAGCAGCACCACGATCTTGTCGTTGGTTGCGGCTTCCTCTTTGACCGCCGCTTCAAAGGCCTCCAGATTGAAGCCGCCCTGGTTGTTGAAAAGGGCGTAGTGGCTCATTCTTGCGCCTTTGCGGACATTTAAAATCATGTTGTAGTTGCCCCACATCATATCGGGCAAGATGACCACGTCTCCGGCATCCACCCATAAATCTGCAAATATGCTGATCCCATGGGTCACGCCGCAGGTCACCACCGGCAGGCTGATGGGTTTGGAGCCAAGGGAGGGATTCTTGGCGTGCAGCACCGTCTGCCACTGCCGGCGCAGTTCAGGCAGTCCGTAAGACGGCGCATATGTCAGCGATTCCGATGCGGGAATGTCCTCGATGGAGGACATGACAGAATCAAAACACATGGTGTGACCGGACTCTTTGGCGATACCGATGGTTGCGTTGATCCGATGCGCCTTCTCCTTGGCCTCGGCGCTTTGACTCAGGATGCCTTTGGGAAAAAACAGGGCTTTTCCCACCGGTGCCAACATTTCCAGTATTTGGGGATTGCATTTTTGAATGATCTGATTGAGTTCTGACGCCAGTGGGTTCATGGCAAATTGCTCCTAGCTTAACAGCTTAATATCGTAAGTTTATCCAACCGTTGGCCACTCTTACAGGTCGCCCACTACTGTGTCAAGCGCAAAGCATGGCCCGAAGCGCGCTCAGCCCGGTAGAAGGTTTGGCTGTGCGCAGTGAGGTCCAACAGGACACCCCGTCCACCTTTCCCGCGTCTTCATGTGCCAATAGCGGGTGGCTTGAATTCAAGGTGTAAGCATCGCTCCGCACCCGGCCATAGGCCGGAAAGACAATCAGCACGCCAGTGCTTCGGTCTTTGCAGTTTTAACCGGGCGCATGGCACCCGGTTTGAAAACAATTAAAAAAACCCCGCTCTGCAAGCAGAGCGGGGTTTTACGCAGAATATGCGCAGTAATTTTAGCGACTCGCCCGTTTGGACGCTTTGAGCGGATTGATTTTCGCTTTTGCGGCAGCCGGCGTGGTGGTGACATGGGTCGCCAGATTACAATTGCCATTTTTCCATTTCAATGAGGGCTCCGGGCATGCGGAACAATACCAGCCGCTTTCCATTTCAGATGAGCGGTTGCATCCTTTGCAGGCCTCAACGACTTCATGGCAGAGTCCGTTATTGTAGCTACAGCCTTTAGCGGTCATAAAGGTGCATTCACTGCCTTTTCGAATGGTTTGACAAATCATGGGAATTACCCCCCTTTCAAATTTTTGGCGCACAAAAAAATGGCCAGATTGGTGCCACATCCGGCCATGATTGTCCAATTGTGTCGGCACGGCTATAAACAAAGGCGTGCGTGCTTGTCAAGTAAAATTTCACACCGGTCTAAAAAGACGGCGACACCCATTTGGCAGCAATACGGATGCTGGCGCTGCTCTCATCTCATGATGGGATATCGCCATCTTCGGCGATAACATTAGCATGAGGCCCTTGTTTATTCCTCTGCCGAATGCTGATAGACATGAACGTCCCGCTGTGGATAAGGAATGTTGATGCCGTTGGCGTCAAAGGCTTTCTTGATTTTCTCCGTCATCGCCATGTACACCCCCCAATAGTCCGAAGCCTTGACCCAGGGCCGCACGACAAAATTAACGCTGCTGTCGGCCAACTCCACCATGGCGATCTGAGGCGCAGGATCTTTGAGAATGCGATCATCCTGGTTCAGCACATCGCTCATGATCTGTTTGGCTTTATCGATATCGTCGTCATAGCCGATACCCATGACCAGGTCTACCCTGCGGGTGCCTTTGAGGGTCCAATTGACAATATTGCCACCGGTCAATGCCGCGTTGGGGATGATAACGGTCTTGTTGTCCGGCGTCACCAAAGTGGTGGTGAAGATGGCGATCTCTTCTACTGTTCCGGCGGTTCCGGCACCTTCGATATAATCCCCGACGCGGATGGGGCGGAAGATGATCATCAGGAATCCTGCGGCAAAATTGGAGAGCGAGCCCTGCAAGGCCAAACCAATGGCAAGACCGGCGGCACCCAAGACCGCGATAAACGACGTGGTCTGAATGCCAAGTTGACTCAACGCGGCCAGAACGACAAAGATCATCAAAATGATATAAGCCATGTTGGCCACGAACCTGCGGACGGTCTGGTCGAGGTCGCCTTTGCGCATCATGCGACGAATCAGGTTGCTGATCGCTTTGGCCACCCAACGCCCCACCACGAGTATCACGATTGCGGCCAACACTTTCAGTCCGTAAATGGTGATCAGCTCCCACACTTTTTCCAGTATCGAATTCACGTCCATTGGTTTTCTCCTTCCGAATATGGTCAAGGGTTGTCGTCGCACGTCGGCGACGGAGCTGTATCCTGAATGCCGTTCCGCTCGGTGTTCTTGCAGCCATCTTAGACCTGCGACGCAGATAGCCGGCAAATTGCCTTTTCTATCCCTCCTCCAATGAATAGCCGGAGGTGGAAACCGTCATTGGACGGCAAATGGTTGTAACCTGCAATTCAAAATCATGAAGCGATGGGGAATCGCCTTAGCCCTATATTCGCAATAAAATATTGGTTTTGGACCATTTGTCAAGAGCCATACAAAATCGCGACAAAATGTTAACAATTCAGCGAGTGTTGCCCTAATCGACAACGATCGGACGAGGCGTCTCGACAAGGATCAGCGTTGGCCGATGGGTGGCAGAAGCTTCATTCCATACCTGTTCGGATTACCAAGGTTTCGATGGTTCGTGATTCAGCGCCATCGGCGCATAGGACGGGGTATGGATTGCAAAATAATGAAATGGTGTTATAAAACACGCAACGCAACCGATGCGCATCAAAGGTCTGGAGTAACACGGCCGGGCCGGCGAGAGCCAACGGCCCCCCGCGAAGCGGGTGGCCTGGATTTCCAGCCATAGGCCGGAAAAACAAAAGCGCCAGTGCTTCTATCGTTGCGGTTGTCGCCGGGCGCGTAGCACCCGGTTTGAAAACAACCAAATAATTAGGACCAGGATCCTGTTGATGGACGATAAAGCGAAACGCATAGTGGATGAAGCTGTCGAAGTTCTCAGATTGGAAGCCGACAGTGTAGGACAACTCGCGGATCGAGTGAACCATCAGTTTGTTCAGATGGTTGAAGTGATCTGCCGATGCACGGGCCGCGTGATCGTGAGCGGCATCGGGAAATCCGGGATCATCGCCCATAAAATTGTTGCGACCCTCAACAGCACAGGCACACGCTCCCTCTTCCTGCACCCGGTTGAAGCCATGCACGGCGACTTGGGAGTGGTCAGCGGGGAGGACGTCTTTATCGCCCTGTCCTCCAGCGGTGAGACCGAGGAAATCAACATCCTGCTGGGCCGTATCAAGGCCGCCGGCTGCTCGATCATCGCCTTTACCGGAGACAGCCGTTCCACGCTGGCCGGCGGCAGCGACATCGTCATTGATGTGGGAGTCGCCAAGGAAGCCTGCCCGCTGGGGCTGGCCCCGACCTGCTCCACCACCGCCATGCTCGCCATGGGAGACGCACTGGCGGTGGTGTTGATCAACCAAAAAGGATTTAAGAGCGACGATTTCAAACGGTTCCACCCCGCCGGGGCGCTGGGCCGACGGTTGGCCTGTGCGGTTGGTGACATGATGCTGACCGGCGATGCGGTGCCGTCCATCAAATCGGGGACAGGCCTTTCAGACGCCATTGCCGAGATGAACCGCCACAGTCTGGGCATCATCATGATTCTATCCTCCGGCCAGACCCTGAAGGGGGTGATCACCGACGGTGATATTCGCAGGGCGGTGGCCCGCCGGATGCCATTGGACACCCTTACCGTCGATCAACTGATGTCCACCAATCCCTATCGTCTGCCGGCAGACAGTCCTGCTTACGATGCCCTCAACCTGATGGAACGACATCAGATTACGGTCCTTCCCATTGTCGATGCCGATGAACGGGTTAAGGGAATTCTGCATTTGCACGATATATTAGGAAAAGGGGAGTTCAAGTTCAACGGCAACTGAGCGACGTCCCGGTTGGAACGATCGGCCCGTGACCGATACAAATCAATCGGCGATCACCGGCGATCATGTGTTTCCATCTTCCATTGCAGCATTATTATGCCCCTGTCAGCACTGATCGGGCGACTGGCAGCCGGCCGGCGAACCGTCACGGTCCGCCGGAACGGTTCCAAACAGCGTAAAGGCCCCAAAGGAGCGTGCCAATGACCAACGAAGACGTTCAAACCAGCATCATCAGCCTGGGCAAAGCCAGTATCACCTCGCCGCTGGCCAGCGCCGAACACGACCCCCGTTCGTCCTTCGTGGGTGATGATGAAGGTGTCCTCATCGACATCCACCCCGAAGAATTGGACTACTACCTGAACAAAGGCTTAAAACCGCCGGCATTTGAGTTGGCGGGGGCCAGAGAAAAGATCTACTTCGATCCAAGCAAATTGCGATGTGCGCTGGTGACGTGCGGCGGTTTGTGCCCGGGACTGAACGACATCATCCGATCCATCGTGCTTGAACTCTATTATCTCTATGGCGTCCGAAATATTTATGGTATCCGCTACGGCCTGGAAGGATTCATCCCGAAGTACGGTCATGACGTGATCGAACTCATGCCATCTGTGGTCACCAATATTCTGGACATGGGCGGCTCCATTCTGGGTTCTTCCAGGGGGCCCCAGGATATCGATGAGATCGTCGATTGCCTGGAGCGCATGAACATCGGCATCCTCTTTATGATCGGCGGCGACGGAACGTTGAATGCCGCGGTTAAAATCGCAGACGCCATCATCGAGCGAGGCTTGAAAATCAGTGTGGTGGGCATTCCCAAGACCATCGACAACGACATCTACCTGGTATCGCGATCATTCGGCTTCGACACGGCGGTAGAGGTCTCCACGCGGGCGATCATCGGCGCCCATAACGAAGCATCCGGCTACCCCAACGGCATTGGCCTCATCAAGCTCATGGGCCGCCACTCGGGATTTATCGCCGCCACGGCCGCGCTGGCCCAGCAGGATGTAAATTTCGTTCTGATTCCGGAAGTCGATTTTGACCTGCACGGGGACAAAGGATTTCTTGCTGCTCTAGAGGCCCGGATTGCAGAGCGCGGGCATGCGGTGGTGGTGGTCGCCGAGGGAGCGGGGCAGCATTTTTTCGAAAACATGCCGGAAGAGCGTGACGAGTCGGGCAATATCCGGTTGAAGGATATCGGCTTGTACATGAAAGGCGCCATATCCAGCCACTTCGAGAAAAAGGGCATCGACATCTCCCTGAAATACATCGATCCCAGCTACATGATCCGCAGTTTGCCGGCCAATGCCAATGACAGCGTCTTTTGCGGTTTCCTGGGACGCAATGCGGTTCACGCCGGCATGGCCGGCAAGACCAAACTGCTCATCGGGCGCTGGAACAGCCATTTCGTGCATGTTCCCATGGAATCCTCCGCCGGCCGACGCAAGCAGGTCAGTCCTGATGGAGAGCTTTGGTCGGCCGTGCTGGCCGCCACGGGACAAGGCTCCTTGAAAAACCCCGGCTAATCCAGCAAGCGGCTGATCACATCGGCATGTTTTCCGGCCGCCCCGCCGTGGGGCAGCACGGCTCGTCGCGCGGCAGCGCCCACTGAAACGGCGGTATGGGGGGATCGCGCCCACTCGACGGCAACATCGGCCATCTCTTTGGAGTTGCGCACCAACACGCCGCCGCCGTTGGAATGGATCATCTCTTTGGCTTCAGCAAAATCTTCCATGAAAGGGCCGTACATGACCGGTTTGCCCCACATGGCCGGCTCCAGAATATTCTGCCCACCCTTGGGGACCAGGCTGCCCCCGCAGAAAACCATGTCGGCAATGCCGTAGACGTCGAAAAGCTCACCGATGGTATCGAGGATCACAACCGGCGCCAGGCGGGGACGGTTGACGGGATCGATCTGCGACCTGAGCTGACACTCCAATCCGAGGGAAGCCGTCCATTGAAGAACCTGTTTGGAGCGCTCGATGTGGCGCGGGGCGAGAATCAGCAGCGCGGAAGGGCAGCTTTCGCGCAGGCGGACGAAGGCCTCCAGGACCATTCGCTCTTCCGGGTTGCGGGTACTTCCGGCCACAAATACCGGCGAATTGCCTCCGGGTGCAAAGAGTGCACCGGCCCAGGACCCCACATGGGGATCGGACAAGGGATCCGAAATGTCAAATTTGGCGTTACCGCCGATAGCCATCCGCCCAGGGTCGGCACCGAGGGATTGCAGCCGTTTGGCGTCGGCGGTGCTGATCATGCTGAAAGCGCTCACATGAGACAGCACGTATTGCATCAGCCCACTCACCTTGCGATACCTTTTAATGCTCCGAATGGAAATGCGCCCATTGGCGATGGCGCTGGGGATGCCCTTTGATCTGGCGCTGATGATGAGATTCGGCCATATTTCGGTTTCCAGCAGCACCAGAACGTCCGGCCGAACCATCCGAAGGGCCTTCCGGGTCGCGCCAACCAGGTCCAAAGGGGCAAAGAAGCAGGTAACCGAATCCCCCATGAGTTCTTTGGCGCGCGCCATGCCCTGTTCGCGGAGGGTGGAAACAAAAATCGATGCCTGGGGGTGCCGCTGCACAAGCTCTTTGCGAATCGCCGCGGCCACACCGACCTCGCCCACCGACGCGGCATGGATCCAGATGCGCGGTGTCCCCGAACGCGCCGGCACCGGCGACCGTCCATAGCGGCCCAATCGTTGATGGAACCGGCTGAAATCGTGACCGCGAAACCGATGGTGCAGCCAGATCAGAGGGACGACGACCATCGAACCGAAGGCCGTCAGCCATCGATATGCCACATAGCTGAATCTCATCGATGGGGTATTTCGACGAACTGGCTGCCTTTAACCTTCAACAACCTCAGGCGCTTGATGGCTTCGCCGTTGTGGGCAAAGGCGGTGGGACCGGTTACGCCCTGGGGCTCGAAATGAGCCAGCATGACGTCACGCAGGTCGTGGCGGTAAGCAAGCTCGGGTTCGCCGAGGATATTGAAGATCAGCCTGGCGGTGTCAAATGCAAAGGCTTCGATCAGACCGGGCGCCGCGCCATAGAGCTGCTCATAAGCTTGTACGAATTTTTGGACCTGGGGCTCCTGACTCTGCTGGAAGAAACCTTCCGCCATTACCGCGTTTTGTACATAATCCCGGGCCATGGTGATAAGCTGTTCGGAGTGCCACAGGTTGGTGCCGGCCAGATAGATGTCGCGCACATCATGATAGACGAGCTGGGGCAGGATAAGCCCTGCCGTTTTGGGCGCATCCGGAATAAACAAGACATCAAAATCAATATGGGGATCGGGGGTCTCCTGTTTCATCTGACGGCCTAAACGCGGACCCTTCACCCGATCCTGATCTGGATCCTGGAAGAACAGCCCGGTCAATCGGGTGACCGGATCGGAAATCATTTCATCCAGCTTGCTGGAAGCGGTCGAAGATTTTCTGAAGTAGGGATTTTCCTCTACCTGGACGGATGAAATGCGCTTCAGATCTTGAGGCGGTGTGTAATGGGTTCCGGTCAGCTTCCGAATAACACCGGCAAAATCGGTCTGCCCCGTATCATAGGCCTCGACCCCCACAACGCGCCCGCCCTGGCGGGTCACCTCCTGCCAGAAAAGGGCCATAAAGGTTTGTCCATAGGCCTCCCGGGGATAAAGGACGGCAAAATCCCGCAACCCGATCTCCTTGGTGAAATAACTCACCAGTTCATTGATCTGGTGCTGGGGGGTAATAAAATGCCGAAAAACGAAATCGCCGATGTCGGTAATGTTGGGCTTCTGGGTGAAGGTCACCATGGGGATATGCAGCTTCTGTGCTTCCACGGCAGCGGACGGCGCCGTCACGATGGGTCCGATGATGGCGCCGACGCCGGCATCGGCCAGGGCGCGGACGCCGTTCACCGCTTGGGATGCATCCGATCCGGAATCTTTGATCACCAGACGGATGGGCGACGACTGCTCCCCGGACTGCATCACGCTCAACGCCAGCTCAATGCCGTTGAGCGCACGCTGACCGTACGCCTGGTAAGGCCCGCTCAGTGGCAGCAGGCAGCCGACAGTCTGAGGATTGAAACGCAGCCGGGCCTCGAGGGTATCGATAATCTGCGCGGCATCCTGGCTAAAGGGATGGTCCGGATAGGCCTCCTGAAAGGCGATCAGAATCTCGAGGGCTTCGTCATATTGTTCATCGACCACCAGTACGGTGGCGTAACGGTACATCAGGTGGCTGCGGGCCATATCATCATCGATTTGATCCCAAAGCGACTCGATGGCGTTCAGGTCAAGCCGGCTGATACCGGATTTGAGCTGTTCAGCCCACGCCGATTTTTCCCTTTCAGGAGCCGACCGGTAGAGCATGTACGCATAGGCGACCGCATTGGCGATATCGCCGGTCTCCTCATGCCGGCGCGCCAAGCGTTGCCACAATTTGCGGCGGGTTCCTTCATCCGGGTTGGCGTCGAGGGTCTGCTGCGCCAGTGCAATGGCCTCGGCCGGCCGCTGCTGTTGAAACAGCAGATCGATCATGGCCAGACGGGCATCGTTGACCAGCGGGCTCTGGGGAAATTGATCGACGAGCCGTTGGTAAAAGGCAAGGGATTCATCCCGAAGTCCCTGCCGGCTGTAGATCAGGGCGATGCGGCTCAGAGCGGCATCGGCCCTTACCCCTTCCGGATACCGGCTCAGATATCGACTGTAGCCGGCCAGTGCCTGGTCGAGCGCGTTCCTCGACAGCAGTTGCTCGGCCAACTGGAAAAGAGGTTCGCCGGGGCCGGTGGCCGAAGGCGCCGTTTCAGGCGGTCGGACGGAGGTCGAAACGCATGCACAGATCAGCAGCGTAATGATGATGCAGCAAAATGTCGGGAATTTTCTCATGGCAAGCAAAAGTGACGCAGATATGTTTGTAGTCGGCGGTGTTCGGTAAACCCTTAATTTTGGGTAAATCTACACTATAATTAAATATTGTCAAACCTTTATTAAGCGGAACGGCTCCGACGGCAGCACACCTTTCCGGCAGCGTGTTCGCACGCCCGGCAGAGCGGCGATTCATCTTCCGGCAGCGAGCGATGGTCGTCCTTCAGATATGGGTTCAGGAGTTGTGCGGCCCTGATGATCCCGTCCACGTCGATTCCGGTGGCATATCCATTGGATTCCAGGGTCATGACCACATCTTCCGTGGCAACATTGCCTGTGGCCCCTGGGGCATAGGGACACCCGCCCAACCCGCCGGCACTGGCGTCGAAAATACGGATACCGCGGGAGACGGCCGCCAGGACATTGTCCACCCCCCGTTGGTAGGTGTCATGGAAATGAGCGGCCACGCTTTGAACAGGATAGACACGCAACAGGAGATCGAAGAGCTGTTTGACCTCGTCGGGCGTTGCCTTGCCGATGGTGTCGGAGATCGACATTTCACTGACACCGATATCGGCCAGCATCTGGACGACGTCAATGACGGTTTCAGGCGCAATGCGGCCTTCGAAGGCGCACCAGAAGGCTGTGGAGATATAGCCCCGCACCGGCAAATTGAGGTCTCGGGCTTTTGCCACCACCGGACGAAAACGGGCAAGGGAGCCCTTGATCGAAGTGTTGATGTTTCTGCGGTTGAAGGTTTCGCTTGCGGCGGTGAAAATGGCCACCTTGTCTGCACGCGCTGCCAGAGCTCTTTCGAGTCCCTCCTCATTCGGAACGAGGGCCGAGTAGACAACGTCCGGCATGCGTTGAATCCGGTCGAAGACCGCTTGGGCATCTTTGAGTTGGGGAACCCAGCGGGGGGAAACAAAAGCGCTCACCTCGATTTCGCCGACGCCGGTCCGGGAGAGGGCGTCGATGAACGCCACCTTGACCTCCTTGGGGACGGGAGCCGTTTCGTTCTGCAGACCGTCCCTTGGGCCGACCTCCACGATCTTCATGGTTCACCTCCGGAATATGA
The DNA here is from genome assembly GCA_050302315.1 of Desulfobacteraceae bacterium. Lineage (GTDB taxonomy): Bacteria > Desulfobacterota > Desulfobacteria > Desulfobacterales > Desulfosarcinaceae > JARRKU01. The sequence goes on from JBNLAV010000207.1 coordinate 103,045, forward strand.
AACCGGATGCCCTGTGCCATCCTGCGCCGTGGAAAATGAAAGATGAGTGCGCATGATCACGCCGATTGTGTGCGCCCCATCACAGACAACGGGTGCCATTTTACCTATATTGGCCCCAAAGCAAAGACTTTTGTGCGACCCGCAGATAGTTTCGAACGATTACCATCGTCCAATCGCCCTCACATGAGGTCGCATGGAAATTCACCTGCGACTCTGATCCTGCCACCGCGTGAGAAGAATGAGCGCCCAAATGACCAATCGCCAGCATGAGGAGGTGTCATTATGGATATCCACCATATTCAAGATATTGGCGTATACGCCTCAGGATTCGCCATTATTTTCTTCTATGCCATGAATCAGTTCAACAAGCTGCCATCGGCGGGCCACAAGGCATCGGAACGAATGAAATCCCTGCCGGCTACGGTTCGACAATGGTTTCACTTCAAGGAACCGGCGCCCATCCTGATCTCGCCACCTCTTCGCGCCAACACCACGGCATTTCAGTATTGGCTGTACCGCCTGGCCTATGCCATCATCTGGGTGGTCACCTTTACGGTGATCATGCGGGTGCCGGGCGTCAAGGATCCAATCCCCGCGATTGTGCGATTGATCACCTCGGGCGGTCTGGATATCGCCGAACTCGATCTGGCCAACGGAATCGCAGTGGCCTTTTTGATGATTCTCGTCACCCGCTTCCCACCGCTGCGCGGAGCGGACGCCAGCATTCGCCACGCCCTGTATGAGCGGGCGTCCATCCCCGCTCAACAACTTGGATTCCAATACCTGCTGCGCGGCGCCCCCTACCAGCCTGATACCGATTTCGTTAGGGCCACAGCCAGAAATCTTGGCGCGGACGGTTTCAGTCCCGAAGATCTGCGGCTTGACCCGGAACCCACCACCCGTTCCTTATGGCTGAAAACCAGTATTTTGATGCGCTATGTCGACGAATGGGGCAAGCGAGACCGTTATAAAACCGCCCTGTCCCTGTTGCGCGATCCGGGATCGGACAAACTTACCGCCGACCGGGTACGCGAGAATTATGAAGCGCTGAAGAGCGATGCCCGCATCTGCCTTAAAGAGCTGAGCGCCGTGCCGGACTTCGAGGAAACACGTCTACGGGAAGAGCAGTTCCGACGTGACACCAAAGCGATGCTGGAGTCGATCTACAGCCTGTTGACCCATGTCGCTCTGAGATCGCACTACAGTTATTATGATGCCATCGAGGCGGTGAGAGCCATCGGATTCGACGTCGAAGGATCGGTAGCCCCCCTGCCCGACAAGAACGATGTGGTCGCACTGGCCATGATGTTGTTCTGTGTCACCACGGTACCGCTGGCGTATCATTTGGGATTTCCGCGCTCCCTCACCATCACCGGCATCTATATATTGGCGGTATTGACGCCCATCTATCTTGCCTCGGAATGTCCCCGGCTTCTTAAATCAAAGCGAGACGGGATGCCGCCGCTGGCATTTCCCCTCGCCTCCGGAGTCATCGCCGGCCTCGTGGCGGCCGCGGTCAGCATCTCAATGGGGGCCGTCTGTCCAGGAAACGACTTCACCCGGTTGCTGGCCATCGACCTCGGAATCGATCGACTCCTCAACCAGAGCTATCCCTGGACTTTTCTGGTCGGTTTCCTGACCACCCTGCTGGCTACCCTGATGCTGATCGGTCAATATCCTGATCGAAAGGAGCTCAGCGGATTGGCCCGCTATCGCAAATGGGGCAGTCTGACGGATGCACTGGTCTTGTCCGTTGGCGTATTCGGGTTTATGGCCTTCTATGTCATGCCTGAATTGAATCAACTGGACTCGATACGGTTTCCCGAGAAGGATTTCTGGCGAGCGCCGGCCCTGGTCCTGCGACCGGTGGCGACATCGTTTCTGATCGGGCTGGTGGTGCCGACCTGGTACCGCGGGCACATCCTGCGCATCAAGGAGAATCGGCGTCACCATCAAAAAGGGCCGCGCCAATCGGTGCCGGCTCATGCCCCCGCGGCGCCTTGAAGCCGATCCCATCGACTTCCGCACAGCCCAGGTGCATGGATCGGAGGGCAAATAGCACATCGGCAATGGTTATGGCAAATATGACATAACGCTTTGGGTCCACCGAGTCGGCTTCCATGTTAGCTTTTAACATCAACATGGGGTAATTTTGGACCGTAGACTGCGTTACAAATACCAACCGGGGATCAAAGGGGATATGCCTTTTAAGCCGCGCACCAAAATCTGGATTGCCGACCAGGGCGACCATGTCCCATTCGGAATGGGGCGGGTCAAGATCCTGGAGGCCATCGAAGAGCAAAGCTCCATCAATGCCGCGGCCAAAGCGCTCAAAAGGAGCTACCGTGCGGTCTGGGGCAAGATCAACGCCACCGAGGAACGTCTCGGTGCCATGTGCTGGTGCATCGAAGAACCGGCGGTGTAAAGGGAGGCGGCACCTCCCTCACCCCTTTTACGCAACAATTGATATCCGAATTCAAGAAATTTCACCGGATGGTCCGCCAAAACACCGACCAATGCTTTGACCGGCACTTGTCCGATCTGCTGACGTCCAAGCAACCCGAGACGCCCCATTCACCCAAAGCCCACTGACCGCCCCTGCTTGACAGAAACCTTCTTAAGCCCGTATAGTACCGTCGCTTTCGCGATGATCGCAGCGCGTCATTCGCTGATGACAAGATTCTAACAAACCAAATCATTGACAATTACCGGACGATCAATACTCTATCGAATCAAGGTGATGGTATGAAAGTATTGTGGATCATCTGTCTTCTGGCCTTCATGGTACCGGCCCAGCCAACCGGTGCGGACGTCTATCGATACACGGACCAGCACGGCAATGAGATCTTTACCGACAACCTCGATCAAGTGCCGGCCGGTCAGCGCCGGAACGCCAGAGTCCCGGACGGCGAAAACCTTACTCCCCGCGGATCCGCAGAAGAGAAGGCGACGGCCGATCCTGATCCATTGGATGACGGAAGGGCCCAGTCCCTCAAAGAAGAGAAGAATGCGTTGGAAGCGCTGAAGGAGAAGCTCAAAGAAGAGTTCAACACCCTGGCAGAAGAAAATGCCCGGTTGAAGGCGGAGCAGAAAAAAGCGGTTACGCCCGATCAGCGCAAAGCATTCAACAAGCAGGTCGTAAACTTCAACACCCGATTTCAGGCGTACAAAGAAAAGAAGGCCGCGTACGATACGCGACTCGAGCAGTACAGGAAAACGGAGGATGCGGTATCACCCAATGCCGACAATCAATAATCCCGGAGCTTGCAGCCTGTACCGGCGTATCGGACAGGCACCCGTTCACAACTTAATCACCCATTGACACCCAAGGAGGAGCCACAATGCCCAACATTTCCAGCGCGGACTACGACCAGGCCCTGTCCATCGGCCGGCCACCCAATATTCAAAAGCTGTTCCCCAACTCGAAGGCGCTTATCGTCAGCGGAAAGGTGATCGACCTGGCCATGCTGGCCAAGGGAAAGTCTATCTGCATGGCCGCCAACGGCCGCAACAGCTTCGTCATTCGAGGGGCGCTCATGGCCGCGCAGCGGGCCAATTCAGTGCTGATCATCGAAATCGCCAAGTCGGAGGGCGGCGCCGACGCATACTGCGACACAAATTTCTGGAACATGGCGCGCAAGGTGGACGCGTTTTGCAATGAATTGAACATCACCATCCCGGTGGCCCTGCACGCCGACCACTATGGGATCAAGTCGGAAGCCGATGTGGAAGCCGCCAAGGTGGAAATCCCCTCCATCTTCGATGCCGGTATCACGTCCATCGCCATCGATGCTTCCCACATGCCGGACGATCAGAACCTGCTGGCCAACTTGGCGCTGAAACCCTTCGTTCCCGACTGGTCCGGCCTGGAAACGGAGGTCGGGGAGATCAAAGGGAAACTGGGGCTGTCCACCAGGGAAGAAGCGATGTTCCTGATCCAGGGGCTGAACGCCCATGGCATCTTCCCCAACTGGATTGCCCTCAACAATGGCACCACCCACGGCATCGAAGCGAGCGGACAAGGCATCCAGGTCGAACTGACCGCCGATATCCACAATGCCCTGACACCCTTCAAGGTCTCCGGCGCCCAACACGGCACTTCGGGAAACAACTCCGATCGACTTCGCAGCATCGCGCAACAAACCAGAACCACCAAAGCCAATGTGGCCACAGCGCTGCAGATGATCTCCTGGGGACTGGAAGTGAACGACTACGGCAATGCCATCCTGGATGACAACGGAGAGTTCATCAAAGTCGCCGACCAGGGCGTAACCGAACCGATGTGGGCCGGCATGAAAGCACATGCCGAAAGCCAGGGGTGGAAAGGCGGCAATTACAAGAAGCTCAACCGTCCTTTCGAGAGCAAGCTGCTGGGGCAACCCAAGCCGGTGCGTGATCGCATGGCAAAGCGCGTGGAGGCCTTCGTCCACACCATGCTGGTCGATGTCTTCAATGCCCAGGACACGGCCCCCCTGGCCGTAGACGCCATCTTGAAGGCCGGCAGCTACGACCCGGGTCCCAAAGCCGAACGCATCGAAGATCCCGAGGAGTGGACCACGGAAAAAATCATCGAACGCGCCAAAACCATTGAATCGGAAAAAGGCCCGGAAGGCGATTTTGACGATTAATGGAGCTTAAATCCCATTGCCACTTTTGTGGCAACCGTTTGGCATCCAAATTCGTAGAGGGCCGCCAGAGACGCTATTGCGGTGTCTGTGAGCGGCCCATTTACGAGAATCCCATCCCGGCGACCTGCCTGGTGGTGGTCGATGCCCAATCCCGGTTGCTGCTGGTCAAACGGGATGTATCACCCAAAAAAGGACAGTGGTGCCTGCCCGGCGGCTTCATCGAACTGGGAGAAGCGCCCGAAAAAGGTGCCTTGCGGGAACTGACCGAAGAAACCGGGCTATCGGGGCACCGCCCCGTCCTGATGGGGGTGCGCACCACGCCGTCCTCCCAATACCATTCCGTTCTGATGGTGGGTTACCTCGTTAAAAGCTTCCAGGGCAAACTGATCGCCGGAGACGATGCCGCCGATGCACTGTGGTTTCTGCGGAAGGACCTGCCGCCCGTCGCCTTTGAGAGCCATCGCTACTTCATCGACCTGTTTTGGTCAGACCACCATCTTTCTTAATGCCCCCAATCGATCATTGACTTGCGACCCGATCCTGGTATGATGACCCTATTCGGGCAAAAACAGATCCTCAGACTTTTCCTTAGCTCCACGTTATCATGGTAACGCTCGGATTTTAATATATAAAGCGCCAGCCTAGCGGCGGCGACGGACGCATGGCGTCCGCATCCCCCTTACCATGGGGCGTATCCCCCAATACGAAATCAGGATGGTCTGACCACAATGACAACACTTCCCCAATTCAATTTCGCGGAATGTTTTGAACAGCTTGCCGGCGTCGCCCACACCGTCTCATCGGAGAACGACGCCGCCCGGGCAATCCTTTCTGTCATCAAAGCAAAAAAAGCCCGTTGCGTCGCCCTGGCTGGACTGCCGCCATCGCTGATGGCCGCAATCGAAAAAGGCTGCGACGGTATTGACGTACTCAAACCGCCCTTCGCCGCCGCCTCGCTGCCGGACGCCATCGACAAGGCCGATGTAGGCGTCACCGGCATCGAGTTCGCCATCGCCCAATCCGGCACCCTGGTGGAGACCGCCACGGACGATGCCGTCCGTCTGGTGTCCAGTCTGCCGCGGACCTATATCGGAGTCGTGCGGGCCGAGAGCATCGTCGACCGCTTCGATGAGGGTGCCGCCCGCCTGAGGCAAATCGTCCAGGAACACGATGAGAACCTGGTCATCAGTTTCATCTCCGGCCCCAGCCGTACCGGAGACATCGAGCTGAAGCTGACCCTGGGTGTCCACGGCCCGGAAGATGCCCATGCGGTCATCATCGGTCCATAACCGCCGCTTACAACCCCGTCAACCGATCAGGAGCATACCATGAATGAAGGTCGCTACCCCCGTCTATACAAAGAGATCCGGGAAGCCATTGAAGATCGATCCAAAAGCAACGCGCTGCTGCGATGCATGAAACGGGGGCGGGACTCCCGCGCAAGAACATTGAAGACTCTGCCGGGCGGCGGGGTTTTCCGTGATGAAGTCAAGCGTGTCAAAGAGCGCTGCATCCAGGATCTGCCGCAACTCAAGGAAAAATTTGTACAGAACGCCCGTAAACGCGGTGTTACGGTATACGAGGCCAAAACCGCCGAAGATGTCATCCGGTACTGCCTCGAACTGGCCGAGGCGCGCGGTGTTAAAGCCCTGGCCAAATCCAAGTCTCTCACCACCGAAGAGGTGGAGCTCAACCAACCCCTGATCGATGCCGGCGTCGAAGTGGTGGAAACGGATCTGGGAGAACTGATCATTCAAATGGTGGATGAAAAGCCCTACCACCTGGTCTTCCCCTCTGTTCACAAGATGGCGCCCGAAGTGGCCAAAATCTTCACCAGGACCATGGGAGAAAAGGTCGACAGCGATATACCCAGCCTCATGAAGGCCGTACAGAAATACCTGCGCCCGATTTTCCTCAATGCCGAAATCGGAATGACCGGCGCCAACATCGGCGTGGCCGAAACCGGCGCCATCTGCATCGAAACCAATGAGGGCAACGGCCGGCTGGTCTCCAGTATCGGTGACTGCCATGTCTGCATCATGGGCTCGGAAAAAATCGTGGATACCATCGAGGAGGCCATGCTGATGGTCCTGGCCCATCCGGTGAGCGCCTCCGGCCAATTGCCCACGACGTATGTGACCTGGATGCACGGCCGCAATCCTCTGGGTGAGGGGGAAGGGCGCAAGCCGCGGGAAAGCCACTTGATCATCATGGACAATGGCCGATCGAAGATGCGCAACGACCCGAAAATGCGCGAGGCATTGTATTGCATCCGCTGCGGGGCATGCATGAACGTATGCCCCACCTACGGCATCGTCGGCGGCCACACTTTCGGCCACATCTACCCCGGCCCTATGGGCATCTGCTGGACCGCCGGCGTACACGGCCTGGAAAAGGCGGCTGATTTCGCGCCGCTGTGCATCTCCTGCGGACTGTGCAAGGAGATCTGCCCCGCAAAGATCGACATGCCGCATATGATTGCCGAAATCAAACACCGGGATGCCCAAATCAACGGCCGGCGCATTTCCCACCAGGTGATGATGGCGGCGGACAAAGCCGCCCGGTTGGGCAGTCTGACGGCGCCGCTGGCCAATGCGACGCTCAAGGTGCGACCGCTTCGAAAGCTCATGGAGAAAACGCTCCATCTTTCTGCGGACCGGGAGCTGCCGCCATTTGATGCCCGCTCCTTCATGCACCGCTTCAAAAGCCACCGGTCCAAGGTTTCCCACCCAAGCCACAAGGCCGTTCTCTTCGTCGATGTGTATGCCAACTTCAACGATCCACAGCTCGGCATGGCCGCCGTCCACCAGCTCGAGGCCCTGGGATGCCGCGTAGCGGTGCCCCAACAACGCGCTGCGGGCTACCCTTTCATCGCCTACGGCGATATGGACCGCGCCCGCCATACGGCCAGCTACAACGTCTCCAAGCTGGCCCCCTTTTTAGCGCAGGGATTCGACGTGGTGGGCATAGAGCCCACGGCGACTTACTGCCTTAAGGCGTCGTACCCCAAACTGTTGCACCATACGACAGACGCCAATGACCTGGCCGACCACACCTACGAATTGTTCGAATACCTGATCAAACTTGAAGACGAAACCGGAAAGGGTCCGGCGAGGGATCTGCTGGCCGGCAGAAAATTCGGGTTCCACTGCTCCTGCCACCAGCGCCCCTTAGGATCCGGCGCAGGCGCCATGGAGTGGTTGAGACGCAGGGGCGCCCAGGTTGAACTGATCGAAACCGGGACCTGCTGCGGCATGGGGGGCACCTTCGGGCTGAAGTCCGGACCATTGGGCCATCGATTGTCGGCCGCTGTGGGTGAACCGCTGTTCGACCTCTTCAAGCAAGCGGAGATCGACGCCATAGTGACCGAAAGCAGCGTCTGCAAGATCCAGCTGGCCGAAGGTACCGGCATCGAGGTCTTGCATCCCCTCAAACTGCTGACCATGAAGTAGGTCGATCCCTGCCCGCCGGATCTTTGCGCGTCAGGATACCCTTTCGGCTGCGGCTGCCGGCAGGATCCGGTCATGTCCCGGCCGCCGCGCCGCATTGAGCCAATTTGCGGCCGCCCCGAGATCCCCTCTGGTAAGACCGTGATCGGCCTGAAGGGTATGGACCTCCACACGGGCCATGCCCATCCGAAGTCTGCGGATGAGTTCCCGGGTGCCCGCTGCCGGAATCACCGTGTCGTTTCGGCCGGCAAGCACCAGAATCTCTTTTCCCGACAGATCCGGCGGCGCCGCGTTTTGCAGGGGCAACATGGGTCGCAGCAAGATTGCTTTTGCAAAAAGCTCCGGACGCAGCAGCAGCATGGCCGCCGCCATATTGGCCCCGTTGGAGTAACCCAACGCAATCAGTCCGTCCGGCGAACATTGGTAATGCGCGCATGCGGAAACCAGAAAATTCGCCAGTTCATTTGCGCGACGAACCACATCGGCCTCATCGAAGACGTTTTCGCCAACCCGCTTGAAGAAACGGTTCATACCATTTTCCATCACCCTCCCCCGCGGACTGATGATTGCCGAAGCTCGGTCGATGGTTCTGACAAAATCCACAAGATCGTGCTCATTTCCGCCGGTTCCGTGGAAGGTAACGAAGGTTCGGCGCGTGTCTGCCCCTTGCCGGGCGGGCATGAAAATATGCGGGGTGTCGTCCGACACCAGGGATGGCAGACCGGCGCTGATCCGGGTGCGGCCGACCTCAAACTGCGCCGGCAGTTGAAGCGATTCCCCCAGCCGGTCGGCCGGCTCATCCACAGCAAACCCCGGCGGATCGGTTGCGATTTCAAACAATACGCCGCCGGGCGAGTTAAAATAAATGGAGCGGAAATAGTTCCGATCGCGCACCGGTGTGACGGACAACCCTTTCCCAATCAAGACATCTCGCCACAATAGCTGCTCGTCGTCATCTCTGGCACGAAAGGCGATGTGATGAACGGTACCGCCTCCCGGCACACCCCGATGAGCGCCCGGGTCGTCCACCACCTCGTAGAATACGCCTGTTCCGACTTTGCCCCCTGCCCGGTAGCGGTGCCGTTGCCCCTCTGCTCCGATCAGCGTCATGCCCATCGCCTCTGTCAGCAAATCGTTGACCTGATCCATCCCGTGGACCAGCGACGTTGCGGAATGAAATCCCACAATGGCATGCTGCTGCGGCAAGGATTGTTGCCGCCACGGTTTGGAAAGGGGCGCTTCGGCCGCACCAACGATCTCCAGCGGCAGACCGTGGGGATCGCTGAAACTGAGCAGCGGTTCGCCAAAACGGTGCGTCTCCCGCGCCTCGATACCCAGGGTGGCCAGACGATCCGCCCAATAGGCCATGGCAGCCTCCGGAACGGCAAACGCCACCGCCGTGACCATGCCGGCGCCGGGGCGTCCGGAAGGCATATTTTCCCATGGAAAGAAGGTCAGAATGGTCCCCGGCTCGCCATCCGGATCTGCGTAGTACAGGTGGTAGGTAGACGGATCGTCGAAGTTGACCGTCTTTTTCACCAGTCGCAATCCCAGGATGTTTCGGTAAAAGTTAAAATTATCGGCGGCCGAAGTCGCCACCGCCGTTATATGATGGATTCCGGTGGTTTGAAGTTGTGGTTGCATGGTGACCTCTCTTGAATGCGCCGGACGGCAGCGCCGTTTGCAGATCCGGTCATCCGCGCCGAAGGCCGTTGACGGCCCCCATGATGACCATCTCACCGATCGCGTGTTTTTCGCCATCTAAAAAATTATCGATTGCATTCATCTCCCGGTCAGCGGGATGCAACACAAACGCAATCCGTGTAAACAAATCTAAAACGACTTATCTTGATGTCAAGACAATTCGTTTTAGCTTTGTCCCTCCCCCGCATCGATGAGGAGGGACAAAGCATATCATCAGGCAATGGAGACGGCAGTGTGGTGATGCTGTGGGAGGTGCCGGTCGGGCTGTCAACGACAGAGGGTTCAAATTGGGGCGAGGGGAAGGTTCAACGACCACCCGCTAAGCGGGTGGCTTGGTTCTCCGGCCACAGGCCGGAAAAACAACCGCACGAAGCGATGCTATCGCTGCGGTTGCAGCCGGGTGCAGCAACCCATCATCATGCCTGTGCGCAGGGGAGAAGCGGTGGGCTTTGGGGAAACCGGGAGAGTCTCAGGGAGTGCTAGTCGGCCGGCTTTTTCGCAGACTGCAATTCCCCGAGAACCATCTGCACCTGCTCCACGTTCATGCGACCGAGATCAAACAAGATGGCGCCGATCTGCCGGTGAATGCCCTGTCGCATGTTCTCATCGACCTGAATCAGCAGGGCCTCCGAGACATGCTCCTTGGTAATGTATTGCTTTTCCACGGCCAACATCCCGAAGCGTTTCTGAGTAACCAGTCGTGCAACCAAAGTATCCTCCTAATCTTGTCTCAAACGATTAAGGAAGTGGCAGGTCAACTCGGAAGCGGGTGATTGGGATTCCATGAGCCATGGTCCGGTAGATCAACAGAACGCCGCGGCGCCATCGTTGCAGCTGGAACCTGGTGCAAAGCATTAAGTTTGATAACAACAAACCAATATGGTCATATCAGCGGCGAAAGTCAATCATGCCCTATGAGCATCGGATCGCAGCCCAAACCCGGACGGACGGGTGTACGCCTGTTCTACTCCTGAAAAAAGAGCACGCTCGCTTAGCCAGCAATTCGTTCTCTTAGGCACCCCGGAACACGCAATTGGGACCGGTCAGCAGGATGTTGTTGGGCATCCAGGACTGGATGGTCTCCATCTTGCTGCCGAAAAGCAGATCTTTGATCAGCCCGTGGCCGTATGCCCCCACCACCAGCAAGGCATCGTGGGGGACCCGGTAGAGGTGGTCTTCGATATTACCCCCGGAGACTTTGTGCCACTGGCGCACGTTGGCCTGGACCGGCTCCACCAGTCCAGCGGCCTTTAGCTGCTCTTCGAAGTAGCCCTCCTTGTGGCCCTCTGTGAAGGTGAACATGTCCAGCGGGAATCCCGACATTCTGGACAGATGCATCCCCCAATCCAGCGCCTTATTGGCATTTTGCGAACCGCCGTAAAAGACCGCCAGGCTCTTCCATTTTTTGAAGACCGAGCCGGTGAGCAGCACGGGGAAGGTGGATGATTTAACAATGCGTCGCACCTTCGGGCCGATATAGCCCAACCCAATCTTTGAAGAGAGGTCCGTGATGCTTCGGGGGCAGCACATGTAGTTGAAGTTGGAAGGAATATCGGGCAATTGGGATGCCGTATAATTTTTGGGTGTCAAAAAGCCCGGCATCAATCCGCCCGCCTCGGCCAATTGGGTTGCGTGTTCCACCGCCGAATCCGGCTGGGTCAGATAAGAACTGTCCAGATCGACCTGCACGGCGTCATGGTCGAAATACATCAGAAACTGGGTCGTCTGGGGTACGTAGATCTGCATGCTGATATCGAGGGTTTTGCAAAAATAGATGGATTGCAGCAGGGTTTCACGGCCCAACGGCGTATTTCTGAAGACATGCAACAAACGCTCTTCCATGGTTTCTCCTTTCAAATCGGTCGAATCGGCCCGCTATCCGTAAACGGCGCTTCCATCATATGCCGGTCTGAACAATCAGCTCCTTGCGATAATGATCGAGCAGCTGTGATTTGGAAAGCATGCCGACAAATCGTTGGTTCTCAACCACCGGCAGTGAGCTGAGTCGCGCATTCTCCATGATGTTCAAGACATTTGCAAGTTCATCATCGGGACTGACCCGGGGGATATGGGTCTCCATCATCTGTTCGGCGACCAGGACGGCGTGCATCTGGTGATCGAACAGATAGGGCCGGATGCGGTCGATGAAAATCATACCAAGGTACCGGCCATCCGCGTGGTCTTCCACCGGGAACAGATACTTCCGGGAGTTTTTGATGACTTCGATAAAATCTTTGAGCACCATATTGCCGGGCACGGTCAGGTAATCGGTTTCCACCAGCTCCCGCACCGACATGTCCGACAGCACCTTGGCATCGGTCCCCGGCCGCATATACTGCCCCCTCTCGATCAGATCTCTTAAATAGAAGGACCCCGGCTCAATATAGTAGCAGAAGGTGGAGGTCAGCGTGGACACGATGATGAGCGGTAAAATCACCTCATAGCTGCCGGTAATCTCCACCACCAGGAAGATGGCCGTCAGCGGCGCCTGCAAAATGCCGCTCACCAGACCGGCCATGCCGAGCAGGGCGAAACACCCTTCGCCGGCGATGGCCCCGGCCGGCACCATCCATACCAGCATGCGGTAATAGACCAATCCCAACAAACTGCCCACCATCAGACTGGGCGCAAATATTCCGCCCGAGCCGCCCCACCCCAAGGTGAGCGCCGTGGCCGCCATCTTGGCAAAAACGGCCACCGCCACGATGACAAAACCGGTGGTGAAACGACCTTGAATCATCTGCTGAATGGCGCCATATCCCTCTCCCAGCACCAGGGGCAGGTAGAGGCCGATCACACCGACGGCAACGCCTCCGACCGCCGGCCGCAGCCAGTGGGGCAGACGGTTGCGCGAAGCGATATGGTGCATGGATTTGAGCATGCGTCCCAGGCTGACCGATACCAGCGTGGCAAAGATGACCACGCCGAAGCTGGCCACGATGTCCGCAAGCCCGATGTGGAATCGCTGGTGTCCGAAGGCGATTTGATTGCCCTGCAACAGGCGGCTGAGTTCCGTGCCTGCCACAGAGGCAATGGCGATGGGAATGACATTGAAGGCGCGCCACTCGCCGAGGATCACTTCGACGGTAAAGACCAGACCGGCGATGGGAGCATTAAAGATGGCGCCAATGGCGCCGGCAGCCCCGCACCCGACAAGGGTAATGCGTTGTCGCTCTCGCAATGCAAAGTATTTGGCAATATTGGAGCCCAGCGCAGCACCGGACATCACCACCGGAGCTTCCGGTCCTGCCGACCCGCCGCTGCCGATGGTCAGGCAGCTCGACACCAGCCGGGAAAAGCTTGATCTGAAGCGCAGCAGGCCGCCGTACCGTGACACGGCGTAAACCACTTCCGGCACACCATGGCCGGCGCGCTCCTTCAGCAATGAGTTGAGAAAGAGGGACGACAGGGTCGCCCCTGCCGCAGGCAGGACGAACGCCCACCAGTGGTGGTGCAACCCATGGGTGAACTCCCCCAGCAGGTGCAGTGCGCGATTCAAGGCGACCGCCGCCATGCCGCTGCAAAGCCCCACGAAAGCGGCCAGGACAATGACGGTAAGACGACCGTCCGCACGAAAGACGGACCACTTGAGTCTGGCGCTGTCGATCCAATCGGAAAACCTCACCTGGAGATCTCCGTCGGTTCGCACACGGATTCCAGTGCGCTGATTTTTGATAACAGTTCAGTTTGCGGTGGCCGGCTTAAGATATAATCACGGAACTTCGGGTCCCTGAGGTGGAAGGACAATTTGGAAAGCATGGTCAGGTGCTGTTTGGTCGAATGGCTCAGCAGGACCATCAACAACCGTATCGGCTTCCCGTCGATGGCCTCGAACGGAACCGCATTGGCCAGAAAACAGGTGGTAATCTGAGGCATTGCAAGAGCGATGTCCGGATGAGACCGTGGGTGAGGCAGGGCAATACCGTGTCCGATACCCGTGGAGGCCAGCAGTTCCCGCTCGATCAGCTTTTCATATACCCGTTGACTTTCGGACGGAGACAGGTTCGGAATGTGGTTAACGGCGGTCTGCAGTACGGTTTCGCGATCGCCACCGCTAAGATCATAGAAAACCCCTCCCCGCTGCATGGCCGCGAAAATGCTGTCGAACTCCGTCGCATCCGTAGCGGAACTGGGCGTTTTCTCCGATTGCGCCTTAATTTCCAGCTTGTGCTCTTTTGCCCAGAGCTCAAGCAGTTCCGCACGAATCGTATAGGTCTCCCCGCTTCGTCGCATGGGTATCTTACCCTGGCGAATCCAGCGATGAAGCGTTTCCACTGGTAGTTTAAGGCGCGAAGCCACTTCGTTGATGGTCAGTGTCATGGGAAACGATTCTCCTGATCAATGGAGGATGGATGCTGCCTGTGGTGCCATCCATTCCATTAAAATGAAAAACAAAACGATATTTGTGCATATTTTCGACCTTAAATGTCAATACCTAAAACAAAATATGTTGAGACGCCATGGCAGATATTAATACGGCTGCAGCCAAACAAATTTTTATTACCTGCAATAACAGTAGTTTAAACTGTTTCCGGCGAGAAAAACAAAATTTATTCCTAAAGTGGCCCCCTTTTGCGCCGATACCAAGACCGGAGGAACTTATATGTATATTCATAGCTATCAAATACATAATGTGCTGAACGACTACCGCAAACAGCTCAGCCATGGTCCTCAAAACAAAGGCGGCAGGCGCACCGCGGCCGGTGAGCATCGGGACAGAATCTCCATCTCGACAGATGGTCAGCGTCAGGCCATTATGGATAAGATATCATCCGACATCATCGCCCGGTTCACCGAAGGCGATCCGAAGAATCGATTCGAGGCGGTCATCACGGACCGGCTCGCTTCCGGAAATACCCGGAGCCAAGTCGCTGCAACCGGTAACGCGCCTGATTTCAAATACACCGTCATTGACGAACAAAATCGCAAGAAAACCAATACGCTAACCGTCCAGGGATTCAATCCGTCCTGCCACGGAGCGCAATCCACGGCTGGAAACGATAATGGTCATAACGCGATTTCAGAAACGGAGTAAAACAAAAGAAAGATTTAAAAGGCTTAGGGAGAAATCACCGACCACCGGTTATAGAACATAATCTGCGGACGGTAGAAAGGGGGAACACCATGATTAACAACATCAGCGAAGGTGCGTTGCGGATCGCCTCAAAAATTGATCCCAGCGGCGCAATACACGAAAAGGAGGTTAATCAGCAGAAGGTTAACGAGATTCGAAAAGCCAGACCGGTTGAGAAGTCCGATCAAGGCAACAAAGCAGAAGCTAAAAAAGCCAAAGAGGACGAAACCACCGGCAAATTCCTTCGCAATGGAAAAAAAATGGTATTCGAAAAATATGACAAAAACGGAGATCTGATCCTAAGAATTCCACCTTCCAAGACGCCTGTGAACGAAGTCGCATAGTCTTGCTTCGCCACCCCCGCCTGGCCTGACATTTTTAATTGCCAAAGTCCACCCGCTATGCGGGTGGCTTTGTTTTTCGACCGGTTTACTCTTTTGGATCGGTCTTGTTTTTAGCCTCTTTCCACATCTGTTCCAATTCCTCTCGGGGCAACTCCTCCAAATTGCGGTTCTGGCCTGCCGCTGCGGCCTCCATCTGTTTGAACCGACGGATGAACTTGCCGGTAGACTTGGATAGTGCGCTTTCCGGATGGATACCGGCCAAGCGCGCCACATTGACAAGTGAAAACAACACGTCGCCCAATTCCATCGCGATCCGCTCATTGCCCTTATGCCGTTTGGCCTGGTCCACCTCTGCCCTGAACTCTCGCCACTCATCCTCCGCCTGGGTCATGACCCCTTCGAGGGTATCCCAATCAAATCCGGTGCCCGCTGCGCGTTCGGAAACACGATAGGCCCGCATCATGGCCGGCATACCCGCAGGGATGGAACTGAGCAGCGAGTCATCCGACCCCTTCTCCTCCTGCTTTATTCTGCGCCACTGCGCTTTGACCTGGTCGCTGTTATCAACCTTCCGCTCTCCGAAAACATGCGGGTGACGGCGGATCATCTTCTTGATAATACGCGAGAGCACCTGCTTAAATGTGAAACGTCCCTCCTGACCGTACATATAGGCGACAAAGAAGACCTGAAACAGCACGTCGCCCAGTTCCTCCAGAACACCATCGGAATCATCGGCCTGAATCGCTGCCACAAGCTCATACATCTCTTCGATCAGGTAAACCGTCAGCGTCCCTGGTGTCTGTTTGCGATCCCACGGACATCCGTTATCGCCTCTCAAGGCGGCGATGAGGTCAATCAGGGTTTGAACAGAGGGCGATTGGGCATCGATTACTGGCTTTGCCACGATTTTTTCAGTTCCTTAACTTTGACGCTGAAACTGCGTTTCATCTCTTCAGGGGTGATCTTAACCAGATAGGCACTGAAGGGAATCATATGGTGGGCCACCCAGGACTTTTTGATGATTGCAGCGTTTTTAGGCAGAAAGGTGGTTAGCACCAGCAGCAGGACCGAGATGATCAAAACGCCTTTGAGGGTTCCGAAGAGCAAACCGCAGACACGGTCTGTCCACCCGAGAAAAGCGATATTCATCAGGTACTTGAGCACCATGCCGGCAAAACTTACCGCGAAAAAGACCACAACAAAGATGGCCAGAAAGCCGATGATGCGCTGATACCCGGGATTGATGACCCATCCGGAGAGGTGCTTGACCAGGTAGGGGTAGTAGCTGTACGCGGCATAAAATCCGCCCATTACCCCGACAATGGAGGAGAGTTCCTTGATGAGCCCCCTGAACACGCCACGAATCAGACAATACCCCGCTATCACTGCGAATACGGTGTCGAGCAGATTCATGGTTCTCCTGATTTGAGGGGTTGCGGCCAATAAAGGGTGATGTACGTTTGCATGCATCTTGGATCCGCCGACAAATAACAGAGCCCCATGGTGCCGTCAAGGCCTATTGTGGGTCACAAATCCACAAGCCGGACTCTAACCATTTGTTATTAAATACTAATATTTTGGTATCGCCGTCAGGGCAATCAAGCAAGCGCACCCATCACGCTAACGCCGACTTTTTGCGCTTCTGCATTTGGCGTTTGCAATCCGACCCAAAGTTGGTTAGTTTTGACTTCAGCACCCCATAGGTTATGCCGATGGGGCGCTGTGTTTTTGACCCTAAGAAGACGTTGCATGAACAAAGATTATCATCAAGCCAAGATCACCTTCACCGATGTGGAACTCGCACGCCAGCTATTTGGTGAACACAACCGCCATCTGCAGCAAATCGCAACGTCCTTGTCCCTGGACATCAAAGCCCGCGGTAATTCACTTCATATCAAAGGCGACACCATCACCGCCAAGCTGGCCCAGAACCTGTTGGCCCAACTCTACGATCTGCTCAAGAACGGTTATCCGGTCTATTCCAAGGACATCGATTACGCCATACGGCTGCTGAGCGCAGACCACCGTGTCCGGCTCAAAGACGTGTTTCTGGATACGGTATTCATCACGTCCAAGAAGAAGGCCATTGCGCCCAAGAGCCAGGCCCAGAAAAGCTATATTGACGCCATGCGGCATCATGATATCGTTTTCGGCATCGGCCCGGCCGGCACGGGAAAGACCTATCTGGCCATGGCCATGGCCGTCTCCGCCCTGAGCAAGGGCATCGTCGACCGCATCATTCTGACCCGGCCTGCAGTGGAAGCCGGCGAGACCCTCGGATTTCTACCCGGAGACCTGACCGACAAAGTCGATCCCTATCTGAGACCCCTATATGATGCCCTTCATGATATGATGCGGTTTGAGAAGGTGGCCGCTTTGATGCAGCAAGGGGTCATCGAGGTCGCCCCCATCGCCTTCATGCGCGGCCGTACGCTCAATGACTCCTTCATCATTTTGGATGAAGCCCAGAACACCACTTCTGAACAGATGAAAATGTTCCTGACGCGGATCGGTTTCAACTCTAAGGCGGTCATTACGGGAGATATCACCCAGATCGACCTGCCGTCTCATAAGTCTTCCGGTCTCGTGGAGGCCAAAGAGATATTGGCCGGCATCGTCGGTATCGAGTTTGTTTTTTTCAGCCAGCGGGATGTTGTGCGGCATAAACTCGTCCAGAATATCATCATGGCCTATGAAGCGGCTTCTCACAGCAAAACCGGAAACGACAAAGGGCCCGCCGCAAATGAGCACCCCACGGAGTAAAGCAGCCATGCGCCACCAGAACCCCAATAAGAAGCCGCGCAAGCGTTTCGCCCTCTGGGGGGTACATATGAAAGGGTTGATGCTCATGATCGTCGTGGGCCTCTTCATCTTCATGCTTTACCCAAGCCTTGTGGTGAAACGCTACCACTATCGCCTGGGCGACATTGCCGAAAGGGACATCAAGGCACCCCAGGACTTTTTTTTCGAAGATGTTGCGGCCACCGGAAAAAGCCGTTCCCAGGCGGTTGAAGCGGTTCTGACCGTCTATGACCACGACCCGCGCATCGCCCGCCAAATCAGTCAAAACGTACACAGCGCATTCCAGCGGATGCGGGCCGTCATCGAAAGATTCTCGCAACAGCAGTCGGCGGTGGAACCGGCCGACATGGACCCTGATGCCCGGGCAAAAACAATTCAGCTGAAGATCGACAATGAACTGTGGGCTCAGAAAGAGGCCTTCGAATCAAAACTGGGTATCAAGTTGAGCCACGGGGCTTACAACATTCTGATCGACGAAACGTTCAGCGCGTCTATCGCCGATCTCATCACCAAAGTTCTGAATAACATCCAGACCAACGGCGTGGTGGCCAACAAAGAGGTCCTGCTCAAAGAGACGGACAGGGGCATTACCGTGCGAAATGTGGCGAACCAGACGGAAAAAACCGTTACCGCCCTGCGCCAGCATTACGGCCCCGACCAGGCCAAAACCATGGTGCGAATTGTTGCCGAACCCCTGGTTAAAGAGATCGATTACAACCTGGCCAGTCTGATCGTCGACATTTGCCAGCGACTGATACAGCCCAACCTGACACTGAACCGCAACGAGACCGAAACCCGAAAGAAAAAGGCCCTGTCGGACGTCAAGCCCATCATGTACCAATTTAAAGCCGGAGAGATGCTGGTGCGTGAAGGTGAGCGCATAACCGCCAGACAGGTCAATATACTGGAAGCTTTGTCCCAGCAGAAGGAGAGCCGCCACATTGCCGCCACCGGCATGGGAGCGGCCTTGGTTGTGGCGGCGTTTATCTTTATCGTCCATGTGCTCTATTTTCGCGATCCGCGCCACGCCGGCTTGAACTCCAACAAGAATATGCTCTTCATGGGACTGGTCATGGTGATGGTTTTCGCCATTGCCAAAATGGGTGTTTTCTTTTCGGCCGTGGCCACCTCCCAGGTCCCCTTCACCATATCGCCGGACTCCATCGTCTATGCGGCGCCCGCGGCCGTCGGCGCCATGCTGGTCTGTATCTTTCTGGGATTCGACATCGCCCTGCCCTTCAGTCTGGTCACATCGGTCTGCGTCGCCCTGCTCTTCGGCAACCGCATCGAAATCTTCGTCTACTTTCTGCTCAGCAGCGCCATGGGCGCCTATTGGGTCCAACACTGCCGTGAGCGCAAGGTCTTCATCATCGCCGGCCTCAAGTTGGGTCTACTGAACATGCTGCTGGCTGCCGCGGCCAGTATCTACTTTGGCGACTTTACCGGTTTCAAGCTGTTGGGAGACTGGGTCATGGCGTTCTCAGGCGGCATGGTCAGCGCGGTGGTGGCCGTGGGTGTCGCACCATTATGGGAAATGGCCTTCCGTTATACCACCGACATCACCCTGCTTGAACTGGCCAACCTGGACCGGCCCATTCTACGGCGCCTGATGCTTGAGGCCCCGGGCACCTACCACCACTCCGTCATCGTCGGCTCCCTGGTGGAAGCAGCCGCAGCAGAGATCGGTGCCAACCCGCTTCTGGCAAAAGTCTGCGGATATTACCACGACATCGGTAAAGTCAGAAAACCGCTCTATTTCATCGAAAACCAATCCGGAGGAAAGAACAAGCACGACAAGCTGGCGCCGTCCATGTCCAGCCTGATCCTCATCGCCCATATCAAGGACGGCATCGAGATCGCCAAAAAGGACAAGCTGGGCCAGGTGATCATCGATACCATCCGCCAGCATCACGGCACCAGCCTGATCAGCTATTTCTACATTAAAGCCCAGCAGCTCAAAGGGGCCGAAGCCGTAAAGGAAGACGACTTTCGCTATCCGGGTCCCAGACCGCAGACCAAGGAAGCGGGACTGGTCATGCTGGCCGATGTGGTGGAGGCCGCCTCGCGGACCCTTGAAAATCCCACCCCGGCCAGAATTCAGGGACTGGTCCAACATCTGGTGAACAAAATCTTCTCGGATGGGCAACTGGACCATTGCGAGCTGACCCTCAAAGACCTGCACAGCATCGCCAAAAGTTTCATCAAAATCCTGACCGGCATCCATCACCACCGCATCGAATACAGCGACACCCCAACCAAGGAGAATGGTAAAGGCAGACATGGCCATACTGATCGAAAACCAACAGAACAACCATCCCGTCGAGATTCAAAAAACAAAGGCGAAGGCACAGGCCATCTTAGACGCCTTGGATTGCCCTGACGGTGAACTCTCCATCTTGATCGTGGATGATCCTCGCATCGGGGAACTCAACCAGACGTACCTGAACCATACCGGTCCCACCAATGTCATCTCCTTTGCCATGCAGGAAGGAGAACACGGAGGGATCAATCCTCAGCTGCTGGGTGACGTGGTCATTTCGATGGACACCTGCGCCAGGGAGGCCGAAGGTGCCGGAATGTCGACAGAAAGCCGCTTTGATCAATTGTTGATCCACGGCATCCTGCACATTTTCGGCTATGACCATATCCACTCGGACGAAGAAGAACGGATGATGGACATCAAAAGTGAGGAATTGCTTAAAATCGTTGAGGAGATAGAGTAGGAGATCCATATGCCCAGTTTAACGGTGCGTCTTGACCATGTGGCTGAATTAAGACAGATTATGGAATCGCGCCATCCGGATCCGGTGGCCGCCGCCATCATCGCGCAACTGGCCAATGCCGACGGCATCGCCATTCAATTGCAGGAGGATCAATATGCCGTCCATGAAAGCGACGTGCGGTTGCTGCGCCAAACGGTGAGCGCCAAACTGATCCTGCACATCGTGCCCACATCGGCAATGACCGGCTTGGCATTGGACGTGAAACCGGAGCGTGTGGTCCTCGAACCGCTAACCCAGGATGATGCGCCGCCGGACTACGGCATCGACCTGATCGTGCACGGTCAAGAGATATTCGAAACCGTGGACACCCTGCAATCCAACGGGATATCCGTCGGCATCTGCATTCCTGCCGATCCGGAACAGGCCAAACTGGCCCACCAAATTCACACCGACTGGGTTCAGATTCACGCCGGTCGACTCAAAGAAGCCGCGTCGTCCGAAACCCAGGGAAAGGAATTGGATCGCATCATCGACACGATCAAAATGGCGCAGAAACTGCGCCTGCGCATCTCCGTCGGCCACGGACTGGACGATCGCCTCATCAAGTTGTTCAAGGGGGTTCCTGAAATTGACGAATTCAGCCTGGGCCGGAGCCTGATCGCAAAAGCCCTGCTCAAAGGAATGGAAAGCGCCGTCGCCAGTACCATAGATCTGATTCGAACCCTGTAAACGATCACCACCGGCATTAAGCATGGCGTTTTGTCTCCATATTTCATAAAATTTGAACTCTGAACTTTGAACGGGGCCGGAGGCCCCCCGGAGGTTCTGCCATGATCATCGTCACTGCCAAACAGATGCAGCATTTGGACCGAAATACCATCGAAGGATTTGGTATTCCGGGTCGGGTGTTGATGGAAAATGCCGGTCGCGGAGCAACCCACGCATTCTTGCACCACATTTACCGGCAAGGCCCCGGGCGGGTAGGCGTGCTGGCCGGACGCGGGAATAACGGCGGAGACGGATTTGTCATGGCCCGCTACCTCTCCCAGAGAGAGATCGACGTGACCGTTTTCCTGATGTCCGCATCCAGTCGCGTAACCGGCGATGCCGCCGAAAATCTGAAGCTGCTCGAATCCTCAGCGGTAAATGTTGTGGAAATCCCGGACAAAGCGCACTTCGCAGCCCACCAATCGCATATGCGCCATATCTCGTATTGGATTGACGCGCTTTTGGGCACCGGTCTGAATTCCGATGTCAAAGGTTACTTCCGGATGGTTATCGAATTTATCAACGCGCTGCAACGCCCCGTCTTTGCGGTGGACATCCCTTCAGGACTCAATGCCGACACCGGACAACCATGTGGCACGTGCATACAAGCGGCGGCCACAGCCACGTTTGCCTTTGCCAAGATCGGACATGTGGTCTATCCCGGGGCCGCATACAGCGGCCAGGTGGACGTGATCGATATCGGCATTCCACCTGTCATGGCAAGCGATGCGGACATCCAACAGCAACTGATCACCGGCCGGCACATACAAGCCCTGCTAAGCCCACGCGATCCGGCCGCGCACAAAGGCCGCAGCGGCCATGCGCTGGTCATTGCCGGCGCCACGGGCAAGACCGGCGCTGCTGCTCTGGCGGCCACATCGGCCATGCGGGCCGGGGCCGGCCTGGTAACACTGGGCATCGCCGAAACACTGAACCCCATCCTCGAAGGGCAGGTAACCGAAGCCATGACGTTTCCCTTGCCGGACAAAGGCGCCGGTTCGCTGCCGGAGGAGGCCTTTGACGGCATCTTGGAGGCAGCGCGTTCCAAACAGGCGATGGCAGTGGGGCCGGGCTTGGGAACCGCCTCCCACACTCGAAATCTCGTCTGTCGCATGGTTAAGGAAATCGATCTCCCGCTGGTCATCGATGCAGACGGTCTGAACAATCTGGCCGGACGACTCAGCTGTCTCCAAGGCCGCAAAAGCGAAACCGTCCTGACGCCCCACCCTGGCGAGATGGCCCGGCTCACCGATATGAGCACCGACCAGATCCAGAACGATCGCATCGCGGCGGCACGTAATCTTGCCGCGCAAACCCGGACCCATGTAGTTTTGAAAGGCGCTCGGACCCTGATCGCGTCGCCGGATGGCGTTGTTCGGATCAACCCAACCGGAAATCCCGGCATGGCCGCGGGCGGCATGGGGGACGTGCTTACCGGAATGATCACCGGATTTCTGGCCCAGGGCCATACCGCAGTTGATGCCTGCACCCTGGGCGTTTACCTGCACGGACTGGCTGCGGATCTGTTGAGCCGTAATGCCGCCTGGGGCTACCTGGCCACCGAAGTCATGGACACCATCCCCCTGGCCATCCAGAACGCCATGAACGAACCGGCACAAACGCCTCTGGGAAGCATTTTCATATGACAAAACCGGATTCTACTATATAAATTCAACTTTGAGGTTGCATGTAGGAGCGGCTTTTAGCCGCGAAGAATCTCATCGCAAGTTTGTCGCGGCTAAAAGCCGCTCCTACGCAGCATCTGCATCCTGTTTTTTGACCCTATTATGCTAAAATCGAAAGTTGACTATAGAATTGGACCATATGCCCATATGATGAGCATTGAACTTTGAACTCCCGAAGGGTAAACCGGATACCAGAAACGTGAAACAAGAAACCAACTGCACCATCACCACCACCTCCGACCAAAAAACCCGCCACTTGGGAAAAGAAATCGGCAGGCGTCTCAACAGCGGTATCGTCATCCGCCTGCTCGGAGATTTGGGAAGCGGCAAAACCTGCTTCGTCAAAGGACTTGCCAACGGATTGGGCGTACCGGAAGGCTATGAGATCACAAGCCCCACTTACACCCTGATCCACGAATATCCGGGCCGCCTGCCCTTGATGCACGTCGATCTCTACCGCATTCATGACGAAATGGATGCAGAGGCGATCGGTTTGTGGGAACTGATGGAACAGGATCTCGTCGTGGCTGTCGAGTGGGCGGAGCGATTGGCGAACGACTTCTGGCCCGATGGACCGATGCTGACCATCGCGTTTCAAAGCTTAGAAGAGCATACGCGACGACTCAGCATAATTGGCTGTGGACTTCAAATATCTGATTTGATAAATGAGGTCTGCTCGTGGTGGAATAGCCAACCAAACATCGAAATTTGACATCGGAGGCGCAAGAGCGACTCATGGCTTTAGTGGTTCAGAAATACGGCGGCACTTCCGTCGCCAATATCGATCGTATCAGGAACGTGGCCAATCGTGTGGCCAAAACCCATGATCAAGGCAACGATGTTGTGGTGATCCTATCCGCCATGGCAGGCGTGACAGATCAACTCCTCGATCTGGCGGGAAGGGCCTCCAGTGAACCGGACAAACGGGAGATGGATGTCTTGCTGGCCACCGGCGAACAAACCACCGCCGCCCTGCTGGCCATGATGCTCAAAAACATGGGATATCAATCCCAATCGCTTTTGGGACACCAGGCCGAAGTCGTGACCGATTGCGACTACGGCAATGCCCGCATTATCGAAATCGGGACCTGCCGGATGCGCGAACTCATCGATCGCAATACCATCGTGGTGATAGCCGGTTTCCAGGGATACGACATCAGGGGCAACATCACGACCCTGGGCCGGGGCGGTTCCGATACCTCGGCGGTGGCCATCGCCGCCGCCTTGCAGGCCGATGTATGCGAGATCTATACCGATGTGGACGGCATCTACACAGCCGATCCCAACGTGTGCGAAAAAGCGAGAAAACTTAAAACCGTTACCTATGATGAGATGCTCAACATGGCCAGCCTGGGGGCAAAGGTCCTGCAGATCCGGTCGGTGGGATTTGCCAAAAAATACAATATTCCCGTCCATGTTCGATCATCATTCAGCGAGGAGGAAGGCACCATGGTTGTCAGTGAAGATTCGGGAATGGAGCAATTGCTCGTCTCCGGTGTAACCCATGATTCAAACCAGGCCCGCGTGACGATAACCAAAGTCCCCGACCAGCCGGGTATTGCCGCCAAAATCTTCTCCCCCATTGCCGAAGCGGGCATACTGGTAGACATGATCATCCAGAACACCCGCAAAGGCGGTAAAACCGATATGACTTTTACGGTGTCCAATGCCGACTTCAAAAAGACCATCGACACCACTCGCGCCACCGCTAAAGAAATCGGCGCCGAGGAGGTTTTCGGCGACGAGACCATTGCAAAGGTTTCCGTCATCGGTGTGGGAATGAAGAATCACTCCGGCGTGGCATCTGTGATGTTCAACGCCCTGGCACGGGAAAACATCAACATCATCATGATCAGCACCTCCGAAATCCGCATCTCATGTGTGGTGGAAGAAAAGTACGCCGAACTGGCCGTGAGGGTGCTGCACACGGCCTTTGGCCTAGACGCGGCTTAGGCGTCGGAGAACTCCGGATCCTGCGTTGCCAAGGCCAGTCGGGTGGCGCCGGCCTCTTGTTGCCGGTGTTGCGAAGCAACAAGAGGCCATGGGCGATTGACCGTAGACTTGCTTTTAATCTGACCCCGGACAGGTCGTTGCCCACCCTGCCTTCTCAATACCTCCTGGCCTTCGGCCACCGGCAAATAGTTGCCGGTGCCGCCCGCGATCTGACGGTGGGTTCCCGGATTGATCGCGGCTGAAAGCCGCTCCTGCAAATTGCATATTATTGCTGGGGTACAACCATAGCTGGCCGGCAAACTCCGGATGCTGTTTTGATATCGTGTGGTCTTGGATGGGCGGGGCTCTGTCCCCCGACTAATGGCGAAACGATTTCATAGCATGAAACTTCCCAAATTCAATACGGACCAGATGCTCCTCGTTCTCCTGATCTGCCTGGTGGTGGCGGGCTTGTCGCTCTGGCGGATGTTAACAATTTTTTAGACGGCACCCATAGGCCGAATATAAGATCACAGGACTGCTTCGATCTCCTCGTCGATGCGGTCGGCCGCAGCGGCCGGATCGGCGGCATCGCGGATCGGGCGCCCGATCACCACATAATCCGCTCCACGGGAGACCGCCATTGCCGGCGTCACCACCCGTTTCTGGTCATCGCTGCCGCCGGCGGTCCAATCGGGACGAATCCCCGGGGTAACCGCCAAAAAGCCTTTCCCCATGTTCGCTTTGATCTCCCCGACTTCTAGTCCGGAGCAGATGACGCCGGCACATCCGGCGTCTTTAGCCATCGAAGCCTTGTGCAGAACCAGCCGGTTCAGGTCATCCGTGATCTGTTCGGCATAGCCGGCGCTGCGCAGATCGGAGGCCTCCACACTGGTCAACACGGTAACCCCCAGCAATTTCACTCTTCCGGAACTGCCGCGCACGGCTGCTTCCAGCATGGCCCGACTCTCGCCGCAATGCACCGTGGCCAGCTCGACGTTCAGATCAGCAATGCCCCGCATGGCGCGCTCTACTGTTGCCGGTATGTCGTGCAGCTTTAGATCCAGAAAGATACCGGCCTCAGTATGCTCGCTGATCCACCTGACCAGATCAGGTCCGGTATGCACAAAGAGCTCCAAACCGATTTTGAACATTCCCACATGGTGGTGAAGTTTGGATACCAATTGCCGCGCAGTGCCGCCTGACGGAACATCCAATGGAAAGATCACATGGTCTCTGCCTCGCTTCATGACGCCCTCTTCTCTTTTCAGTCCACATCCCCCCGGCACGTAGTGTGCCGCCGTGTTTTACCCTTATAAACATTATTGAATTTTATAGCAATACCATGTTATTGCTCAAAGGAATGACCGGTCCGCGCTGCAGTCCGGGGCGAATTCTATCGGAGAAAGAGATGAAGACGAAGGAAAATACTGCCCCGGCGGTGGAAGATCTTCATCCGTGGAACCAAGGGCGCTTATCAATCGGCTTTGCCGACCTGTCATAGGACAATTACCATTGGCATCCAAATCCAAATACCATGTGCCGGCCGGTACCTACCGCATCTGTGAGAAGCAGCCGCTGATGCTGCAGGCCTTTCTGGGGACGTGCGTCGGGCTGGCTCTGCATTGCCGCTCCACCGGCATCGGCGGCATTATCCATCTTCTACTTCCCAAGTCGATCTCTTCCAACGCGCCGTCGCAGCCGGAGAAGTATGCCGTAACAGGCGTGCCGGCCTTTATCCATGCCCTGACCGAGGCCGGGGCCCGGCGTGAGAGCCTTTCGGCCAGTCTTGCCGGCGGCGCACTGGTGGGGCCGTTGAGCCAGCGGGATCTCGAACTGGATATCGGCGGACGGACGGTTGAAACGGTGGAGAAAATCCTCAAGGGCGAAAGCATCAGCTTGGTCCGGTCCGAAACCGGCGGCTTTTTTACCTGCTGCCTCAACCTGGATATGGATACCGGGGCGGTCACCATCGAGCCGGCCGGTCAAAGTAAAATCAGCGGCGACGAGAAAGTACGGACGGCCACTATTGAAGAGATCAAATCCGCCATCGACGAACTCAAGCCCATCCCCCAGGTAGCCCTGAAAGTCCTGCGCTTGATGGATGAAAACCGATACGATGTCGAAGCCATCGCCAATGAGATTCACAAGGACCAGGTCATCACTGCGCGCATGCTCCAATTGGCCAATTCGGCGATGTTTGGCGCCAAGCGGAGCATCACCTCCCTGGACCATGCGGTGGTCTTCCTGGGACAGGACCTGCTGGTCAAGCTGGTGCTGACGGCCGCGGTCCAAGGCTACTATGAACAATCCATCATGGGATACGCCCTGTGCAAAGGCGGCGTTTATTATCATTCCATCGGCTGTGCACAGGTGGCGGAATTGTTGGCCCGGACCACCGGAAAGGAGGATCCCGCCAGAGCCTACACAGCCGGACTGCTCCACGACATCGGCAAAGTGGCCCTGGATCAATTTGTGGCATCGGCCTATCCACTCTTCTACCGGGACCTCGTCGAAGCAAAGGACAGTGTCCTGTCCATCGAGCAACAACTGCTCGGTATGGATCACACCCAGGTCGGCAGCCTCCTGGCCCGGCAGTGGTCACTGCCGTCGGTCCTGGAGCAAGCCATACGTTATCATCACCGTCCGGACAATGCAGAGGCGAATGCCGAACTGGCTGCCATCGTCTACCTCGCAGATCTGTTGATGTCCCGGTTCCACACCGGGCTGGAGATCGAGCGCATGGAAACCAGTTATCTCAGCCGCCACCTCGATGGTCTCGATTTGAGCATCGAAGCTTTCTGGGGGTTGGTCGACGAAATACCGCTTTCAGTATTCACGACCATGGAATAACACCCGGATCCACTAAGAGCAGGAGTGAGTGAAGTGACCACCAAGATCAGCGACCAGCAACAGGAATTGCTTCGGCAGCTACCGAGCGTAGACAGCCTGCTGACCAGCGCGGCGCAAGCGCCGGCCGGCCGACAGTTCCCCAAATCGATTCTCGTCAGAGCCGTAAGAGAAACCGTAGATGCGCAGCGTCGGCGGATATTGGCGACGGCTGACGGCGGGAATCCGGTCCGGACATCGGAGGAACGACTGCTTGAGCAGACCCTCCACCATGCGGCCCGCCTCCAGGAATACAACCTCAAAAGGGTCATCAACGCAACCGGTATCGTGATCCATACCAACCTGGGACGCTCGTGCCTCGCACCTCAAGCCATCGAACACGTGGTCGCGGCGGCCGGCCGCTATTCCAACCTGGAGTTTGACCTGGCCGCCGGCAAGCGCGGATCGCGCTATGCCATCGTCGAGGCGCTGATCTGCGAATTGACCGGCGCACAAGCGGCCATGATGGTCAACAACAATGCGGGGGCTGTCCTTCTGTGCCTCGACACACTGGCCAGCGGCCTGGAAGTGATCATCTCCAGGGGGGAGTTGGTGGAGATCGGCGGGTCCTTCCGCATCCCGGATGTGATGGCCAAAAGCGGTGCCGTTTTAAAAGAGGTCGGCACCACCAACCGAACCCATCTCCGCGATTATGAACAGTCGATTGGATCGGAAACCGGCCTGCTGCTGAAGGTACATACCAGCAATTATGCAATACAGGGATTTACCTCCGATGTCCCGCTCAATGAACTGGTGGCCCTCGGCGCCAGGTTCAACCTGCCGGTGATGGAGGATCTGGGCAGCGGAAGCCTTCTCTGCCTGACAGATCCGGGCCTGGGATCGGAACCCACGGTGCAGAAATCGGTGGAGACCGGCGCCGACGTGATCACCTTCAGCGGTGACAAATTATTGGGCGGTCCCCAGGCCGGCATTATTGTCGGCAAGAAGCAAATGATTGACCGGGTCAAAGCCAACCCGCTGACACGGGCGTTGCGCATTGACAAACTCACTCTGGCGGCCATGGAGGCCACTTTGCAATTGTACCGTGATGACACCACAGCCCTTGAGATCCCGACCCTGCGGATGCTCACCATGGCACCTTCGGAAGTGGAAGCCAAGGCAAACGCATTGATGCAGCAATTGGACGCATTGCGACAATCCCGGCTCTCCATTGAATTGCTCGACATGCCGTCCAAAGCCGGCGGCGGTTCGCTGCCGCTCCTCGAATTGCCCAGCCGTTGCGTGGGCATCCGCATCGACGGCGTATCGGTCAATTCCATCGAGCGAGCACTTCGGGGAGGACGTCCGCCCATCATCGCACGCATAGAAAATGACCTGTTCATCATGGATCCGAGGACCCTTCAGGTAGATGAAATCGAAATCGTCGCAAACGCCGTCAACCATCTCATCAATGCCACGGGAACAGGAGAACAGGCATGACCTTCGGACAACAGAAACTCCCCTCTGCCGCCCCCCCATTTTTGCGTTACTCCCGAGGCCCCGAGGTTTGCCCATCGCTTGGAAAGGGTCTTGCCGCCGATGCGGCCACAGATAGCGATCCCCTTGAAGCCCTCAACGAAACGGTAGAGAGGTGGGATCGATTTTGTGCCCTTGCCCTGAACATCGATTCGCCGGCCCCATCACCGCCTTCAGAAAAAATGGATCGGCTGGTGATGAATTTCATCACCCGGGCAAAGAAGGCCCATGGGGCCATCGGTACTTACTGGAAAGAGCGTCTCTATTTGTGCGCCATGCCGGATGTCGATGTGACGACGGCCGTAAAATCAGCCAAAGCCTTCGCCCGCCAACTGGCCGCCCAGCGCCCCGAGACCGTCAGTATCGGTATAGCGTCCTATCCGCTGCTGGCCTATGAAAAACGGTATACCTGGAACAACGCCTGCAAAGCGCTGGATCACGGCGCCTTTTTGGGCCGCGGGAGCATCGTCCATGTGGATGCCGTCAGCCTCAATATCAGCGGTGACCGGCATTACCACCTTGGCGAAATGGATGGCGCGATCGCCGAATACAGCGCCGCCCTTGAACTCGATCCCAACAATACCAATGTCCGCAACAGCCTCGGGGTCTGCTTCGCGGAATTAAACGATATGACCGCCGCCGAATCCGAATTCAAACTGGTTTCGGAGATCGACCCGTCCGAACCGATGGCATGGTACAATATGGGCATGCTGAAGCGGCTCGATGGTCGCGATGCGGCCGCTTTGGCCTGCTATGAAAAAGCATATGCCATTCAAAAGGACTTATACGAAATTCCCTTCCAGATCGGCAGGCTGCTCTCCGAACAGTGCCGGTGGGAAGAGGCACTCGGATTCGCCGAAAAAGCGATCGATTTGAGCCGGGGCCATTGGTCGACTTACAGCCTTTTGGGTCTGTGTCTGGCCGCCCTGAATAGAATACCGGAAGCGATTTGTGCCTATACACAATCGGTGAAGCGCAATCCCAACAATCCATGGGATCTATCCGCATTGGGCTGCCTCTATGACGCCAAAAATGAAAACCCGGATATCTGCAGAACCTTCCTTGAGCAAAGCATCGCCCTGGCGCCCCAGAACGGCCTGTTTCACAACCGTCTCGGGCAGTACCATGAGAAGCATCGCCAATTCGAAGAGGCCGTGGCTGCCTACCGCCAGGCCAGCGCATGGGGGCATGACTCATCGCGCCAGCTGGCATCGCTCCAAAATGCCTGCCCGGCCGATCAAGAGACGGCACCTTGCCATAAAGGATAGGCAATGCGGCGGGATGTTATTTTCAACACGCCATGCCCCTTGCCCGACGAAGATGGAAGCCGGTCATCCGTGCCGGGAGCGAGCCGCATGCGGCCGGTTTCCCATACCGTCGGCCATTCTTCCCGGGGCGTTGACTTTTAGCGGTCGATTCGATAGTCTTCGCGTTTCGACAGAGAATTCAACGGATGGTGTTCCCTGACGCTTCGGATGACCATCAGTTGCGAAGGAGGCGGTGTATATGCCGATTTTCGAATACCAATGCAAGGGCTGCGGACGCCAATTTGAAAAACTGGTGTTTGGCAACGAAACGCCCGACTGCCCGGACTGCAAGAGCACAAAAGTGTGCAAGCTCATGTCGGCGTGCGGATTCGTATCCAAAGGCGCCGGAGGACAAACCACGAGTTCGTCATCGTCATCATGCGGCGGTTGCACCGCCGGCAGTTGCGCAGGTTGTGGTCAATAATGAAAAAAAACATACGTATCGGATCCCGCGGCAGCCAACTGGCCCTCTGGCAGGCCAACTGGGTGCAGGACGCCATCAAAACCCACTGGCCGGACATTCACACAGAATTGGTCATCATCAAGACCACCGGTGACAAGATTCTGGATGTCCCCCTGGCCAAAGTGGGAGGCAAAGGCCTGTTCGTCAAAGAAATCGAAGAGTCCATGCTCAGCGGACGCATTGACATCGCCGTTCACAGCATGAAAGACATGCCGGCCGAATTACCCCATGGATTGAGCATCGGTGCGGTTCCGCAGAGAGAAGATCCGCGAGACGCATTGATCACCGAGAGTTTCCCGTCCGTGGCCGACCTGCCCCGGGGCGCCCGTGTCGGCACCAGCAGTTTGAGGCGCTCCGCCCAACTGCTGCACCAGAGACCGGATCTTGCCATCGAGCCCCTGCGCGGTAATCTGGACACCCGATTAAAAAAACTCACCACCACCGATCTGGATGCCATCGTTCTGGCGGCTGCCGGTTTGAAACGGTTGGGGCTGGCGCGGCGCATTACTGCGATTTTGGATCACCGGACCATGCTGCCCGCCGTCGGACAGGGTGCGCTGTGCATCGAAAGCCGCACGAACGACGACATGATCGCTTCGGTAATATCGGCGTTGGATGACGCAGCCACACATACGGCTGTCCTTGCCGAACGTGCGTTTTTGCACCGCCTGGAGGGAGGATGCCAGGTTCCCATCGCCGGCCATGCCACCATCGGCAGCGGAGACAGACTGACCATCACCGGCCTGGTCGCCGAACTGGACGGCAGCCGCCTGATCAAACAAACCCTCGAAGGCCCGTGCGACCAAGCGGCCAAATTGGGCCTGCAACTGGCCGATGCGCTGCTGGCCGAAGGGGCGGCGTCGATTTTGGAAAGGTTGGAGCAACATGGCGAATGATTCCTCCAAAGGACTGGTTTATCTGGTCGGGGCAGGCCCGGGTGATCCCGGATTGATCACCACCAAAGGACTGCGATGCATCGAAACTGCAGATGTACTGATCTATGATTATCTGGCGTCCAAATCCTTTCTGAGCCATGCCGGACCAGACTGCGAGTGCATCTATGTGGGGAAAAAGGGCGGTGACCACACCTTGAGCCAGGACGGCATCAACCAACTCATCGTCGACAAAGCCCGCGAAGGAAAAATTGTCACCCGACTCAAAGGCGGCGACCCGTTCATTTTCGGTCGCGGCGGTGAAGAGGCGGAAATTTTGGTGGAAGCCGGCATTGCCTTCGAGGTGGTACCGGGCGTCACATCCGCCATCGCCGGACCGGCATACGCAGGCATCCCACTGACCCATCGCCAGTTTACCAGCACGCTGGCCTTTGTCACCGGCCACGAAGATCCGACCAAAGACACCTCCAGCATCGACTGGGCAGCGCTGGCCCGCGGTATCGGCACCCTGGTCTTTTTCATGGGCATAAAAAATCTTCCCCACATCGTTCAGCGCCTCTGTGAAAACGGACGCCCTGCCGACACCCCCGTGGCATTGGTCCGCTGGGGGACCACATCACGGCACCGCACGGTGACCGGTACGCTGGAAAACATCGTGGAACGGGCCAAGGCGGCGGCCATCAAGGCGCCGGCCCTGATCGTGGTAGGCGAGGTGGTCAATTTGCGGGATACGCTGCAGTGGTTCGAAAAAAGGCCGCTGTTGGGCAAACGGATCGTGGTTACCCGAGCCCGCGCCCAAGCCAGCGATATGGTCCAGGCGCTATCGGAACTGGGTGCGGATTGCATGGAGTGCCCGACCATCGAAGTGGTCGAACCGGACAGCTGGCAGCCGCTCGATGATGCCATAGCGCAGATTAAAACGTATGACTGGCTTGTCTTTACCAGCGTAAACGGTGTCAAGTTCTTCTTTCAACGACTTTTTGCAAACGGATCGGATTCCCGCGCGCTGGGGCATCTGAAAACAGCAGCCATTGGACCGTCCACGGCGAAACACCTGATGGACTACGGCATCTCCACTGACATTCTCCCGAAAACCTATCAGGCCGAGAGCGTGGTGGAAGCCTTTGCCAATGTTCCCGTCCAAGGCCGGAAGGTATTACTGCCGCGCGCCAAGGAGGCCCGGGCGGTGTTGCCGGAGGAACTCACCCGCATGGGAGCCGGCGTTGACGAAATCGTCGCCTATCAGACCCGGCAAGCGAAGTCCGGCAGATCCGACCTGCTCGACGCGCTGCAGCAAGGCAAGATCGACATGGTGACCTTTACCAGTTCTTCAACGGTTCGCAATTTTAAGGCGCTGCTGCCCGATGAAGCGGCAGCGGAACTGATGCGTGGCGTGGCCGTGGCCTGTATCGGCCCCATTACGGCCGATACCGCCAAGGCGTTGGGATTTAAAGCAGACCTTGTAGCTCAAGAATTTACCATCGATGGCCTGAAGGATGCCATCGTGCAATTTTATTCGGACGCACACGTCCGCTAAAAAGGGCAGATCACGGGTGCGCCGGCCACCGGTTGCCGGTACCACCCGCCATCGGAACCTGATCGGCCTCTCCTTGACGATTTCCACTTCCGAACACCCACTTGGGGCAGTTCGTCCGGCACCTGCAATAGAAGTTGACCCGTTCCAGCGGAACCGTATATCTTAAGGAAAATCTACACGACTGCCCGTTGTTTATCCGTTAGCCGCGATACACGCTTGATCTGCGCTGCAGCCATATGACCCCTCCGGGAAATTGGCCGCCATTGCCGGGAGACAAAGCAACGTACGATATGGACACAAGATTACATCGCTACATGGAGAGCGCCAAATCACTGGCCGATACCATCATCACCAATATCGTCTTTATGGGACAGGTCCCCGCACCCACCTTTCATGAACACGAACGCGTCGACCTGTTCATGAAGCGGCTGGTTGAATTTCAGGTCAACGAGTGCACCACCGACGGCTTCAACAACCCCATAGGTATCATTCATGGCCGCTCGCGAAGAAAACCGCCTATTCTGGTGGTGGCCCATATGGACACCGCATTCACCAAGGAAGTGGACCACAACTACACCGTCGAACCCAATGCCATCACCGGAACCGGAATAAGCGACAACGCTTTGGGCGTGGGGGTTTTGTTATCCCTGCCTGAAATCTTCCGCTGTTTGAGCATGACCTTTGAATCCGACATCGTCCTGGCCGGTGCGATCCAATCCATCGGCAAAGGAAATCTGCGCGGCATCCGTCATCTGCTAAAGAGCTGGCCGACCCCGATCAGAGGTGCAATCTGCATCGAATCCGGAGAATTGGGGCGGCTCAACTACTTCTCGGACGCCATGATTCGTTGCGAAATTGTCTGCCGTATTCCATCCCACGCGGAAACCTTGGATCCATCTCCGCCAAACGCCATTGTGGTCCTCAACCGGTCGATCAACAGCATTATCGAAATCGGCGCACCCCTCGAACCAGCAACGCGGATCATATTCGGGACCATTTCCGGCGGGTTAAAACATGGACAGATCCCTGACAAGGCGGCGCTGGGTTTGGAGATCCGAAGCGGCTCCGATAAGGTCGTGGCAAACCTGTTTGGCCAGATGAAAGCGGTGCTGGACAACCTGGCCGCGGAGATGGGGGTGGTGATTGACCTGAAAACCATCAGCAACGTGCGCGCCGCCCGGCTGGCAAACAATCATCCCCTGGTGCAAAGCGCTGTTTCGACCATGGCGCATCTGGGAATTGAGCCGGCCAAAGGTTCCAGCGAATCCGAGCTGTCCATACTTTTATCCCGCAACATACCGGCGCTTACCTTGGGCGTCAGCCATGGAACCGGGTACCAGAAAATGCATGCCTCCATGCAGATCGAGCCGATGTTCAAAGGCATCGCTCAAATAATCGGCATCTTGAAAGCCATTGACGATGGAGTATGTGATGCATAATCCGTGGATGACCCGAAATACGTTTCACTATGCCCAGTTCAGCGACCTGAACGCATTGGTCGAAACAAAGGCGCAAAAAGGACTGAAAATCAGCTTGTGCCTGCCGACCCTCAATGAGGCCAAAACCATCGCCAAGGAGATCGTCATCTTTAAATCGGAGTTGATGTCCCGATACCCTCTATTGGATGAAATCGTGGTGGTGGATTCCGGATCCACCGATAATACGCGCCAGATAGCCGAAGAATTCGGTGCAGATGTTTACCTGGCGTCGGATATCCTGCCCCGCTGCGAACCCCATGTCGGAAAAGGTGAGAATCTGTGGAAGGCGCTGTATATCACTTCGGGAGACATCATCGTCTACCTGGATGCCGACATTAAAAACATCCATCACCGTTTTGCCTACGGCTTGATCGGCCCGCTTTTGATGAACCCTGAGATTAAATTTTCCAAGGCCTTTTACGATCGACCCATCGCCACTTTAGGACGGAAGATGCGCCCGACAGGCGGCGGCAGGGTGACCGAGCTGGTCATCCGCCCCCTGTTCTCACTTTTCTTTCCGGAATTAACGCAGATTCTCCAGCCCCTGAGCGGTGAATACGCCGGTTACAGAGAAATTTTTGAAAGAATCCCCTTCCCGATCGGTTATGGCGTAGAAACGAGTATGATTCTAGATATTTATCAAAATTGGGGATTGGACGTCATGGCCCAGGTGGATCTTGAAAAAAGAGTGCACCGCAACCAGGACACCAGGGCTTTGGGGAAAATGTCGTTTGCAATCTTAAAAACATTTATCAACCGGATCAAGGCAATGGGCCGCATCGATCTGATGGAATCCACGCACAACCGACTGATCCAATATACGGCTTCCGGCATCGATATCGAGCCCGATATTTTTGAAATCAAAGGTTATGAGCGTCCGCCCATGATCGAGATTGCCGAGTATATTGAAAAGTACAAACCCTCCAAGCGATGAGACCGCTCCCCGGCTATCGGTCGAAACCTAAAACTTTCAGTAAATTAGACGACCATTTGCCCACAATCAACTTGCCTCTCCAAAGGTAATGTGATACGTTAGTCCAAATCGATTTTCTACACGCGCAACTGGGGTTGGTAATCGTGCACACCGATGATGTTGGATTGTGTCTATTCATAATGCTGTTAGCGCATCTGGGTTGAAATGATGAAGTCGAATATTAATCACGCGCAGCAAAATAATTCGACGCCTACCTCCACTGCTGTCGGGTCCGAAGAAAAGGCTCAGATCAGCGGATCCACCGAGGACGGTGCCCGATCCGATTCGTCAAACCCGAAGCACCAATTCAGCCTGAAACAGCTCATCAACAAACTCAACCATCTCAATTTCCAGGATCTCCATATCACGGCGGTCTTTCAGCACAACAAATATCCCCGTTCCCTTTCCATCGCTGCATTCCCAATGCCGTGCCGGGATAAATTTCTGTCCTGCACCTGGGAATCGCCGCTGGATATCGAACAAATAATGGAATCCTATCGCTTCCAGTGCCTCTATGTCCCTAAAGAGCAGCAACTTCTGGAAGTTTTCCCGGAGTTGAAGTCGATCAGCGAGCGTGAAGCGGTATTCATCCTGCCCCAATCCTGTCATGAAGTGAGTGAACGAAAGATTCACCGCTATCGCTGCACGGAAATATCGGTGTACATGTTTCAAAACGGGGCGTTGTTTTACGGTCAATTGATCGATTACGGCTCATGCCAATTCCGCATCAAAATCAGAAAGTCCAAATCCCAAAACTATCGCTGGATTGATATGGAATCCCCTGTGCACATCATTTTCACAAAGGGGGCCCAGACACTCTTCTCAGGGGATTGCCGGATCCTCAAGCACGACAGCGGCGCCCAGGAACGTCAATACAACCTCGAACCAATGCGACGGCAGATCCGCCGTTTCGAACCGCGGCAGTTCCGCAGTACCCGCCAGGAACTGAGCCCATCCCTGGATGCCGTCTTTCCACACCCCCTTTTCGACAAAACTTTCAATCTGAAGGTGATCGACATATCCGGGTCGGGCTTTTGCGTTGAAGAAGAGGCCCGCTTTGCCGTCTTGTTGCCGGGTCTGATCATCCCCAACCTGCGGCTGTGTTTCAGCGATGGATCATCGGCGGAATGCATGGCTCAGGTGGTCTACTCCAAACAGCAGCTCGACGAGCGCAAAGGCAGAAAACTTCGCAGCGGATTGGCAATCCTCGATATGCCGGTCGATGACCATATCCGGTTGCTGGCCTTGTTGCACCAGGCCAACGATGCCAACGCCTACTTGTGCAACAAAGTCGATATGGACGCACTGTGGGACTTCTTCTTTGAAACCGGATTTATCTATCCCCAAAAGTACGAATTCATCAAAAACAACAAAGACAGAATCAAATCCACCTATGAAAAGCTCTACCACCTGAGCCCCAGCATTGCCAGCCACTTCATCTACCAGGATAACGGAAGAATAACGGCGCACATGGCGATGGTTCGGTTTTACGATACGGCATGGCTGATTCATCATCATGCCGCCGTACGCAGCGCCAATAACCGCGGCGGATTGATGGTGCTCAACCAGGTCAGTCGATTTATCAATGATTCGCATCGATTGAATTCCATGCGCATGGATTACGTCTTTTGCTACTACCGGCCAGACAACAAATTTCCCAACCATGTTTTCGGCGGGACCGCCAGAAATA
The DNA here is from genome assembly GCA_050302315.1 of Desulfobacteraceae bacterium. GTDB lineage: Bacteria > Desulfobacterota > Desulfobacteria > Desulfobacterales > Desulfosarcinaceae > JARRKU01. The sequence continues at coordinate 140,860 of JBNLAV010000207.1, forward strand.
TCAGGGATAAGCGTATTTGTTCCGTGGACTCCCTGGCTTACTTCCACTACCGGCCGCCGCGCGCCGAACAGGAGATCGAACTGCCCGTCAACTGGCAACTGGTCCCGGCAACCCACGAAGATTTTGTAGACCTGGAGACATACTATGACAACCACTCCGGCGGCCTCATGCTCAAGGGACTCCATCTGAGCTATGACCAGGTGGACATCGGAGAGCTGGCGGCCGCTTACAACCGCATCGGGTTGAAACGAAACCGACATATCTACGCCCTCAACCACCGGGAAAAATTATGCGCCATGGTAATCGTCAACGAGGCGGACCTGGGGCTCAACATGTCGGATCTGACCAACTCCGTTCAAATCGTGGTCATTAACGGCCGCTATCTGACCTATGAGATTGTTCAAACGGCGATTTCCATTGTCTCCAGGCATCTGGAGATAGACGAAATCCCCATATTGTTTTACCCGCGCGAAGCGGCCACACAGGCTGGGTTGGATTACGAAAAAACCTATTGCCTGTGGGTTTACGATACACACAAGAACCTGGATTATTACTTCAGATTCCTGAAAAGGCTATTGAAATTCATAAAACCCTGACGCCGTTGCGTTGTTGCGAAACAGATCGATCATGCCCGAGAAACTACTGCCGCCCGACACACCGCTCTACAACAGCCGCATTATGGACACCTATATCAAACTGCTCAAGCGTAAATATCCCTTTGTGGACATCGACGAAGTCCTCGATTACGCCGGCATGAAGGCCTATGAAGTCGCCGACCAGGGGCATTGGTTTTCCCAGGAGCAGATCGATCGGTTTCATTCCATTCTCTCCCAGAAAACCGGGAATGAGAATATCTCCCGAGAAGCGGGCCAATATGCCGCCTCTCCCGAAGCCATGGGAGCGATGCGACAATTTGCCCTGGGATTGATCGGGCCCGCCAAAGTCTACGAACGCATTGGCCTGGCATCATCCCGATTCACCCGGTCATCCGTGTACACATCCCGTAAAATCTCGCGCAACACCATAGAGATATCCGTCCAACCCAGAGAGGGCGTCCAGGAAAAGCAGTTCCAATGTGAAAACCGGCTCGGATTCTGGGACGCCATCTCTAAAATGTTCGACAATCCGTTGCCGCGGGTCACACACCCGGAGTGCATCTTCAGAGGAGATCCGGTCTGCCGATATTTGGTAACATGGGAAACCCAAAGATCAAAAATTTGGAAAATGGCCCGCAACACATCGGTCTTTATTCTGATGTTCGCCTGCATCGCCATCGGGATCAAAGACTTTAGCCTGGCCATCGATACGGTCATCCCGCTGTCTGCTGTTACCTTTTTCCTTCTGACCGCCATTTCCGCCTACATAGAAAAAAAAGAGTTCAAATCCGTTCTATCCAATCTGCAAGGCACCTCCAACGAATTGATCGAGCAGATCGAGGCCAATTACAACAATTCCCGGCTGACCAATGAAATCGGTGAAACCATCTCCAGCCAAACCACCATTGAAGGGGTCCTTACCGAGGTGATCAAGCTGTTTAAAAAGCGCCTTAAATATGACCGCGGCCTGATCATGCTGGCCAACCCCGAAAATACACGGCTGGTCTTCCGCGCCGGTTTCGGCTACGCCGACGACAAATTAAAACTGCTTAAAAAATCGGCTTTCCATCTGGATCACCCGAATGCCAAGGGCGTTTTCGTCGAATGCTTCAACGAACAAAAACCCTACCTGATCAATGACATCTCGGAGATCGGCCACCGTCTGTCGGAGCGCAGCAAAGCCTTTGCCAAAGAGATGGGGTCCCAGTCGTTCATCTGTGTGCCGATCATCTGCGAGAGACGGTCCATGGGCGTCCTGGCCGTGGACAACCTCAAATCCAAGCGGGCCCTGCTCGAATCCGACCTGAGCCTGTTGCTCGGCGTGGCGCATGTCATCGGCATCAGCTTGCGGAATGTCGAACTGTTGGATGACCGCAACCGACAGATGCAATCCATCCTGCAGACACTGGCGGCCAGTATCGATGCCAGAGACCCCCTGACCGCCGGTCACTCGGCAAAAGTAACGGAATACGCGCTGGGAATCTGCAAAGAACTGGATCTGTCCGATGAGTATTGCGAGGTGATTCGGGTGGCCGCCCTGCTGCACGACTACGGCAAGATCGGTGTCCCGGATTCCATCCTGAAGAAACCCGGGCGGTTGACGCGCGAAGAGTATGATATCGTCAAAACCCACGCAATGAAATCCCGCCACATACTGGAACAGATCAATTTCAGCGGCGCGCTGAGCATGGTCCCGGAAATCGCCGGCGCCCATCACGAAAAATGCGACGGCAGCGGATACCCGCTGGGCCTGAGACTGGAAGAGATTCCCTTGGGCGCCCGGATCATCGCTGTTGCGGATTTTTTCGAAGCCATTACCGCCAAACGCCACTACCGCGACCCGCTGCCGCTGGATGTCGCCTTCCATCTGCTCGACCAGGAACGCACCATTCACTTTGACAAACAAATCGTCGACGCGTTTAAGCGATTTTTCAACAAAACCTATCTCTACGGCCGTGAAAACATTGAACCGCTACAGAAAGTATCCTGACCCTGGGGATTGACGAATATCGACCAAGCAAGCGCCGAATAACGAACCAAAGAAGGGTGTCACTTCTATAGGATGATGGAGCGCGGCGACGCAATACTTCGATATTCGAAATTCTTTGCTCGATATTCAGCGGTTCATGACGTCATGCGGCTTTGACATTCATGACGTTGGCTTTTGAGCCCTGCAGGCGATCAGGGGAGTATAGGTGAATCGTCGCGGATCGGAGAAGGCTTTTTTGAACTCATCGAGAAATTCTTCGTAACCACCTGGATAGTCTTTGAAGTCGAAGCCGGAATTTTTTACGGCCACCTCCACTTTCTGGGTCCAGTTAAAGGCGTCCGCCTCGCTGAGCTGACCAAAGATCAAGTGGTGGGGCATCATCATGGCGTCTATATTGTCCCAATTCAGGTCGTATAAAAATGAATAGAGCTTGATCCCGACACGGGAGTCGAAATTGTACTTCTCCTCAATCAGATCATTGATTTTATGAATGACCGCATCCACTCGGGGAGGAAAACCGTAGTGACTCAGGCAGTTATAATCCAGGTCGATGAGGCACAAGATGCCCCCCGGCTTTACGATGGACGTCAGGTTGCGGACGATATCGGCAGCCTTGTCACGGTGATATTCGAGCATGAAGCGAACCCAGACAAAATCAAATTCCCCCAGATCCGTCAAAGGATTTATAGCATTGCGATGTTCGAAGGAAAGACCGGGTTTCCCGTACTTCTCCTTGGCGTAATCGACCCGGTGGGGGGCGATATCGATGCCCAACACTTCGCCGCCGGGCTGCACCAGCTCCAGCAGAGCATCGGACGTGATCCCCGGGCCGCAACCGATATCGGCCACCCGCATGCCCGGTTTTATGCCGGCCCAAAGCGCCTGACGGTGAACATCTTCTACTTTTGTCTTTATCTCCA
>JBNLAV010000208.1:0-23873 GCA_050302315.1 Desulfobacteraceae bacterium
GATGGGCAACTGCTCCTTGGAGAAGTCTTTGCGTACTTCCTGGGTCAATTCCACGCCGCTGATTTCCGGCATGTTGAGGTCGGTGAAGATCAGGTGGGGCTTTTGGTCGGCCACCTGGGCGATGGCCTCTGCCGGGAACTCGAAGAGCACCGGATCACAGCCCAGGTTGTGCAGGACGCTGCGGTAGATGTTCAATATCATCTTGGAGTCGTCCACGGCAAAGACCTTCAAGGCACGGCGGGATTCGACAGCAACGGATCTTTCGATGCGGTCTGCGATCTCCGCACAGCCGTTGGTTCGCAACAATTTTAAATAGTGTTCCCGGGTATCGGGATGGGACTTCTGGCCGAGATATTCGACGGCGTAGTCGCAGAACAGCTCCTCACCGATCAGGTCCATGAAGATAGCGTCGCATTCCGCGTCGATGATGGTATGGCTCACCGGCCGCACGGTGCCGTCTTCGTCACGGATCATGTTTTTGATGCCGGCGGCCAGTACGGTGTTGTAGTTGTGGTTGATGGCGCTGGCTGCCGCTGCGCGAACGTTGTCCACAGGATCGAGAAGGCCCTGGGCCAGGGCAAAGGCCCCCTTGGCCACCGGCAGCAGGCCCAATGCCTCATAGGCGGCAAAACGGACGTTGGGGTCCCTGGGTTCGTTGTGCAGCAGTTTGCGGATCGGCCCGATGGCCGATTCGTCGCCGATGGCGCCCAGCACATTGAGGGTATGGATCACCAGGTCCGGGTCGTCGTACCGGAGGTTGCGGATCAATACCGGTACGGATTTGGGGCCGATGTCGGTCAAATGCTGCTTGCCGGCGTTTCGCAGATGGGCGTGCTGGGCCGAGAGCATGGCATTGAGACGTTCCAGCGCCTCGGGTTCCTGGGAACAGGCAAAGACATCCAGAATCATATAGTCGAGATCATGGTCGACGCCCAGTTTTTCGGCCAGCCGCTGGATGGCGGTCGGGGTGGCCAGTTGCCCCAATGCCTGGATGGCGGCGATGATCAGCTCCACACTGCCCGAGTACAGGAATTCGGAGATGGGGGTGGTGGCGGACGGGTCGCCGATGGCGCCCAGGGCGTCGATGGCGCCGCGCAGCACCTTTTCATCCTGGTCTTCGTTCAGAATGCCCAGCAGGATCGGCGTGGCCGCCTCCAGGCGGATCTCTCCGGCGACCTCCGCCAGGACCAACCGATGGTTCGGTTTGATCTCACGGATCAATAATTTGATCAGGGTCTCCGGATAATCCAGGGCCTTGGAAAAAAGGACCTCTTTGAGTTCTGACAGATGCCCGCCAATGTCGGGGGAATCGGCCAGCAGACCGACGATGACCGGAATCACAAACGCATCGGGCGCTTTGCTGAGCAATAAAAGCGCCATCTTGCGGGTTTTGGCATCGACCTCGCCGAAATGGGACAATACGATGCGGGCCTTTATTTTATCGCTGGTCTCGATGTCGAAGCGCAACTCTTCGATGAAGTGGCCGGCATTGATATCAGTCATATGTTCCCTTTCAAATCATAGTTGCACGATATGAATCGTATCGGCTCATGGTAGGCCAATCTTTAACCGGCGCGAGGTTGAAATCCGATGATGGTATTCTTGCTGTGTTTGTGATAGCAGCTTGGCATGCCAAGCGTGAAATCCACTGCCAAATCGACACCGATTCGTATACCTCCTTCCACAGGAGCCGCCATTCGCAGGGCTTTGGGGCGGTGGTATGCCGGGCACCGCAGAGATCTGCCGTGGCGCCGTTCATCAGATCCCTATGCCATCTGGATCTCGGAAGTGATGCTCCAACAGACGCAGGTCAAAACCGCAACACCCTATTACCATCGGTTTATCGAACGATTTCCGGACGTCTTCAGCCTTGCCGCCGCCGACCTGCAGGCCGTACTCAAGCACTGGGAAGGTCTGGGGTATTACTCGCGCGCCCGCAATCTTCACAAGGCGTCCGTGGTGATGGTCGAACAGATGGGCGGGCGGTTTCCGGAGACATGGGATGCTGTCCGCCGGCTTCCCGGCGTCGGTGACTATATCGCTTCGGCCGTGTTGAGCATCGCCTTCGACCAGCCGTACGCCGTGGTGGACGGAAATGTCAAAAGGGTGCTGGCGCGGCTTTTCCGATTGGACTGGCCGGTCAACCAGCCGTCACGGCATCGCCTGTTTCAGGACGTCGCAGACCGGTTGTTGGACCGCAACCACCCGGGTGACCACAACCAGGCCATGATGGAGCTGGGAGCGCTGGTATGCACCCCTCGGCGGCCGACCTGCTCAGGATGCCCTTTGGCGCGATATTGCAGCGCCTACAAAGAGAGCGAAGTTGAGGTCTACCCCAGACGCGACAAGCGTACGCCCCTTGCCGAGCGCCGGGTGGTGATGGGCCTGGTGGCCAAAAGGGAGCGCCGTCTGCTGATTCAGCGCGCGGAAAACGGGCTGTTGGGGGGGCTGTGGGAGTTCCCGGGTGCTGAGGTCACGGATAACGCCGATCCCCGCGTCGTGTGCCGCCAGGCGATCAAAGACATGGCAAATCTGGATGTCGCCGTCGGCAGCCGGTTGGCCGTCGTCCGCCATACCTATACCCATTTCAAACTGCGGATGGAGGTGTATGCCTGCCGCTGGCAATCCGGTCGGGTCCGGCTCAACGGACCTGCCGGTTTCAAATGGGTCTCCCTCTCCGGCATGCCGGACCTGCCGCTGCACGGCGCCATGCACAAAGCATTGAAATTGATCCGATAAGGCGTTGTGCCGCTATCCCGGCTGCGCCGACGCCAAATGCGGCGGACACCGCGCGCATCATTGAAGCTGAACTTTGAATTTTAGTGAAAAACCGGGGTTCGGCCCTCCTCCGGAGGCGCCAAGAAAGGTGCCTTTGGGATTGATGCGGATGAAATTGATCCTCGGTGCGGTGGCGTCTATCCCGCCCGAACTTCCGATCTGGCCAATGCCCAGGAAGGTGGCCCCGCCGTCATTGGAGAGGGCGACATCGCTGTAGGGAGGGGCGGTATTGGTGCCGATATCCGTCGGCGCAAAAGTCAGGCCGCTGCCGTTATCGGTAAATTCCACCGGTGCAACCGGACTGTTGAGAACCAGCCGCAGGTTGGCGGGCAGCGGATCGGTGATCACCACGGTATCGGCATCGATGTCACTGGAGCCGGTATTGGTGACGGTGATTTCATATTCCAGAATGGCTCCCGGAATCGCTTTTGGATTATTCTGGCTCTCCACCGGATTGGAGAACGGCGTGACCGTTTTGGTGACGGTCAGGGCGGGCAGGACGACCGATGTCGTGTCGCTGGCACTGTTGTTGGCGCCCTGGTTGTCAAATGTGGGGCAGGCGACCGTGGCGGTGTTGGTCACGGACGGTACGGCCGCAGCGCCCACATCCACTGTCAGCGCGAGGTCGGGGAGGCTGCCGCCAACGGGCACGGGGCCTGGATGGATGCAGGTGGCCGTCTGGCCGGCGGCACTGCAGGACCAGTTGGAACCGCTGCCGGAAAGGTAAGTCAGGCCCGCCGGCAGTGTGTCCGAAACGGTCACCGTACCAGCGGCCTCATTGGGGCCGTTGTTGGCGACTTGGATCGTATACGTTCCCTGCTGGCCCGCCATGAAATTTCCGCTGTGGGTCTTGGCGACCGAGAGATCCGCCACCGGTGTGTTGCGGACCGAAAATACCTCTGCCGAAAGCAGGACCAGATCACCGCCGGACTGGTAGGTGGTACTGGCGCTGGTATCACCGTCGGAGAGCGGCAACGGAGAATAGATGTCGACGTCGATGCCGTAGGTTCTGTTGCCGGGCGGGTTGGGCCCGGTTCCCAGGAGATCGATGGTCGAATTGAACTGGTTGTTGGCGGGATTGAGCGGCGTGGTCATCCGGACGCCGTTGACAAAAAGGTCTTCGGTGAAACCGCCCAGGGGGGCGGAGTTCTCCACATCTCCCTCCCAGGTTAAAACGCCCCATTTGCAGTCGCCGCTGGCGGCGCATCCGGCGGAGGGTATCTGGAAATTCCCGGGACTGAGAATGATTTGGCTGGCCCTGAAAGACCGGAAGCCGTCGTACAGGTTGATCACCCTTAACGGTTCGGCGGCATGCGCATATATGACGATCAGGCTCCAGCCGGAAACCACCGCCTGCACCGAACAGTAGGGGTTACCATTGTCAACCGACAGACCGGACAGCGTATACGTACCGTTGCCGGACACGAGGGCGGTGACATCGGCAAAGCCGGAGAAGAAGCGATAGGTGGTGCCGCCGTTGGTGAACGCTTCTGAGAAGGTGCGCGCAGCCGTTATGGTCGCCCCTTGGAAGACGACCTGGTTGTCCGGCGTTGCACCTGAACCCGCCCAATACAGGTATGCCGCACGAATCGTGGCGCCGGCCGGAATGTTCACCAATGCCGCGGGCCTTGCGCCTACCACCCGGCAGGCATCCCGGTCGTTGGGTTGCCGCCGCAGGGAGGCGCCGGTCATTTGGAAATCGATGTTGCCGGCAAAGCTTTCGTAAAAGGTGACCGCATCGGCGGCAGAGGAGGAGGGCATCGCGGGAAGGCCGATGAGCATGGCAGCGATGACCGTCAATATGTTCCTTCTATACCAGGTGAGCTGGACCAAACACTGCCGTATCATCTTCCGCCCCGTTTATCGAAATAGCACTATCAGGAAATATCGCGTCTGCGCTTAAGGTAGTATGGCAATAAGCCTTTTTTCTGTCAATAGATGGCTGCTGTGACAGCCGCCGCATCACTCCCGTTGCAGGCCTTCCGGCAGGCAGGCGTTCACCCGCTGCTGCAATTGAACGGCATGGTTGGAAAAGATCCAGTCCACACCTCGGTTGATTTCGCGAAACAGACCGTTCTGTGATCGAACATAGCCGCTTCCCGCTTTTTGTCCGTTCCGGTGAAGCGCATCGATCGCGCTGCGGCCAAGCAACAGATAGTGTCCGCACAGCCCTCCCCAGGAACGGCGTCGGATCCATTTCCGCCGCAATTCAGGCCAATATTCCGATATGGCCACCTTGGCGCACGAGGGAAAGCCTTTGACGGGCATGAGCGCCCGCGGGTGCAGGCAAAGCAGATGAAAGTCTTCGACCGGTGTCATGGAAGACAAAATATCCCGGAGCCGTGCATTCTGTATGGAAAGCCGCGGCCAGGGCTGCTCTTTGACCTCGATCATCAGATGGCGTTTCCGCCCGAACCTTCGGACCACCTCCTCCAGCATTGGAATGTCCGGAAAGCGATCCTTGATTTGATGACGCGTGAGGGCTGCCAGGGATTGTGAGCTGCCGTATACCCTTGAAAGATCGGCATCGTGGAACACCATCGGTTCACCGTCCGCGCTGAACCGGATGTCGAGTTCAATGCCCCATACCCCCATTTTCGCGGAGCGATCGAATGCGGAGATGGTGTTTTCTTCTTCCGGGCGATTTCTGTGATCGCCGCGATGGGAGATGATTTTGCATCGCCGCAGCCGGCTCAGGGACGGGGTGGGTTGCGGGCGGCTTTCGATGAATCGGTAAGCGGCGTCCTGAAATCTTTTTTTTATGAAGGGCAGGAGGGGCATGGGTTTGGCCGGTCATGCAGGGGGGTGGGTTCAGATGGAGGACCCGGGCGGCCCGCTTCTCGCGGTATGCGGCTATCAACCCCATCCGCGCACGGTGCATTGCCCTGGTTATGAGGTCCGGTTTCGTTCGATCTCATTCGCAGGTCACTACCCTAGTTGGCAATCAGCACGGAAATGTCTTTGGCGCCGGAGAAGACTTTATGGCATGTACTGCCGAGGAAGAACTCTTTCAATCCCGAAACACCCCGCCGTCCCAGGACGATTATGTTGTATCCCTTTTCCGCTTCGGCCAGGATATCGCGCGCGACCCCCTTTTTTTTGTTTTCGATTTTGACCTCGATCAGATCCTCGTCCCATCCGTAGGAGAGCAGCAGTTGTCTGGCGCGTTCAATCGCCCCGGTGACCAGTTCTCTTTTCTTGTCTTCCAGGGCGCAGAAGCTGGATTGTTGGCTGCGAAACAGCGGTGACAATTCGGGGCTGTCCATCCGGCACAGGGCGGCGGTGTCCAACATGACATTGTAGAGCACGATGGTATTGTCCGGCGAAAAGCTTTTGGCCACCAGCTCGACGGCGCGGCCGGCATTTTGGGAATCGTCTATGGCGATGAGGATTTTTTTTGCCATGGCGTTCTCCTTCGATAGGGGGGTACAGTATTTTTCCGATCTTCGACGTAAGCGGGCCTGTTTACCAACGGGTACTTATAGTTTAAGGTTTGGAGATGTGGGTTGTCCACATCTTTTTTACGGCCAACCGGGAGGCTGGAGGTTGAAAATGCTGGACTTACCCTATAGTTGCAACCAAGCATGTTTATGCTTCATTAAAGAAAAGTGCATCATCAGCAAAACATTTCAAGGGACGATATGGCAGGGGCGGGAATGCAGATCAAGGCGGTATTGTTCGATTTTGACGGAACGCTGACAGCACCGGGAATCGCCGGGAGGCGATGCGGCGCCTGAACCGTATCGAAACGGAAGCCGCCGCCTGCCAAAGAAAAAGGACGGGAAGGCGGGATGCCGGAATAACCGCCGGTCTCAGAAGGCGCTCAGGGAGCGGATGAAGCAGCCGCCGCCGCCACCGCCGCCACCGGAGCCGCCGCCCAGGCCGCTGCCCGCAGCGCCAATGGTGCTGGCGGTCGCCTGGTTCGAATATCCGCTGTCGCCGCCCAGGGTTTGTGCCTGGATGCGATAATAGTAAACGGTGCTGTCGGATGCGGTAGCGTCCTCATACCGGGTCACATCGGCATCCACCAGGGCGATTGTGGAAAAATCCAGCTGACCGTCCGAACGGCGCTGGATGGCCGTCTGCGCGTCGAGGGGCTCACTCGACGTCCAGGTGAGCAAAACCCCGCTGGACGAGCTGTCATTGGCATTCAAGGACAGTGTCCGGAGCAGCTTCAGGGCATGATGCGCATTGATCCGGCCCCCGGATGCGACCTCTTCCATGAGATCCAGGTCCAGGTCGACGCTGCGTTCGATGATCGACTTGATCTGCCCGGAGGTGAGAGAGGGATCTTCGGATAGGAGGAGGGCGGCCAATCCGGATACATATCCGGCGGCCATGGAGGTGCCCTGCATGAACTGATAACGGTTTGCGGCAGCCGCAGCCGTCAGCACCATGTTGTCGATATAATATCCCGAACCAGTGATGGAGGCATCGCTCTCGAAGCGCAGGCGGATATAAACCTGGGGCTCCCCGTCCCAGGGGCCCAGATCCGCCAGCACGGGCGTCCAATATGGAACGCTTCCCGTGATGCCGTAGTAGATGATGGTGCTGCCGCGTTTCATCAGGTTGGATGACCAGTTGAGACCATCTGTGGAGACTTCTATGAACAGATAATCGGCATATTGCTCCGCCGCGCCGATCAGGTTGAATGTAAGCAGCGTGGCGGAAGCCCCGGAGAGGTCCTGAACCGGCAGGCGCGCATATGTGTCGGCATTGTTGCTGTAGTTTGATGCCGGGCTGCTGCCCAGTGCGGGCGCACCCGACGCTCCGGGGGGATCCGCTATCTCCCACGCATCGCCGCTGCCGCCCGTGGTCCAACCGTCCAGGACCCCGTCATTGAAATTGTCCGACCAGACGGTTTGGCGACCGATGTCCAGGCTGTAGATGCGGGCGCCCGGCGCCGCGACGTCCACCGTGACCGTACCGTGGTTGGAAAACCAGGTCATCTGATCCATCTGGTCCGTAGCCGCCACCGAAATGATATTGGGGCTGTTGAAGCTTGCCGGGTAGTATGGGGAGATATCGGTGTCGGCCGCACTGTTGCCCGCCGCGCAGATGAACAGCGCATTGGCCGAGTCGATGACGCTTTTCAGCGCCATGCTGTAGCCCGTGCTTCCCCAACTGCAATTGATGATTTTCGCACCATTGTTCAGGGCGTACTGGATGGCGCTGATCGCATCGGCAGTGGTGCCCGTGTCAAAGGCGTTCAAGAACCTCAGCGGCATGATTTTGGCCTGCCATGCGACACCGGAGATCCCTGTGTTGTTGTCCGACACCGCACCGGCGATGCCGGCCACGTGTGTGCCGTGACCGGAGGCATCGTGCGGGTCGTTGTCATTGTCGACAAAATCCCATCCGTTCACATCGTCGATATAGCCGTTTCCGTCGTTGTCGATGCCGTCGCCGTCCACTTCGCCGGCGTTGGTCCAGATGTTCCCGGCCAGATCCGGATGGTCGATATCGCAACCGGTATCCACCACGGCCACAATCACGGAAGGATCACCGGTGGTGATGTCCCACGCTTCCGGACCCTTCACATCGACCCCCGGGGTGCCGACATAGCCACCGACCACCTGGCCGGTGTTGTAGAGCCCCCACTGCTGGGAGAAAGACGTGTCATCCGGAAAGACCTGGGCTTCAAGCAGATAGTTGGGTTCCGCTATTTCGACGTCGGGATCCTGGGCATAGACCTTCAGCGCCTGCTCCACGGTCATGCCGGCTTCCAGGTAAATGCGATGGATCTTCCCGCGACCGATGGCGTGGGAAGCCTTTACCCGGGCGGCCCCGTGCAGCGCTGCTTTGGCCGCCTGGTCAACGCCGTTGCGGTATTGTACCAGCAGTTCGCCGGCCCTGTAGGGCTGCCGTTTGGGTGCGGCCATCGAATGAGAGGCCCATGCCAGTAGCATGAGGGTAATGATGCCGGCTGCCCCGATCTTGCCTGTGTTCATGTGCGATTCCTAACACGCTATTAAATTAACGATATAAGAACGGGCGACGTTCTATGGGAGTTATCGACGGACGGCCGGAAAACTTGAGATCGGGGCGCCCGAATGCCGATCGGGCGCGTGTCGTGATCAATGCGGCAGGCGATCCTGGATTCGAAATGGGATGACGGAGGGTCTGAGAAATTCGATTTTCAATGTGAACACAATATATTACGGTGCCTAATGTCTTGACATACCAATATTTTTCTATATACTATCTTAGCTGACCACAGGAGTAGGAAAAGTCCTCCCACTGGAACGGTAATTGGCAAGCGGGTTGCGCGAGGCGGAATGGGTAAGGCGTTGATCATTGCGGAGGGAGATCTTGCAGAAGCGACGGCACAGCTGCTGATCACCATCGGCCATCAAATTGAAGTTATAGACAATCTTGCCAAAGGCTGGGAGGCCGCCGCAGGGAAGGATGCCGAAGTGGTCGCCCTGTCATCGAAGCTCGATGGCGGAGACGGGCTGGCGCTGCTTCCACGGCTCAAACAGCTCCCCCACAGCCCGGAAGTTGTGGTGATGGCCGCCAACCCCGATCCAAAGGCGGCCGAGTTCGCCCTTCGCAATGGGGCCTGGGATTATCTGCCGGTCGCCTCCGACCCCGAACCCCTGGCCGCATCCATCGAACAAGCCCTCCAATACCGCAAAGAGCAAAAAAGCGAATCCCCTGCGACACCCGTAAAGCGTGAGAAGATCATTGGCAACAGCCCGGGGATGAAGCACTGCCTGCAACTGCTGGGGCAGGCCGCCGCCAGCGACGCCAACGTGCTGATTACCGGCGAAACCGGAACCGGCAAGGAACTGTTCGCCCGCGCCATTCACTCCAACAGTCCTCGATCGAGAGCACTGGGCGGTTCGGTTCGCAGCAACAATCCGCGGGCTGACAAAAACTTCGTGGTGGTCGACTGCACGGCGTTGCCGGAAACATTGGTGGAGAGCGTGCTCTTCGGTCATACGAGGGGCGCTTTCACCGGGGCGGACCGCAATCACGACGGGCTGATCGCCCAGGCCGATGGGGGCACCCTTTTCCTTGACGAAGTTGGTGAACTTCCCCTCGAAACCCAGAAAACATTTCTTCGCGTTTTACAGGAGCGGCGCTATCGTCCGGTGGGTGCAAAAGAAGAGAAGGCAAGCAACTTCCGGCTCGTGGCAGCCACCAATCGTGACCTCGAGCAGATGGTGGCATCCGGTCAATTTCGCAAAGACCTGCTGTTTCGGCTGCGCGCTCTGACCATTGAACTGCTGCCATTGCGCCGGCGCAAGGAAGATATAGAGGACCTGGTCCGCTATCATGCCTCACGGCTGTGTCGGGCATACGGGCTCAAACCCAAAGGCTTTTCCATCGATTTGATGGAAGGCCTCAAAGCCTACGACTGGCCGGGCAACGTCCGAGAGGTGATCAACACCATCGACGGCATGCTGGCCGCCGCGGCCAACGACAGTACTTTGTACATCAAACATCTGCCGCTGCAGGTCCGGGTCCAGATTGTGTGCGGCAATCTGGCGCCTTCCGAGGAAAAGCCCGCTGATCAAGTGCACACTGACAATGGGGTCTTGCCCGGCTTCAAAGCCTATCGAGAAGCTGCCGAGACCAGGTATCTGGAAGACCTGATGCGCATGACCCAGCGAAACATACCCAAAGCGTGCGAGATCTCCGGGATCTCCCGTTCCAGGCTATATGAGATGTTGGCCAAATATGGTTTGAATTCGCCTAATTAGCCTTGGCCCAAGTGTAATTCTGCAATCATCACCACTGCCCGCGTCGGACGGATATCGAATTGGAAGCGGATAGATCCGCACTCCGGATTTTGTTAAGATGCCCGGCCGATGGCCGATAACGGATTGTAAAGAGAGCTGAGCCATGTTTATTCCATTGACCAAGAAAATCAGCTGGCGAAACCCGCCGTATGTCACCATCGCCGTCGTTTTGTTGAATGTCTTCGTCTTTTTTGTCATCCAGGCCGACGATGGCCCCCATGAGCTTCAGGCGCACCGCTTCTATTTTGAATCAGGGCTCAATGAAATTGAGTTTCCCCTCTATGTGGAATATTTGAAGGCGAATCATCCGAAAGCATATCATAAGGCCGAGCAGGCCGATATCGGCAATGACCCCGGCGATCAAATGTGGCTCTATCACCGGCTGATTTTCGACAGGGGTTTCCTCGATGCCATGGCCGCCGGAGCGATCGGGCCGGATGATATTCTCGCGAAGAGCAGGCACGACTCCCTGCGGACGGAGTACCAGGAGCGGCTCGATAAAGTGGTCTCCCTCCAGTACGGGTTCCGACCCGCCCGGCCGCGGATGGTGACATGGGTGACCACCATGTTCCTGCACGGCGGGATCGGCCACCTGGTCGGCAACATGATATTTCTATGGCTTATCGGCTGTCTCATCGAGTACGGCTGCAGGCGGTGGCTGTTCGCGGTCATCTATTTTTTAGGTGGTTTTTCAGCTACCGGTCTTTTCTGGATTTTGAACGCCGACAGCCTGGTGCCGCTGGTCGGGGCTTCCGGGGCCATATCCGGCATCATGGGAGCGTTCGCTGTCTTTTACGGATTGAAGCGGGTGAATGTTTTTCTCAACCTGGGGTTCTATTTCAACTACCTCAAGTTTCCCGCCATCGTGATGCTGCCGTTCTGGATCGGCAACGAGGCGTTCCAGATGGTGACCAATGATGGCAGCCACGTGGCCTATGCCGCTCATCTGGGCGGTCTCATCGGAGGGTCTGCCCTATCCTTTGTCCTTGGAAAGGTTCCCCGACTCCTGGACCATGAAGGATTTGAAGGCGTGGAAGATGATCCGGTGCAGCCGTTGATTGAAAAAGCTCTGGCGCACATGGGGCGTCTTGAATTCAGCGAAGCCAGGGAATTGCTGACCGAGGCGGGTGATCTGGAGCCTGAAAACCTGGTTGTGCTCAGGCATCTGTTTACCATTGATCGCCAACAACCCGAAGCGCCGCAATTCCATGCCACCACACGAAAGTTGCTGGATGGCCTCTGTCGCAGGTCGGAAGATCACCAGGAGGCCCACAAGCTGTATCGGACGTACATCGAAACCGCCAAGCCGCCCAGATTGAGTGCGGCCGTCTATCTGATGTTGTGCCGAATCTTCTGCGATATCGGAAAACTCGATGATGCCCAGCGCCTGATTTCCGTCCTCGTCAAAAAGCGCCCCGATTTGAATGAAATTCCGGCCATGCTGATGAAACTGGCCGGATTCCATGACCGCAGCGGCAACCACAAATCCCGAAACGCATGCCTGACGTGCATCTGCAAGCAATACCCGCTCTCATCGGAAGCCCAGATCGCAAAACAGCAGCTGGCCCTCGGCTTAAAAAATTAGCAGACATAAAATTTCGGACCTATAACCCAAAACAAGGTGGATGTCATTGGACCGCTATTATCCTCGACGGGAGGTCTTTGGGGCCGGTCGGCCCGGCGCACATTGGGCAAGGATGGCGTAGCGACCGTTAGATGCAGCGGAGGATCAGCGGGCCGCACTGTTTGAGCGCAGCGAGTTTGCGGCCCGCCCGCAGCGCATCTTACGGGTGCTTGCCATCCTTGCCCGTGTGACGGGTTGGCCGGCCCCAAAGACCGGCTTTAAAGCACTATTCCGGATTGAAGCGTTCCCATCATCCGTCTGCACCCAATTGGGCTTCCCTATCTACCGCGGCGACGGATCATGCACTACAACCCTTTCAGATAGGTCTTGGCAAATCCGGTAATGTCGTGATCTGGAAACTTGCGGATCAGGCCGGTGAGAATCTTTTTGGCCTGTCCGGCGTTTTTCAACCGCTCGTTGAAGATCTGGGCGGCCCGGTAGTATGCCTTGGGGACCAGTATATCGTCCGGATACTGTTTGATCAGGGAATTCAGGGCGAAAATCGCTTCATTGCCTTTTTCGGACTCATTCAGCCAGCCGGCGATCTTAAAAAGGACCAGGGCTTTTGGCGAGAATGCTTTGTCCAACCGTAGACAATGCATATAAAGCGACAGGGCTTCTTTTTTCTTTCCGATTCGAACCGTTAATTCAAGGTGGCGGGGGGCGTAGTCGAGAAGTTTCGCATTGCGTTTCCGCATCTTCAATAAACCCACGTACCGCTCGGACAGGTCGAGATCCTCGATGTCGGGGACCGATACATTCTGCTCGATCTTGGCGATCGCCTTGTCCAACTCGCCCTCTTGAACCAGCAGCCCGATTTCGTTGAGCAGCTCTTCATTGGGATTGGGGACCGCGGCTTTAGCAGTGACCCCGGCGGCGGCTATCGCGCCGACGGGTGCCATGGAGGCCAGGATGGTTTCCAGCGCGACCGGGTATCCCACCCGGCGGTGGTACTGGAGAATCACATATCCCACCATATGGTACATGATCAAGGTGTAGTAATTGCTTGCGACGGTGTACATGAAGAGCTGCATTTTTTCCGGCAGGTGCTGTATGACGGCAAAGTGCAGCGCTGCCGGCGCTCCGGACAATAGCAGAAGGAAGAAGAGAAGCAGAAGATAGCTCCATCCGATCCGGACGATAACGCCGACCACCACCACCGGATTGAGGGCCTGGGACAGGCTGTCATTGATGATCAGGATGGTAATCATGGACGGCAGGGTCAACGCGCAGAAGATGGCGTAAAGGATGATGAAAAAGGGGCCTGCCGGCACGACGACGAACAGCAGGAAAAGAAACAGGGCCAGGTACAGCATCATCTGTTTGAAGACGATGCCGATGTTCTCTTCGATCATGTTGCCCGAGACCGGCGGCGGCGTGAGCCGGCCCTCGGCGGTCACCTTCAGGGATTGGAAAGCGTATACGACCATGAACGCCCAGAGGATAAAGTTCAAGCCGAAGAGGAACAGTCCGGATTTGGTGGAGAAGGTCGATAAAATGGACAAGACCAGAATGATGCCGATGGACGAGGCGGAAGTAAACGGGTAGACGAAAAACTTGTGCAGGCGGGTCCAGAAGGGAGGGATCACTTCCGAAAGATCGAGGGGGCTGGTTTCGACATTGCATTTGGGGCAGAAGTAGAGTGTCTGATCTTGAAATTGACCTGCCGTCCGCTTGGATATGCATTGGGGGCAAAGCTTCTTGTCGCATCGGGGGCAGCTCCACCAGGCGGGTTGGGTCGGGTGTCGGTCACAGGTCGCAGCCATGGCTTCTCCTTTTAGGCCTTTTCCATTTGTCTCGATTCGCAGTCAGTACAGTTCGATCGGTGGAGGTTCGCTGTCGCAGCAGCATCCTTTTTCACGCCGCGCATCCCTCCAGCCAGGTTGGCGGCTCTTTTTTCGGCTACTGTTCTCTTCCGTTCAGATGATGACGATATTTTTGCGGGTCCGACAACCGGGTTTTCAAAAAACACCTTCAATGTCGTTGGGTCGTCAGCCTGAAAGCTTTCATATGTTCTTCCTAAAATCAAGAGCGACGATCTCCCCAAACCCATCCGGATGGTGCTAAGCGTCAGCATCCGGGATCCGGGATTTTGTCCGCGATCCCGGACAAACAACGCGTCCATTTTTCTAAAATTTCCTCTCTGTATGCCTTAAAATACATATAACAGACTGAAATAAATGTAAATATAAATTCGTGCCGATTTGGGCACGCAGATTGCTAAATAGGGCTTTGCGTACCATTTACGCTCTAAGAAAGGAGGCAGATCCGGTGATACTTTTTTACGCTGCCCGGGACAATCAGGTCGTCGAAACAGTGGAGCGGCAGTTGGCCGGGTATCGGGCGGCCAGATGTCGCTCGTTCAAAACCATGGAAAATCGGTTGAGGAAACCGCGCCATGGACTGGAGATCGTATTGGTGGTGGTGGATCGTATTGAAGAGTTGGACCAAATCCAGGACATACAGGCCTTGATGCGAGATCTGAGACTGGTGCTGGTATTGCCGGACCGTGATTCGCAGATGGTGTCGTATGCGCACAGGCTGGCCCCGCGCTTTATCGCATACGACGATCACGGGTTGGAGCAGGTCGGCGCTGTGATCAAGAAGATGGTTCAAAGCAACCGGCGACAATTGACGCCGGCGGCCATGGCATTGGCTGACCTGTAAATCGCAACAAGCGGCTCGAATGGTTACCTGAGCCCGTTTCCAGCTGCCCGGCTCCCCCGCAACGCCTGGCAGCTGAAGGAAACACCAAGGAGATTGGATGATTCGGCTAGAGGAAGATATCCGGCTGGCAATCCGCCGGCCATGCAGATGGGCGCTTTTCTCCATCTGCGCGATCGGCCTATGGGTCAATGCGGCCTTTGCCTTGGGCACCTCCGCCGGAACCGCCATCACCAACACCGCTACAGTGGACTACACGCTGGGCAGCGATCCCACGGTTCGCACCAGTTCTGCTTCCGATGCATTCAATGTGGTGGAAATCATCGATGTGGCCGTTACCTGGCAGGACGGGGGCAATGTCGCCGTGAATTCTCCACATGCCAGTGCGGTCCTCACCTACCGGGTCACCAACACCGGAAACGGACCGGAAGATTATCGGATATCGGTCGACCACAATGTGGCGGGAGATGATTTCGATCCAACGCCGGCGCTTCCCGCCACCCTCTGGATAGAGAGCAACGGCACCATTGGCTTGCAGACGACGGGCGCCTCTACGGATGCCCCGCTTGCCATGGGCGGCACCATTTCCCTCACTGCCGATGCCGCCGCCATCATTTACGTGGTCAGCGACATTCCCGGCAGTCTTGCCGACACCCAGGTCGGCTACGCGCAGTTAACCGCCGAAGCGACCACTGCCGGTGCCGCCGGCGCAACCGCCGGGACAGAACTCTCCGGGGCCGGGGTGGGCGGTGATGCCATGGTGGGCAGCACCAATGCCGACGGCAGCGCCCAGGGCAGTTATGAAGTCTCCGCCGCCCGGGTGGTCCTCACAAAGAGCATCGTCCGGATGCAGGACCCATATGGCGGCAGCCGGCCTTTCACCAGTGCGCAGGTCACCTACCGGATTCAAGTCGATGTCGCCGGAAGCGGTACGGCCGAAGGACTGGTCATTACCGACATCATACCGGTCAATACCACATTCGTGGCCGGCAGCATCACGCTTGACGGCGCCCCCCAGACCGATGCGGATGATGCACCGGCGGACAACACGGATTTCAATGTCACCGCCCCCAATGCGGTGCGTGTGAATTTAGGCGATACCGTGGCCCCGGCCACGCGGTTTATCGAATTTTCTGTAACCATTGATTAGGAGAAGGGGAACATCATGAAAGTAAAAGGGTATTTGATCGTTTGGATGGCGCTTGTGCTGGCGATACCGTTCGCTGCTTGGGCTCAGTCCAACGGCCACATTCAATTGACCTCCAAGGCCGAGATCGAGAAAGAGATCGTCAGTCCGGAGGGTAAAAAAGAAGTCAGGCGCGTACCGGCGTCAAAGGTGGTGCCCGGCAGCGAAGTGGTCTTCACCACCGCTTACGAGAATGTCAGCAAGGAAAAAGCTGAAAACGCCGTCATCACCAATCCGGTGCCGGAACACATGATCTTTTCGGAGAACTCCGCGCGCGGCGCCGGCACGATCATCACCTTTTCCATCGACAACGGCAAAAGCTTCAACATCCCCGCCAATCTCATTGTCCTTGATGCGGCAGGCCGTAAATTTCCGGCCCGCGCCCAGGACTACACCCACATTCGCTGGGAGATGAAAGATCCCCTGCCTCCCGGCGCCAAGGGTGAGGTGAGTTTCCGGGCGATTTTAAAATAGGATGTCAATATCAGTAAAACCATAAGTGTAAACGGCTAAAGGAGTAAAACATGAAATCCCAGAGAACAGAACAGAAGAGAGTAGCACGTTGGCTGAGCACGGTTCTGTTGTTCGGCGTCACTTTAACCTTAATGCTGCCGGCCGGTGCATGGGCTGTGGGAACGGCTTCAGGCACCTCCATAGCCAACCAGGCCACCATCACCTATGACGTCGGCAGCGTGGGCCAGCCGGCCATTCAATCCGATGGAGACGCCGTTGCCGGAGGGGCCCAGGCCACGACCTTCGTCGTGGACAACCTGGTTGACGTGGCGGTATCGACCCTGGACGCAGCAATTGTAGATGTGACGCCGGGGGCGTCTGCCATGGTCTTGCGCTTTCAGGTGGACAACGAAGGCAACACCACACAGGATTTTCTCCTGTCGGCAGCGGGCCAGGCCGATGGCTCCGGCCCCCATGCCACACCCTTCGGCAGTCTGATGGATGCGTTTGACGCCGACACCGGTACCAACCCCATCCGTTTCTATACCGACAGTGCAGCCGTAGAAGGGCCGACGGCGACCTATACGCCCGGCACCTGGGACGGTACCGGTACGGAAACACTGGTGACCCATATCGATGAGCTGGATGCCGACAACTCGGTGACTGTCTATATCGTGATGGACATCCCCGCAGGGCAGACCGATGGTGACATGGCCATTTACGGCCTGCTGGCCCAGGTCGCGGCCGGCGGCGGAGCCGGTGCCCAGGGGGCGGCCATTGCCGCTGACGACAGCGGCAGCGCCGATACCGCCGGTGTGGACATTGTCTTCGGTGACGCCGTAGGCGCCGATGATCCGGACCAGGTCAACCCCGACGGACGCCACTCCAGCCGGAGCGTTTTCCGTATCGCATCGGCGACCCTGGCGGCGACCAAGAACACCGCCGTGGTCTGGGATCCCATCAACGCCGGAACCAATCCCAAGGCGATCCCAGGGGCGCGCGTAGCGTATACCATTACCGTAGACAATACGGGCAGCACCCAGGCGGACAACGTGGTGATCACCGACCACATCATGCAGTTCACCACCGATGTCACCTTTGTCAGCGGTTCGGCTTCGGCCACCAACACCGACGGCGGCGTCACCCCTGTCATCGAGTATTCGGCCGACGGTTCCACCTGGAATGCCGCCGAGACCTCTCCGGTGAATTACGTGCGCGCGACCAACAGCAGCATACAGGCCACCACAGGTCAGGCAACGCTGGTCTTCCAGGTGACCATCAACTAAACGGCAAAACTTGATCCAATAATGATGATGAAGACATTGCACCATCGGAAGAAATACAGTCCAACAATCGTTGGCCGACGCATCGGCCGCGTGTTGGACGCCTGTTTTTTCTGGCTGTCGCGATGTCTCATCGTACCCAACCTCCTCTCCTCCCTGGGTAGGGGTGCGGGCCGGACATGGGGTCTGGCCTGCACCCTTGTAGGGTTCTGCATCTGTATTGCGGGTCCGGCCCGGGCCGTCCCACCCGGTACCCTGATCTCCAACACCGCCCAGGCGACCTACCGGAGCTGGGGAACGCCGGCGACAGCGAACTCCAACACCGTCAGCATCGCAACGGATCGATTGAACACACCGTCGCAGATCGAATTTCTGCAATATGCACCCACGGTGCCCGGCGCCACCCCCATACTGGTGCCGCCCGCCGCTTACAGCGACAACGGCACCACTTCCAGTTCGGTCGCTATCTCCGCCATCTACCCGGCGGGCGCGTCGACGCCCATTGACTTGAGCGTGCCGGTGCCGCTGGTCGATGCCCAAGTCTACCATCAAAACGAGCCGATCTTCTTGAGGGTCGGTGATATGGACCAGAACCTCTACCCCGCGGTTGCCGAGACCCTCTGGGTGATCATCAACGTTCCCGGAACCGGTGACGCCGAGTTGGTGCTGCTCACCGAGACCGGCCCCGATACCGGTACTTTTGTAGGGTACATCCAGTCCGGCAACCTGGGACCCGGCAGTATGGCAAACTATAACGGTCTGCTGGATGTGCGGGAAGGGGAACAGATCGATGCCCGCTATACGGATGTGGCGGACGCCGCCGATACCGTTGTGACCGCAGCCCTCGTCGACCCCTATGGCGTGGTCTTCGACAGTTCCACCGGACTGCCCGTCGACAATGTGCAATTGACCCTGGTGGCAGATGCCACCGGAGTTCCGGCGACGGTGTACGGGGACGACGGCGTCAGTTCTTTTCCTTCAACGATTACTTCCGGGGGCACCTTCGTGGACGGCATTGGAAAGGTATACGCCTTTGCGCCGGGCAACTATCGCTTCCCCTTTGTGGCGCCCGGAACTTACCGGCTGGTCATTGCACCGCCCACAGGGTATGCGGCCCCGACCGCCGTCTCTACGGCCGTATTGCAGACTTTGCCGGGGGCGCCTTTTGCTATCGCCGAGCCCGGCTCCCGCGGCGAAGCATTTGTGCTCAATCCCGGTCCGGCCATACGCATGGACATCCCGGTGGATCCTACGGCCTCTGGCCTGTGGCTGCAAAAGACCGTCAATCGTGAAACGGCTGCCATCGGGGATTTCATCCAATACACGGTCACCGTGGAGAACAAGTCAGGCGCTGTGGCATTCGGGGTGACGGTTTCAGACCGCCTGCCCCCGGGTTTCCGTTACCGCAGCGGGTCCTTGAGAATGGACGGCAGCGGCCATGGCGATCCGCAGATCTCCGCGGACGGCCGGACCTTGACGTTCGCCATCGGCGACATGGTAGTAGATGCTTCGGCCAGCATCCGGTATGTCACCGAGATCGGTGCGGGCGCCCCGTTGGGGAAAGCGGAAAACCTTGCGATGGGGGCGGCCGGCGGCGGCCTGGTCTCCAATACGGCGACGGCCGCGGTAAGGGTGAAAGAAGATCTCTTCCGGTCCAGGAATGTCATCATCGGCCGCGTGATTGCCGACAATTGCGATGATGCACCCACCGAAAAGGCCGACGGCATTGCGGGTGTGCGTATTTACATGGAAGACGGCACCAACGTTGTGACCGACGCGCAGGGGCGATACCACTTCGAAGGCGTCTCCACCGGCACGCATGTGATCCAGATCGACCTGGAAACACTACCCGGTATCTACGAGCCGGTACTGTGCGACGACGATACCCGGTCCGCAGACACGTCCTTCTCCCGTTTTATTGAACTGCACGGCGGTACGCTGCGGCGGGCGGACTTTCATGTTCAAACCAAAGCACCGCCTTCAGGCCAGGCACAACTGATGATGACCTGCGGTTTGGAAAAAGAGGCGGTGGCGTACAATGCCGAAATTCAAATCCGCGATGTGGCCATTGAAAATATGCGCCTGACGGTGATGTTGCCCGAAGGCGGAGAATACCTGCCCGGGTCCAGCACCAGTGAAACCCGGCCGATCAATGAGCCCCAAGTGACGGACAATGTCCTGATCTACCGTCTTGGCGACGCACCGGCCGGGCAAACCGACCGGATCCATTTCAAGGCGCGGCTGAACCATAAGGCCCAACCCGGGCGCCTGCATGCCAAATCCTTGATGACCTTCAATACGCCCGGAAAGAAAAATCAGCGCACTGCCGTCATCAAATGTGGGGACAGCACCACCGTCGAAACCCGGGGCGCCCATGCACAATTATCGGCGGCACCGGCCGTTGCCGGCAACACAACCGGTGGGACACAGGACTTGGGGCGTATCGATCTGGAAAGCCTCACCGCCGGTTTTGACATGGTGATGCCGGAAAAGGGATTTCAACCCAGCGCTCCGGGCCTCAAGCTGGCGGTGAAGCACGGTGCGGATGAACAGATCGTCCTGCTGCACAACGGGCACCCGGTGAACCCATTCCACTATCAGGGGCTGAAGCAAAACAAAGCCGGAACCGTGGCGCTGAGCATATGGCGCGGTGTGGATCTCCAAGAGGGGGACAACCATTTCGCTGCCGTCCGCCGCGATCAACACGGCAATGAGACCGGCCGCATCGAACGCACCGTCCACTACGCCGGTCCGCCGGTGGAAGCCCACTATCTTGCCGAGGCTTCCCGCTTGATCGCCAACGGCAAGGACGCTCCGGTGATGGCCGTGCGCTTCCTGGACAAAGATGGCTACCCCGCCCGCCGCGGCATCATGGGCGAGTACCATGTTCTGCCGCCGCACAAGGCGTATATGCCCAGATCCCATGAGGATCGCGAGCCCCTCCTGGCGAAGGAGAACAGCCGTTTCATGGTCGGCGGCGACGGAATCGCCCTGTTGAGACTGGAACCCACCAGCCAATCGGGTTACGCCACCGTCACCATACCCATGGCGGACCATGAGAAAGAGATCCGCGTGTGGCTGCAGCCGCAGCTTCGCGACTGGATACTGGTCGGATTGGCCGAAGGCACCATCGGCTACAACACCGTATCCGGAAACATGCAAAACCTGAATGCCGGCGACCGGGAAGAAGCTTACTACCAGGACGGCCGGACGGCTTTCTTTGCCAAAGGCAAGATCAAGGGCAAGTGGCTGTTGACGGCCGCCTACGATTCCGGCCGGGAGCGCGAGGACAACGACACCGGGCTCTTCCAGACCATCGATCCCGATTCCTATTACACGCTATACGGCGACGCCACCCAGCAGCAAAACGAAGCCGCCAGCATTCGCAAGCTCTACCTCAAAATCGAGCGTGAGCAATTCTATGCCCTTTTTGGAGACTATGACACCGGATTGAGCGTAACGGAGCTTTCGCGCTACAGCCGGCGCTTCAACGGCGTCAAATCGGAGTATATGGGGGAACGCTGGGGCTTTGCGGCATTTGCCACGGATTCGGATCAAGTCTTTATCAAGGACGAAATCCGCGGCGACGGGACCTCCGGCCTCTATCGGCTTTCGCGCAAAAACATCGTGCCCAACTCCGAGACGGTTACCATCGAAACCCGGGACCGCTTCCACAGCGAAGTCATCGTCGCCTCCCAAACCATGGCCCGGCACATCGACTACAACATCGACACCGACGCCGGCACCCTCTTTTTCAAGAGCCCGGTGTACAGCCGGGATGCCGGTTTCAACCCCACCTACATTATCGTCGAGTACGAAACCCGGGATGCGTCCGAAGCGGCTTACACGTACGGCGGCCGCGGCAGCGTCAAACTGGCCGGCGGCAAGCTGGAAGTTGGCGCAAGCGTCATCCATGAAGGCCAAGGCGCCAACGACGGCGATCTCGGCGGTCTGGACGCCCGCATCGAACTCGGCGGCGGCATCGAAGCAAAAGCCGAAGTGGCGGCCACCCGAAAGGACGACTCCGGCAGCAATCGAGCCGGCCGCGCCTACCTGGCGGAGGTGAGCAAACATACCGACCGCCTGGACGGCAAGGTCTACCTGCGCGAACAGGATGAGGACTTCGGGTTGGGGCAGCAAAACGGCAGCGAGGCCGGCACCCGTAAATTCGGCGCCGATGCCGCCTGGCGGTTGAACGACCAGTGGCGTCTTGCCGGAGAGCTCTACCGGCAGCAGAATCTGGCCACCGACGCGGATCGGGATCTGGCCGAAGCCAGAACGGAGTATCATAAACCCGCATATGACCTCTACTCCGGGCTGCGCATGGCCGAAGACCGCCTGGGCAACGACGAAACCAATCGATCCACCCAGCTGCTGCTTGGCGCATCTCGGCGTTTTTTCGACCACCGGCTGAATACCCGCATCAGCCATGAACAATCCCTCTCAGGAAGCAACGAGAGCGTGGATTTTCCAACCCGCACCATCATCGGAGCCGACTACAAGCTGGCGGATCCGGTCACCCTCTTTGCCGAGCATGAAATCACCAGGGGCGACAGCGAAGACGCACAGAGCACTCGAATGGGCGCCAAGGCCACCCCCTGGATCGGCGGTCAGCTCGGCTCATCCGTCGGCCGGCAATACACCGAGAGCGGGCACCGGCTCTACGCCAACCTTGGATTGAACCAGACCTGGCGGATCAACGAGCGCTGGAGTGTCGACGGCGGCCTGGATCGCACCCACACCTTTCAGCGATCGGAGGCGGCGCCCTTCAACACCAACGTACCCACTGCGGCCGGAGCCGAGGAAGACTTCACCAGCATCTCACTGGGCGCCGCCTACCGCGCCGAGGCGTGGTCCTGGACCGGACGTGCGGAGGGCCGCATGGCCGACAGCGAAGACAAACGGGGTCTGATCACCGGCGTCGCCGGAGAAGTTCGAAAAGGGCTCGCGCTCTCGGTCGGCGTCAGCATTTTCAACACGGAGACCCTGGCGGGCACCGATACCCTGGACGGCGATGTGCGTTTGAGCCTGGCCCTGCGGCCCAAAAACACCCGCTGGATCGTACTGGACCGCCTGGACTACAAGCTCGAGCACCGCCGGGATGCCGACGGAGCGTACGAAGCCCGTCGCATCGTCAACAACCTGCACGCCAATTATCAGCCGCACCACAAACTCCAGGTGGCGCTGCAATACGGGGCCAAATACGTTTTCGACACCATCGATCATCGCTCCTACAATGGCTATACCGATCTGACCGGATTGGATGTGCGCTACGACATCACCAAAGAATGGGATGTGGGTCTGCACACCAGCATGCTGCACTCCTGGGACGCCGGTCAGGTCGACTATCGCACCGGATGTTCGGTGGGCCACTCCTTTATGAAAAACATGTGGGTCAGCCTGGGCTACAACTTCACCGGATTCAAGGATGAAGATTTTTCCGCTGCCGACTATACCGCGGCAGGTCCCTTCCTCAAGATGCGCATCAAGTTCGACCAGCAGTCGCTAAAAGAGATGGTGAGCTGGTTCGCCAAGAAATAGCCGTCCGAAATAATCCGCATTTTTGAACATCGAATGTCGAGGAAGCACTTCGCCGTGCTCTTCCATTAAAGAATGTACGGATGGGCAATTGAGATATCGGTATAATGTCACACGAGATGAAAATATCTTCTTAATGCATTGGGAGAGAAACCAGATCCTTTTTATGAAAGCGAAAACACGATTCAATTTTGGTGGGAAAGATAACAAAAAGTACTCGTTATGTGGGTTTCCGAGGAAAGATGCCAAAACCAAGACTGAAATCATTACAAATATTCCCCGATTCTCCAAGGAATGTTTCCGTGATTTTCCATAGAAAATTGCCAATTCTATTTTTGCTGATTTCAAAATATAGGTATAAGCTATATAATGTATATGATTACAGGGTAATAGCAGATGTCAAAAGCTCCAAAGTTTGTGTGATACGTTTTGGATATGCAAACGAAGAAATTCGAGCGACAATATTCATTTTTATGCCTCTGAAGGAGGCAAAGAATATAGCCCCGGGTGTAAACCCGGGGAACTCAATTACCCGCACCCACAAGCTCCGAAGGAGCGGCAGACATCCGCTCAGTCCCATAAAAATTTTGGATCATAAT
>JBNLAV010000209.1:0-3949 GCA_050302315.1 Desulfobacteraceae bacterium
GACACCTCCAATGTGCTCAACGGTCCGTTGACGGGCAAGTATAAGATGTATCCCGAAGGCGGCGTCACCATCGAGCAGCTTAAGACCACCGGTTCCAGCACCGGCAGCATTGCCCTGGGCGAAATCTGCGCCGGGGCGGCCGCCAGGGCGCTGGACGCCAAATGCAAGGTGCATTGCGAAATCCTAAACCTGCCAATCGGTTTGCAGGATACCGATATATTTATCGATACATTGCGGCGCATGGCTGGGATCAACGTTCCGGAGGAGATTAACCTGGAGCGCGGCCAACTGGTGGACGCCATATCGGATTGGCAGCAATACTTTTACGGCAAGCGCGTGGCCCTGGTGGGAGATCCCGACCAGTTGTTGAGCCTGACCCGGTTCCTCGTGGCCCTGGACATGCACCCGGTCTACATCGTGACCGGCTCGCCGGCCGGAAAGAAGTACGAGGCGGCTTTAAAGGAAGCGGTGGCCGAAGTGCCGGCCGAAGTCAAAATCAAAGTGCCCGGTGATATGTTCCTCCTGCACCAATGGATCAAGAACGAGCCCGTGGACCTGATTATGGGCAATACCTACTGCAAGTACATTGCCCGGGACGAGGATATCCCTTACGTGCGATTCGGTTTCCCAATTCTGGACCGCATGGGACACAGCTACTTCTCCCTGATGGGATATCGCGGCGGACTGCGCCTGCTGGAAAAGATGCTGGACGTCATTTTGGACCGCAAGGACCGCGACAGCACCGATATCGATTTCGAACTGGTGCTTTAAGAAGAGGCATGCGGTTTAAGGTGGAAGCTAATACCTTTAACCATAAACCACAAACCAGGAACCAGAAACCAAGGTCTATCCATGAGCATTCCCATTCTGAAACAAAGAGAGGGCCAGATCTTCGAAAAGGGTAAACAACCCTTTTCGATGACCTGCGACAAACACAGCCTGGCCGGGTCGGTGAGCCAGCGGGCCTGCGTTTTTTGCGGGTCGCGGGTGGTGCTCTATCCCATTGCAGATGCGCTGCATTTGATTCACGGGCCCATCGGCTGTGCCGCCTATACCTGGGATATCCGCGGGGCGCTGTCTTCCGGACCGCAGCTTCACCGGCTCAGTTTTTCCACCGATTTGCAGGAAAAAGAGGTGATCTTCGGCGGCGAGCCCAAGCTTTACCAGGCCCTTGGCGAGCTGATCGATGTTTACCGGCCCAAGGCGGCATTTGTCTACAGTACCTGCATCGTGGGCATCATCGGCGACGATGTGGAAGCGGTCTGCAGAAAAGTCGGTCGCGAAAAAGGTATCCCGGTTCTGGCGGTCCACTCCGAAGGCTTCAAGGGCACCAAAAAAGACGGGTACAAGGCCGCCTGCGACGCCCTGTTCCAACTGGTGGGTACCGGCGCCGTACAAGATCTTGCACCGGCCAGCATCAATATTCTGGGAGAGTTCAACATCGGCGGCGAAGCCTGGATGATCAAAAAGTACTATGAACGCATGGGGGTCCAGGTGGTGTCGGTGATGACCGGCGACGGCCGTGTGGATGAGATCCGCATGTCCCACGGCGCTTCCCTGAATGTGGTGCAGTGCTCGGGCGCCATGACCTTTCTGGTCGAGATGATGAAAGAAAAATACGGCATCCCCTATATTCGGGTGTCTTACTTCGGCATCGAGGACATGGCCAAGGCCCTTTATGATGTGGCGGAACACTTCAACGACCAACCGGAAATCCAAACGCGGGCACAAGAACTGGTTCGCGAAGAAGTAAGCGCTGTTTACCCCCGGCTGCAGGAGATTCGAAAGGATTTGGAAGGCAAACGGGCGGCCATCTATGTGGGCGGCGCCTTCAAAGCCTTCTCCCTGATCAAGGCCCTGCGATATCTGGGTATGAAAGTGATCCTGGCCGGATCCCAGACCGGAAACACCCAAGATTATGAAACCCTGCGGGATATGTGCGAGGAAGGCACCGTGATTCTGGACGATGCCAACCCATTGGAGCTTTCCAAATACATCATCGAAAAGAAGGCCGACCTGTTCATCGGCGGGGTCAAGGAACGGCCCATCGCTTATAAACTGGGTGTCGGTTTTTGCGACCACAACCACGAGCGCAAGATTCCACTGGCGGGGTTTGAAGGCATGCTGCACTTTGCCCGGGAGATCCACGTTTCCGTGACCAGCCCGGTGTGGCAGTTTGTTCCTTTTCGACGGAGATAACCAATGAAGACGACTTACCGTTTGAAAGACATGGAAACCAGACCGACCGCGGCGGCGACCCAAAACGCCTGCAAGCTGTGTTCGCCGTTGGGCGCAGCCCTGGTTTTCAAGGGCATCGCCGGTGCCGTACCCTTGCTGCACGGCTCCCAGGGCTGCTCCACCTATATCCGGCGTTACCTGATCAGCCACTTTAAGGAGCCCATCGATATCGCCTGCTCAAACTTCGGTGAGCAGACGGCCATATTCGGCGGCGGGGCCAACATGAAACTGGCTTTGGATAACATCATCGCCCAATACAGCCCCCGGATGATCGGCGTGGCCACCACCTGTCTGGCCGAGACCATCGGCGACGATGTGCCCATGTTTATCCATGAATATCGGAAGGCCAATTCGGAAAAAGAGTTGCCCCCCATTGTGCAAGTCTCCACCCCCAGTTACCAGGGCACCCATATGCAGGGGTTTCACCGAGCGGTCCTGGCCACCGTGGCCGGCCTGGCAAAGGAAATGCCATCGGTGGATAAGCCGTCATCACAAGTTGTCAATCTATTCCCGGGGATGGTTTCGCCGGCCGACTTGCGGCATTTGAAAGAGATTGTGGCGGCCTTCGGTCTGCAGGCCATGGTGCTGCCCGATTACTCCCAGACCCTGGATGGCGAGTTGTGGTCCGAGTATCATCGCATCCCCTCCGGCGGTACGCCGGTGGATGCCATTGCGGTCAGCGGCGGCGCTTCGGCCAGTATCGAACTGGGGCGCGTTTTAGCTGAAATGCCCGAGACCGCCGCCGCCTACCTGGAACGCCGATTCGGGGTGACTGCACACCGTATGGGCCTGCCTGTGGGCATCCGCCAAACAGACCACTTCATGCAGACGTTGGCCGCCATCGGCAACACGCCCATTCCCAAGAAGTACGAGCAAGAGCGCGGCCGTCTTTTGGACGCTCTGGTGGACGGGCACAAGTACGTCAACGGCGTGCGGGCCGTGGTTTACGGCGAAGCCGACCTGGTGGCCGGAGTGGTGGCATTTCTTTCCGAAATAGGCATACTTCCGGTGGTTTGCGCCACCGGTGACGGCGGGGGCCGGTTGGCGCCGGTAGTGCAGCAGATCCTGGAACCGAAATTCCACGACAAGGTGCGTATTATCGAAGGCGTGGATTTTGTGGACATTGAAGAAGAAGTGCGCCGGGCCCGGCCGGAGCTCATGATCGGCCACAGCAAGGGGTACAGCCTGGCCCGCAAGCTTGATATCCCCCTGATCCGCATCGGATTTCCCGTCCACGACCGGGTGGGCGGCAGCCGCCTGCTGCACATCGGCTACCAGGGCGCTCAAACCCTGTTTGATCGCATCGCCAACACCGTCATTGAAATGCGACAAGCGGATTCGGAAGTCGGGTACACATATATGTGAGTTCAAAGTTCAGGGTTCAAAGTTCAAAGTTAAAGGCCCTGATGCGCGGTTAAAACGATTCAATCGTTTATTCGGCTTGCCTGATAGAACAATTAATTACTCTTAATCACGAACTTTGAACCTTGAACCTTGAACTTTGAACTTTTTACCAGGAACTTATATATCATGAATTTAGACGACCATCCCTGTTTCAACAAGAAGAGTCATCGTCATTTCGGCCGGGTCCATCTGCCGGTGGCGCCGCGCTGCAATATTCAGTGCAAGTTCTGCAACCGCCAATTCGATTGTGTCAATGAGAGTCGTCCCGGGGTCACCAGTGCGGTTCTTTCGCCGTCTCAGGCCATGG
>JBNLAV010000210.1:0-17548 GCA_050302315.1 Desulfobacteraceae bacterium
GAGGCCGGGCGCCGCAACCCCAAACGAAATAAAATCGGCAGGATTCCTTCACTTAAAACTTAACACTTTAAACCTAAAACTATTTTTTATATATGAAATGCTGCAAAAATAAGTGGCGGGACCACTATTCGAAACGGGCGAAGAAGGAGAATTACGCGGCCCGGTCGGTTTACAAGCTGGCCGAGATCCAGAAGAAGTACCGCCTGATCAAAAAGGGCGGCCGGGCGCTCGACCTGGGCTGCGCGCCGGGGTCGTGGCTGCAGTTTGCCGCAGAACAGACCGGCGCCAAGGGCTCGGTGGTCGGGATCGATCTCAAGCCGGTCACCATCCGGCTGCCCGACCATGTTCGGGTGGTAACCGGGGACATCGACGCGGTCTTCCGGGATGAGCCGCAGTTGCTGGGATCGGGTTTTTCGGTGGTGCTCAGCGATATGGCGCCCGCCACCACCGGCAACAAGCATGCGGACGCGGTGCGGTCGTTTGTCTTGTGCGAGACCGCTCTGGAGGTGGCGGACAGGGTGCTGCGGCCCGGCGGTCATTTCGTGGTCAAGATTTTTCAGGGAGAGGATTTCAAGGCGTTTTGTGATAATGTGAGGAAACGGTTCGACAAAATGCACATTTTCAAACCCCAGAGCAGCCGCAAAGGCAGCAAAGAGATATTTATCATCGGAATAGAGAAACACCCTTAGAGGTCGTTTTAAGCAGGAGGTACACAATGGCAGGTCACAGCAAGTGGGCCAACATCAAACACCGTAAGGGCGCACAGGACGCCAAACGGGGTAAGATTTTCACCAAACTGATCAAGGAGATCATCACCGCGGCGCGCATCGGCGGCGGCGAAATCGAGTCCAATCCCCGTCTGCGTTCGGCCGTCATGGCGGCCAAGAACGAAAACATGCCCAAGGACAATTGGGAGCGCGCCATCAAAAAGGGGACCGGCGAACTCGAAGGGGTCAATTATGAAGAGGCCACCTACGAGGGTTACGGGCCGGGCGGAGCAGCCATTTATGTGGATGCGCTCACCGACAATAAAAATCGGGCGGTCTCCGAGATCCGCCACGCCATGACCAAACACGGCGGCAACATGGGCGAAAACGGCTGTGTGGCCTACATGTTCGACAAAAAAGGGTATCTCGTGGTGGAAAAAGGCGCCGCGGATGAAGAGGCCCTGATGGAGGTGGCGCTCGAGGCGGGTGCCGAGGATGTGCGCGAGGATGGCAGCAACTTCGAGGTGATTACGGCGCCGGAGGATTTCGAGGCGGTCAAAGAGGCCATCGATGCGGCCGAGATCGCCACCATCGCCGCCGAGGTGACCATGCTGCCCCAGACCATGGCGCCCCTGGACGGCGACACCGCACTGAAGATGATCAAGCTGATCGATGCCCTGGACGATTGCGACGATGTGCAGAAGGTCTACACCAACGCGGATATTCCCGACGATATCGAGATTCCATAGCCTTCGATCCCCAACCATCGATACGGCCCGCCGCCCAACGGCTGCGGGCCGTTTTCTTTCTCAAACCGGATACCCTCCACCCAACCGGAAACCGGAAACCGAAAACCCATCAATTATTTAGCGAACCGCTTGAACGACGATGAGCGCCACGGGGTTGTGCCAATCGTGCTGCTCGGGAAAAAGATCGCCGATCCCGTGAATACCGGCGTGCACGTGAACGAAGCCCTCGGCGCCGTCGGTATCCCGTACGCCGCCATTGTTGCAGGGCGGACCGGGAATGAAGTCGCAGCTTTCGGAGTTGGCTTCGCTGCCCGCATCATAGGCTTCGGCCACATGGGATGTCTTGCCGAAGCCGAAGGGCACCCGGATGCTTTGGGCTGCGAAAAAGGCGTCGTTGGTCACCACCAGCATGCCGGCCGTGGAAATGAATCGGTAAGGGCCGAAAGCATTGATCTCCACGGTGACGGATTGTCCGGGCGGAATGCCGCCGGCGGCCGTGGCGACCGAAAAAACGCCGTCAGACGCCAGCAGTTCGCTCTCCAGAATGCTGGTGACGCCGTCCTCGGCCAATGCGGCCAGGCCGTCGGAGCTGGGCTGGCCCAGGTTGAACAGGCGGACCCCCTGGCGGTGGCTGACGACGATGGGCGGGCTGATGATCTGCCCCCGGGTAAGGTTGGTGATGGTCACCTGGTAGGTGCGGCCCCGTTCACGCTTGCCTTCTTCGTCTTCATCGGCGGCATAAACCGGGGAGAGGCTGGCCAGGACCATCAGGCCGGCCAGGATGAACGGAATGTGTCGTGTTGTCTTCATGATGCCCCCTTCGGGCAATTGCCCTTGTGTGAAATGCGGTAATTGGAAAATAGATGATCTGACGCGGTACGGCACAAGGGTAAACAGCTTGTGTAAAGAAGGGGTAATGATCGGTTAAAGATTTGTTAAAGATTGGCGGTGGCCGCGGCAGGCGGGCGCTGCCGGCGGTTTCCCGGTGTCAGGTCCCGCAGACAAGGCTAAAAAGGATGTAGGAGCGGCTTTTAGCCGCGAATCGTGCCGGCGGTGTTTTGCCGGATTTATCGCGGCTGAAAGCCGCTCCTACATTCGGAAATTATTTCTGGTTTCTGATGTACCGGGCATATTTGAGATCGGATTGGGAGATATGGGCCTGCCACCATTCGCAGAGAAATTCCAGGATGTCATCGGTCAGGGTGGGCCCTTTTTTTTCCAGATCGTCGATGAGCATCCCCATTTTGTTGATGTAGGCCAGATGCTCCTTCCGGTGGGAGAGAAAGAGCGGGTAGTTGTTTTCGATCATGTAATTGTCTTCGGTGCGGAAGTGGTAATCCGAGTAGTCCACCAGCTGGGTGAGGATGGCCAGGACGGCGCCTTTATCCATCACGGCGCTGCGGGCCGCCGCCAGTTCGTCGATGATAGCGTAAAGCTTTTGGTGTTGCTCGTCGATCTCATTCACGCCCACGGATAGTTCCGCGGTCCACTTGATTGGTTCCATTGCCTCTCCCGACACCCTGACAATTTGAGGATTGATGGTTAGTGTCCATCAAGAAATGGTATCTTGCGGCTTTGATCCGGACCCCAAGCTACCATTTCTGGATGGACACTAGTTAACAATGAGTATAGCCGAAAACCGGCCGGCTGAAAAGTCCGGTGCAATTGGAATCTTTAATCATGCGGATTGACAATCCGGTCCGTTCTGGAGACAATGGGTTGGGGACACATGTTCTTCATCCCACATCCCTGCGGATATCACCCATACGTCTAAACCGAAACCCGATCGCTCTTTCTCACGATGACGAACGGTTCCCGCATCGTCCGGTGCAGCGTCCCACGCCGTCAACCTTTTATTGCGCAGCAAGGAGGAGAATATGAAAAACATCCAGCTCAACTACGAGACCTTAATCAACGTGACCAAATCTTTGTCCCGTTCAAAAGACCCGGATGAGATCATCAGCAAAACAGTGGAGAGCGTCCGGACGTCATTGGGGGTCAAGGGCTGCGCCTTGTTTTTGATCAACAAGGAATCCAAGGAGTTGGAGGTGGCCGCCGCCGCCGGCCTGAGCGACGAGTACTTGAACAAAGGGGCGGTCAGCGCCTTGAAATCCATTGCCGATTCGTTGAAGGAGGGGCCGGTTGCGGTTTTCGACGTGGGGGACGATCCGCGCATCCAATATCCCGAGGCGGCCCAGAAGGAGGGCATCGCCTCCATCTTGTCCACGCCGGTGATGGTGGGGGATGAGGCCATCGGCGCCATGCGGGTTTACACGGCGGAAAAGTGGGATTTCACCCTGGACGATGTGAACTTCTGCCAGGCCCTGGCCCAGATCGCCGGTGTGCTCATCGAAATGAGCCGGCTCCATAAAGGGCAGAGCGAATATATCGACGTCCTGGCCATGCGGTGTGAGAGCCCCATGCTCTGAAGAACCGCAGAATATCGATTACTCGAACCGAAGAATGTCGAAGTAAGGCATTCGGTCATATATGATTAAGGCGGAACGGCATGCCATCCGTCGTCTTCAGGGCCTCCTTGCGCAATCCCGGACCGCCTTTCATCACCTCGGATCTCTTGTCGATTTCCCAGATCTCTTTTGGTCATCCCGGATCTCTTTTGGCCATCACGGCAAAAACCGGGATGACGGTGGGAATGACGGCCGGATGGCATCGCTCAGGAAATTGTGACACAGCCTCTTTCGCCGGGATGACGGGTAGGGAGACGGGAAGCGGTTTGGGCGTATGCCTGCAAAACTTCGAAATTCTGCGGTTCCTGGTTCGATATTTTACGGTTCCGACAGGGCTGGCCCTATTGGCCTCTTGCAGCCGCTACCATGGCCTCGATGGTGCCGGGGTAGATCCAGGTGTCGATGCTGCAGCCATTGGCGAGGAAAAACCGCCGGTCGCCGCCCAGATTGATCCCCTCCAGCACATGGTTTTTGACGAAAGCGCGGGTGCGACGGGCCATGATGGTCTGGTCGATTCCGCCCATCACACATCCGGAAAACCGCCGCAGCACTTCCTGCATGGAGGGGCCGTGGGGTCCGCGGTCCCACCAGTTGATCACGGGCGCGGGCAGATCGATGGCATCGTCGAAGTAAAGCTCCTGCCCGTGCACGTGCAGGGTCGTCATGGGCCCCAGGCCTTCGATGCCCCTGAGCACTTTTTCGGCGTAGGGCTTCACAAAAGTCAGAAACTCCTCCTGGGTGACGATTTCCTTGCCGGCGGGGATCGACATGAAGATGCCGGCCGCGCCGGCCTCGATGGCCGCCCTGCTGTAGGCGATCAGATTGTCGGCCACCACCTCCAGGGCCTCCATCAGCGCCCGGGGTTCGTTCATCATCAGGTGCTGCATGTTTTCCGCTGCCAGGTTGCGGTGCAGGCTCTGCCACGGATCGAACACGGTGTCGATGTAGTAGGCTTTGTCACCGATCGCTTCCCCGATGATCTCCAACGCCTTGAGCTGTTCGGCCCACCGGGTCTTGCGCGGATCGACCGGCTTGATCTTTTTGAGATCCGACCTGGTCGTAAGGGCCTCGCACCCATCCGGTACCGGGTAGAAATAATCATTCATGACTTTCAGAAAATCGAAGTCATAGCGGTTGAAGTAATCAAGGGTGATCTTGGCAAAAGCGGCGCCGTCGCCATGCTGAACCCCGAAGTGGTACCATAGCGAGATCGGCGGCCGCTCCACCGCCTCTCCCGCCAACACTTGATCGACCAGTTCTTTTTTGTTCATCTGCTCTCCATGGGTCTATACTGTTGCAAACAGGCCGACACAGAAGCCGGCAATGGAATATCGAATATCGATTACTTGAACCGCAGAATGTCGAAGTGTGGAAGCGCTTCGCTCCATCTTTAATTATATTAAATGACAGAATACCTTACTTCGGCATTCTGCGGTTCCTTGTTCGATATTCTGCGGTTTCAACAGGGCGCGCTTCAGAAGCCCGTACCCGTAAACCCCTCCAACTTTGCTTCCCCCACCATCCAATCCCCCCCGTCCTTTACCAACGCCAGTTCCAGGCGATAAAGGTCGGCCTTTTCGCCGGCGGCTTCGATCCATTTGCGGGGGTCGTCGTACAGCTCTTTGAGACCGGGGATGGGCTGGTTCTGCCGCACGATGAGAAAGTGGAGGGCGACCCTTGCGCTGTCGCCGCCCTGGAGCAATTCCACCTGGGGCCGCGGATAGTGGATTTTGAACTTGCCGTAATGCATGAAAGCGGCAAACAGCACGCCTCTGGTCCGCTGCCGGTCGTAGCCGCCGGGCCGGGCAATGAATGCATCTACGGTGAGGTCCATCAGGTCCCCCACCTGTTTGTCTTCGGCCAGGGCGGTCCCGCTGCGGATCAGCTCGTAAATGGCCTCGGTGTCATCTTTACCGCCGCAGGCCAGGAGAACTACAGCCATGCATACCACCGCTGTTATCGCCATGGCGGCACGACGGTGGGAAAGTTTTTGGTTCAATATTGCTCCTTTTCATCGCCATCAGTCGAAAGCCGGGAACCGGAACGGTGTGCGCCCAAGTCCTCGGCCCCCGTTCGAAGCCAACCCCGAACGCGATCCGGGGATTGGGACGGCCACATGCAATGCGTTCTGGTATTGGCGCCTGTTACCAACGTAACACCGAAAATCGAGAACTCAATCGTGCTCAGGAAACGGCTTCTTCTTCCACGACCGCCGGAAAGGAGATGGTGATCAGCGCGCCCTTTCCTTCGGGGCTGCTCACGGAGATGCGCCCGCCACAGTCCCTCACAATCTGTTTGCAGATGGTCAGGCCCAGGCCTTTGCCTTTGCCCATCTGCTTGGTGGTGTAAAACGGTTCGAAGACCCGGTCCAGTCTGTTCTCTTCGATGCCCACACCGTTATCCCTGATCGTGATCTCGACGTTCCCGTCCTGCAGACGGGTGCTCAATATTATCCGGTGCTCCGCGGTGAGGCCGTGATGTTTTCTGGCGACCTCGATGGCCTCCCTGGCATTGGTCAACAGGTTGTAGATGACCTGGACCAACCGGTTGTGGTGCGCCAGTACAGGCGGAAGATCTGAAGCCAGGTGGGATTCCACCTTGATGCTGTCCAGTTTGAGCTGATGTTCCAGCAGGGCCAGGGTGTTGCGAATGGGGTCGTTGATGCTGATGGAGCTTTTATCGAATCCGGGCAGTTTTCCGGTGTCGCTGAAACGCTCGATGATCTGGGATGCGCGGGTGACCTGCTTGCCGACCTCTTCGGCTACGGCGGCGATCTGCGGGCCGTCCACGGGCGCCCCTTTGCGAACCATCATCTTGATCACGTCGTTGCCCACCTTGATGGCGTTCAGCGGCTGGTTGAGTTCGTGCACCATTCCGGGCGACATGGTGCCCATGGTGGGCATCATTTTCAACAGATCCCAGGCGGTCACCAGCTCCACGTGCATCATCAGGGTGGGCAGCAGGATCAGGTCCCCCACCAGGGCGCAGGCCATGGTGATCACCATCAGCAGGCCGAAGACGGCGGTGGGCTGAAAATGGGAGAAGAGCAGTACGGAAAAACCGATGCCGATGGTCAGCGAAGTGAAGATGATCGGCCGCCCCACGGCGGTCAGGGTGGTGCGCATGGCGCGGTCTTTATCCAGGTCTTTTTTGAACTCCCGGTTGTAGCGCACCAGGTAGTGGATGGTATCGTCCACGGCAAGGCCGATGGCGATGGAGGCGATCAGGCTGGTGGCCACGGAGAGGGGGATCCCGAACAATCCCATGATGCCGAAATTGACGACAATGGGAAAGAGGTTGGGAAGCACGGCGATGAGCCCCACCTTGGCGGAAAGGAACAGGGCCACCATCACACCGAAGATCAGCACCAGGGAGATGGAAAGGCTCTTGACCTGGCCGATGGTGAGCAGGTGGCTGCTGGCGGCGGTCACCATGCCCAGGCCGGTGACGTTCCAGGTCAGCTCACGGTCGAGATCCACCGCCACGTGTTTCAGGATGGCCGTTCTGGTTTCCAGGAACTGGCTGGAGCTGGCGATATGGGTGAGCATGAGGATGTTGGCCTGCCGCATGTCGGGGCTCATGAAGCTTTTGAGCAGGTCGTTTCCGAGCAGTACTTTAAAGTTGTTCACCAGCATGCGCAGTTCGTAGCGGTCTTCGGGCAGGGCATAGTACTCGGGGTCGAAGCGGTTGTAGGTGTAGTTGACCAGCTTGAGGTAATCGGCAAAGGAGATGGTCTTGTCCACGTCGGCGATGGCGCCGAGAAAGGTCTGCAGCCGGGCCAGCTCCGACACGTTGGACGGGTCTTCGAAATAGTCTTCGGCGGGGCCGGTCATGACCACGTGCATGGGAAAACTGCCCGACATCTGCTGGTAGATGTGATGGAAGTTGCGGCTCACCGGCGTACGCTCTTTAAAAAAGGAGACCGGGTTGGTCTCCACCCGGATGAAGAAGATTCCGGCCAGGCAGACCACGATCACCGTGCCGAGGGTCCACAGGCAGGGCTTCTGGTACTTGAGGTTCAAGGTCACGATGCGCGCCAGCAGTCCGTCGATCCATCGGTCCAGTCCGCCGGCCGCCTTTTTTTTGCCGTTTCCGGGCAGGGGGATCGTTGCCAGCATGGCCGGAAGAAAGGTGAGCACGATCACCAGCAGGGAAGCAATGCCGAAACAGGCAAAACCGGCGAACTCCTGGATGGCGGTGATCCGGTTGGTGACCAGGGAGCCGATGCCCAGGATGGTGGTCAAAACCGCCAGGGTGACGGGAAACGCCATCTGGTCGAAGGTGGCAAGGCTGGCGGCCTT
This sequence comes from Desulfobacteraceae bacterium, assembly GCA_050302315.1. Lineage (GTDB taxonomy): Bacteria > Desulfobacterota > Desulfobacteria > Desulfobacterales > Desulfosarcinaceae > JARRKU01. Next base: position 8,226 of record JBNLAV010000210.1, read on the forward strand.
TGGTCCGGCGGCGTCACGCGCCTGGGTGAGGTACTCCGAGCAGATGTGCAGGCAATAGGCGGTGCCGACGGCGATCAGAAAAACCGGTACGATGATGGTCAGCATGGAGACGGCCACCCCGCTCATGGCCATGAAGCCAAAGGTCCAAACGGCCGAGAGGCTGACGCAGGCCAGGGGCAGGACCAGGCAGTGGGCGCTGCGGAACAGCATCAGGAGCAGCAGAGCGATGATGCACATGGTGATGGGGGTGAGCCGGAAGAAGTCCTGCTGCGTATAGCGGGCCAACGCCTCGGAAACCAGGGGAAAGCCGATCTGGTAAAGGTTCAGATCTTTGCCGCTTTTGTCGATCAGCGCCCGGGTTTCCGCGATGACGGCATCCCGGTCGGCATCCGGCGTCAGCACCAGGGTGATGATGGTGGTCTGATGGTCCTTCGAGATCAGGTTGCGCTGAAAGAGGTCCACCGGGGTCAGAATGCCGGCGAACTTTTCCATGGGCCATTCCGATCGCGGGTCCACATTTTTCTTCACTTCCGGCAGAGAGATCACACGCCGAACGCCCTGGATCTGCGAGGCCGACTCGGAAAGGGCGGTGACTTTCGCAAATGTCGGTGTGTCCAGGATGTCCTTTGCCCGGACCACCATGCGGATAATCTCGTCCGATCCGAAGAGCTCCTGAAATTCACGGTAGCGATCGGCCTCGGGCAGGGATTCGATCACCATGTCGTAGACCGTGGTTTTAAAGGAGAGTTTGGGCAGTTGCCATGCAAAAACAGCGGTAACGGCGGCAACGGCGACCAGGACCCAGATGGAGTGCCGGGTCACGATATTCAGGTAGGATTTGAGCGAGAAGGATGTCGTTTTCGGAACGATCATGGACCACCCTGATGATGTGAAATGGATGCTGTGGTGGCTGTATGTCTATCATTATACGGCAAAAGTCGCAAGCCGGCACGAAACAACAGTTCTGACTGAACACCTTTGTGGTGTTGTCGAAATCGAAATCGCTATCGCAATCGAAATCGGAAAGCTAAAATAACGATTTCGATCCCGATTTCGATTTCGAGGAGCTCAGGTAAACGTGTAGCTCATCGCGAAAAAGAAGGATGAGAAAATCCGTAACCCGCGTTAACCATGATCAAAGGGATTCCGTCAGAACTGCTGTTCATCACCCCGCCGGCCGGGTATATACCACCCCCAAACGATCCAGCTCGGCCAGCACCATGTCCGCCAGGTCATCCACCCTGGCCGCGATGGCGGGGGTGAGCTCAACCTCCATGGTGGTGATATCTTCCGGCTCAACGCCGACCACTACGGTTTCCGGGTTCTGATCGATGGCCGAACAAAGGGCCAGCACCTCGGGCAGATCCATCTGATGCATGGATTGTTTGGCCAGGACCCTGCGCGGCACCTCTTCATCGGCCAAGCGGTAGAGCGTACCGGGAGCGCCTTTGTTCTTCACGGCGTCCACCACGATCAGCACGTCGGTGGCGCCGATGACGCCCATCAAACGCATGCCGAGCACACCGCCGTCGAGCAACTGCACATTGTCGGGGAAACAGTAGTTCTCATTGAGGCGTTCGACCACCCGCACCCCCACGCCCTCGTCGCTGAGCAGGATGTTGCCCACGCCCAGCACCGTTATCCTTGGTGCCTGGACGCCGGTATCGGTATGGTCCGGGTGCGACACGGATCAGGACTTCTTGGGAAATTGCGCTTCGTAGGTTTCGGCGGCTGTTCGAAGCAATTTCAGGGTCTCCCGGGCCGCGGCTTCATCGATCTTCTGAATCGCAAAACCGGCATGCACGATGACAAAATCGCCGACCTGGGCGTCGGCCAGCAACAAGAGGCTGGCTTCGCGCCGGACCCCATCCACATCGATGGTGGCCATCTCATTTTCAATTCTGGTTATTTTGGAAGGAATGGCTAGGCACATTTTTTCTTTCCTCGTATATTCTATTCCATACAAAGACTTTAATCTTTAAACCTTGAACCTTGAACTTTGAACTCTGAACTGGCGGCAACTACAGTCACCGCCAACCTATCCAACTCATCCAACACCATTGCAATCATATCATCAACCCTGTCCCGCAGCTTCGGCGTCAGCTCGCAAACCACCGATCGTGTATCCTCCGGCTCGATCCCCAGCAAAACCGTCCGGGGGGGATCATCCAGGGCCTGGCAGTGGGCCAACGCTTCGAGAAACTCCACGTGCTGAACATTGTACCTGCCGGCCAGCCGCGCCAGGATCGCTTCCTGGTCCAGACGATAGAGATCGCCGGGGTTGCCGCCGTTGTCGATGGCGTCGATGGCGATGAGGCGGTCGGATTGGCCGATGGTGCCGGTCAGGCCGACGCCCACCAGTCCGCCATCCACCAGATGCACATTTTCCGGGAATCGGTACCGCTCTTTTAATTCCTGAACGACGCTGACCCCGAACCCCTGGTCCGCGTACAAGGTACAGCCGATGCCGAGTATGGTGATGCGTTGGTGGTTCATGGGATGGATCCTATCGTATCGCCGCGCGATACGCTAACCTTTTTATCGGGCGCCGGAAAAGGTCCGTGAACGTCCAGCATCAAACGCCCAACATCCAACGTCGAAGAAGGTATTCCGCCGATCTATATCAGTATCTTAGGACGGAGCGAAGCGACTTCCTCAGTTCGATGTTCGATGTTGGACGTTCGATGTTCGACGTTCACTTGTGGTTCGAAGTTCAGATAAAAAGGCCTTGCCCCCTGCGAAACAGCAGGGGGACCAAGGCCTTGGTGTTTACTTTTGCCTAAATGGCTTTGACCTTATACACCTGGTTGGACTCGGGATCGATGACGTGCACCCCGCAGGCGACACAGGGATCGAACGAATGGACGGTGCGCAGGATCTCCAGCGGCTGCTTGGGATCCGCCACCGGCGTACCGATCAGCGCCTCCTCCACCGGGCCCAGTTTTTGGTTGGCATCCCTCGGCCCCAGGTTCCAGGTGGAGGGCACCACGTACTGGTACTTATCGATCTTCTGGTTCTTCACCTTGATCCAGTGCCCCAGGGCGCCGCGCGGAACGTCGTTGAGGCCGACGCCCATGCCGCTGTCGGGAATCTCGTGGGGTGTGTAGGTTTTGGTGTCGCCACGCTTGATGCGTTCGACCAGTTCGAGGGTCCATTCCTCCACTTTGTCGCCGATGGCGATGGTTTCGATGCCGCGGGCGGCGGTGCGGCCCAGGGTCGAAAAGAGCGCCGTGGCCGGCACCCCGAGGTTCTTGAGCACCATGTCCACTATCGGCTTGATGTCCTTGTGGCCTTTGCCGTAGGCGATCAGCACGCGCGACAGGGGGCCGACTTCCATGGGTTCGCCTTCGTACCGCGGCGCCTTGAACCAGGAGTATTTGCCTTTGCCCGGACGGTACTTGGGATCTTCGGCCATGGGTTTGGTCTCGCCGTCGTAGGGATGTTTGGGCGATCCCTTTTCATACCAGGCGCGGGTCACATCTTCGGTGACCTTGGTTTGATCGGCCATCTTCACGTTGGCCAGGTCGCGCTTCATGATCACGCCGCGCGGCATGTAGAGGCTATCGGGCTCTTTTTCACTGAGGGGGAACTCACCCCAGGCGAGGAAGTTGGTGGTGCCGCCGATGGCGCCCCAATCCTTGTAAAAAGAAGCCACGGCCAGCAGGTCGGGAATGTAAACGTTCTTAATGAAATGCTGGGTTTCCTTGGTCAGATAGAGGAACTCGGCCAAGCGGTCGGCCGTGAGATCGGCCGCACAGGTCACGCCGCCCACCACCAGGGACTGGGGATGGGGGTTCTTGCCGCCGAAAATGGCGTGCATGCGGGCGGTGCGCGCCTGCAACCGCAGCGCTTCGATGTAGTGGGCGCAGGCCATCAGGTTGGCCTCCGGCGGCAGCACATAGGCCGGATGCCCCCAATACGCATTGGCAAAGGGTCCCAGCTGACCGGAGTCCACGAAGGTCTGGAGGCGCTGCTGGACCTGTTTGTAGTAGGCGCTGCCGCCCACTTTGGCGTTGGAAACGTTGTCGGCCAGGGCGGCCGTCTTTTTGGGATCGGCTTTCAAGGCGCTGACGATGTCCACCCAGTCCAGGGCATGCAGATGATAAAAATGGACCAGATGGTCATGTTGGAATTGGGCTCCCATGAGCAGGTTGCGGATCAGACGGGCGTTTTCGGGAATGGCAACGCCAAAGGCCATGTCGACTGCCCTCACCGAGGACAAAGCATGGGTGTACGTTCAGACCCCGCAGGAGCGCTGCACAAAATGGTGGGCATCCCTCGGATCGCGTCCTTGAAGTATCATCTCGATGCCGCGGAACATTTGCCCCGAGCTCCAGGCATTGACAACCTTGCCGCCTTCGACTTCCACCTCGATTCTGAGGTGGCCCTCGATTCTCGTGATTGGATCAACTACAATGCGTTTACCCATTAATTGCCTCCCTTTTCATAAGGGTTGTTGATGTTGTGAATTATCCTGTCCAAATTCCGTTAGAACTCTTCGTAAAAAGGCGTCATCTTGTCCCAGAAATCCGGCTCGCTGCATCCGATGCACGGATGACCGGCTTCCACCGGCCAGCTGGTACCGTCGTTGAACTTGGCCACCGGGCAGTTGTTGTAAGTTTCCGGCCCGCGACAACCGACCTTGTACAGACAGTAGCCCAGGGACGCCTCTTCGCTGCCGAACTCTTCGACGAATTCTTCGTTTTCGAAATGGGCGCGGCGCGGGCACTGGTCGTGGATGGTCTTGCCATAGGCAAACGTGGGTCGTCCCATCGCGTCGAGTTTCGGCAGTTTGCCCAACAGCAGGTAATTGACGATAGTACCGATCAGGTTGATGGGGTTGGGCGGACAGCCCGGAATGTTGATCACCTTCATGCCCAGCGCATCTCCAACGCCCGTGTACCCGCCGGGGTTGGGCTTGGCCGCGGGGATGCCGCCCCAACTGGCGCAGCTGCCGATGGAGATGGCCGCCGCCGCATTGGGAACCACCTCCTTGGCGATATCCAGGAAGCTGCGCCCGGCCACCTTGCCGTATCCGCCGTTGTACTTGGTGGCGATCGATCCTTCGACGACGCAGATATACTTGCCGGCATACTTTTTCATGGCCGCATGCAGCTGGTCCTCGGCCTGATGACCGGATGCCGCCATGATGGTCTCGTGGTACTCCACCGAGAGGATCTCCAGCACCAGTTCATCCACATAGGGGTAGATGGTGCGGAACATGGCTTCCGAGCATCCGGTGCACTCGCCTAGATGGAGCCAGATCACCGGCGGCCGCTGTTTGGGAGCCGCGAACACTTCAGCCACTTTAGGCACATAGGAGGCCGAAAGCCCCATGGCGGCGGTCAGGAAGGTACAATATCGCATAAAGTCCCTTCGAGAGACCCCCTTTCCTTCCAGCTTTTGATAAAATTGTTGTTCACTATCCATTGGCACCTCCTGATACGTTAATGAGTCCAAACACCGCCCTTGGCCCGTATGGGGTCTGTTCAGCCGCATGATGGGCAATGTATTTTCCTATCATGTAAGCCGCTCATCGATACCCGTCCGACATCGGCAGGATGCGATTGATGCTCGCCGTATTCTATTTTGTTGATATAAAGGTAAAAACAAACCGGAGCGCCGGCCTCTTCTAGATGCTGTGCCGGCAACGGACTTGTGAATCACCCATTTTGGGGGGTCGTGATGCAACCTGACTCCAACCGGGGGGCGTTTCAGATGAATGGTACGAATCGCTTCAATGGGGGGAAGGTAAAGAAGACGATACTCACTGAATGCATCTGCAATTTTTGTATAATCCGGCATCTTTTAAGTCAAGTAAAAACAAATTGCAGCGCCTTTCACTTTGGTCCTGCCGTGAGAGAATGCCGGAAGCGTCAAATTCGCGGATGGCTGCAAGATCATCATATGCACCTATTTTCGTAAACTTGCAGCGGTGCCGATTGTGGTTACGATGTGTCCATACCGTTCGATCCGTTTCCCGGTGGAGGTGATATCTGAGCACGCTATTTCACAGAAGACGATATCTGATCGCGGTCCTGATGCTATGGGCCGGTTTATTGCATTGCAGTGAGCCCTTGCCCACGACCAACCCGGTTCGTTCCATCGAGTTGCCCGCGTTCGATGCCATCACCGCCGAAGCTGACTTCAATGGATTGGTGGTGGTCATGGCGAGTTGGTGCCCGCCCTGCCATGAAGAGCTGCCCATAATGACCGGGCTGTATGAGAAATACAAAAAGAGCGGTATTCGTATCGTGGCATTGAGCATCGACGCAGAGGGACCCAAGGCCGTTCAGCCGCTGATCGACAAGCTGCAGGTATCATTTCCGGTGTACTGGGGCGGCACACCTGCGCTTGAGCATTACAGGATTGTCGGAATCCCTTCTTTGATGGTCTACAAAAGCGGAAAGCAGGTGCAACGGATAGTGGGCCTCCAGTCGCGGAAGACCACAGAAAAAATTATCAGAACGTTACTGTCCAAATCGGGTTGAAGCAGATGTCAAAACAAAAATGGCCCGTCCATCCGGACAGGCCACTGCTGAAGAAAGACCTTGTTTTGAGAACAGGCTCAGCCATCCGCCTCGGCGCTATCGTCTTTTGAGGCCTTCGCCTTTGACGTGATGCCGGCAACCACTTTTTCATCCCCTAAACCGTCATCGATATCGTCATCCTCGAGCAGGTCATCCACCTCCACGTCCTCATCGACATCCTCTTCCACTTCGGCGGCTTCCTCTTCGACTTCCTGAACAAAAAGCTCTTTGTCATCGAAAAACAATTCTGCCGAGCCTTTGCCGTCATCGGTAAAAAGACCCTCAATGGCCTGGGCAATGGGTTCGGCAAAAATAGTAGGGGGATACATGTTGTTGGTACGAATGGCATCAATGACGGCTTGATGCCCCTCCTCGACTGCCGCCGCCATGACGTCCTGAGGATAGGCCTCCTCGCACAACAGGGACATCATTTCTTTATCCAGTTCTGCATACTCACGAACGACCAGGGTTTTCTGGTCATCGTCCCGGATAATGGCATATTTTTGTTTCATTAAACTCTCCTCCTGCAGGCGGATGGGGGGTGCATAACCAAGGGCTGACCTAATCACCTATGACACCCAATGTCAACTCTCAAATGGGTTCAAGCCCTTTGGATTGCATAAAAAATATTGACCCCGCAAACTCGGGGTGCTAAAAATCGACACCGTTTCGAGGAGGGATGGCCGAGTGGTTTAAGGCGGCGGTCTTGAAAACCGTTGAGTGAAAGCTCCGTGGGTTCGAATCCTACTCCCTCCGCCATTCCTGCCCAATGCTTGAGAACGGTGGTGCAAGGGAGAAACCCGGAGAGATGGCCGAGTCGGCTGAAGGCGCTCGCCTGCTAAGCGAGTGTGTGGTGAAAGCTGCACCGTGGGTTCGAATCCCACTCTCTCCGCCATAAAACCGAGAAAGCCCAACCGTTTCCGGTTGGGCTTTTTAATTTCGGAATCAGGGCTATGCCGTATCCTGTCACCGCAGTTTAGCCAACTCCTTCTTGGCCGCCAGATACTTCTCGGTGGTCAGCCGCAGGCGCTTGGCCAACACCTCTGAAAACCCCCTGTAGATCACATAGCGAAAAACATACCGGTTCTCATTGGGCAGGCCGTCCACGGTCGAAAGTTCTATCTTCAGGCAGGTGGCCACATCCATGGCATATACCGATACCGAGAGATCGCCGCTTCCCAAACCGCCGACTTCCCCAAAAACGTCCCCGGTGCGCTGGAGCACCGCCAGATCATTGCCGGCCTTTGCGATGCGCACCCGGCCTGAAATCAGATAGTAGATCCAGCCGTCATAGCCGGCCTCATCGACGATCAGTTCGCCGGGTTCGTAGCGAACGATCTTACTGATCCTGAGGAGCTCTTTCAGGTCCTGCTCATCGAAAGATTCAAGGGCCGGCATGGTCTTGATCTTTTCAATGATGTCCACACTGTCTTTGATCTTGCCGGGGGTTGGCATTTTTGCGGGCCTCCATCTACATGCTGTGGATGCTAGAAACCTCGTATTTTCATATCATTGTCCAGGGATTAAAATCAATCCTCAATCCCGGTGTAATGGATTCGGCACCTTATACATAGACATGGAATTCAACCCGGGTCATGACACTAGAAGCCCTGCCGGTGAAATCGCGCAATTCGCACCGGTGTCATCGGACCACCGGCCAATTGCCCTTGACAAACATGCGGTTCCTTAATAGGTATACTCCTTTGATTCTCAGTATATGTACCGACCAAAGAAGGCAGATTTTGCCAATTTAACTCATATAATGTTGAAAGGAGACGAACACATGTCAAAACTTATTCCTCCCCATGGCGGCAAAGGACTGACCATTTGCCTGCTGGAAGGCGCTGAGCTGGAAGCCGAAAAAACCAAGGCGGCCGGTCTCAAGAAAGTTTCCATCTCACCGCGCGTCAAAGGCGACCTGATCATGATCGGCAACGGCGGCTTCAGCCCGCTGACCGGTTTCATGACCAAAGCCGACTGGAAAGGCGTTTGTGAAAACTTCCTGACGGCCGACGGCACCTTCTGGCCGGTTCCGGTCTGCCTGGACATCACCGCCGAGGAAGCCGCCGGTATCAACGTCGGCGACGAAGTTGCGCTGTACGATGCCAAACACGACGAGATCATGGGCACCATCAAAGTCGACGAAAAGTGGGAACTCAGCGACGAAGAGAAAAAATGGGGATGTGAAAAAGTTTTCATGGGTGAAGGCACCCCGACGGCTGAAGAGTTCTGGAAAATCGCGGAAGAAGATCATCCCGGCGTTCAGATGGTCATGAGCCAGGGTCCCGTCAATCTGGCCGGCAACGTCAAGGTGCTGAGCGAAGGCGACTACCCCACCAAGTATGCCGGCGTTTACCATCGCCCGGCTGAAGCCCGCAAAATTTTCGAAGAGAGAGGCTGGAGCGAAGTGGCCGCCCTGCAGCTGCGTAACCCCATGCATCGCTCTCACGAGTATCTGTGCAAAATCGCCGTGGAAGTGTGCGACGGCGTTTACATCCACTCTCTGGTCGGCAACCTGAAACCGGGCGACATCCCCGCCGAAGTCCGCGTCCAATGCATCGATTCCCTGGTGAAAAACTACTTCGTGGAACAAAACGTCGTACAGGGCGGCTATCCGCTGGATATGCGCTATGCCGGTCCCCGCGAAGGCCTGCTGCACGCCACCTTCCGCCAGAACTACGGCTGCTCCAAAATGATCATCGGCCGCGACCACGCCGGTGTTGGCGACTTCTACGGAATGTTCGAAGCCCAAACCATCTTCGACAAAATCCCGACCCCCGAGGGCGGCAAAGG
>JBNLAV010000211.1:0-11945 GCA_050302315.1 Desulfobacteraceae bacterium
CCCGCCCGGTACCAAAGGAGGTGGCGATTGCAAAGTCGTCAGGATTTGAGGTTGAAACTGAAACTTTTGCTAAAAACAGGCATGTTGACCACTCGTGCAGTTTTCCATTTTATGAGTTCCTGCCACTTGAACAATTTGGCCAACATGGATCGTTTGAATCCGCGCTGGCCCCTGCTCATCGCTTTGAGCAACATGAACGCTTCCCCGTTAATCCTTCCCGGCAGCCCTCCCGAGCGCGAATGGATCGTGTGAATCTGATCGGGTGAGAAGGGGGTCGGACGGACCAGGCCGGCCGCTTTGAGGCGGTGGTTCAAATAGTCCGCCGTCTGTTTCTCGGTCAACGGCGTCATGAATATCTTGTCGATCACTGATTTTGGGGGCATCCAGCGGGCGATCTCGGCAAAGCGTTCCCGCATTTCGGGTTCGGCAAACAGGACAATGCTCTGGAACTTGCGGCCTTCGGGTTTTGAAAATGCGCTGCGCAGCAGTTTTTTCAGCTCGGACGGGCTGATCTGGTGCCCATCGTCGATGATCAGGGAAGGGGGGCCTTGGTTCCGGGAGCGATACACCATGCGATTGTTCAGGTTGGGCCACTGCCCCTTGGATTGGCCCCGGCTGGATTTCAATTTGAACCGGCACGCCTGCCACCGCGGTCCTTGCATGGAGATGAACTCGTGCATCAATGTGGTTTTACCGCTGCCCCGTTCTCCGATCACCACAATCAGCATACTGTGTTTCCCCACCATCTGCTTCAGAAGGGACAGCCGTTGCTCAAGCAGAGGTGATTTGAAGAAGAACGCGTCGCTGCCGTTGAAAGGCACCCCTGTCCGGTCCAGGCCGAGGATGGCCGGCAATGGAACGCTGGGACGTCGATTGGTGTTTGACTTAGCCGGCATCTGGTATGATACTCCTTGCAAAGATCGGCATGCGCCGCATGGATGGACCGACAGGGGTCTTCCTTCCAACATTTTTATACAGTCGAATATTTTCGTATACAGTCATGATTTTGGATGCGTTGATCATATCTTTGACAGCTTGGCCTTTCGTCGGGCAATGCCATCAAGCGTGCTTTCGTGACGAATCCTTGTCAGACGTGCTTGTGGCCGCCGCTCTGCCGCCCCCTTGTTCCGGTTTTGTTGTTGGGGCGGCCGTTCGACCTTGTTTCCGCAACCGGATCGATGCCCGGTTTGCCTTATAAAGACTGCAATCTTTGTGCCATATGCCGAGGCGTGGAAGGCTGGATCCGCGTATCCCGATGCGTGCGCATCGCGGCTGATCGGTGCTTGAAATTTTCGGTTATCTCCTTTATATTCGTTTAATTTGAATGCAACTTGCCACAGCACCGGAAATGGTGAATTGATGACCGCCTCGCCAGTCGGGGATCACGATAAAAATAGTCGAATGGGTCGTTTGAGCATTTTTCCCCCCGCCCAATCATGAAAAGGCACCTCTATCGAGAGATACGGAGCGAATTATGGACGACTACCGCATATTATTTGTCGATGATGACAAAGATATCCTGATGATGGTGGAACAATACCTTCAGATGCAGGGGTACGATATCACCACAGTGGACAGCGGCCTCAAAGCGTTGGACCTGATTCGCGAAGAGGAGATCCAAATCATTTTCACCGACTACAAAATGCCGGAGTTCAACGGGTTGGAGCTGCTGGCAGCGGTCAAGCAGTATAATCCCATGATCGAAGTGATCATCGTTACCGGGTACGGCTCGATGGAGTCCGCTGTGCAGGCCATGAAATTCGGGTGCTACGATTATCTGCAGAAACCGTTCAAACTGGATCATCTCAAGCTGATCATCGATCGCATCATCGAAGAGAAGAAGGTGGAGGACAAGGCCGCCCTGCTGCGCAAACGATCCCGCGGGCGCTATAAATTCGAAGCCATGATCGGCATCAGCGCGCCCATGCAGCAAGTCTATGAGCTGATCGAGACCGTGGTCCAGCAGAATCCAATGGTCCTGATTCAAGGCGAGAGCGGTACCGGCAAAGAGTTGGTGGCCCGTACCATCCATGAAAAAAGCGACCGCAGGGACATGCCGTTCGTGCCGGTCAACTGCGGCAGCGTCACAGACGGCGTGCCGGACAAAGAGATGATCGATCACGTGACCGCTCTGATCAAGAAGGTGGACGGCGGCACCATCTATCTGGACGAGATCGCCGAACTGGCACCGTCCCTCAGGCTCAGCCTGTTGCAGGCCATCGAAACCGAACAACAGCAAAAAGGGATCCGGGCCCGGGTCGTGGCGGCCACCGGCAAGGAACTCAAAGAGGTCATCGACAGCGGGGCGCTGAAAAAAGACCTGTTCGATCTGCTCAATGCGATCGTCATTACCATGCCGCCGTTGAGAGAACGGCGCGAGGACATCTGCCTGCTGATCCACCACTTTATCTACCAGATCTGCACCAAACAGGGTAAGCGCATCATCAACATCTCTCCCGAGGCGCTGGATATCCTGATGCGCTACCATTGGCCGGGCAACCTGATCCAATTGCAGAATGTCATCGAACGCGCCCTGGCGCTGGGGGTCGAAGAGCTCATCGGTCCTGAAGATCTGCCGGCGGAGATTCAGACCTTCAGCGAAATCTCGAAAATCAGTTAGTGTTGTGTCCGGGTAATAATCTACCGATTGTAGGAGCGGCTTTCAGCCGCGAAAAATCCGGCGAACCACCGTCAGCGCGAATCGCTGCTAAAAGCCGCTCATACTGAACCGAAGACCAGGGTGACCATCACCCCCTCTGAAGGCGGCCACCTGGCAGGCACTTTCAGGAAGACGTTTCCCCGATGCCGGATATCCTGCTCATCCAACCTCCGATCCGTGACTATTATCTCACGTCCAAGCGAACGCTGCCTTACGGACTGGCCGGCATCGCCGCAGCATTGCGCCGGGCCGGATTCTCGGTGGAGATTTGCGACGGCCTGGCCACCAACAAGGCCCGCATCATTGCATGGCCTGAAGAGATGGATTACCTGGCGCCCTATTATGGTCGCGCCGACCTCTCACCCTTCGGCCTCTTTCACCACTTCCGCCATTTTGGGTACAGTCTTGAGCACATTGCCCGTCAGGCCAAAACATCCGGTGCCCGGGTCATCGGCATTTCATCGCTTTTCACCGCTTACAGCGATTTGGCCCTGGAGACGGCAAAAGCGGTCAAGAAGGTGTGCCCCGGCGTGCCCATCGTATTGGGCGGCCACCACCCAACAGCGCTTCCGGAAGCGGTGATGCGCCATCGCTCGGTCGATTACATCCTGCGCGGCGACGGCGAAGCGGGATTTCCCGCCCTTGCCCGGGCGCTTGTACAGGGAACCGCTCCGACCAGCATCCCCGGGCTCGTGCGCCGAAGATCGGATGGCACCCTGGCCGTGGCGCCCCCGGCGGCGGTGGATGACCTGGACGGTCTGCCCACCCCGGCCTTCGACCTGATCGCCTGGCGTCACTACCAACGGGGAGGACGGGGGAGTCTGGCCATGACCGCCTCGCGCGGGTGCCCCTTGCGGTGCACCTATTGTGCGGTCAATGCAACCGGGTATCACGGGTTTCGCCGGCGCAGCGTCGAATCGGTGATATCGGAGCTCGAGGCTGCTTTCGCAACCCATCCCATGGGATTCATCGATTTCGAAGACGAACATCTCGGAGCAGACAGACAATGGACCCTTGAGCTGCTCAAAGAAATCCGGTCGGCATTCGGCCGGCACCGGCCTGAACTGCGGGCCATGAACGGCCTCTACGCGCCCAGCCTGGACGAAACCGTGCTGGCGCAGATGCAGCAGGCCGGGTTCCAATCATTGAACCTGGCGCTGATCACAACGGCGGTATCCCAACTCAGGCGTTTCGCCCGACCGGACATCACACCGGACATCGACCGGGTGCTTCACCTGGCCAGGCGGTTCGGGATGGATTGTGTGGCCTACATCATCGTGGCGGGGCCGGAACAGGACCCCCATGACGCGATCCGGGATCTGCTCTTTCTGGCCGGCCGGCGCGTGCTGGCCGGCGTGTCCGTATTCTATCCGGCGCCGGGGAGCCGTGATTACGAGTGGTGCCGACGAAAACAACTGCTGCCGGACGAGCCGGCCTTGATGCGCTCAACAGCGCTGCCCCTGGCCCATGTGACCGACCGCGACCAGGCGATCACTCTGTTGCGGTTGGGGCGGGTCTTGAATTTTATGAAAAAATTGGCGGACGGCGGTACGCCCATGCCGCTGCCGGCCAAACCGCCCAGGGCCATCGATCCCCGGACGGACCGGTCGGCCATCGGAAAAGCGCTGCTGGCCGGCTTCCTGGAGGATGGGAATATCTACGGCGTGGACCCCGACGGACGCGTCTACGCCCATGTCATCGATCCCGCCCTGACACGCACATTCCTGGCGGCATGCCGCCAGACGGAAATCAAGGGCGCGATGCGTTGATAGGGGCACGGATGAGGGGCGGTCAGGACTGCAGGGCAGCCTCGAGCAGGCTGGGCGGAAAGATGTCCGGATGGAATTCGAGGTAGGCGAACAGCCGCTTTTCCAGGATGCGGGTGTGATCCCACAGGACCTGCAGCAATTCACGATGCTTTTTGGTTTTGGCGTAGCGGTTCAGGATATAGGTCATGCGGTCATCCAGGGAAACGATCCGGTCATGGAGCACCCGCTTGTCGGCGTAGTTGACCACCTCCGCTTCGTCCGGCGTATCGGCTGCGAAATAGCGGTCCAGCATCACATGCTGGCGAACGATTTCCCCCACTTCGGGATACCCCAGTTCCGAAAGATAGATGCCGCCGCTCTGGGCGTGGTTTTCCCCTGTTTTAAAGCTGCGCGGTTTGGTGATGTCATGCAGGAGGGCCGAGGCATGAACAAGTTTGCGGTTGATATCGATGCCGGCCGCGATCAGGCCGTCGGTGAGGACCAAGGCCACTTGGCACACCATCTGGGAGTGGGCCTGGATGTGGTCGGGCATGTCGACGGTCTGTAATAGATGCAGGCACTCTTTTTGGGGTGGTATCCGCACGATGGATCTCCAACCGTTCAATCGAGGTTCACATTACTTATATCCGAGGCGGTCATGGCTCTACAAGGCTTATTTGCAATTGACACCTTCCCGCCTATTACTTATCATTTTCGAGATAAGCAGACGCTTCCAGCTCTGACGGCAACCATGACATCGACAGCGATATGAATGCTACCAGACGTGTTTGATCGGGCATCGCGCGACGATGGCGCATCGTACGATAAGGGAGGCCATGAAGATACCCGAGACCCTCAACATTGACTTTCTGGACGCCCAATACCGGCAGTATAAATCCGACCCCGGGTCGCTGGACCGGCAGTGGCAGACCTTCTTTAACGGATTCGACATCGGGCTGCAGCACAGCGGGCGCAGTGAAGCGACGTGCGAGGACCCATCCGCCGCACAGGTGGCCGAGCTGATCCACCGGTACCGCAACCTTGGCCATTTGCTGGCCTGCATGGATCCGTTGAGCGCCTGTCCCACCTCCCATCCCATGCTGGACCTGAGCGAGTTCGGGCTGGGCGGTGTTGACTACGAAAAGATCTTCGCCACCCCCCAATTCTCCTTTACCGCTCAAGCCACCCTCAAAGAGATCTTGCAGATTCTAAAGCAAACCTACTGCCGAAGCGTCGGCGTAGAGTACATGCACCTGCAGGACCCCGACGAGCGCGGCTGGCTGCAGGAACGCATGGAATCGGTGCGCAACAAGCCTGAACTGGATGTCGAGACCAAAAAGCGCATATTGGAAAAGCTGACCCAGTCCGCCATGCTGGAGCAGTATCTCAACAAGAAATACCTGGCCGTCACCCGGTTCTCCCTGGAAGGAGGCGATGCCCTGATCCCCATGCTGGATGCCCTGTTCCAGCGACTGGCCGGATTGGGCGCCAAAGAAGTGATATTGGGCATGGCCCATCGCGGCCGGCTCAATGTCCAGGCCAATATCCTGAACAAGCCGCTGGATGCCCTGTTTGCCGAGTTCGAAACCTGTTTTGACGCCGGCCACGTGATCGGGGACGGTGATGTCAAATATCACAACGGCTACCTGGCCCATATCGACCTGCCGGACAATCGGTCCCTTGCCGCGTACCTGGTCAACAATCCCAGCCACCTGGAGGCGGTCAATCCGGTGGTGGAGGGCATCGTAAGGGCGCGCCAGCAATTGTTCGAGGATGCGGATCGCAACCAGGTGATTCCCCTGCTGCTGCATGGCGACGCCGCATTTGCCGGTCAGGGTGTGGTGGCCGAAACCTTGAACATGAGCCAGCTGGCGGGCTATACCACCGGCGGCACCATCCACGTGGTGATCAACAACCAGATCGGGTACACAACGCTGCCCGAAGATGCCCGTTCCACCCGATATTCAACCGATGTGGCCAAGATGCTCATGGTGCCCATCTTCCATGTGCATGGGGAGGATGCTGAATCGCTGATCCATGTGGCCCGGCTGGCCGCCGATTACCGCACCCGGTTCGCCAAGGATGTGGTCATCGACCTGGTCTGCTATCGCCGCTACGGGCACAACGAAGGGGACGAGCCGTATTTCACGCAGCCCCGGATGTACGACCGCATCAAGGAACGCCCGTCGCCCCATCTGATTTACCATGATCAGCTCATGGCCGAAGGCCTCATCGACGACCAGGTCCTGCCCCGACTGGAGACCGAATCGACCGAACGGCTGGATGCTGCGTATGAAGAGGTGCACGGCAGTTCGTGTCTGTTTCCCCAGCCGTGCTGTTTCAAAGAGACGGAGGGCTTCAGCAGCAAGTACCGGCATGACGCTGTCGGCACCGGCGTTTCCCGTGACCGGTTGACGATTCTTGCGACCCGGCTGAATTCACTGCCCTCCGAATTTACGCCCCACAACAAGATCAAGATGCTGCTGCGCCGCCGCCTGCAGAGCATCGAGAAAGGCGAGGGCATCGACTGGGCGAACGCCGAAGCCCTGGCATTCGCCTCCCTGCTTACCGAAGGGGTCCCGATCCGCCTCAGCGGCCAGGACTGCCAGCGCGGTACCTTCAGCCAACGCCACAGCGTGCTTTTCGATCGACAGACCGGGCTGCCCCACGTCCCGCTCAATGCTTTAGAAGAGGGGCAAGCCCATTACCAGGTATTCAACAGCCTTCTGGCGGAGGCGGGCGTACTGGGGTTCGAGTATGGCTATGCATTGACGCGGCCTCAGGGGCTGACCATGTGGGAAGCCCAGTTCGGCGATTTTGTGAACAACGCCCAGGGCGTGATCGACCTGTTCATCGCCAGCGGCGAGACCAAGTGGCGATGTCTCTGCGGCCTGGTTCTGCTGCTTCCCCACGGCTGGGAAGGGTTGGGGCCGGAACACTCATCGGCGCGCCTGGAGCGATTCCTGCAGCTGTGCGCAGACGACAACCTGCAGGTGTGCAATCTGACCACCCCCGCACAATACTTCCATCTGTTGCGCCGTCAGGTCAAGGCCAGCTACCGAAAGCCGCTGATCCTGATGACACCTAAAAGTCTGTTGCGCCACCCGCAGGCGATATCCGCGCTGCCGGATTTCAGCGAGGGAAGGTTTGATCCGGTAATCGACGATCCCCTGCGGCCCGATACCGCAAGAAAAGTAATTCTGTGCAGCGGCAAAATATACTACCAATTGTTGCAGCGATGCCATGAGATCAATTGCAAGGACATCGCCATCGTCCGCCTGGAGCAATTCTACCCATTTCCCGAGGAAGCGCTCAAGCGCATATCGGAAAACTACAGCACGGTCGACAACTGGTGCTGGGTACAGGAGGAACCCGAAAACATGGGCGGGTGGCGCTTCGTCCGGCCCTATCTCGAAGAGATCCTCGGCCGGAAGATCAGCTACGTCGGGCGACCGGCTGCCGCCAGTCCGGCGACCGGGTTCCCCAATATTTACAAACAGCGTCAGAGCGCCATATCGGACCAGGCCATCGGACCGTTGCAGAATGAAAAGGATATGGCCGGATAGGTTGGGGGGCCGGAGGACGCCATATCCTGTGTTGCCGGAGGTTCGCAGTGGGGCGACCACGCCTTGGCTATGGCGCCCAGTTGAAAAAGCCTAAGGACTCCAGATTCTGCGTTGTCAAGGGCTTGCAGTAGGTTGACTACGGCGGCGCCCTTTCCGCCTTGACTCTGGAGCCCTTAGACTTTTTCAACGGGAGGAGCTTGAGGGCCCCAATTCCCGGGTTGTCAAGGGCTTGCAGTAGATTTGCTACGGCAGCGCCGTTTCTGCCTTGGCTCTGGAGCCCTTAGACTTTTTCAACATTATGGGAAAATGCTTGTGGTGGTGTCGCTGCCACTGCCTCTGGTATTTGCGTCATTCCGGCGAAAGCCGGAATCCAGGGACATTGGGTGATGATAATAATGAATATCATTATAGCTGAAGCTTGAAGGAGATTTCATGTCCGTTGAGATTAAAATTCCCCATGTCGGGGAATCGGTGCAGGAGGCCATTCTGGCAGAATGGTTCAAGCAGGATGGAGAGCAGGTCGAAAAGGACGAACCGCTCTTTGTTATCGAAACCGACAAGGTGACGCTGGAAGTGGTGGCCGAGGTGGCCGGCGTGCTGCACATTACCGTGGCGGAAGGTGAAACCGTAGCCATCGACGCCGTGGTAGGCAGTATCGATCCCGCGGCGAAAGGCGCCCGACCGGAACCGGCCGAACCGGCGCCGGAAGAAACACCGGAGCCGGCCCCCGATCCACAGCCGAAGAAGCCGCCGCCCGAGACAGCACCTCAGATCACGGCAGGCACAGACGCGGAAGCGGCCTTGTCCCCATCGGTCCGCAGACTGGTGGCGGAGAAGCAGTTGGATGTCCGTAGAATAAAAGGCACCGGACCCGGAGGACGAATTACCAAAGGCGATGTGCTGCTCCATCTCGAACAGGCGCCGGCCGGCATGCCCGAGGCTTGCGCGCCGCCGGCGGAGCTGGAACACGAGGCGCCGCCGGCGGAAGTGCGCAAGAAAATGACACCCATCCGAAAGCGCATTGCCGCCCGGCTGGTGTCGGCCAAGCAGAATACCGCCATGTTGACCACTTTCAACGATATCGACATGGGACGGGTGATGGCCGAACGGGCCAAGTACAAGGAGCAATTCAAGGAGCGTCACGATGTCTCTTTGGGTTTCATGTCTTTTTTCCTCAAGGCCTGTGTGGCGGCCCTCAAAGAGATTCCGGAGATCAACGCCTTCGTGGAAGGTGACGAAATTGTCTACCACAACTACCAGCACATCGGCGTTGCCATCGGATCGGGCAGGGGGCTTGTGGTGCCGGTCATCCGCCACGCCGAATCGCTGGGGTTCGCCGAGATCGAAAAAGCCATCCTCGACTATGTGAAGAAGATTCAGGACAACCGCCTGGAACTGGCCGACCTGGAGGGCGGCACCTTTACCATCTCCAACGGCGGTGTGTACGGCTCGCTGCTCAGCACGCCCATCCTGAACATGCCCCAAAGCGGCATTCTGGGTATGCACCGCATCGAAAAACGACCTGTGGTGGTCGATGACGAAATTGTCATCCGCCCCATGATGTACGTGGCGCTTTCCTACGACCACCGAATCGTGGATGGCCGTGAGGCGGTCACCTTTCTCAAGCGGGTCAAAGAGTTGATCGAAAACCCCGAACGGTTGCTGCTGGAGGTGTAAGATGGCCGACTATGACGTTATCATCATCGGATCCGGACCCGGCGGCTATGTGGCAGCCGTGCGGGCGGCCCAACTGGGGCTGAAAACCGCATGTATCGAAAAAGAAGAGCGTCTGGGAGGCGTCTGCCTCAATGTGGGCTGCATCCCCAGCAAGGCGCTGCTCGATTCCAGTGAATACTTTCATCTGGCCAAACATCATTTCGCCGATCACGGCATCAAGACGGACAAACTTGACATTGATCTGCCGGCCATGATGGCCCGTAAAGACAAGGTGGTCGGCGATCTGACCCGCAACGTGCGCGGCCTGTTGGAAAATCATCAGGTGGAGATTATCCACGGCACCGCGCGGTTGGCTGGAGCAGGTAAAGTCGACGTGACGTCGGATGAAGAGAGCACGCGAACCCTTGAGGCCGAAAACATCCTGCTGGCCACCGGATCGTCGCCCATCGAGGTGCCGGCCATGGCCTTTGACGGCGATCGGATCGTCAGTTCCACGGGTGCGCTTGAATTTAACGAAGTCCCGGAGCATCTGGGGATCGTCGGCGGCGGGTATATCGGACTGGAACTGGGATCGGTGTGGCTGCGCCTGGGCGCCAAAGTAACGGTCATCGAAATGCTGCCCAAGATCGGCACCACCCTGGACGGACAGGTGGCCCGTACCCTGGACCGCATCCTGAAAAAACAGGGCTTTGAATTCCGGGTCAACACCCGGGTCAAAGCGGCCGAGGTCGCGGGCAAGAAAGTAAAGGTCACAGTGGAGAGCAAGGGCGAGCAGGAGCAATTGAGTTTCGACCGGCTGCTGGTCTCCGTGGGACGGCGGCCCAATACCCGGGGCCTGGGGATAGAAGATCTCCAGATACGGACCGACGAACGAACCGGCCTGATCGCCGTGGATGAAGCCTGCCGGACCAGTGTCTCCGGAATTTACGCCATCGGCGACCTGGTGCCCGGCCCAATGCTGGCCCACAAGGCATCGGCCGAAGGCATCGCCGCTGTGGAATCCATGGCCGGCAGGGCCGGGGAAGTCAATTACGATACCATCCCTGCCGTGATCTACACCGCACCCGAAGTCGCCTCTGTCGGGCTGACCGAAGAACAGGTCAAAGAGCGCGGCATCCCCTACTGCGTAGGCAGCTACCCCTTTACCGGTGCGGGCCGGGCCCGGTGCATGGGCGAAACCGACGGGTTTGTCAAACTGATCGCCCATTCCAAAACAGACCGGGTTCTTGGGGTTCACATCATCGGGCCCCGGGCCGCCGATATGATTGCCGAATGCGTGCTGGCCATGGAGTTCGGCGCCAGCTCGGAAGACATTGCCAGGACCGTTCACGGCCATCCCACCTTTGCCGAGGCGCTACAGGAAGCGGCGATGAGCGTCCGCAAATGCTCCATCTACGCCGGTTGAGACGGGCGCAGGACGCCATATCCTTCGTTGTCGGGGGCTTGCAGTAGATTTACTACGGCTGCGCCCCCTCCGCCTTGGCTATGACGCCCTCCGCCCGTCTCAACTTTATGACATGCGGAGGACACCATATCTTTCGTTGTCGGGGGTTTGCAGTAGATTTAATACGGCAGCACCCCCTCCGCACGTTTTGAGTTTGTGAAGGGCCGGAGAACACCAACTTTTTGACATATGCAGTTGCTCCAGCAGCAGGCAAGCTTTGCTCGGACATGAGTTAGGGGAGGTGCTTTATGTCTTCCCTGCGCATATGATGCCAAAATCATTTCCGGCCTCTTTACCTCTTATGCATGAATGACAATCTGTGTTGTGGCCGTGCATCTGAGATAAGCGAGCGAATCATGTTCATGACCGCCATCATGCATGATTCCACTCCACAATTTGAGAATCTGAGAAGAGAAAAGGTTTGAAAAATACTTGACGCCTTTCAGGAGGGGGGACAACCTGCCCACCAAACAGGCGGGCAGGTTGTCTCATCAGTATTGAAAAGGGGGATTAAAATATTAGCAGCATAGCGTACAAATTAAAAAATGCACTGAGGGTTCTAGTTGCATATGGAGTCAATTTGAGTCTCTTGCCATTCGGGTGCATGCATATCCAAGAATTCTATTAATGCCGGGTCCTGGGCACACAAGTGATTCTGACGCAGATCCATGAAGGTATTGGTCAGGCTCATGATGGTTGCCGGGATTAGTCCGCTCAATTCGTTATCGGCCAGGAGCATTTGCTGCAGTTGGACCAGGTTCCCGATGCTGTCGGGGATCGGACCGCTGATCTGGTTCCCGTAAAGATCGAGATTGATCAGGTTGATCAGATCTCCGATATTGAGCGGCAGC
>JBNLAV010000212.1:0-41779 GCA_050302315.1 Desulfobacteraceae bacterium
GGCAGGATCTCTTTTTCCGATTGAATGTCATCGCCCTCCGGCTGCCGCCCCTGGCCGAGCGCGAAGGTGACGTTCCGCTGCTTTCCAATTTCTTCCTGGCTCAAAAACGCGCCGCCATGCAGAAAGATATCACCTCTATCGATCCGGCCGTCATAGAACTGTTGGAAGGGTACAGCTGGCCCGGCAATGTGCGCGAGCTGGAAAATACCATCGAGCGCGCCGTGGCCATGGCGGACGGCAACACCCTTCAGAAAGACGACCTGCCCGCGCACATCAGCCAATTGACTGTCGAAACCTATCGCCGCTCACTGGACGAAACCCCCACCCTGGATGAAATCGTGAAGCGCTATATTCTCTGGGTGCTCGAAAAACACGACGGTAATAAAACCAAGGCCGCCGCCGTCATGGGCATCGACCGCGTTTCTCTGTGGCGGAAGTTGAAACGTTATGGCATCGATACAGGGTGATACACGATCAGTGAAGTATTTCCACTAACCCAAAAAGGGCCTGCGCAGGATGGTGTCCTTTCTCCAGCGCGTATCATCGCGCCGTGGGTACTCCAAAGTATAATGCAAGCCGCGGCTCTCCTTGCGGTGCAGGGCGCACTTGATGATCAGTTCGGCCACCACGGCGATGTTGCGCAGTTCGATTAGGTCGGGCACCACTTTGAAATTCCAGTAGTACTCCTGAATTTCGGCCTGGATGATTTCGATGCGGCGCTGGGCACGGGCCAGGCGCTTGTCCGAACGCACGATGCCCACG
Source organism: Desulfobacteraceae bacterium (assembly GCA_050302315.1). GTDB lineage: Bacteria > Desulfobacterota > Desulfobacteria > Desulfobacterales > Desulfosarcinaceae > JARRKU01. The sequence goes on from JBNLAV010000212.1 coordinate 763, forward strand.
TAGTTCCACATCAGGCGGCGGATTTCATCCCAGTTGTGGGCCACCATAATCATTTCGTCGCTGTTGGTGGTGCCGGTGTCGTCCCAGGCGGGCGGCTCCATCATGGGCGGGAAATTTCCGGCATCGAGGGTCTGAAGGGTGTGCCGGGCGGCGGCATCCGCATAGACCAGGGCCTCCAGCAGCGAGTTACTGGCCAGCCGGTTGGCCCCGTGGAGGCCGGTGCATCCGGTTTCACCGACAGTGTAAAGATTCTGAATATCGGTGCGCCCATTGAAATCGGTGACCACGCCGCCGCACATGTAGTGGGCGGCCGGGACCACCGGAATGGGCTCATTGGTGATGTCAATGCCCAGTTCCATGCACTTGCCGTAGATATTGGGGAAACGGTCTTTGATGAAATCCGCCGGTCTGGCGGTGATGTCCAGGAAAACGGAGTCGGCGCCGCTCTTCTTCAATTCGGTGTCGATGGCCCGCGCCACCACGTCCCGGCAGGCCAGGTCCTTGAGGGGATCGTAGTCTCCCATGAAGGGACGACCGTCGGCGTCGATGAGCACCCCGCCTTCTCCGCGCACCGCTTCGGATATGAGAAAATTCTTGGCCGCCGGATGGAAGAGGCAGGTGGGGTGAAACTGGACGAACTCCATGTTGGCCACGGTGGCGCCGGCACGATACGCCATGGCCATGCCGTCTCCGGTGGCGATGTCCGGATTGGAGGTGTAAAGGTAGACCTTTCCGGCGCCACCGGTGGCCAGCAGGGTGATCTTGGCGAAAAAAGTCCTGACCTGGTTGGTCTTGCGCTCCAGGACGTATGCGCCGTAGCAGAAATCTTCATGTGTGGTGGTGACCATGCCCCGCTTCATGCGGGTGGATTGGGTAATCAGGTCGATGGCCACGTGATTTTCGAACAACGTGATGCGCGGATGGTTGCGGGCATGCTCCACCAGCACCTGTTCCACTGCCTGGCCGGTCATATCCTTTGCATGCACGATGCGGTTCTGGGAATGCCCGCCCTCGCGGCCCAGATCGAAACCCCTGCCGTCGCTCCCATTCGATCCGCCTTCCGGCCGGAGATTGAAGCGCACGCCCATCTCCATGAGTTCATTGATCCGGAACGGGCCGTCGCTCACCACGCGCGACACCACGTCACGGTGGCACAAACCGTCGCCCGACGCCAGGGTATCGTCGATGTGCAGATCGAAGCTGTCTTCGTCTCCAAAGACCGAGGCGATGCCCCCCTGGGCCAGATTGGTGTTGCTGTCCATGGCCTCTTTTTTGGTGACCAGGGCAACGGTGCCCTTCTCGGCCACCTTGATGGCATACATCAAACCGGCAATTCCGCTGCCGATCACCAATACGTCCGTCCGTACATCCGCCATGGGCTTCTTTCCTCGGTTCGTTGCAGCGATCCGCCGCATTTTCTTTCGATTGGCCCCCCAAAAACAGAAATCGGGTGCGGGATCCTTGGCAAGGTGTGCATGCCGATCGCCGCCACCTTTACGTCAAAGACCCCGCACCCGATTCCGACACAGGTTCCAATGGGGCTACAACAGTGGAGACCTGCGCTTCGGCCGTTTGACGATAAAGCCGGTGATAAATCCCAATACGATCAGACCGCCGCCATAAAGCAGTCCGGTGTTCAGTTCGCTGCTGTAAAGCTGGCTCAGTTCCTTGTCTACTTTGTCCGCCCGGGCCCTGGCTTCGGCAGCGTCCTTGACGGCCTTTTCATATTTGGCCTTGAGCTTCAGGAACTCCTGTGACTCTCTTTTGAGGGCCTCATGCTCCGCGGTGAGCTTCTCGAGGGCCTGCTGGGTGGTTGAAAGTTCGCCGCTCAGCCCCTTGCTTTCCGTATTCAGCGTCGAGGCCCTATCCTTGAGTTCCTCGTAGCGCTGAACCACTGCGGCATGTTTTTTTTCAAGCTGGGCCAGCCGGATATCGGCCGGCACCTGGGCGGTGAGAAAGCGGGTCAGTACAAACCCCTGCTTGCCGTTGGACAGTTGCACCTCGGTATATTCCTCACCGGCGTTCATGACCTGGACGGGGGTCCCGGCTTTGGGGAATGCAATAATCTTACGGTCCTTGGCCGGGCCGGTTCGCAGGGTAATGGTCAGTTCGTCGGTCACAAAGCGGGTCTCAGCAGCGCTGGAAACGGCTGTCAGCACGAGGCCCGTCATAACTAAGATACCGATTTTAGTGGATAACTTCATACTCTGGACTCCCTCCAAACTCCTATGGATGTGATCGTCAAAAGCGGATCGGTCTCTTCAGAGCGATACAGCGCTGACATATCTCTGTTTTCCGGTGCCCGACCGGAAATTCGAGCCACCCGCCTTGCGGGTGTTATTCGCCCCCCAGCGTCGGAATGTGGCGTATTCTTTGACAAAATCCGTCGTCTGTCAATAATTTCTTTTATCTCACCAGGTATTATGATAATTTAGAGCCAGTTCAGTTCAAAGGATGAAGCCGAATCATGATCGCTTACGATCTCAAATGCCACAACGACCACACTTTCGAAGGGTGGTTCGAAGACGCTAAAGCGTTCAACAAACAGCTCAAGGCAGGCCTCATCGGATGCCCCGTATGCGATGACACCCGAATCACCCGCATTCCATCGACATTTGCCATCAAAGGATCACCCACCGTTCCATCGGATGCGCCGCCCCAACCCAATCCAGAGGCCATGGCCCAGGCCATCGCACACTATGTGGATAAAAATTTCGATAACGTGGGGGCAGATTTCGCGACGGAGGCGCTCAAGATCCATTACGGCGTCAACGAACCGCGCAACATCCGCGGGATCAGCACCCCCCAGGAAGAGGAGACCCTCCGCAAGGAGGGGGTGGAATTTGTAAAATTCCCTCTGCCCATTGAAAACCCGCCATCAGGTTCGGATTCGGGAACCGAAAACTGAGTCGGATCAGGTGGTCTCGGGCGCCCGCCGAATGGTCGGCACATCCAACCGCGCACAACAATTGATCTGTCATTTCATACGGCGCCAAGATCGTTCTCGGCCTTTTATTGGATGCGATCGACTTTCATGCCCATCAAACAAGAAAAGCCGGCGGGCTGCACTGCGGCACCCTTCCGGCTTTTATAAACCTTGAAGCTTCAGACCAAGAGGCCATCGATGACATCGCCCCTTGCGCTTCACAATTTATTCGATGCGCGTGCTATCCTCCTCCATGCGGTATTAAAACGGTACCGTCCGGATAAAAGCTGTTGAGTTGACATCTGGGTTTCATTGCACGAGCCTCGTTATCATTTCTTCCCGGTTGTTCATAGAGAACGGCGCTCGGGGTGCGCCGCCAAGGTGACCGGTCTCTACCAGGTATCATCATACCGGTCAAACTGATTTTCGGCGGATTCCGGCCAGCGTTCTGCCGGAATCCGCCGATTGAGGGTTGTCATTACCGGCCTACAGCAGGTTGACCATGCGATCGGCCAGGCCCTTTTCTCCCAGGACCACGTTGAGCTTGGACTTTTCGGCGATCTTCTCCAATACATCCAGCTCGCGCAGCCGCATCAGGGTCGGATTGTTCTCCAGGATGCGGGCGGTGTTGGCCTGGGAGCGCATGGCCGCGGTCTCCTCCCTCCGGGTGATGAGGTTGGCGTCGGCGGCCTTGTGGGCTTCGATCACCTTGTTCATCAGCTCCTTCATCTCGCCGGGCAGGATCACGTCCCGGATGCCAAGATCGACGATGGCAAGCCCCAGATCGGAAGCCCGGTCCTCGAGCATCTTCTCAAGGGCCGCGGCCACGGCCTCCTTTTCACCGAGCAGATCGTCCAGCGCATAGGTGCCGATGACCGCCCGCAGAGCCAGCTGGGCCTCTCGGTACAGGGCCTGGCGGGCGTCCTCTGAGGCCATAATGGAGGCCTTGGCATCGACCACCCGATAGGTCACCACGGCATTGATCCGCAGGGTCACCTTATCGGCGGTCATGATCTCCTGGCCGGAGATGTCCACGATGGCCTCACGCATGTCAACATGGTAGAACTTGATCTTGCCGACATCCTTCCAGAAGAGGTACTGGCCGGGCTGGCAGGTGTCGACGTACTTTCCATCCTGGAAGAGGACACCCACAAATCCCTGCTCCACAAAGGAGAGATCCAGCAGAGCGACGGCGCCCGGCGCCTTGCGGATGACGTTGGCGTCGGCGTGCTCGAAGCGCACCTTGCGGGCATCCACAACCTCATAGCGGATATCGCGCAGGGTCTTCCACAGCGCATACTGGCCGGGACCCAGGACACAATTGAACCGGTTGTCGATCCAGACCAGAACGCGCTCGTTGTCCTCAAGGTCCAGGATCTCGGCGTCTCGGGCCAGCACGCCGGCCTGGATCAACACGTCCAGATCTTCGTGGATCAGCCAGGGGTCGCGCATGGAGACCACGTCCACACGGATCTTGTTCAGAGGATCGAAGAACCAGTAGGTGCCTGCTTCCAGAACCTTCTTGAATTCTCGATCCCGGAAAAGCAAACCCTTTTCATAGGAACGGATGAGAATTCGCTTGATGCGCTTCATTTTTCTTCTCCTTGTTCGCTATCCTGCGGTTATATCGCTCGTGGCGTTTCTCTACCCCTTGATGACGCCCAGGGGTTGCAGTTTCACCAGGGGCCGGATCAAATCCAGTTGGGATTCGATCACATTCTCGATGTCCTTGTACGCCTGAGGCGCTTCACCGAAATCCAGACGGCCTTTGCGGTCCTTATTCCAGCGGCCGAAGACGATACCCTTCATCGCCTCGTCGCACGCTTTGCGGGTCAGGGTACGCGATGCCTGGTTGCGGCCCATTTTTCTTCCGGCGCCGTGGCTGCAGGAAGTAAAGCTCTCCGGGTTTCCCAGTCCCTCTACGATGTAGGAGGGGGTTCCCATGGAGCCCGGAATGATCCCTTTCTGCGCCGCGCGGGCAGCGGTTGCACCCTTGCGGTGAATCCAGACGTTCTCACCGAAGTGGTGTTCCAGGGCTGCGTAGTTGTGATGGATATTGACCGGGTCCTCAAACCCGCAGTCCACCACTTCCTTTATGCATTGCACGGCCCGCTCCATCATCAGGCGACGGTTCTCAGCCGCAAATTCCAGGGCGAAGTTCATGGCCGCAATATACCCGTCGGCCTCGGGGGTATTCACCGGCAGAAACGCCAGATCTTTGTCCGGCAGATCCACATGCCAGGTTTGGCACAGTTCCAGGGCCTTGCGGTGGTATACATCGGCGATCTGCTTTCCGAAGTTCCGGCTTCCCGAATGGATCATCAGCCATAGGTTGCCGTCGTCTCCGCGCTGGATCTCCACGAAGTGGTTCCCGCCGCCCAGGGTTCCCAACTGATATTTGGCGTTTTTAATCTGCTGCGCCACCACCTGGATTTCAGGTGCGCCAGACCAGCGATCCCATGGCTGGGGCAGCGAATGGCGCTTGAAGCCCACCGGGATCTTCTCACGGATCTTACCCATAATCGATTTGGCCCGCTCTTCGGTCATATCTTCCGCCGGAAAATCGGATCTTACCGCACCCATTCCGCAGCCGATATCCACGCCCACGGCATTGGGGATGATCACGTCCTTGCAGGCGATCACGCCGCCGATGGGCATTCCGTATCCCTGGTGGCAGTCGGGCATCAAAGCCACATGCCGCACCATGGCCGGATGCCTTGCCAGGTTCATGGCCTGGGCCAGGGCGTTGTCATCGATGGGATCACACCACGATTTGATGGGGATTCGCTGTCCATTTTCTTTTTTAACCCATTTCATTTGCTACTCCTGTTTCAAATTCTCAATGGTCTTAAAGTTTCAATGCTTTCAGCCGGCAGTGCTGCGTCGGGAAGACCGGCGCCGTCCGAACCGTTCGCGAAAACGCGGAGCGCTGCTTGAGTTGCGGCGGATGCGGCTCGGAGATGCCGGTCCTGCGGAAATTTATCCCGTGATTATGTCACCGGATTGATGACCGCACTCGCATCATCCCGTTACCCCATCCTGCGGCAACGGAATCCACGCGCTGCAGGGCGTTTCGCCGGAACGTGTCATGGGATGCCGGTGTTGGCCTTCTTCCGCTGCTACTCGAAGAGAGCAAGGGGCGCCGACCGCGGCCGATCATGCCGCTGACGTGTCCGTCGGGTGCCGGTCTTCCTTCGGCATTGCATGGAGACCGTTTCAGGGTCTTTGGAGGGGAATTACCCCTGGAGTTTGGTACAGGATTCGAACCTGTTACACCTGCGTTAAAAGCACAGTGCTCTACCCGATGAGCTAACCAAGCCCTGATATATGCCGCCGTCAGAACCCATGTCCGGTACACGCGCTGCTGACTGAAACGCCCATCGCCCCGATGGGAGGGCTGCAGAGCTTCGCGCGCCGCTGGAGCCGACAGATACCAGCTGATGTGAAAGAACAGGATGGGCCTTGTTGTTTTCCGGTGGCACGCCATCCTTTGGGGTTCCCTTATTTCAATGCGCGTGCCAAACCAGCCCTCCTGACCGGGTTTACTTATAACCACCCGATATAATGTCAATAAACAACGCTTCAGGGCAATATCGACACGGGACATGTTGACGCGGACGCCTGAATAATTTATATAATATTATAAAACATTATAAGGATGGATGCCATGAAGACAGCCGCTATCGGGCTTCTGGGCCCCACTCTGGACACCGGCAAACGCGAATCCCGCTGGCAGCGGTGGCGGCCCACCGTCGGGTTGTGCCAGCAGAAAGAATTGACCATTCATCGCTTCGACCTGCTCTACCAGACACGCTTCAAGGGACTGATGGAGCGGGTGGCCGAAGATATCCGCATCGTCTCGCCGCAGACCGAAGTAGTGCCGCACCCCATCACCTTCCGCGATCCATGGGACTTTGAAGAGGTCTTCGGCGTCCTGCACGACTTTGCTTCAGCCTACGCCTTCGACCCGGAGAACGTGGAGTACCTGGTGCATATCTCCACCGGGAGCCATGTGGCGCAGATCTGTCTTTTTCTGCTCACCGAAGCGCGCTACTTTCCGGCGCGCCTGGTGCAGACCGGCCCGGTGAAAAAGGTCCGGGGAACCGACCCGGCGGGCACCCACACCATCATCGACCTCGATCTGTCCCGCTACGACCAGTTGGCCGGACGGTTTCAAAAAGAGCTGGACGACGACCTCTCCTTCCTGAAATCGGGTATCGAGACCCGCAACCGCCATTTCAACCAGTTGATCGAAAGGATCGAGCGCGTGGCCATGCACTCGGTGGAGCCGATTCTGCTCACCGGTCCCACGGGCGCCGGAAAGTCACGACTTGCCCGTCGAATTTTCGATCTGAAAAAGGCGCGTCACCAGCTGGCGGGGGATTTTGTAGAGGTCAACTGCGCCACCCTGCGCGGTGACGCGGCCATGTCCACCCTTTTCGGCCACAAGAAGGGCGCCTTTACCGGAGCGCTTCAGGACCGTCCGGGCCTGCTGCGGGCAGCGGACGGGGGCATGCTTTTTTTGGACGAGATCGGCGAACTGGGCCTGGACGAGCAGTCCATGCTGCTGCGCGCCATTGAAGAGAAGACCTTCCTGCCCATGGGGTCGGACCGGGAAACCGGCAGCGATTTCCAGCTGATCTGCGGCACCAACCATTTGCTCGAACGGGACGTCCAAAAGGGCAATTTCAGGGAAGACCTGCTGGCGCGCATCAATTTGTGGACCTTTCGCATGCCGGGGCTGCGGGATCGCACCGAGGATATCGAACCCAACCTGGATTACGAGCTGGAACAGTTCGCCCGCAAGACCGGACGGCGGGTAACTTTCAACAAGGAGGCCCGACGGTTGTTTCTCAACTTTGCCGTTTCATCCGCCGCAACCTGGCGGGCCAACTTCCGGGACCTCAACGGCGCCGTCACCCGCATGGCCACCCTGGCCCCGGGCGGGCGCATCACCGCCGCCGAAGCACGGGAAGAGATCGAACGGCTCACCGCCGCATGGATGGCCGCCGACGACCGGGCCGGGGGGCCCCACCGGCATCTCCAAACCCATCTCACTCCGGCGCAGCGCAATTCCATCGATCCCTTCGACCGGGTCCAGTTGGAAGAAGTATTGCGCGTCTGTCTTCGCTCGCGCAATCTGTCGGAAGCGGGCCGCCGCCTGTTTGCCGTCTCGCGGCTGGCCAAAAAAATGCCCAACGATGCCGACCGCCTGCGAAAATACCTGGCAAAGTTTGGACTGGATTGGGGCGACATCGCCTCGCGGAGTTGGAACGCGCCGGCCGGACAGGTTTAAGCCGCCGGTCCGCTGAAGCGACCGGCTCGGGCGATGTGCGATGCGTTCCGGCTGTCGCTGTCGAATGGATTGACATACGCTATTCGCGCTCAACGGTGGCTGAGGCCGATGCGATAAAAGCCGGCAACGATCGGCGGGGCTCGTTTTTCGGAACCTGCTCATCAGATATTAAAATTTCAATTTCGAACACCCTGCCCCGGTCCGCGTCGGTTCCGAACTGAATGCCATGAAAAATCAAGGCATCCGCGGATCCCCAGGACCACCAGGCGCCCAATGGATCGCGAACCATCAATAGAGGCTTGTAGCCTTCAGGCAGTGCGCCCTCAAGCGCGAACCGGACATCTGCATACTGGGCAACCCTCGATGTCGGACTGATGATGCGCACCTCGAGGTCGCCGCCCGGGGGGTTTGATGAAGAGGGCTGGGGGCGCGAATCGGTCTGCAGCACCTCCTTGATCTGGTCCAGCTGCCGTTCAAGGGTGACGATTCGCCGGTCCTGAATTTGTGCTTTCAGTTGATAAGCGGTAATCTCCGCCTGGTGCGCGTATTTCGTCAGACTGAAAGTAGCGCCTGCGACAGCACAAGCCAGGGCGAAAGCACCGGTCAAAATCTGCATCCATGACAACTTCATCTCGAACTCCTTCTCATAGATTGGTTCGTACCCTCGAATGGGACACCTGTCCTGCCGGATGCGCCCCCTGGAGAATGCCTGAATACCATCCGGTTCAGGAAGGGCGCACAAAGAAACTTGCCGGCAAAGAGGCCTGTCGTCGGCAGTGCCAGCAGAATGGGATGATGAATCGCGGCGATGACGATAATGAGCGATCCGAAGGCGAGTTCCGGCAAATAATCGACCATCGCCTCGTTTTCGGCGGAACCATTGGTGGGCATCCAGCCGAGGGGGCGTCCGAAAATGCATTTGAAAAAGGCTCTCACCATGACGAAATCCTGGCTGCCGTATGTGAATCCCCAATAGAGAACATGGACCGGCCATGCCGACATGCATCTGTTCACCGCAAAATAGATCAGGGACGGCAAAAAAGTAAACGTCAGGATCATGCCGGCGGACACCAGCAGGTTGAAGGCGCCCCCCATCTTCTCGGCTTGGAAGGGGAGACAAATATAAAAGATAAAGAGATAGCCGAGAAGCAATATTTGAAAATGATAATACCCAACCGTCAGAAAGAAGCTGAGTTTGTCGAGCAGCGTCAACCGGTTTGATTTAAATACCGGCCAGCTCCAGCGCATGAGGATTTGCGTACAGCCATACGCCCATTTTCGCGTGCGCCTGCGAAGCGCCATGTAAGAGGCAGGATGCCGTTCACCTGAATACACGGTCCGCGCATATCGAATGGCATATCCCTCGAGCCTCAATTTAACCGAATAATCGATGTCGTCCGCCAGCTGTCCGGGGGTGAAGCCGCCCACCGCTTTGAAAGCACTGATGCTCAGCACGGCATTGTGGCCAAGAAACGGAGACCAGCCAAAGCGATCCATAAAATATACAAAAGCATCATAAAAATCGATAGAGGCCGATAGGGTCCTGTAACCGTGTCGATCTCCTTTATAAAGATGGCCCCGGTTGTGGAATTGAACCAAGGCTACGTCAGGCGCCTGGAAATGCGATAATGCGTCTTCGAGAAAGTCGCTGTTCGGCAGGTGTGAGTCACTGTCGCAAATCAGCAGGAATTCGATATCCGGAAGCAATTGACCCACAATATGGTTCACGGCTCCTGGTTTACCGCCGTTTTTGACCGACCGCCTGAGCAGCCGGATCGGATGCGCGTGCTGATTGGCAATGTCGCCGACGAGCCGATCGACGCGGGCGCGGTTTTCTTCCGATCCTGAATCATCGTGCACGATCAATAGGCTCTGATATTTCTCACAGACGGCTGAGATGTTGGACAATGCCGCACGATCGAGATCGTCACAGCACAGATAAGCGATCGCGACGTTTGGATAATATCGTTTGCTCCGGGTTGTGCTGTCTCGAATGCCCGGCCTTCTATAGGTACAGGCCACTGTGAGATAGAAGACCGCATACCCGCAGGCAACCGTCTCAATTCCGGTCTTCATCCAATAAAGAATCGCCTGTCCGTTCAATGGCCTGTGCCATAATGCATTCATAACGCCAAAGAGATAAAAGCAGGACAGAAAGACAAGAGAACCGATGCAAAAGACGGCGATTCTCCTGGCAGGTCCGCTCAAGACGTATGCACTATGGGAAATGCTCATATTACCGGACATTTATTCCATATGGTGTTACTTCAGAACAATAGCTGCAGACTCAAGGGTAGCCGGACCATTCGAAGTTCCCAGCGGATATGCCCCCCATGGATTAGGACCGCCGTGCACGGAAATCTGGATGATATTTTTATAAGTGGACTTCACCGGCACGCGGATGACCCTCGTTTTTGGAACAGAAGCCGGCGCGCTCAGGATGCCGGCCCTGGAATCCGGAGACTTCCCTTTCTCCAGCAATCGAACCACGACCGCTTTGGCCGTTCCGCCGATTTTGAGTTCGAGCGTTTCACCTTTTTCGAAATCCCTGACGGATGAGAGATCAATCCATCCCGATCCCCACTGCCGAGAAAAACCGGGTGCCCCCTTGATCTCCATTCGGGCAGCATCGGAGGCATACGCGCTGGACAGCGTGAAAATTGACATCAAAACGACAAGACCCACCAACCCTGTTTTTGCATGACGGTTCATATGTCCTCCTATAGAAAGGTGTCCCGAAGCGGTTCTTTGGAGCTGTTTCCAAAAACCGGTACCACAGGCCTTTCATGAAGTCCCTGAAAGTGTCGTACCGTCTATCCGCTAATTTTTCGCTAAGGTTGGAACCGGGAGATGATGTCGCTATCATGCCTGAAACCTGCCCCATAAGTCAACGCCAATGGTGTGCGACAGGCTGGACCCGGTTGCGGACCTTTTGCATTCCGGGCGGCGGGTAATCTTCGACAGGATAATGGCAACGGAACAGGATTGCCGCCCCAGGCATTTCTCAACAGATTGAATTTATTTTGACCTGGTCAAGGATTCAGCCTGGTTGACAACTCGCCTGAGCTATGGTGTTCTGAGAAAACAGCCTACGGATCTCCCCATCGAAGCTATCTCGTACCAGTGCCTTTTGCGTTGCCCCGTCTGACCTGAAAAGTACCGATTCCGCCACCCCTTTGGTGCTGCCCCATGACAGGACGCGCTGTATTCTCCGCAAATAATCGATCCGGCAACAGCCGCAGTGGCCTTGCCGTTCATCAACATACCTAACGCAACGCGCGACGAAGGGCATTCCGGTCGTCAACCCACCGCAGTCTGCGGCTTAGTGGCGGGCAGGTGCCTCTCGGCGCACACGCACGGTCAAAAGGGAGGATTCGGCGATGGCAGATAATCCAAAGGCAATGGACAAGAGTCTCGATCCGGCCGTACGGCAGATGATCGCCAAGGCGGAAGAGAAAGAGGTGAGCACGGTCTGGGACCGGTATGCGGCCATGACCCCTCAATGCAGTTTCGGCGACACCGGCCTGTGCTGCCGCCACTGCCTTCAGGGACCCTGCCGCATCGACCCCTTTGGCGAAGGCCCCGGCACCGGTATCTGCGGCGCCAACGCCGACGTGATGGTGGCCCGCGGCCTCGACCGGGCCATCGCGGCCGGCACGGCGGCCCATTCGGGACACGCGCGCCATCTGGCCCACACCCTGAAGAAGATGGCTGAAGGCAAGACCGAAGCCTACGCCATCAAAGACGGCGACAAGCTGCGGTCGGTGGCCGCCCGGCTCAACATCGATGTGGACGGCCGGCAGGAGAATGACATCGCCATGGACGTGGCCAACGCGGCCCTGGCCGATTTTCACGAGAAGGAGACGCCGGTGCTCTGGGCCGCTACGGTGGTCAACCCAGAGCGGGCCAAGGTGCTCACCGACCTCAACCTGGTGCCCGTGGGTATCGACCATGAAGTCTCCGAAATCATGCACCGCACCCTCTACGGGGTGGACGCCGATCCGGTGAACCTGCTCATCGGCGGGCTGCGCTGCGGGGTGGCCGACCTGGCCGGATGTTACATGGGCACCGACCTGGCCGACATTCTCTTCGGCGTGCCGCAGCCCACGGTGACCGCCGCCAACCTGGGCACCCTGAAGGCCGACGCCGTCAACATCGCTCTGCACGGCCACAACCCGGTGCTCTCCGAAGTGCTGGTCACCGCCGCAGAAGCCAAACAGGATTCCGCAAAACAGGCCGGCGCATCCGGCGGCATCAACCTGGTGGGCATCTGCTGCACGGGAAACGAAGTGATGATGCGCCACGGCATCCCTGCCTGCACCCATTCGGTGAGCCAGGAAATGGCCATCATGACCGGCGCCGTGGACGCCATGGTGGTGGATTATCAGTGCATCATGCCCGCGGTGGTCAACGCCGCCGAGTGCGCCGGCACCGAGATCATCACCACCATGGAGATCGCCAAAATCAGCGGCGCCACCCACGTGGAATTCAGCGAGGAGCAGGCCGGCCCCAAGGCCCATGAGATCATCGACAGGGCCATCGACAACTTCAAACGCCGGCAGAACAAAGCCGTGGACATCCCCGACGTCAAAACTCCGGTGGTGGCCGGTTTCTCAGTGGAGGCCATCGTGGCGGCCCTTTCCAAACTGGACGCCGATGAGCCCCTGCGCCCGGTGGTGGACCACCTCAAGGCGGGCAACATCCGCGGCGTCTGCCTCTTTGCCGGCTGCAACAACGTGAAGGTCGCCCAGGACAGGAATTTCATTCGCATCGCAAAGAAGCTGCTGAAGGAAAACGTACTCGTGGTGGCCACCGGCTGTGGCGCCGGCGCCCTCATGCGCCACGGCTTCATGGACCCGGCCAACACGGGTGATCTGTGCGGGGAAGGCATCAAAGCCGTGCTCACGGCCATCGGCGAAGCCAATGGCCTGGGTGGTCCCCTGCCGCCGGTGATCCACATGGGCTCCTGCGTGGACAATTCACGGGCCGTGGCCCTCACCGTGGCCCTGGCCGAGTATGTGGGGGTCGATACCCAGCAACTGCCGGTGGTGGCCTCGGCTGCGGAAGCCGTCTCGGAAAAGGCCGTCTCCATCGGCGCTTACGCAGTGGCTGCCGGCCTGCCCACCCATGTGGGGGTGATGCTGCCGGTACTGGGCAGCCCGCTGGTGGCCCGGGTGCTGACCGAAAAAGTCAAAGACCTTACCGGCGGCTACTTCATCGTGGACCTCGACCCTGACAGCGCCGCCGAAAAGCTGCTGGCCGCCATCGACGAACGCCGTAAGGGGCTGGGGTTGGAATAATGAAAAGAAGCACTACCGCTCGCCCTACCCGGAGAAGGTAGTGACAAGACGAGGAGTTCCAATATGAAAGAACCCAAAGAGATCTTCGTACGGCTGGACCGCTGCATGGGATGCCACAGCTGCGAGATGGCCTGTGCCGTGGCCCACTCCGAAAGCAAAAGCCTGTACGGCGCTCTGGCCGAAACCCCCGTGCCCAAACCGCGCCTCTATGTGGAAGCCGTGGCGCCCGACAGCAGGGCGGTACCCATCCTCTGCCGCCACTGCGAAGACGCCCCGTGCATGCACGCCTGCATCGCCGGCGCCATCAGCCGCAGTGACGCCGGTGTGGTGGCCACCGACAAGGACAAGTGCATCGGCTGCTGGACCTGCGTGATGGTCTGCCCTTACGGCGTCATCGGCCGGCACATGGAGGAACTGAAAGCCTTTCGCTGCGACCGCTGCCCCGACCTGGAGGCCCCGGCCTGCGTGAGCGCATGCCCCTCCAAGGCGCTGCTCTACCGGAGCGCCGATGACTTCTCCCGCGGCGTCCGAAAGACCGCGGCCCGGAAACTGCTCTCAGGCGAAGGGGGATAGGAGAGATGGCACAAAAAAAATATGTGATCGTGGGCGGCAGCGCCGCCGGCATGGCCGCCGCCGAAACCATTGCCAAAGTCGATCCGGACGGGCAGGTGCAGGTGTTGAGCGAAGAGGCCGATGCCCCCTACTTCCGTCCGCTGATTCCCTTTATCATCAGCCGGAAGAAAAACGACCGCCAGATCTTTCTGCAAGGCCAGGGGCCCTATCGTTCGGAAACAGCCGAAATCAGGTTGCAGACCAGGGCCCAACGCATCGACACCGACGCCCGGGAAGTAGTGGCCGATACCGGGGAATCCTTTTGCTACGACCGCATGCTCATCGCCACGGGCAGCCGGCCGTACATTCCGGAAGAAATTGAAGGCACCGATTTACCGGGCGTCTTCGCCTTGAGGACCCTGGCCGACGCCCGGCAGGCGGAGCAGCGGGCGGATGCAGCCCGGCACGCGGTGATGCTGGGCGGCGGCCTGCTCAACCTCAAGGCCGCCTTCGCCCTGCTCGAACGCGGCATCGCCGTAACCCTGGTGGTCTTCTCGCCGGAAGTGCTCAGCCAACTCATGGATCCCGATGACGCCCTGCTGATCCGCCGCGCCCTGGACCAGGCCGGTCTGCGCATCGTCACCGGCGCTGCCGCCACCCGCATCCTGGGCAACGGGGGCGGCGTTACGGGCGTGGTGCTGGACAACGGGGATGAAATGGCCTGTGAAATGGTCTGCATCGGCAAAGGGGTGCGACCCAACACCCAGTGGATTAGAGAGAGCGGCATCGATATCCAGACAGGCGTGGTGGCGGACAGGTACACCCGCACCACGGCCCCCGGTGTCTACGCTGCCGGCGATGTGGCCGTGACCTTCGACCCCATCTCCGGGGATCCCATGGTCACCGGGCTGTGGACCAATGCCGTTGAGATGGGGCGCTGTGCCGGGGCCAACATGGCCGGACGTCCCACAGCCTACAGCGGCACTTTGGGCATACTCAACGCCACCCAGGTGGCCCGCATGCCCTTTGTCTCCATGGGCATGGTGCACACCCGCGGAACCGAATGCGAAGTGTATCGCCGACAGATGACAAACGCCTATCGCAAACTGGTCTTTTCACCGGAAGGCGACCGATTGATCGGCGCCGTCTTCGTCGGCGACATCGGCAATGCGGGACTCTACCGGGCGTTGATACGGGATGGCGTGCAACTCAACGGCATCAAGGGGCAGGTGATCGACCACAGCCTGCACTACGGCCATTTGCTGCTGTCCAGGCGGTCGAGGGGCGCCGGTTAGTACTGAAAGTTCAAGTCAGACCGAAATGGCTTCGACATAAAGGAAATTTCGAATATCGAACAAGGAACCGCAGAATGTCGAAGTAAGGCATTCTGTCATTTATACTTATGAGAATGGCAGAGCGAAGCGATTCCACACTTCGACATTCAAAATTCCTGGTTCGATATTCTGCGGTTCGATCCCCCCACCGGGGGGATTAAGCCAGATCCGGGTTCAGACGCCACCCCAGCAGGGAGCGCCGCTGGTTGGGGGCGTCGGCCTGGACGGCCACGCGCACAGCCTTGGCCGAGCCCACCAGGATGACCATCTGTTTGGCGCGGGTCAGGGCGGTATACAATAGATTGCGCTGCAGCATGATGTAGTGCTGGGTGACCATGGGCAGGATGATCACCGGGTATTCGGAGCCCTGGGACTTGTGCACCGAAATGGCGTAGGCCAGGGTCAGCTCATCCAGGTCGGCCTCGTCGTAGGAGACCTCCCGGCCGTCGTAGTTCACCCAGAGGCGAGCCGCCTCGTGGTCCAACCGCACTACCGTGCCGATCTCCCCGTTGAAAACTTCCTTTTGATAGTTGTTGCGCAGATGCATCACCTTGTCGCCGATACTGAAGGCCTCTCCCTTTTTCACATGGGGATTGAGCGCCGTCTGCAGCATACTGTTCAGGGCCATGGTGCCCAGGGCGCCCTTGTGCATGGGGGTGAGCACCTGGACATCGGTGACGCTGTTCAACCCCAGCTGCCCGGGGATCGTCTCTCTGCACAGGGAGAGGATGATGTCGGGAATCCTGTCGGGCCGTAGTTCTTCGATGAAGGTGAACTCGGCCAGGGGGGCATCCTTGGCCGCCGGCGCCATCTCGGGCAGCTCTCCCTGCCGGACACGGTGGGCATTGGCGATAATGGGGCTCCTGGCCGCCTGGCGGAAGACCTCGGACAAGGCAAAGGCGGGGATCATCCGGGTCGCCATCAGATCCCCCAGCACCGTCCCCGGCCCCACTGAAGGCAGCTGGAAAACATCGCCCACCAGGATCAGACGGGCGCCGTGGGGCAGCGCGCGGACCAGATGGCCCATGAGCGCCAGGTCCACCATTGAGGCTTCGTCCACCACCACCGCCTCGGTATCCAACGGGTTGTCCTGGTCGTGCTCGAACAGGCCTTCGGCCAGATTGAAGCCCAGCAACTTGTGCAAAGTGGCCGCAGGGCGACTTGTCACTTCGGAGATGCGCCGGGCCGCCCGCCCGGTGGGCGCCGCCAATAGATAGGAGATGCCCGCCGCCGCGAACATCGCGGCGATCGCCCGAATGATGGTGGTCTTGCCGGTGCCGGGACCGCCGGTGATAATCACCAGCCGCTGGTTCAACACGCTCTGCAGCACGGTCAGCTGGGTCTCTGAAAGCCGGATCGCCAGCCGCCGCACAACGGCTTCGGCGATCTTTTTGGCGTCCACATCCGCAGGCGCTACGGCAATGGTCAGCATGGCCTGGAGCCGCTTTGCGATCTCGGTCTCGGCAGCGTAAAGCGCCTGCCGGTAGACCGGCTCGCCGGGCGCGGCTTCATCGAGGACGATCTCCTGTTCCTCCACCAGCCGGTCCAGGGCTTCGCACACCGCATCGTAGCCGAGCTGGAAGCTCTGGTCGCAACTCGCCTCCAGCTCCTCTTTGGCAATGAACAGATGCCCTTTTTCCCCGGCCTCGTAAAGCAGGTGGCGCACGCAGGCCATGGCCCGCTCGGTCTCGTCGATAGGCAAATCGGATTTGCGAACCACGGCATCGGCGATATGGAAGCCGATATGGGGGATGTCCGACGCCACACGGTAGGGATCGCTGCGCAGGATCTCCAGGGCGTCGGGACCGTAGGTCTTGTAGATTCGCGCGCCATGGGCAGGTCTTAGATCGTGGTCCTGCAAAAACTGCATCAGGGCGCGTACGGCGTGATGCTCCTGCCACGCCTGTGCGATGCGCTCGGCCCGGTCCGGGCCGATGCCCTTGACCTCGGTCAGGCGGCGGGGGGCGTTTTCGATGACCGAAAGGGTCTCTTTTTTAAAATGCGCAATCAGCCGCTCCGCCGTTTTGCGTCCCACCCCTTTGATCAGGCCGGAGAAAAGATAGTGCCGGATCTCCTCGACCCCGGACGGCAGCAGCACCTCAAAGGCCGTCACCTTGAACTGCTGCCCGTAGCGCGGATGGGTCTCCCAGCGCCCTTGGAGACGCAGTTTCTCGCCGGGCCGCGGCTCGGGAAAGTGCCCCAGCACCGTCACCAGACTGCGCGCTTCGGCCACCCGCAGCTTGGCGATCATGAAGTGGTTCTCCTTGCTGCGAAAGGTGATGCGTTCGATCCGGCCTTCGATGGTATTGGGAGAGGATGCAGGCATGGTCATCCGCAACATACAGGGAGAAGCGGTGGCCGGGATAAAATAGTGTCGGCCGCCGCGGCAAGGTCGTCTACGATCAGGGTGGGTGTGACCTGCCTGGTGGCCAGTTCCTGTTCCGCCAGCGCCCCGCTGCCGGTGCGCACCAGAACCGTGGCGCCGCAGCCGGCATTCTGGCCGCACAGCACATCTTTGATGTTGTCGCCGATCATCACCGCAGCGGGCAGATCGATACCGTACCGGGTCTTGGCCTGAAAGATCAAGCCAGGCTCGGGCTTGCGGCAGTCGCAGTTTTCATCCGGCCGGTGGGGGCAGAAAAAGATATCGAAGATCTTTCCACCGGCCGCCGTAACCGCCCGGCGCATGCGCCCAAACATATCTTCCAGCACCTCAGGCGGCACCATGCCCCTTCCAATGACGGACTGGTTGGTGATGACGATCAGATGATACCCGGCCCTGGTCAACGCCGCCATCGCCTCCAGGGCGCCGGGAAGAAATTCGAATTCCTCCCAACTCTTGATATAGTCTGGGGAGTCATGATTGATCACCCCGTCGCGATCGAGAAAGATTACGTTTTGCAGTGTCATGGTTATCGGACTTCCGTCTGCTGAGAATATACCGCTGCCGTAATGGACCGGATTGAACCGACCGATCCTGCCGCCACCGGAGGCACCCTAATTCATTAGCGACACGAATGCAAATTCTCAAACCCGAAATCGATAGTCGGCAATCGTGGTGAACGGATCTATAGTCAATCTTAAGGGGATTGTGACGCAACAACATAACCGTTGGATTCGTTGTTTTCTAATCGGATGCCATGCACCCGGCTACAACTGCAACGACCGAAGCACTATCGTGCTACTGTTTTTCCGGACTTTGGACGAAATTCCAAGCCATCCGCTATGTAAGCGGTCGTTGACTCCAGACAATTGAGGGAAAAGTGCGTTGACTGGGTTTAATAATTTGTTTATTTTGCAAATATCTCAAGATTTAATCTATCACAGATAATGATCTCCAGTATTATGGAGCGGTCTCAATAAGTTTATAATTTCGACCAAAACGAGAATGGCCGCCCACTCCACCATGGGATCATGGGCTTTGCCCAAAGAAAGAACTTGCGCAATATCAGATGCTTACATTGGGATTTGCAAAATGGCAAAGCATTTTTCAAAATCGTACTTTTCTATGTGGTTTTAATAATTGATTAAAACTGACAAAAAATGGAGAACGCTCCCTAATCTAACGTTTATGCGAGGTGTTATTGAAAATGGATGAATCAAAACAAAAAATTGCTTTATTTATAGATGCCGATAATGCTCCTGCGAGCAAGTTCGAAGATGTTCTAAGTGAAGTGGCAAAATATGGTGTTGTAACGATCAGAAAAGCCTATGGGAATTGGAAGAATGCCTCTCTTAAGCCCTGGGAAGAGCTTTTACACGAATATGCAATTCAACCGGTACAGCAGTATGACCTCTCAAAAGGGAAAAATGCATCGGATATTGCACTTGTGATTGATGCAATGGATGTAATGTATACCAAAAATATCGATGTGATGTGTTTCGTTTCATCCGATTGTGATTTTACGCCGTTGGTTACGAGAGCCCTTGCGGAAGGAAAAGTCGTTTTGGGATTTGGTGAGCGCAAAACCCCTTCTCCATTTGTGAATGCCTGCTCCAAGTTTTTATTCTTAGACCGAGAATTAAAACTAAATGGTACCGTACAGGCAAAATCCAAGAATATTAAATCTGATACAAAACTGATCAATCTGCTTCGACAAGC
Organism: Desulfobacteraceae bacterium; assembly: GCA_050302315.1. Lineage (GTDB taxonomy): Bacteria > Desulfobacterota > Desulfobacteria > Desulfobacterales > Desulfosarcinaceae > JARRKU01. The sequence goes on from JBNLAV010000212.1 coordinate 20,273, forward strand.
CATTGAATCAACTGAAGAGGATAATGGTTGGGCGGCTCTCGGCCCCGTGGGGTCGCATATATCGAACAAAACCTCTTTTGACAGCAGGAACTACGGCTATAAAAATCTTAGCAGCCTTTTTAAGGCAATCGACCTATTTGAACTCAAACGCGGGCCGGGAAATTCCTATCTGGTTCGGGATAAACGAAAGAAAAAGTCAACTTGACATCGAGCTGGTGGCGGACTCGGTTCACTCGCCGCACAGCTTTGCGTTTACATCACAAGGAGAATTGTTATGCGCGCATACCCTCGAGAGCGCTTCTCTTCTAAAGTGACGCTTTCCCCGGCAATGGTGGCTGAATTTGCAAATGCGGCCGGTGATGATAATCCAATCCACCATGACCCGGAATTTGCCGCAACGACGCGTTTCGGCAGACCTACGGCCAGCGGGCCGCATACCACCGCACTGCTGCTTGCTCTTAGCGCCTCTCATTTTTCCAAGAAAGGGGCAATGTTAGGCCTCGAGTTTTGGGTTCAATTCCGTCGACCAATTTACGCGGATGAGACCATTATTTTGGAATGGATGGTGATTAAAATAACCCCGAACAAGAAACTTAAAGGCGACATTGTTGATTTACGAGGCCGTATCAAAGGCCAGGATGGCAAAACTTCTCTTGGTGCAAAAGGCCGGGTATTGGTTACCGATCAGTTATAACACCTCTGGTCACCAATTGCGCCGAACCTGAATCTTGAGGCGCCCTTTCCATTTCCCTATATAATTTTACGGACCTATAACCCAAATCAAGGTTGCGTAAATTGGACCGAAGTCATCTTCACCAAGAGGTCAGGGTGCCGGGCGCTTAGTTCTTACACCGGAAAAAAGCTTCTCAGAGGCCGGCGCTGCTGATAAAGCAACCCCCACCTGAGCCGCCGGAGCCGCCGGAATTATTCACCGAGGACGTATTATTATTCGGAATCGAGGCAACTTGTACGGTGCTGGCCTCAGCCTGCGGGGTGCCGCTGCGAAGAACATTTCCACGCCCGGTGCCCCATAGGACACGGGCTTGGGCGGTATCCGGCAGGTCATAGGCCACGAAGCCGGAGTGGGCGGTGTTGATCACGACCTCCAGGTCGGCATCCTGATCGATATTGGCCAGGGTCGGCGCAGGCAGGGCACCATTCCAGTCCGGGCTGCCGTATGCCGCCGGCAAATCCACAGCAAACACCTCATTGCCGTTGTGGTCGACGATATAAAGCTTACCGGTCTGGTTGGAACCTTTTTGCGTCCAGCTCGTAAACAGGACCTCTGCTTTTCCATCATTATCCAGATCCGCCACTACCGGCTCGCTGGCAAATTGAAAGTACCCCAGGTTGGCATCATAAACCTCAAAGGGCCAGTTTCCATGTTCGGTTTTGTCCAGCCAGAAAGCATGCACCCGTCCGTCATAGGAGGCGAAAAGAATTTCCTGCAGACCGTCGACGCCATCCAGATCGGCCACGACCGGGTTGGGCTGAACACTTTCAATGGTATGGTAGTCTTCGCTCAGCGGTGCTCCGGTGTCCACCGGCACGGCCCGCCAGTCAAAACCATTTGATTGATACCGGGTTCGATCGGAGTTGAAGATATAAACGCCGTTGTATTTACCCGGAGGATGCCCCACATCGCAATCATACACATTGCCGGTGGCGATCACTTCGTTGACCCCATCGGCGTCGACATCGGCAATGACAGCCGCACCATGTGCAAAATTGGTCCGATAGCTTTCCTCGCGCACCCCGTTGCATTGGCCCCAACCGCGCAGTTCAGTGCCCAAGCTCTCCCATATCCCCACGGCCCCCCAGGCTTTGTCGCCATATATCGGGCCGGCGTCGATGGGCTCCCCATTGGGTGTGTAGGCACAAATGTAATGGACATCCGAGGGCACCACTATCTCCACTACCTCATCGTCATTGATGTGACCGACGGCCATGTTGTCATTGAACACGCCATAGGCATAGCCGCTGTCATTGTTGAGTTGGGGCCATCCCCCCCGCAGCGTGCCATTGTGCTCATAGATCCAGGTGTTGACCTTGCCGTACACCGCACCCGTAACCACGATTTCCTGCAGCCTGTCACCGTCGATATCGGCGACTGCGAGCCCGCGCAGTTCGTTGGCGACGGGACGCCGCGACCACACCGGGTTGCCGGTATGATCCATCACGTGCAGGTAACCGCCGCCATGGGCGGTGATGATCTCGAGATCACCGTCATTTCCAATATCCGCCACCGCCACCCCCGGCCAAACGCGCCCGCCGTCCGGGTCCCTTGACCACAGCAGGGCGCCATCCGTCCCCCTGAGTACAAAAATGGTATAGGCCGCACCGATAATTTCCCATTCACCGTCGCCATTTAGATCCGCTACTGCCGGGGATGCATACCAACCGGTTTCACACCAGGAGTTATAGCAGCCGCCATTCTGCCATTTCAGAACCGGCGCATCATAGCCAAAGACCGGCTCCGGGCTGACGCCGATCAAAGCGACCATCCATAAAAGGGCAATCGCCACCCAATGAGCTTTGGCACCCATCGTCATCTCCATCGCTGATTAAGTAAGGTAAAAAAGTCTGCCGGACACGAGAACGTCATTTTAATCAGGCAAATTGCATACCAGCGCCGGAATCCCTGCCCGTCGGGCGCCGCCGCCTTTCTTCAACCTGCTTGCACCAGGGTGATTAGGGCCGCTTGCAAAATTGATTCAAGTCCGTCTCTTGATCTTTTAGGAAGCCCCGCCATCCCACTGGTTTTCAATGGGTTTGACAGGCAGGCATCGCATTCGCATGTTCAGTGATATTCAAACAGGTTCCTATCTTTCCGATTGCGGAAAAAATTGAGCCCCACCCGTTTTGCCCCTTTCAAAGTTTTGAAAAGGAGGTTTCCCATGATTGAGACGCAGTCATATCTTGCTAAAATCCAACAGGACCTTCGCGACATCCATGATGACATCGGGTATTTCGCAACCCCGCTGAATGAGATCCATACCCTGCTGGGGGATATCGATTCACTGCTGCACGAGCCTGAAAGCCTGAACAAAAAGCTGGGTGAAATTTTGACGATCACCCAGGCCCTTGAAAAGGCCTGTAAATCCGGCGAATGGATTCCTGAAGTCGGCCAGGATGCCAAGGCCGCTGCAGAATTCCTGGATGGCGTGAACATCATCATCAAAGAGATCAGGACGACCCTTGCCGGAATCCAGCAAAGCCTGAAACCTTTCACGGAATGGGTCAAGGATGTGAAGACGCCGGTCGATCAGGCGTGGAAGCCCATCGGTCTGGTCGAAGGCAAATTGGAAACGATGGCTAATGTCACCTCAAGCTTGTTGAAGCACTACGGCGGCAACCCGCCCGACAACATCGAGCATTGCGCAGCGGTCCTGGATAAGCCTTTGCACGGCATAACGCAGACAATGAACGATGCGAAGGATCGGGCAAATGCGATGCTGAACAATGCGGAAAGGCCGTTGCGAACGGCTTATCGACAACTGGAGAAAATCGTCGACTACACCGCATTTGTCGATGGCATCTACCACAAGCTGGACGAGTTTCGCCGGGATATCCATCGCATTACCACTGCTGTCGATAAGGCCTTGTCGTATACAAAAGCGGCCATTGAGGCGGCCATCACCAAGGCCGCCCGGAAATTTGCGCCGAAGGCTTACAAAAAGGTCACGGCGATGCTGGCCGAAGTGCAGAAAGCCGTGGAGAATCTCAAGAAGAAGTTCATCAATTACGCGTTCAAACCCGTCCGGGATCTGGTGAACCAGGTCGAAGGCGAGATCGCGTCAAAGCTGGCCGGTCTGCCTGAGGTCGCGCCCATCCGCAAGGCGCTGTCCGAGATCACGGGAGCCATATACACGGTCCGGGAAGCCATCGACGCCCTGTCGGATCCTTGCGCGGCGCTATTTGAGGGAAAGACTGCACCTTGCTGATGCGCACCGGGCGGCCACGTTAGATGATCTAATTTTGTTCATCCTTTGACAAATTTTGTAATTTCCCGGGGAGTCCAAAATGTATCCAGCGACCCAATAAACTGTAATCATTAACAAGCTGACATTTATTGCTTTTTGGCATTTTCCTTGCAGCCACACGGACAAACTCAAAGGAGGAGCAGATGCGCAAAACACTCGTTGCGGGCACCATCGCCCTTTTAGCTTTTTTTGTAGCGTCATCATACGCATTCGCGGATAGTTTCAGTTTTTCCTGGAAAAGCGCCCCAAAAGCGGAGCCCCATCCAACCGTAGTCAAGGCCCCCAAAAAAAAGGGGCCGCCGGACCATGCACCGGCCCACGGGTATCGCGCAAAGCATCAATACCGCTATTATCCTTCGGCTTCGGTTTATCATGATGCTCAGAGGGGTCTTTATTTTTATCTCAGCGGCTCGGGCTGGGAGGTTGCTGCATCGATACCGCTTGATTTAAAGGCACGGTTGGGGAACTCCGTTTCAATTGAATTGGATACGGACAAACCCTATATCTACAATGACCAGCATAAAAAACAATATCCGGCCGGAAAGACGAAGAAAAAGAAGCATAAAAAAGGAAAAAAATAGCACAAAATCCTTGAACATTTACATTCTAAGATGAATTATACCCGGCAGGGTCTTTAACGACGCTGCCAGGTTATTTCATCCTTGGGCTGAATATCTGCAAGCAATGCATAAGACGGCGACAGGTGACAAAATGATGGATCGGATCATGAAAGTATCGTTTCTTTTGACTGTTATCATATTTTTTGCGTTCACTATCGGGTGCAGTAAATTGAAACCTGAAAACTATGAAAAGCTGAAAACGGGAATGGAATATACGGAAGTGGTAGAAATACTGGGTAATGCCGATGAATGCAGCAGTGCAATTGGCATAAAAAAATGCACCTGGGGCGACAAAAACAAACATATCAGGGTGAACTTTGCCGGCGACAAGGTCATTTTGTTCTCTGCGAAAGGCCTTTAGGTTATTTCTGATATTTGAAAGTTTTATCATTACAGCAAGCATTTCATCAATTGGCCATCTTGTTTTTCGATCTGGTAATACAAAAAAACTCAAAGGATCATCAACTCGTCGCTCGGCTGACCTCGTTAAGCCCAACTTTCGGGGCGACTTCCTGCATTTTTTATACCTCCATACTTCTTTCGAAGGCTCCTTGAGATGTTCTTCGTTTTGACGCCGTGCAGATGAGGGCCACCATGCAGGTGTAACGACAGCAACGGCATCTTCAATCATATATTGTAAAATTGGCCACCGGCACCTATAAGAAGATTCAGATCAAATCGACTGCATCCGGGACCGCAGCAGACGGCGGATTCGAGCACAGGAAGAACGCCGGACGAATGCGTTGCGGTTCAACCTTGGTGCCGCCGACTTTGGATTGCGAGACCGGACGGTTCCAGTCTGTACATTTTGCCGATGACGACCTTAAGGCCCGGAATTCAGAACAAAGGGCACCTGATGGCGCTTTACAACCGTGTTCTTAAATTGCATCCGGCTACACTCGTACTGGCCAGTTTTCTGCTGGCCATCCTCGCAGGCGCTGTACTGTTGAAAATACCTTTGGCAACCAGGACCGGCCATCTTGCGTGGGTGGATGCGTTTTTTACGGCCACTTCGGCCGTTTGTGTTACCGGGTTGGCGGTGGTCGATACGGGGCGCTATTTCACCCCCTTTGGCCAGTCGATCATCTTGATGATGATCCAGATCGGTGGGTTGGGCGTAATGACCGTTTCCGTGATGCTTTTCCAATGGATTGGCCAAAGCATCCCCATCCGGCACCGCATGGCCATGCAGGATCTGTTTACGCACACCCCCCGGGGGGATATCCTCAACCTTCTGAAAAGCATCGTTTTTCTGACCCTCACCGCCGAGGGGATCGGCGCCGTCCTGCTGACCATCAACTGGCATGGTGAAATGCCCTTTCGGACAGCGCTCTGGAACGCTGTCTTTCACGCTGTCTCGGCCTTTTGCAATGCCGGGTTCGCTCTCTTTTCAGACAGCATGACCCAATACAGCGGCAGCATCCTGCTCAACCTGACGTTGTGCGGCCTGATCGTTATCGGCGGGATTGGTTTTCCCGTGCTATACGACCTGCAATGCCGGTTTAAATCCCGCAGACAAAAACGCAGCCGTCTTTCCATTCAAACCAAAGTCGTCCTGCTCACCACGACAATCCTGATCATCGCAGGTGCTTTGCTCTTCGGGGTGATGGAGCAGTCGTCCCTGTCGGCCATGCCGACAATGACCCAACGCATACTCACCCCCATTTTTCAATCCATTACCTGCCGCACGGCGGGTTTCAACACCGTGGATATCGCGTCCTTAAAAGATGGCACCCTTTGTATGATGCTTTTTCTCATGTTCTTCGGGGCTTCTCCGGGTTCCTGCGGCGGCGGCGTCAAAACCACCACGCTGGCCCTGTTGACGGCCTTTACCATGAGCCGGGTGAGGCGGCGACGGCGGGTGAACCTGTTCAAAAAAAGCGTGCCCGCCGACACGGTCACGCGAAGCGTGACATTGGTGCTGACAGCCGTTGCCATCATCGGCGTCGTCTTGTTCTTCATCCTTGCCGGCGACACCGTGAGCGGCGATGAGGCCAGCAGCCCGCGCGGCTCTTTTCTGGCGTATCTATTTGAAACCGTCTCGGCCTTTGCCACCGTGGGACTCTCCATGGGCATCACGCCGGCTTTGAGTCTGTGGGATAAGTGTTGGATTATTTTGATGATGATCATTGGACGCGTGGGGGTTCTGACATTCTCCTACCTCGTCGTGGGCACCGGCACGGTCATCGGTATCGAACACTCCGAAGAAAATATGATGATCGGATAGAAGGAGCTTCGCTATGAAAAAATTCGCAGTCATCGGGCTGGGCAACTTCGGATTTCACGCGGCCAAAGCCTTATATGAGGATGGAAACGAGGTGTTGGCGGTGGACGCCGATAAAGCACGGGTGCAGGCTATCGACGAGTATTGCACAGAAGCCGTTGTCCTCGAGGCGACGGACAAGGATGCGTTGAAAGCCTTAGGCGTCGCCCACATGGACGGCGTGATCGTCTCCACCGGCACCAAAATCAGCACCAGTATTCTGATCTGCCTGCATCTGAACGAAATCGGAACCGGGAACATCCTCGTCAAAGCCCTGGACGAAGACCATGAGAAAATCCTGAAACGCGTAGGGGCCACCGAAATTATTCATCCCGAGCGGGACATGGCCGTACGCATATCCCGCGGGTTGTCCCGGCCCAATGTGCTGGATTTCATTCCCCTGTCGGACGAGTTCGATCTGATCCAGGCCGGACCACCGAGGGCTTTCATCGGCAAGAGTTTAAAGGACCTGAATTTAAGGGCCAGGTACAATGTCCATATCATCGCCATTAAAGAGCTGGTCCCGGAAAACTTTATCCTGGTGCCGCCGGCAACCTTCGTCATCAAGGACAGCGACATCCTGATCATGCTCGGAAAATCCAAAGACATACGAAAGATCAAAACCCTATGAACCATTGGGTTTTCGATTCCCGATGCAAATCACAAATTTAAGCGGAATGGCGCTACGATGTTCAAAACATTTGTCAAAATCTTCAGTGTAATATTCTTATCGGCATTGATAGGCGCCGGGGTTTACGGCTGGTACCTGTCGGGAAAAGTGACCGAGCGGTTTTCATCGCGTCGATGGAGCATTCCCTCGAAGGTCTATACCGATACCACGCTACTCTATCCCGGTCAGCGGCTCGATGTCACGGGTTTTATCGAAAAACTCAAACGGCTCGGATATCGGCAGGGGCCGGGCCATCCGGCCAGGATGGGGCAATTTCAACGGACCTACGACGGATTGCACATCTACCTCTACAACCTTGAAACGCCCTGGAAAAAGAGGGCCGGCTTTCCGGTTACCCTTCAGTTTTCTGAAAACACCATCGTCTCCATGACGCGCATCGACACCGGCGCGGACCTGCCGCTATTAGAGATCGATCCTGAGGAGATCATGCTCTTTTTCGGCCCTGAACGCGAACGGCGCCGACTGGTCTCCATCCCGCAGGTGCCCGACCATCTGATCCATGCCGTCTTAGCCGCCGAAGACAGCCGCTTTTACGAGCATTGGGGGGTCGACCCGCGCGGCATCCTCCGGGCCATGCTGACGAACCTGCGGCACGGCCGCATCCGACAGGGCGGCTCGACCATCACCCAGCAATTGGCCAAGAACTATTTTCTGACCCCCGACAGAACGTTCACGCGCAAGCTTCAAGAGGTCATGCTGGCCATCGTCATGGAGTTGAAGTACCCCAAAGCGGTCATACTGGAGATCTATCTCAACGAGATCTACCTCGGGCAAAAGGGTTCCGTCGCCATCAACGGCGTCGGAGAGGCCGCCGATTTTTATTTCGGAAAGCCCGTGCAGTACTTATCATTGTCGGAAGCCGCCGCCATAGCCGGGCTGATCAAAGCGCCGAACCTCTATTCCCCCTATGTGAACCACGACGCCTGCCAAAAAAGAAAAGACCAGGTGCTGGCCGCCATGGTCAAAAAGGGGTGGATCAGCCAGGAGCGATACCAGTCCGAGAAAGCGGTCGCCGTCGAAACGGTGGGTTACGCGACTTACGGCAATAAGGCGCCCTATTTTATCGATTATCTGACCCAACAGCTGGAAGATTTGTATCAGCCTGATGATCTGGCCACCTTGGGGCTTTCCATCTACACCACCATCGACGCCCATGTTCAAATGGCGGCTGAGAACGCCCTTCAAAAGGGCTTGCAGCGTCTCGAAAGCAGGAATCCCGACTTGAAGCGGCCCGAGCCGGATCGCAGGCTGCAAGGCGCAGTGGTTGTCCTGCAGCCCAAAACCGGCCACATCCTCGCCATGGTGGGCGGCAGAAATTATGGCGAAAGCCAATTCAACCGCATCACCCAGGCCCGGCGCCAGGCGGGCAGCGCATTCAAACCCTTCGTGTACGTCACCGGGCTGGACACCTTCACCCCTATCAGCCCGCTCTCCAACGAACCCAGAACCTATCAGGTGGATGGCAAAGAATGGCGGCCGGAGAATTTTCAAAAAGATGCCGACGCGCATGTCACCGTTCGCCAGGCCCTGGAAAACTCGCACAATCTGGCCTCCATCGATCTGGCCGTGCAAGTGGGGTTGGATCGCATCGTTGACACGGCGGCCGACTTCGGATTTTCGACGCCGTTCAAACCCTTCCCATCGCTGGCCCTGGGGGCCTTTGAGGTGATCCCCATCGAGCTCGCCCGCGCCTATTGCGTCTTTGCTGCGGACGGTATCGCCACCTTTCCGCTGGCGCTCAAGGCGGTGGCCGATGGAGACGGCGGCCTGCTCGCACAGCGTCATCTGACCATCGAGCGGAAAATTACGGCGCAAAAAGCGTTTCTGATGAACACGCTGCTGCAAGGCGTCGTTCAAAACGGTACGGCACGTTCTCTGGTCGCAGCCGGCGTCGACTGGCCGGTGGCCGGAAAAACCGGGACCACCAACGATTACCGGGATGCATGGTTCATCGGCTACACACCGGATATCCTCGCCCTGGTCTGGGTCGGCTTTGACAACGGCGACTCCATCCAGGCCACAGGGTCGAGCGCCGCGCTTCCCATCTGGCTGGAATTGATGCGTTCGATCCCGCAACATATTTCCGGGAATGCATTCAGGATGCCTCCGGGTATCATCAAGCGTACAGTCTGCGCAGATCCGGACCTTCAGGGCGCTTCGACGGGATGCCCCGATCGTTATGAGGAGTTTTTTTTAGAAGACAATGCGCCGGAATCATCTGTTCCGGGAAACAACAGGCCTCCTTTTTTTGAACGCGTCATAAAAGGGATAACCGATATTTTCAGGTAAGGAGTAGAACATGCCCCGCAGTCGTTTGATCATGCTGTCGATCCTCATGTTTTGCGGATGCGCCCTGCAGATGCAGGGCAATCAACCCGCAACCCCCAGAAACAACGCAGCCGTGCAGCTGGCGCAGGAGGGCATCCACCACCTCAGCGCAGGAAGGCCGGATAATGCCATCCGGTCGTTCGAGCAGGCCATTGGTCTGAATCCCAACTGCGGTCAATGCTATTACTACATGGCGCAGGCCTGGGTGGCCAAAGGCGCGGTATCTGAAGCCCGGCAATTCAACAGCCTGGCCCGTGACTACCTGCAGGAAGATCCGACGTGGAATGAACGTCTGAGGGTGCAAACGCGACGGATTGAGGATCTGTCGCAATAGGTCCCGCCATATCCAAACCAACATGATTCCGAGCAGGCCTGCTCGCGGGTTGGCAGGTCGACCCGCTGTGGACAGGAATGCGGCGATTTTCATTCAGCGACGATGAACGCCTGCTCGAATCCGTCACTGATCAGCCGCTGTTCATACCTTTCCGCTTCTTCCAGGCTGGTGCTGCGTCCCACGCGCACGCGGTAGAAGGTCTGGCGACCGTCGAAGTAAGGGACCATGTGGGCGTTGCGGTAGCGCTGGTCGAGCCTTGCCACCAGTCGCTCGGCGTTGGTGCGCTCAATGAAGGCGCCCACCTGGAAGGTGAAGTTGCCGGAGTAGTAATCGATGGGGACGTAGGCCGGTGAACCGGCGCCGGCCGTCGGCGGTTTGGGGGCGCCCAGGGCCACCACCTTAACCCTCGCGGTGCCCGGTCCGATCACACTGAGTTGTTTGGCTGCGGTGTAGGAGAGGTCGATGATGCGGCCGCGCACGAAAGGGCCGCGGTCGTTGACGCGCACGTCCACGCTGTGGTTGTTCTCCAGGTTGGTGACCCGCACAAAGGTGCCCAGGGGCAGGGTTTTGTGGGCGGCGGTCATGGCGTACATGTCATAGATTTCGCCGTTGGAGGTCTTGCGGCCGTGGAAGTCCCGACCGTACCACGAGGCGATGCCCTTCTGCTCGAAACCGCGGGCATTGGGAATGGGCTGGTACCAGACGCCGTTGACCCGGTAGGGCTTGGGGTGTTGCGGCGTGGGCCTTGGCGGCGGCGGTGACGGCCGATAGTAGGGGCTGGCGCAAGCCGTCAGCAAGAGCGCCAATCCCATCACGGCCGGTAGAATTTGGAGTACGCGTACCTTGCCGCTCTTAAGAGTCAATGATAAGACCTTTCTGCACCCCGGCGGCTGCTTATCCCGGGCCGGGGTGACGCCGTTACCGATTATGTTTTAGGTATCGCCAGCCGGATCACATCCATCATCTTGTCCACGAAGTGAAACTTGATGTCCTTGCGGACCTTTTCTGGTATATCGTGCAGGTCCTTTTCGTTGTCCTTGGGCATGATGACGGTTTTGATGCCGGCACGGTGGGCGGCGAGCATCTTCTCTTTGATGCCGCCGACGGGCAGCACCTGGCCGCGCAGTGTGATTTCTCCGGTCATGGCCAGGTTATTCCGGATCTTCTTGTTGGTAAGCAGTGATACCAACGCCGTTAAAATGGTCACGCCGGCCGAAGGACCGTCCTTGGGGATCGCGCCGGCCGGTACGTGCACGTGTATGTCGCTGCTGGTGTAGAAGTCGTCATCCAGGCCGAGTTGCTTTGCCCGGGAACGGATGAAACTCAAGGCGGCAATGGCCGACTCCTTCATCACATCGCCCAGCTGTCCGGTGAGGGTCAGGCCCTTGTTGCCCTTCATGCTGGTGGCTTCGATAAAGAGCAGGTCTCCGCCCACCGGGGTCCAGGCCAGCCCCATGGCGACGCCGGGTGTCGCCAGCCGCGCTTTTACCTCGGAAGTAAACTTGACCGGACCGAGGTATTCTGCAAGGTCTTCCACTTTGATGGAGACTTTCTTTTTAACCGTCCCCTCGGCAATCTTGGTGGCCACGCCCCGGCAAACCGTTGCAATCTCACGTTCCAGGTTGCGCAGTCCCGCTTCCCGCGTGTAACCCGAGATGATTCGACGGACGGCGCCCACCGTGATTTGAATCTGCTTTGCGGTGATACCGTTCTCCTTGCGCTGACGCGGTACCAGGAAGCGCTGCGCGATCTTCACCTTTTCATCTTCGGTGTAACCCAGCAACTGAATCACTTCCATGCGGTCGCGAAGAGCCGAGGGAATGGTGTCGAGCACATTGGCGGTACAGATGAACATCACCTTTGAGAGATCGAAGGCGACATCAAGGTAGTGATCTGAAAAGGAGTGGTTCTGTTCGGGATCGAGCACCTCCAGCAGGGCCGAAGAGGGGTCGCCGCGAAAATCACTGCCGACCTTGTCGATCTCGTCCATCATGAAAATGGGATTGTTGGAGCCTGCGCGCCGCAGCCCCTGGATGATGCGACCGGGCAGGGCGCCCACGTAAGTCCGGCGGTGGCCCCGGATTTCGGCCTCATCGCGCACACCGCCCAGAGAGATGCGGTGGAACTTGCGACCCAGCGCCCTGGCGATGGAGGCGCCCAATGAGGTTTTTCCGGTGCCGGGCGGTCCGGCAAAGCAGAGAATGGGCCCCTTGGAGTCCGGCTTGAGCTTGCGCACGGCGAGATATTCGATGATGCGTCGTTTGGGCTTTTCCAGGCCGAAATGGTCGTCGTCGAGTACTTTGCGTGCCTGCTTGATATCGAGTTTGTCGGTGGTCGCCTCCTGCCACGGCAGCTCGGTAAGCCAGTCGAGATAGGTAGACGAGACGGTGTACTCGGCCGACGAGGGGTTCATCTTGGCCATGCGGTCCAGCTCGCGCTCGGCCTCTTTAGCAGCCTCTTCGGTCAGGCCGCGTTCGGCGATCTTGGCCCGGTACTCTTCTATCTCAACTGAACCTTCATCGGTTTCTCCCAGCTCTTCTTTGATCGCCTTGAGCTGCTGGCGCAGGTAGTATTCACGCTGGCGCTTGTCCATATCGCCTTTGACCTGGGATTGGATCTTGTTGCCCAATTCCAGGATGCTCAGTTGGTGGTTGACCATTTTGGTCACCATTTTGAGACGCTCGTTGGAATCTTTCTCCTCCAACACCTTTTGCTTCTCTTCAGGGCTGGAGTTGATCGTGGAAGCGATCATGTCGGCCAGTGTTCCGGCCTCCTTGATGGATCCGGCCATCTGCCCGATCTCTTCGGGAAGACCGGGGGAGAGTTCTACGATGCGGCCGAATTGCTTGACGATATTGGCCATCAGGGCATGGGTCTCGTCGGTCGGGTTTTCGACATCGTCGAAGTGGGTCACCTTGGCGCGCAGATAGGCCTCGCCCTCGATGAATTGCCCGATGCGAAAGCGGCTCAACCCCTGCACGAGCATTTGGGCTTTGTTGTTTTCCGACTTGGCCATTTTGAGGATCAGGGCGCTGCACCCCACTTTGGCCAGATCGCCGTCGGCCGTGGAGCGCACGTTTTCCTGTTTTTTGGAGACCACCAGTCCGATAATCCGATCCTTGGCCATGGCCTCGTCCACCAGTTTGAGGGAGTCTTCCTCCATCACCACCAGCGGCAACACCATCTTGGGAAAGAGCGCCGCATCAAACAGGGGCAGGATGGGAATCACGGTGGGTAAATCGTCGGTATTATAGTCAACTGAAGGTTGATTTTCAGTCATTCAATTCTCCTTTGGGTCCGCGGAAGATCGCTAAAATGAGAAATTTCTATTGAAGCGCTACTCATCCTGAATGGGGATTTTGTGTGTCTTGTCCGTTTGAAGCTTGGCCACCCGGATGCTCAACAACCCATTGGCAAATGCCGAACTGACCACCTCAGGGTCCACCGGCGAAGGCAGGTAGAGCACCCGCTCGAATTTGCCGTATCGGATTTCAGCCAAACGATAGGTCCCCCGTGGCTCCTTGGGCATCTCCTTGCGAACACCGTGGATCCGAATGGCTTTGGCGTTGATTTCAACCTCCAGGTTATCTTTTTCGACACCCGCCAGTTCCGCCCAGACGAACACCTCTTCCTTGGTTTCATAAATGTCCATCTGGGGTACCCAGCTGCAGTCTTTGCAGGCGAACATCGGATTCACCGGCCTGGGCCGAAAGATGTCCTGGATGGTCTTCTCGATGTCGGACCCAAACCGGTCAAACTGATCGCCGAATTTGATCTTGATGTAATTCATGGATGAGCTCCTGCCGAAGTGATGGGTTGAATCGACTGAGGGGTTGCCTACGTACCGGTGGTTAATCCCTCTTGTCATCCGCAGGCATCAGAGCACGGAGGCGGTTTGAATTTGGTTTTCGCTCCAACTGTCCGGGCAGTCGCCCTGCGCGTTCTTGTGGGCTGATCGAATCGGGTGATCGTCCACGGTAATTGTCACAAAGCAGCTTAAATCACTGTTCATCGGTGACAATTTTGGTGTAAAATAACATCGGTGCCGGTGTTTGTAAAGGCAAGCATGGATGGCGGGCATCCGGCCTCTGCGCCGAAGGCCGGGAACATTTGACATGGGCGTCAGGGTGATTACGGTTGCCGGAAGTTGTCCTGCGCAAACCAACAAGGGAGGTATGATCATGACACTGGTCAGGTGGGATCCATTCCGAAATATGGCGACCCTGCAGGATCGCATAAACCGATTGTTTGATGACGCATTCCCCAGAACACCCGGAGGGGATGAAGATCTTGCCGCAAGTACCTGGCATCCTCCGGTGGATATATTCGAGACCGAGCAGGGAGTGGCCATTCATGTGGACCTGCCGGGTGTGCGCAAGGAGGATGTCAGTGTCGAAGTCAAGGATAACGTCCTGACCATACGAGGGGACCGAAAAATCGATGAGACGGTGGCCGATGAGCGTTACTACCGGCGAGAGCGTTCTTTCGGCGCCTTTCAGCGCTCTTTCGCCACACACACCATGATCTCGCCCGGGGACATCAAGGCGACGTTCAAAAACGGCGTGCTGAAAATCCGGATCCCCAGGCCCCGGGAAATCAAGCCGAAGCAGGTATCGGTGAAAATCGATTAGCGATGCTCCCATCGACGATACGGCGCCTGCATCAAAGCCACGGCGGGACGCCGCTCCGCCAAACAGAATGTGGATACTGCCCCCTGCCGCGAACTGGTCAAATCCCAACCGCACGCTTCACATTCTATTGCAGATGCGTATCGCTTCTCATATGATGTTTCCATGACATCCAACACCAACCGCCGATGGGTTCTGGCCGCCCAGTATTTTCTTTACTTTGGTGTCATGGGCATGCACCTGCCCTTTTTCAACCTTTACTGCCACGAGATCGGCTTCAATGGCTGGCAAATCGGCACGCTTTCGGCCACGCGTTCCGTGGTGCTGATCATCTTCAGCATCGGTTGGAGCGTAGCGGCCGACCGGTTCAGGGGCCGGCGTTTCATCTATATTCTGTGCAACTTCATCAGCGCCGCCCTGTGGGGATTGTTTCTGCTTACCTCCCAGTTCCACTGGATGATGGCCATCACCGTTGTGTACGGCATCTTTTACGCTCCCCTGATCTCCTTTTTGGAAGCCTTTGCCATGGAATTGCTGGGCCGGGACAAAAAGCGGTACGGCCGCATGCGCGCATGGGGATCGCTGGCTTTTATCACGGTGGTGTTGGTGCTGGGACGCATCATCGACCTCTATTCCGTCAAAATCATCCTCAGCCTGATTTTGGCCGGATCATGGGTGCAGGCCCTGATCTCTCTGGGCTTCCCCAAAACGGTACACCCCCCTAACCACGCATTCGGCTCGGGAATGCGGCGCCTGCTCTCGCTGCGGGTCACCGCTTTTTTCGGTTGTGCCTTTTTAATGCTGGTCAGCCATGGCGCATACTACGCCTTTTTCTCCATCCACCTGGACGATCTGGGATACGACAGTTTTTTTATCGGAATCTGCTGGGCCTTGGCGGTCGGCGCCGAAATAGTGGCCATGGTTTTTTCGGAGCGCATCTTCAAACGGTATTCCTACGAAACCGTCATCCTGTTCTCATTCGCCGTCGCCGTGCTGCGCTGGACAGGCTTGTGGGCGACGGCCTCGCCGGCCGGCATTCTGCTTCTCCAGATCACCCATGCCGTCACCTACGGCACCTTTCACATGGCCAGCATTCTCTACATCGATACGGTTGCGCCGGCGGAGACGAAAACCACCGGTCAGGCGGTCAACAATGCCGTCACCTACGGCCTGGGATTGATGGTGGGATTTTTCATCAGCGGCGCACTCTATGAGCGCACCGGCTCGTTTGCCCTGTTCGCCATCAGCGCACTGATCGCACTGGTCGGCGGGGTATTGTTCCTGATCTTTGTCAAAGGCGTGGCCATGCGCCCTGCTTCCGATTCGAACGGATAAATAGATTTACCCTTGCTTTCAGACCTTTGGGCATATACACGATGGTCTTTGTTTCGGATTTGCGTGAACTGGACGCAATCGGCATTACATTTGGAAAAAATGGCTTCGATGTTTTCTTGAACCCGGACCTGATGTCATGAATTTAAAACTCATCGTCACCGACGCGTTTCAATTTTTCAGGTATCACTTTACCCAGATCGCAACATTGTGCCTGCCATGGCTGCTGGCCATCGCCGTGGTTGAATACCTGGTCGTTTACGCCAGCGATAATCCTGAGGACATAGGGTCTCTGATGCTTGCAGCGCGTATGTTCGGCCTATTAATCTATCCGATATATACGGCGGCGCTGATTCTTTTGATGGCCAAGCGGGCGCAACTGGAAGCACCTGCGAACAGTGAATTATTGTCTTCTGCCTTCAAGCTGTGGCAACCCTTTTTCACGGTGCATCTGGCGGGTTTCGCACTAACGGTCATCGGTTTTATGTTTTTCATTCTCCCCGGCGTCTATATCGCAATAAGACTCTCTTTTGCGGAATTCTATATTGTATTAGAGGATATCAAACCCATTGATGCTCTCCAGAAGAGCTTCAGGGCAACCCGACCCCATGTTTTGCCAATCTTCATTCTTCTGATCTTGTTTGCCGGCCCCCTGCTATTATCGGGATTCATATTATCTAATATCATCAGCAGCCTGGAGGCCGGGCCCTTGCTCCATATAGCGGCGGCCACCTTCATTGGGTTTCTCATGCTGTTTCTTGACGTGGTGGTGTTCCGCTTCTATATGGCTGTGTCACAGGAACATCCGGGTCAAGAAAACCAAACACCGGGTTAGCATTGGATAATGGCGTGGGGCGATCGAGAAGCACTCCCCGATCGCGCACAACCATATAACCTCTATTTCACCACCGGTTTGATGATCACATCGATGCGACGGTTGATGGCGCGGCCATTGGCGGTGGCGTTTGAAGCCAGGGGCCGGGAAGAGCCGAAGCCTTTTGCGGCGATCTTGTCGGCCGACAGCACGCCGTTGTGAATCAGATACTGTTGCACCGACTCGGCCCGGCTGCGGGACAATTTCTGGTTAAGCGCCTCCGATCCGGTGCTGTCGGTGTGGCCTTCGATAATGACATCGGGATTTTCAAATGTCCGAATGGCCTTTTGAACGGTGTTCAGCAGGGGATAGTTGCTCGATACCACCACGGCCTGTCCCACGGGGAACTGCATCGCTTTGAGCCGGATGACCAGATGCTGGGCTTTCTTGTAGACCTCGGCCTGGTCGGCCCTGAAGTACCTTTGCACTTTGTTGTAGAGCTCGTTGAACCGCTTTTCGGCCGCCAGGCGCTCCTTGTCGGCGCGCTCCTGATAAGTGCGACCCTCCAGTTCCGCGATCCGCTGCCTGAGCTTTTCGATCACTATCTCTTTTGACTGTACGAGGCTCGAGTTGGACGACTGGTTGTTCCGCAGGTTGGAGACGGCATTTAAAATGCCGGCCTGTTGTTCTTCAAACGACAGGTTGCGGCGATCGTTCTCCTTGAGATGGGTATTGGTCTGGGCCAGATAACCTTCCATCCACAGGGCGATGGCTTCGGGTTCCATCTCCTCCAGCTTTTCACAGACCCTCGTCATCTGGTGCACCCGCTGGGCATAGAACCTGGCGTCGCCAACCGCTTTTTCAATGGCCGCCTTGTCATATCGGTCTTTGGTGATCGCCATATCGGCATCCATCAGCTTGCTCTTGGCGACGAGGAAGCTTTTAGGGGCCGTTTCATCCATATCCTTGGACTCGGCGGTCTGCATCAGCTGCCGAACCTCGGCCAGGTTGTCGTCTTTGATGGCCCGAAGCTCCAGATCGCGGTAGTGGGCGTTGACGGCTTTCTTTTTGTCGCGCACATACCCCAGGTCGTCGTCTTCAACCGCCCGGGTCAGTTTGATGAAGTCGTTTTCCAGTTTGGCGAACGGCTTTTTGTATCGATCGGCGCCGGCGGCATATGCGGCGTCCCGGCTCTTGATGACATCCGACAGGTGTTTTTGGGTTCGATTGGCGGTGCTGGTCGCCTGGGCCAATTGGGCCTGCCCCTTGGCAATGTTGGACAAGATGCCCGAAAGCTCAGCGCCTTTGTTCAGACCGGCCTTGGCTTTAGCGTAAGATGTCCGGGCCAGATCGAACCAGGAGGGGGAGAACAGGTTCACCCGCTCCTTTTTAGCGGCCGCCAACCCCTGTGCCAGCTGATCCAATAAAGCGGCCGGGTGCTCTGTCTTTGGGATGGGCTTGACATTGACGGTCTGCTGGGAGCAGCCAATCAATACCAGCATCGCGACCAGGATAACGGCATAGACTTTTGCGATACGAATCCACATGATAAACGTCCCTTTCTTATCGATCTTTTAACAACGGACATGGACAATGGTGCCGGAGGCCTTTCCGGCCGTCCCGGCCTCGGACCCCCTGTCTGCATGGATTGGCGTCCATCATATTAAAAAACCCCTCGTCCGTCCAGAGTTTTGAAATCGATCAAACTGTAGAATCCCGAAAAGCGAACCGCAGAATATCGATTCAGTGAACCGCAGAATGTCGAAGCGTAGCGACTCGACACTTCGACATTCGACATTCCTTGTTCGATATTCGATATTTCAATCCCCCTGGGAGGGGAACAGCATGTGCCGCAGCCAGCCGAAGACGGTATTGCCTTTTAAAACCGCCTGTTCCCACTGGATGAACTGGCGGGCCAGCCGGGAGGGGTCTTTGTACCAGTGAGCCCGGGTGGTAAAGGATTCGTTGGGATCGAGCTGTTTGACCACCACGGCCGGATTTCCGGCGGCGATGCAATTGTCCGGAACATCGTCGACCACGATGGCGCCTGCCCCGATGATGCTGTTCTCGCCGATGGTGACCCCTTTGCAGACAATGGCGCCATCGCCCACCCACACATTCTTCTTCAGATGGACCGGTTCCGCACGGCCGAATGAGATGCGGTCATAGATCCCATGCCAGTCGGCATCGGTTATATAGACGCCGTTTGCCAGCATGCAGTTGTCTTCGATGGCGATCTCTACCGCCGAACTGATGCGCACGCCGGGACTGATCAGGTTGTAGTCGCCGATTACGATACGGCCGCGGCCATGGTCCTCGGGCCATACCGACAAGCGCACCTTCTTGTCCGAGGTGGCGATCACCGTAGCGAAGTCTCCGATGGTGATGGGACCGCCGAAAAGTTCCACATGCCATGGCCGCATGAAGGCGTATCCGCGCCCGAGGCTGTCGAATTGGGGGCGAAGAAAATGGCTGGTGTAGAACTTCTGAAACTTCAGGTAGGCCTTTTTGATCACGTATGGGCGGTGGTCTTTGCGCATATAGAAAATAGTTTAAAGGTTAAAGTTTTAAATTTTAAACTTTATACTTGCACCGCGTCAAAAACCGACAAGGATGTTTTTCCCTTTGCTGCATCAAACGATATGCCGCATCTTCTTCCAATACTCGTGCCTGAACAATCTCGAGGCCGGCGTCAGGCTGTAAAGCGCGTCGGCCGCCATCAGGACCACGGCATTGGTCCAGGTGATCTTCTCTTCGGGCCAGATCACCATGTCGGGAAAGGTAAAGCCGCACCAGAAGGTGCTGTCATCAAAAGTATTGTCGCTGATCCAGTTGAAAATGATACGGGCCAGCAGGTGGTTGCCCATGGCCACCAGCGTGAGCACAAACTCGCTGGACTCTGCGATGGTCACCCAGGGCTGGTCGGAGACGCATCGCACGCCGACGTTCTGGATCACAAACTTCTTCCAATGGTTTTCCACCCGCGCCTGGGCGTCTTCACCGGTAACCGTACCGCACAAGATCGGATAGAACCAGTCCATGGAAAACCGGGATTTGGTCATGTTAAAGCGATGGGGTTTGTTCCGGATCGCATCCTCAAGCCGCACCAGCGCCTGCCGCCATCGCGGACGGTCCTTTGCCATCATCCGTGAGAGCGCAAGGGCGCACTTGAGGCTGAAGGCGATGGAGCTGCAGCCGGTGAGCAGCGCCATGGGGTCGGCCTGCCCTTTGGGATTCAGGGCCCAATGGATTTCACCGCCCGGGGCCTGTTGCCGGATGGCAAAATCAATGGCTTTTTCCACCGTGGGCCAAAGGTTACGCACGAAATCCAGGTCGCCGGTCATTAAGTGGTAATGATAGAGCCCGGCGGCAATATAGGCGGCATGGTTGGTCTCGCGGGTCCTGTCGGTCACGCGGCCGCCCTGATAGGCGGCGAACCAGCTGCCGTCTTCGAGCTGTTCCCGTTTGAGCCATTCGTATGCCTTGCGGGAAAGATCAAACCGTCCGCCGATGGAAAGTCCCATAGCGGACTCCACGTGGTCCCATGGATCGGTTTTGCCTCCTGCGGACCACGGGATGGCGCCATTGTGTTCCTGGGTGCGGGCAATCAAGTCCACCAGGGCGGAGGTTTGAAGCCCCGGACCTTGTTTCCGGATCATGAAAGGATAGTCTGAGATCAACACAGGTACCTGTAATCATATGGTATTGAAGAAAAACACCCGTATGGGGTCCAACGGCCATATTGGGGGAGCGCTTGTGCTGGGATGATCCATACTGGCACTGGACCGATTGTGCAAGCAGAAAAAAAGACAGCCGGCAACAAGCTTGACAAGGGCGGGGGCTGCTTTTATTTTAGCCGCGGTGAACGGATCGAAGTGCGCCGCCAATCGAGAAAGACCTAATCGTCAAAACAACCGTCGACATCCAGGCAGAGGGAGTTCAAACGTGGAAGAGCTGACGCGTCAAATCGAGCAACAACATCTTCTGGTCAACCGCATGCGCAATGAAATCGCAAAGGTGTTGATCGGTCAGCAGGAACTGATCGACGGATTGCTCATGGGGCTGTTCACCAAAGGCCACATCCTGATCGAAGGGGTGCCCGGCCTGGCCAAAACCAGCGCGGTCAAGGCCCTGGCCGATGCGGTCCGGGCCGATTTCAAGCGCATCCAGTTCACCCCGGATCTGCTGCCGGCGGATCTGATCGGGACCGAGGTTTAT
This sequence comes from Desulfobacteraceae bacterium, assembly GCA_050302315.1. Taxonomy (GTDB): domain Bacteria; phylum Desulfobacterota; class Desulfobacteria; order Desulfobacterales; family Desulfosarcinaceae; genus JARRKU01. The sequence goes on from JBNLAV010000212.1 coordinate 41,484, forward strand.
CGGCCGAAGACCGGCGACTTCGTGATCAAGAAGGGGCCCGTTTTCAACAACATCATCCTGGCTGACGAAATCAACCGCGCGCCGTCCAAGGTCCAGTCGGCCCTTTTGGAGGCAATGCAGGAACGCCAGGTGACCATCGGCGAAACCACTTTCACCCTCGACGATCCCTTTCTGGTACTGGCCACCCAGAATCCCATCGAGCAGGAGGGCACCTATCCGCTGCCGGAGGCGCAAGTAGACCGGTTCATGCTGAAGCTCCTCATCGGCTATCCGGATAAAAACGAAGAAAAAGAGAT
>JBNLAV010000213.1:0-3080 GCA_050302315.1 Desulfobacteraceae bacterium
GGGGACATAAGCCCCTTTCAGCCCCATTTCGCCCATTACGCGGTTGTACATCCTCGGCGACCGGAGACGGTGGGCCCGTTCGTCGCTGATGATGCCGTAAACCGGCGTTTGAAATCCAAACTGAGCGCTGTGGACGAATGAGATATTTTGCATTGCTGTCAGCGGTATCGGTGCGAATGAATCCTTTTTGGGGTCATGGGGTGCAACACGGCCGCATGCGGCGCTGATGGCCAGCCGCCTGCACGCCGGCAGAGGGCATGCACCTGGGCAGGGGCCTTGTCACGGACGATTGGTTTTCGCTGTGTCACACATCGGCCGGGAAAGCGGGGCTAGCCTGCTCGATACGCTTTCCCATGCCCTGTGCGCAGGGTCCGGAAACCCGACCTACAAGCCCAACAGACCTTTCAGGCTCTGGGTGATATCTTCAGCCGACGCGGGCTTGGGAAGATAATCATCCGCTTCCATACTCATACCGTCATAGTGGGAATAGCGGGTAGAGGTCACATGGGACGCCACTGCGGTCAGCATCACGATGGGGATGTCCGCAAGCTTTGCATCTTCCTTGATCTCTTTGCAGACGGCGTAACCATCTTTTTCCGGCATCATGACGTCCAGGACAATGGCATCCGGCGGATTGGATTTCACTTTGGCCAGGCCTTCGTCGCCGTCATAGGCCACTTCCACGATAAAGCCCTCTTTTTCGAGGTTGCCTTGAACAATGGAACAGAAATCCGGCTCGTCATCCACTACCAAAATTCTCTTTTTCTCGGTCATATACTGTCTCCTTATCTTAACAGGTTCTGCGGCCTGTTGACGGCCGGGCCGGCGGCATAACCCCCGGCGCCGTCGCCGCCAAAACTTCCTTCGTCAAATGGTATGGCTACCCGGATGTCATTCGACCACCGGGCGGGGCAAGACACCGGCCTGCTCGGCGATCTCGGGTACTTTGTGCTCCCACTCGATGGCCATCAAATGCACGCCGGCAACGCCTTCCATCTGTTTGAACTCTTCGATCTGCTCGCAGGCGAACTTGATGCCCTCCGCCGCCATTTTGCCCTTGCCGGCGTCTTCGATGCGTTTGATCAGATCTTCGGGCACATCCATGCCGGGTACGAACTTGGCCATGTATTTGGCCATGCGTGCGCTCTTGAACGGCGTCACCCCGGCCAGGATATAGCATTTTTCGGTCAGGCCCATGTCCACGGCTTTTTTCATGAACTCGCGGAAGCGCGGCATGTTGTAGATGCACTGGGTCTGGATGAAATCGGCGCCGGCGTCGATCTTGTTGGCCAGCCGGTAGATGCGGTATTCGACGGGGTCGGCAAAGGGGTTGGCGGCCGCGCCGATAAAGATTTTGGGCGGCACGTCGATCTCCTCGTCGTTGTCGAATTTCCCCTCGTCGCGCATCTTCTTCACCAGGGAGATGAGCTGCATGGAGTCGATGTCGTAGACGTTCTTGGACTGGGGGTGGTTGCCGAAATTCTGGTGGTCGCCCGACAGGCAGAGCATGTTGCGGATGCCCAAAGCATAGGCGCCCAGGATGTCGCTCTGCATGGCGATGCGGTTGCGGTCGCGGCAGACCATCTGAAAATTGGGCTCCAGCCCTTCCCGGACCATCAGGGCGCTGGCCGCCTTGCTGGACATACGGACAACGGCGGTCTGGTTGTCCGTTACGTTGACCGCGTCCACCATGCCTTTGAGGGGTTCCATTTTTTCTTTCAAATGTTCGACATTGGCGCCTTTCGGGGGACCACACTCGCCGGTGAAAGCAAAATGGCCGGCCTTGAGCACCTTTTCCAAGTTACTGCCTGATACGTAGCCGTTGTCGCTCATTGTACCAACTCCTCCCTTATGCTCTTGCGGGGGCCGCCGTCACGGGCGGTGCGCCAATCCTTGTTTGCCCTGCAAATGCGCAGGTCTTCCAGCCGTCCCTGTTCCATCTTCTTTTTGACGATGGTGTCCCAGATGCATTCGATCTCCTTGGAGACCTCGCACTTGCCGCCGGCGCTGCCGCCGCATGGGCCGTGCAGGATGCTCTTGGAGCAGCGGGCCACCGGGCACAGGCCGTCGTAGTAGTGGATCACGCAGGTGCCGCAGCCGGCACAGCGTTCTTCCCAGATGCCGTGGGTCACGGCCCCGCCCATGAACTTGGTGTTCACGGTGGGGAAAAAGCGCTGGCTCGGATAGGCCTCGGAGAGAAACTGGGGGCCCACGCCGCACGCCATGCTCAGCACGGCATCGTACTGGTCGTAGCTGTCGCGGATCTGTTCCACGTACTCGGGATCGCACTGGCGTTCGAGCATGCGCTCTTCGATCTGCAGGGGGCGCCCGTCTTTCTTGCGGGCGATGCGCAGGGTGGAGGCCAGAATCTCCACCTCCTTCAAACCGCCCACGTTGCAGACGGTGACGCATCCCTTGCAGCCGACCAGCATGATGTTGTCGAAATCCTTGATCATCTCCTGAATTTCTTCCAGGGGTTTTCGGTCAGCGATTATCATGATTCACCTCGTAAATATGGTTTGTTAGACACATGGATTGAGCGGACTCGGTCCCAGTTCCTTGGCCTTTTCGGTCATTTCGGTGGCGATTTCTGCAAATCGCGGGCCCTGGGCCGAGGAGAGGTTGTACATTTCAATCCGCTCCGGCTCCATGTGAATCTCGGTTAAGGTTCGTTTCACGTACTCGACTTTGCGGCGGGTTTTGAGATTTCCTTCCAGGAAATGACATTCACCCTCCAGTCAGCCGGCCACATACACGGCGTCGGCGCCCTCCTCAATGGCGCGCAGCAGGTGCAGGATATCCACCCGGCCGGTGCAGGGCACCTGCACCACCTTGACATTGGACGGGTAGTTGAGTCGCATGGACCCGGCCAGGTCGCCGGCGGCGTACGCACAGTACTTGCAGCAGAAGGCGACGATTTGGGGTTCGAAGCTAGCACTCATGGCAATCTTCCTTTCCTTATCTCAATGCGTTTAAGCCGTTTTACATTCGGTAAACAGCGCCACCGTCTTGGCGATGAGCTGCTGATCGGTAAAGTGCTTCAAGGTGATGGCCTTGCCGGGGCATTCGGCCACACAGCA
>JBNLAV010000214.1:0-5762 GCA_050302315.1 Desulfobacteraceae bacterium
TCATCCGCCTATGGCACGCATCACACGTCCGTTGACACACCGGTTGGCCGGGTCGTTCAGGGCGTGCCCTTTGGGTTTGGCAGCGGCTGTGGACAGGAGGATTTTCTGAAGCTGCTCGAAGGGGGCGCCGCCGCGCAGCGGCGCTTTGATATCCACCTCTTCTTCGGCAAAGAGGCAGGAGCGCAGCTTGCCGTCAGCCGTTAAGCGCAAGCGGTTGCAGGTGCTGCAAAAATGATGGCTCAGCGCGGCGATGAAACCGATACGGCCCTTGCCGCCGGGCAGCCGCATGTACGTCGCAGGACCTCGGGTCTTGATCTGCGGCACCGCTTTCAGCGGTCCGATTTCCTCAACGGCTTTTTGGACGTCGTCGATGGAGATAAAAAGCCTGTCATGCTTCGAACGCGCCCATCCGCTGGTGGGCATCAACTCGATGAAACGGATATCGTAGTCGTACTTCAGCGTCCAGCGTGCCATGGTGGTGATCTCGTCGTCGTTGACGCCCCGCATGGGCACCATGTTGATCTTGACCGGGGTAAGGCCGACTTCGGCCGCTTTTTCAATGCCCTTCAACACGCGCGCCAGTTCATCTTTGCCGGTGATGTCCAGATACCGCCGGGGATCCAGGGTATCCAGGCTGACGTTGACCCGGTTCACCCCTGCCGCCTTCAGCTTCTCGGCCATGACATCCAACAGCACCCCGTTGGTGGTCACCGAAAGATCGGCGATCTCCGGCAGGGCGCTCAACATGCGGCAGAGCTCGGTCATTTTCTTCCGCAGGAGCGGCTCTCCTCCCGTAATGCGTATTTTAGTGACACCATTGGCCACCGCGGCTTTGGCGATGGTGAAGATCTCTTCGTAGGAGAGAATGTCCGTAATAGGAAGCTTGGGGCGGCCGTCAAAGGGAACGCAGTACTGGCATTTCAGGTTGCAATGGTCGGTGATCGAAATGCGCAGGTAATCGATGGTGCGGTTATGGTTGTCAATAATTTTAGCCATATCGTCTCTTTTCCAGCCGGTCAGTTTACCCCGATGTTGCACCAATAAAGATGGCCTTGACTATACCCAATCCGCCAGTTCACCATTGGCGTGTTCCTCTTATTGGGCCATAGGGTACCGCCACTTCAGTGCTCATAATACTTCTTGCAATTTTTGCCGTCTTTTTTAATCAAAATTGGGGCTTAATACCATGACGGCATCTCCCGGCCGGATGGTGCCTTCCTCCAGCACTTTGGCGAATATGCCTTCCCGGGGCATGACGCAATCGCCGACCTGATGGAATATGGCGCAACGGTCATGGCACTCCTTTCCGATCTGGGTGACCTCGACCAGGGCCTCTTTGCCCAGCTGGATCCTGGTGCCGATGGGCAGCTCCCAGAGCCGGATACCCTGGGTGGTGATATTCTCCGCGAAATTGCCTGGATGAACGTCGATGCCCTTGTCGAGGATCTTGGAAATACTTTGCATGTCGAGCAGGCTCACCTGACGGTGCCAGTCTCCGGCATGGGCATCCTGGTCGATGCCGTGGTTGCGGACCAAACGAACCGCTTCCATGTTGGTTTTCTTCTGCCCTTTTTTCTGGCTGATGGAAACCGCCACAATTTTTGGTACTGTCATGTGAAAAACATCCTATCTTGGCTGATGGTGCCTGTTCGCGGTTCACGGCAAAGCCTGTCAGGCCGCATCCCCGCTTTCCAGGATCATTATCGCTTTTTTACTGTATTTATGCAAATAGGGCGTGCCCAGGCCGTGGCGCACCGATCGCAGGATGGGGCCATTCTCCAGCGGCACGGTGCCGGCCAGGGCCTTGATCGCCGGCCAAGCTGCAAAAGCGCCGGCTACCATGGGGGTGCTGGGGCCGACCAGTGCGGCGCGGACCTCTCCGGCCATCTGCGCCATGATCTCTTCAAATGAGTTGTTGAGCAGGGTTGTCGATGTGATCAAGGCGGCATCTGCCCAATTGGCGAGTTTCTTGTAAAACGCCTCTTTATCCCCCATGGAGCGGAAGGCGTCGATCACTTCCACTTCGGCTCCAATGGACTCCAGCTGCGCCATCAGTGGCTTGAAAAATCCCACCATGGCCACTTTGGCGGATGGGCCGATTTTCAGGCAGTCGAAGAGCAGGCCATTGCCGCGGTCGGACGGCAGTTGCATCAGATCGGGTTGGGCCAGGGCGTTGATCAAAGCCAGCGCCATGCTCCGATCCAGCGGCATCTCGCTGGTGATCAGGGAGAGCAGCTCCGCAGCCGGCCGGCCTTCGAAGTTTTGGTAGTCCCGCACCAACGTGCAGCCGGTTTTGCGATCAAAATAGGTATAAGCCAGACCAAGGTGCCCCGCATCGGTGGTCACGGCGGTGTATCCCAGTCCGAGGCAGATGTGGTCAATATCCGTCGCCCCGGCCTTTGGGACCATGGCGTCAAACAGGCGATGGTTGATCGTATTCATGCTCACTTTCCAAAGCTGCAGTCCGGATACCGGCAAACCTTGCAATTCAAACACATACCGCCGACGGCCAGGCGTGCCAGATCGCGGTTGTCGGGGTTTTCTCCGGCCAGCAGCCGCGGAAGCAGCAGATCAAAAACGGTGGCCTTGTGGTAGAGGCCGCACGCCGGAATGCCCACGATGGGAATATCTGCTTTGTAGGCCAGCATGCCCATGGCCCCGGGAAGCGCCGCGGCGCCGTAATGGAGCGTGTCCACACCGGCTTTGCGGATTCCCAGACGGGTCACGTCATCGGGGTCGACGGACATGCCGCCGGTGGTGATGATGATGTCCGTATCGGACGACAGAAAGCGTCCGGCATGCTCGGCAATCATTTCCAGATCGTCGGGCAGGATGACCGTCTCCAGCAAATCGGCACCAAAGGATTCAAGTTTGTCGCGTACGATGGCTTCAAACCTGTCTTCGATCAGCCCTTCATAGACTTCACTGCCGGTGATGATCAGTCGCGCCCGTAGGCGCGTATAGGCTTTGACACTCAAAACCGGGTGGCCCAGCTTGGCCATGGAGACCGCCTGATCCAACACATTGCGGTCGATCACCAGGGGGATGGCGCGGGTGCCGGCCACATCATCGCCCTTGTGGACGGGAACATTGTTGTGCAGACTGGCGCACATGACATCCGGGATGAGGTTGAAATCCACCAAGACGTCGACGTTGACCTTGAGCAGGCCGTTGTAAGCCGCCTTGAGCTGCAGTTTTCCCTCTTTGGGTTGTCCGGCGAAGGTCACCCCGGGGCCGGCCAGGGCATTGGCCAGTTCGAATACCGCATCATCTTCATGGACCTGGTTCTTATCGAGGTCGAGCACGTAGAGGTGCCGTTTGCCCAGGCGCATCAGGCGGCAGACATCCTGGTGACGCACAATGTGGCCTTTTCGGAAGGCAGGGCCTTTGAATTCGTCCGGACGGATTTCGGTGATGTCGTGGGCCAGGCGGGTCCCCACGGAATCCTCAACGCGGATCTTGGTCAATAGGTGGTCGTGTTTGTCGTAGTGGCTATGGCTGGAATTGCACATGGTCATCTCTCTATGGTGCTTGTTCTGGGGAACCCGCGTCCTGTCATTGGATCGCCTTCACGCGAAAGGAGTGAAAAGACCCATACGCAGGTCAACTATCCATCATGGTTTCGATCTCCGGGGCGGCGTCCGCCTCCACCGGGCGATAGTAGGTGCCGTAGGCGCACGGACGGCAGAGCACGAGGCCGTTGCGCAGCACCTCTTTCTTGTCCCGGACCACCTGGCCGCACTTTTCGCATTGCGTCTTGAACCGGGACGGTCCCGGCATGTCGTGTGCCGGCACCTCTACAACCACCGGCGTCACGCTGAACAGCAAATCATCGGGCATCACTTTATAAGCCTCCAACTGCTGCAGGCGCTTGTCGGTTACTTCCGGGGCATATCGGGCCGCCAGGTCCCTGGATGCTTCGGTGGACAGAATGCGAAAAGCCCTGCCGCTCTCCAGGTTCACGAAAGTGGCGGCCATGATGCCGTTGTCCACGAACTTGAGGGAGCGGCGGCCCAGTTTGACGCCGGTCACATATGCAATGGCATCGGCGGCGCATCGGTCGATCTCCACATAGACGATGATTTTTTTTATCTGGGGGATCTGGCTGGGATTGTCCAGTTCGATGAGGTGGCATCCCAGCATGGCCATGCGCACCCCCACCACCTGACCGGGGCACATGTGGCCGTGGGTTTGTGCGGAACCATTGAGAAGGGTTTCAAAATCCAGCATGCCGGTGTTTCCTGTGATCTTATCTTTTATGTTAACTTTAACATAACGACGCCGTAAAAAAAACCCCTGCGAACCGTTGGGTCGGAAAAAGGGGAACAGCTCCGTTTCACTGCCGTTCAATCCTCTTTAGCACATCCAGGTGTAAAGGTGGTGTTAAAATTGTTACCGTTCCGCCGTGATGGAGGACGTACTCATCCACTCCGGACGACAGATCGCCGCAGGGGCAGGGTGAAGGTCAACACGCTGCCGCGGCCGGCTTCACTCTCGGCCCAGATTTTACCGCCGTGCGCCTCCACGATTTTACGGGAAATGGTCAGTCCCAGTCCGGTGCCCTTGGTGTGGCCGTGGCCCCCGCCCGATGGAAGGGAGTGAAACTTCTTGAAGATGATTTCCAGGTCCGATTCCGCGATGCCGATGCCGATGTCGGTCACCGAAACGCTCACGCAGTCTCCATCGAGCCAGGTGTCGATGTCGATGCCGCTGTCGGGATGGGAAAATTTGACGGCATTTTCGATCAGGTTGACCAGTACCTGCTCGATGCGCTCCAGGTCCATTTCCACCCATATGGGCGTCTTGGTTTCATAGTTCAAGCGGATCGATTTTTCCTTGGCTTTAAGGCTGAGAATTTCGATGACCTCCCGAATGAGCACCGCCAGATCGTTCTCTTCAAAATTCCATTCAACCTTGCCGGCTTCGATGCGCGTCAGGTCCAGCATATCCGATACCAGATGGGTGAGGCGCAGCAGGTTGTTGTCGATCAGGGCCAGGTAGGTTTTGTTCTCTTCGTCGTGGATGGTGCGCTTGAGATAATCGAGCCCCCCTTTGATGGCAGTGACCGGCGACCGTAATTCATGGGACATGTCCGCGATGAAGTCGGTCTTCAGTTCGTCGAGCTGCTGCAGTTCGCGGTTGGCCTCTGAGAGCTCGCGGGTGGCCTGTTCAATTTTTTCCTCCATGATCTCCCGGTGGTCGGCAAGTTTGGACCCCATGGTGTTGAAAGCTTGCCCCAGCTGTTCGAATTCATCGCCGGTTTCCAGATTAACCTTGGCGTTAAGATTGCCGTTGCTGATTTCCGAAGTGACATATTCCAGATCGTTCAGGGGTTTGACCACCACCTGGCGCAGGGTGAAAAAAAGGGTCCAGATGGTCAGCGCAATAAGTCCGACGCCGGCAAAGGCCAGCTTGAGGTGGTTTTTGCGCAATGTCTCATGGAACCCCTCTACCGGAAAGGAGATGCTCAAACACCCGCCGATGGTCCCCTCGGTGAAATTCTTATGGCAGCGCATGCAGGCGTCGTCCACGTAGAGGGGCACCGAGTAGCGAAATCCATTCTCTTTGTTTGTCTCGTCAAAGTAGTAGACCTCTTTGGAGCCGTTGTGGATGAAACTGTACAATGCCATCTTTTCGAAAGGGTCCGGGCTGTTTTGCGGGTTCATGGGATTGATGCTGGCCAGACGGAACCGGTACATGTTGTCGCGCATGGAGTAGGTGGAGAGCTTTTTGGTGACCATGGCCGGCGTGTACCGCTGGAA